>JBNKKC010000138.1:0-66592 GCA_050291625.1 Desulfobacteraceae bacterium
TGAAAGGGGGTTTTGAAACCACTTCTAGTCATTCACTCCCACCGATTACCGCCTTTGTGCCGGAGGTCGATGACATCCACGCGGCCGCTTTCACTGATGAACGTGTTCACCGCCCAGCTGACCAGGCTGATGATCAATGCGCCGATCACCGCGGGCCAGAATCCGCGGACTTCGAATCCGCCGATGACGCCGGAGGCCATCTTCAGCATGACTGCGTTGATGACAAAGGTAAACAATCCCATGGTCAGGATGTTGATGGGCAATGTCAGGATTAAGGCGATAGGCCTGAAAAATGCATTTAAAATACCGAGAATTGCAGCGGCGCCCAAGGCAGAGAAAAAGCCGCTCACATGAATTCCATTCAGTAGATAGGAGGCTACCAAAATAGCACACGTCAACGTCAGCCATCGAAAAACGATCCCGCGCATGACAAAGCCTCCTTTTTCAGATCATCGAACCAACTCTTTAACGGCCGCCAGCAGCTTATGGCGATCCACCGGTTTGGTAAATGTTTTTTTAGCCCCCAGTTTCTGTGCGAGCTCCAGATAATCTTCGGGGTTGTTACGCCCGCCGCCTGAGATGGCGATGACTTTCACGTCGGGATTGCCTTTGCGCAGGCTGGATATGGTTTCAATCCCCTCCATTTCGGGCATGATCAGATCTGTAATCACAACGTCGAACGGTTTGGTTTGATAAAGCTGGAGGCCGATGCGGCCATTGGAGGCGGTGGCCACTTCATAGCCCGCACGTTCAAATGTCTGCTTGAGCATACTCTGAACAAATTCGTCATCTTCGATGATTAGCACGCTGTTCATGGCAAGCTCCTTCCGGCGCTTCATTCGTCGACTGATCGCTCATTTTTTCCCTGTCTGAATGGCAGTGTAAATGGTTCTAGATAGCCCAGGCCTTTTATCGGCAGATTCCCAAGAAATGTTTAGCAATCTTCCCTAATCTTAGGGCATTGTTCCAATTATGCAAGAACTTTCAGTGATTACTCTTTTGTGGTGGGGCCCTTGCCCTGTCGTCCGTCCCGATAGCATTGACCGGCGTACCAGTCGATTTGACGGCAAATGCCGCGAATGATGCTGACCTCGCCGGCACGCAGCTGCAACCGGGAAAAAAAGTGACGCAGCTTGTTCATCCAGTAGTCGGGATTGTCCGGTTGAATATAATTGATCCGCACCAGAATCTCTTTGACTTGATCATACATACCGTCCAGTTCATGGCGGCTTGCCAGGCGTGGGATGAATGATTTGGCCGGGCCAAGTGTTGCTTTGAACAGTTCATAGCAAAGGACCATGACCGACTGCGCCAGATTAAGGGACGAAAACGCCGCAGTGGGGATGTTCACCAGCAGATGGCACAATCGAATCTCCTCGTTGGTCAGACCGCGGTCTTCCGGCCCGAACAGCAAGGCTACCTGGTTGTGTTGCGTGATCGGTACGAGCTGTTGCGCCATCTGCTCTGGCGAGATAACCACTTGGCGCTGGCCGCCGAGCCTGGCCGTGGTACCGACAATATAGTGATACCCGGCCAGGGCTTGGGCCAGGTTATCGAACCTCAGCATATTTTCCACAACGTCTGCTGCAGCGTGAGTCGCCAAGGCTGAAACCGGTTTCGGATCGTCATTTTCAGGTGACACCACGACCAGCTGACCGATCCCCATGTTACATACGGCTCGGGCGGCGGCGCCGATGTTTTCCGGGAAGCGGGGTTTGTTCAGGACAACCGCGACATGCTCCAGACGGGCACGGGTCGTCATCCGGCAACCTGCTCAAAGGCGTTGAAAAAATATCCTGTCTCAAAGGCGGCGGTTTCAGGCGCATCCGAGCCATGAACGACATTTTTTTCAATGTCGGTGGCAAATTCGCGGCGGATAGTGCCTTCGGCCGCCTCTTTGTAGTTGGTGGCGCCCATCATTTCCCGCCATTTTGCTATGGCATTCTCACCGGACAGAATCATCACGACGACCGGTCCGGATGTCATGAAATCGGTCAGGCTGTCGAAGAAGGGGCGTTCTTTATGAACGGCATAGAATCCCTGGGCTTGGGCCTTGGTCATCCTGATGAGCTTCATTGCCGCGATTTTCAATCCGTTGGCCTCGATTCGCTTGATCACTTCACCAATCACGCCGTGCGCAACGCCGTCGGGTTTAACGATAGCTAAGGTTTTTTCCATGGGACACTATTCCTTTCGATATATGAATTCATGAGTATGGAAGTTCTGTTTGGCGGTGGAATAACAGACGCCCCGGCGCAAGTCAACCACATCGGATTCGAACTGAAATTGCAGTGTCGTTTCTTGATTTGATGGTTTGCGTTTGGTAGTTTATAGAGAATATTAAAACACAAGGAAATCCCATGCCCATATACGAATTTTATTGCGACCGCTGCCACATGCTGTTCAATTTTTTTTCCAGGTCGGTCAACACCCGCAAACGGCCTCAGTGCCCCAAATGCAAGACCAACCGATTGAGCCGTCAAATGTCTTCGTTCGCTTTTACCGGGCGGGCCAAAGAAGGCGGTGAAATGGATGACCTGCCCATCGATGAGTCCAGAATGGAACAGGCCATGCAGATGCTGGCAGGCGAGGCCGAAAAGATCGATCAGGACGACCCCAGGCAGGCAGCCAACCTGATGCGCAAACTCACCGACATGACAGGATTGGAGATGGGCACCGGCATGCAGGAGGCGCTCAAACGCATGGAACAGGGCGAGGATCCCGAGCAGATCGAAGCGGAGATGGGCGATATCCTGGAAAACGAGGAGCCGTTTGAGCTTGCGGCGAAAAAAAGGGGCGGCAATCCACAGGCATCAGCGCCGCTTAAGGATGAGACGTTGTATGATTTGTAATGTTGACACTTCACCGGAGGTGTAACATGGACCAATCCGTATTTCAGCGAATTGAGATCAAGCAGGGCGATATAACCAAGCTTGATGTGGATGCCATTGTCAATGCCGCCAATACCAGCTTGTTGGGCGGCGGCGGCGTGGATGGCGCCATTCACCGCAGTGCCGGTCCGGAGCTGCTGGCGCAATGCCGGACGCTGGGTGGCTGCCCCACCGGTGAGGCCCGTATAACCAGGGGATTCAATTTAAAAGCCCGCTTTGTAATCCACACAGTGGGACCGGTCTATAGCGGCAAACCCAAGGATGCCGCATTGCTGGCATCCTGCTATCAAAACAGCCTGCAACTGGCGGTTGACAATCGGGTCGAGACCATCGCCTTTCCAGCGATCAGCTGCGGTGTCTATGGTTACCCCATCGATCAGGCCGCGCGAATCGCCCTGAAAACAACCTGCACCTATCTCGAACGGCAGCCGACCATCAAAAAGGCCGTGTTCATCCTGTTTTCGGATGCGGATCGCCGGACGTACGAGACGACCCTGGCGCAGCTGAAATGAGTCGATTTTATAGACGTTCAGAGAATGTTTTTGGCAAGGCTGGAGGGAGGAAGCTGTAGAAGTGGTTTCAAAACCTCCCCTCGAACCCAACCTCGGCGTTGGGGAAAAACGTTTAATCCTCGACATACCTGATGTATGCCTGCGGTTAAACGTTTTTCCCCGCCTTGATCTTGGGGCCGATGGAAGCTTTTGAAACCACTTCTATTGTCATACCGCGACGACCGATAACGCAGTCCAGACGCTAAACTTTTGCGGGTATATGTCGATAATCAAGTTGTCACGGTCAGCCGGCTGAACCTTTTTTGGGAGGTGCGGCCGTTTCGGGGCAACGGCAATGACGTGGGTTAAGGTTGACAACCTGCCACGATTCAGTTATCTGGTTTCTCTTGTTATTTATTATCGGATGAACCGGATTGACAAAAGCAAGGCATGTGGTTAGTTTGAAACTCATTGTGAGACCGGGTTTTTCATTGCCGAGACTGGATCGATCCGGCGAACGATGCAACGCAAGTCCTGAAAGCTCAAGTGACATGCGGTAGAAAAAATCAGTTAGGAGGACAACATGTTCGAAGTTACACCCGCGGCCACTGAGCAGATCGCCGCATATTTCAGGGACAAAGAGGTTCAACCCATCCGGATTTTCTTGAACGAGGGCGGCTGAGGCGGGCCTGGCCTGGCCATGGCTCTGGATGAGCCCAATGATGCGGATCAGGAATACGAGGTTGACGGTTATAAATATATCATCAACAAAGCATTTCTTGAAAAAGCACAACCCATCAAAGTCGATTTCCATATGTATGGTTTCAAACTCGATTGCGGCATCGATTTTGGCGCCGGTGCCGGTTGTTCGTGCAGCAGCGCTCAGAAAAGCCAATGCGGTTGCTGATTACGATCTGTGTTGATTGATTTCAACGCGGCACCGGAAATTGTCCGGTGCCGCGTTTTTTTTTTACGTAAAGCAAAGGAATCGATCCATGACATTGGCAGACTATCGTCTTGACGGGCATGTGGCATTGGTTACCATGACCAGTGGTGAAAATCGTTTTAATCCCGAGTTCCTGGATGCGTTGTCCGGTGTATTGGATACCGTCGAAAACGACACGGACGCCACGACACTAGTGGTCCACAGCGCTCATGAGAAGATCTGGTCGAACGGTATCGATTTGGAGTGGCTGGCACCAGTGATTCAGCGAAACGATCTGGCGACGGTCAAACAATTTTTTTACCAGTTGAACCGGTTATTCAAGCGCCTGCTGACCTATCCGCTGGTTGCCATTGCCGCTATTTCGGGGCATGCCTTTGCCGGAGGCGCCATCTTCAGTTGCGCATTTGATTTCCGCTGGATGAGGTCGGATCGTGGGTTTTTCTGCCTGCCGGAGGTGGATTTGGGCATGCCCTTTCTGCCCGGCATGAACGCCTTGCTGCGCAGCGCCGTCCCTGAACCGGTGCTGCGGGAAATGCAGCTCACAGGGGTCCGGCTCACCGCCGAGATGTGCCGGGCGCAGAATATCGTCCAGCAGGCCCTTCCTCAGGAGCGGCTGCTGGATGAAACCATGCAGTTCGCCAAGCTGCAAAACAAACGACGTCCTGTCATCGCACACCTGAAAAAGCAACTGAACCTTCCTGCCCTGCAAGCCATGGAGGTTGACGACGTTGAATTCATCGAAGCCGGACGCTTTCATATCGGCTAGCGGCGATTAGGAGGCACTGGATGCGAGTGCTTATTACCGGCGGTACCGGCTTTGTCGGCACCCATCTGAGCCGACATTGCCTCAAATCGGGACATCGGGTAACAGCGTTGGGAACCCGGAAGAGCTATGGCCGGATCGATCATCCGGACTTCGCCTATTACCGTGCGGATACCACACGACCCGGTCGGTGGCAGCAACTTGTGGCGGAATCGGATTGGATTTTCAATTTGGCCGGCCGCACCATATTTCAGCGATGGACCCGCCGCTGCAAACAGCAGATTTATGATAGCCGGGTGCTGACCACTCGCTGCGTGGTCGATGCGCTTGCCTCCGGAGCCGAAACGGTCATGATCAGCGCCAGCGCCGTTGGATATTACGGCAATGGCGGGGATACTGAGCTGACTGAATCATCCCCGGGTGGACATGATTTTCTCGCATCCGTCGCCCGGGATTGGGAGCATGAAGCCAACAGGGCCCTGGATAAAGGGGTTCGCTTGGCCGTTGCGCGATTTGGGGTCGTACTGGGCGCCAACGGCGGAGCACTGGCCAAGATGGTGCCGGCCTTCCGTTCGTTTGTCGGCGGACCGCTGGGAGACGGCCGACAGTGGTTCCCATGGATTCATATCGACGATTTGACGGCGGCGGCCTGCTTCCTGGCCTCCCGCGACGATTTGCGCGGACCGTATAATTTTTGTGCGCCGGAACCGGTTCGTCATCTGGAGATGGCCCGAACCCTGGGAAATGTGCTTGGGCGTCCGGCAAAAATGGCCGTACCACGATTGATGCTGAAAATGATGCTGGGGGAGATGGCCGGCGCACTGCTGGAGGGGCAGCGCGCTGTCCCTTCCGGGCTGACGGCGGCCGGTTTTCAATTCACCTACCCGACAATCGATGAGGCGCTGAACAACCTTCTGTCTCGTCATCCAGATTGAAACGGCTTATGTCCCAATCACGATATCATATCATGGACGCCTACCACGAGGCCACGAAGCACCATTTCCATCGGTACGCGCGATCCCCGGGCTATATGGACTGGGCCAACCAGCCCGCGGCATTTCGCCGCTACGAAAATACCGATCAAATCGAACTACCGTTCTGCGACAGGGAGCCCGATGCGGCTTTTGACGACCTTTTCTCCGCTCCGAAGCAGCCGGGCCGACAGATTCGGCTGGATGCGATCGCCGCATTTCTTGAATTCTCCCTGGCGCTGTCCGCCTGGAAGCAGGCTGGCGGGAGCCGCTGGCCCCTTCGGATCAATCCATCGTCCGGGAATCTTCATCCCACCGAGTGTTATCTACTGGTTCCCGATGTGCCGGGTCTGGCCGCAGGGATCTATCACTACAACCCGTTGGCCCATGCCCTTGAAAGACGTGCCGCAATGGATGAAGCCGCCTGGCGTCCCCTTTGCGCCCATTTTGGCGGCACGGGGTTTCTGGTTGCCTTGAGCACCGTTTTTTGGCGTGAGTCGTGGAAATATGGTGAGCGTGCCTTTCGATATTGTCAGCTCGATACCGGACATGCCCTGGCCGCCTTGATGTTTGCCGCCCGTTTGAGCAGCTGGCATCTGAATCTATTGGGGGCAGTGGCGGACTGTGACATCGAACGGCTCCTGGGGTTCGACCGGACGCAATGGCACCCGAACGAGGATGAGGCGGCTGAATCGATATGCTGGGTGTCAGCTCAACCCATCGATGACTCCGCGGCACGCACTCTTGATCCGCAGCACTTGGCAAAATTGGCGGACACGGCCTTTTTCGGGGATCCAAACCCGCTCAGTCCGAAAGCAGTGGCGTGGCCGATGATCAACCAGGCTGCGTCAGCGTCCGTGAAGGGGCTGACGCTCGAAAGTGAGCAGCCTCTGGAAGAGCAGCGCCTCCTCTTTTCCCGGAGCGAGTTGACGGCCGCCTCCGTCATCCGCAAGCGACGCAGCGCGGTCCGGTTTGATCCGAATCGAACCATTGACGGCGGCACCCTGAAGAACATTCTGGGTCGCACGATCGCATGCCGCCACATACCGCCGTTCACCGGAGCGCCTGTGCTGCAGCAGGTCGAAGCAGTAGTATTCGTCCACCGTGTCCGCGAGCTGTCGCCGGGGATTTATCTTCTCAAGCGCCAGAAAGGAGCCATCGAGAATTTGCGGGCCGCCTGGCATGCCGATTTCTTATGGCGGCGTGTGGCGGGCAGGCTGCCTCTGTGGCAGTTGACTGAAGGGGATGTTGCCGATCAGGCCGCGACGTTGAGCTGCCATCAGGATATTGCCGGCCATAGTGCGTTCGCCGTCGCCATGATCGCCCCATACGAGCATTTGCTGCGCCAGGGGCCGCATCACTATCGCCGTTTGCATTGGGAGTGCGGCATGATCGGTCAGGTTCTATACCTGGCGGCAGAGGCCCATGGCCTGCGCGGCACCGGTATCGGCTGTTTTTTCGACGATGAGGTCCACCGCTTGCTGGGCATCCGGGACCGAAGCTACCAGGTCCTCTATCATTTCACCGTAGGGCATGCTGTTGAAGACCACCGACTGAGCACCCTGCCGGCTTACCATCATATCGATATATCCCGACGTCGATAACTCCACCGCAAATTTGCCAATCGCACTTCTGGTTCCTATCTTTACAATTATTCAGTTAAACCGGCTAAACTGATTACGGAGTAATCCGATGCCAAACCGTCTCATCAACGAAAAAAGCCCATACCTGCTTCAGCACGCCGAAAATCCGGTCGATTGGTATCCCTGGTCTGAGGCTGCGTTCGCAGAGGCCCGTCGGACCGATAAGCCGATCTTCTTGTCCGTGGGTTATGCCACCTGCCATTGGTGCCATGTGATGGAAAGAGAATCATTCGAAGATCCTGACGCCGCCGCCGCTTTGAACGATGCTTTCGTCTGTATCAAAGTGGACCGTGAAGAGCGGCCCGATATCGATGCGCTCTACATGTCGGCCTGCCAGATGATTTCCGGAAGAGGCGGATGGCCGCTGACGATTGTCATGACGCCGGAGAAGAGACCTTTTTTTGCGGGGACATATCTGCCCAAGACCAGCCGTTTCGGCCGGCCGGGCTTGATCGATCTGTGCCGTCAGATCACGGCGCTGTGGCGCAGTGACCATCGGCGGGTCTGCACTGCTGCAGATCAGATTGTGCAGCGTCTGAAGCGGGCCTTCGATTTTATATCGGACGGGGAGACCACAGGATTGGACGCCAAACTGCTGGATCTGGCAACGACTCAATTGTCACGGAGCTACGACCCCCAGAATGGGGGATTTGAGGACGCTCCGAAATTCCCATCCCCTCATCGATTGATTTTTTTGTTGCGATCCCATTATCGAACCGGCGATCGTTCGATCCTGGAGATGGTGTGCAAGACATTGACCGCCATGCGCCTGGGAGGGATTTGGGATCATGTGGGATTTGGATTTCATCGCTACTCTACCGACAAACAATGGCGTCTGCCCCATTTTGAAAAGATGCTTTACGATCAGTCCCTGCTGGCCATGGCCTATCTGGAAGCCTACCAGGTGACTTCCGACTCTTTTTTTGCTCAGACCGCTGAGGAGATTTTCACCTATGTTCTGCGGGATATGACCTCCGCGCAAGGGGGGTTCTATTCCGCCGAGGACGCTGACAGCGAGGGAGAAGAGGGCAAGTTCTACCTCTGGGACCTCCGGGAATTCGAGCAGGTCGCCGCCGTTGCGTCGGCGGATATTCCCTGGCACCGGATCTTCAACCTTGATCGGGAAGGCAATTTTTCTGACGAGGCCACCGGCCGTAAAACCGGCGGCAACATTTTATTCATGACCAGAACCCGGACCCAATGGCT
Organism: Desulfobacteraceae bacterium; assembly: GCA_050291625.1. Classification (GTDB taxonomy): domain Bacteria; phylum Desulfobacterota; class Desulfobacteria; order Desulfobacterales; family Desulfosarcinaceae; genus JARRKU01. Next base: position 8,912 of record JBNKKC010000138.1, read on the forward strand.
GAACGCTTTGGATGCAGAGCCTTCGTTTTTTGATGCACAGTGGGAGACGTTGCGTCAGAGCTTGTACAGCCGGCGGCTGCAGCGGACGGCTCCCTTGAAAGACGATAAAATCCTGACCGATTGGAACGGCCTGATGATCGCCGCATTGGCGCTTGGGGCGCGGGTGCTGGAACAGGAGCGTTTTTCGCGCGCGGCCTGTGATGCCGTCGCTTTCATCGAGCAGAGATTGATCGGCGGCAACGGTCGACTGCTTCATCGTTTTCGGGACGATCAGGCCGCCATCGAAGCTCAGGCCGGAGACTATGTCTTTTTGATAATGGGTTTGATCGAATTATATCGAACCACATTGGACAAACACCTGCTGCAACAGGCGCTATTCCTGCAGTCAACGCTGGATGCGGGTTTCTGGGATGACCGGCAGGGGGGCTACTTTTCCACGGCTGGCGATGATCACGATCTGCCGGTGCGCCCGAAAGAGCTGTACGACGGTGCGATACCGTCCATCAATTCGACGGCATTGTCCAATCTGCTCTTGTTGGGGCGGTTGACCGGTGATCCGCGTTGGGACCGGCGCGCGGACCGGTTGACCCGGTCTTTTGCAGACACGGTCACCCGCCAGCCGCTGGGGTTCACTCATTTTTTAACCGGTCTCGATTTGGCGCTGCAACAGGGACGGGAAGTGATGGCGGCCGAAGATACCTAAGGAACCCATAACCAGAAACGGGGAACCCGCTATGCCGATCAAGGAAATGTCACCCCGACAGTTAAGAGATTTCGTTCAGCGGACCGATGAGGACGCCTATGTGCTGATCGATGTCCGCCAGCCAGGCGAGTACGAACAGGTCCATATTCCCGGGGCGCGCCTGTTGCCTCTGCCGGAGTTGGTTCAGACGATCGATACGCTGCCGCATGACCGGGCGATCGTCTTTTACTGCCGTAGCGGCGGACGATCCATGGCGGCTGCGACCATGGCTGAAGAGGTGATTGGAGAGCCCGGCCGGATTTACAATTTGAGCGGTGGCATACTGGCCTGGGAGGGTGCCGTCACCGAGGATTTCCCCAGAGTCAGCCTGTTCGACCGGAGCGCCACCCCTCTGAAAATGATGGAAGTCGCGCTGAATCTCGAAAAAGGCGCTCAGCTTTTTTACAGCCGTGTGGCCAAGCAGTATGAACCCGAAACCTGGAGCCGTGGATTTGAAAAATTGGCGGCCGCGGAAAAAGCTCACGCCAAAACCGTATATGAGTATTGGTGCGGATTCAGCGATCAGCCGGATGTCGAATCGTTCGAACCGCTGTTCAACTCTCTGGCCGGCGACGTGCTGGAAGGCGGCTTGAGCCTTGAAGATGCCTTGTCTCAGGCAGGGGCTGTGGGCGACATGGCGTGCGTTCGGCTTGTCGAGCTGGCCTTGCGTATCGAATATGCCGCCTATGATCTGTATCGGGCCATGGCACACCAGGGCCTGGCGCAGGAAGCGAGGCAGGGCTTTCTCAAGCTCGCCCAGGCCGAAAAGGCCCACATGCACGCGCTGGCGAAATCGCTGGAGGGGTGTTAACTTCTCAGGTGCTCTTCCATGGCCTTCCGCAGGGAATCTTCGTTGAACGGTTTGTGCAGGATGGCGGTGATACCGGCTTCCATGGCGGCGTCGTTGTCCTGGCACTCGCTCTGGGTCGTGACCATGATGATGGGCAGCTGCTCCTTGCCGAATGTTTCGCGAACGGCTCTGGTTAAATCGACGCCGTTGATTTCCGGCATGTTGAGATCGGTAAAGATCAGATCGGGCTTCTGCTCCTTGACTCTAGCGATGGCCTGGGCCGGGAATTCAAACAGCACCGGATCACAGCCCAGTTTATGCAGCACACTGCGGTAGATGTTCAGAATCATCTTGGAATCGTCGACGGCAAACACGGTCAAGGCCGCCTGGGGAGCAGTATCGGCCTGGCTTTCGATGCTTGCCGCCAGGTCAGCCATGCCGTTCGCTGACAGCAGATCGATATAATTCCTGCGAGTGTCGCCATGGGCCTGCCGGCTCAGATACTCCACGGCGTAGTCACGAAACGGCTCGTCCTGAATCAAATCCATGAATATGGTGTTGCATTCGGCGTCCATTATGGTGCGGCTGACGGGGTGTTCCATGCCGTCCTCGTCGCGGATCATGTTTTTAATGCCGGCCGCCAGAACCGTGTTGTAGTTGTGGTCGATGGCGCTGGCCGCCGCCGCCCTTACATTGTCAACTGGATCGTGCAGCCCCTGCGCCAGCGCAAAGGCGCCTTTGGCCACCGGCAGTTGCCCCAGGGCTTCATAGGCGGCAAAGCGAACGTTGGGGTCTTTGGGTTCGTTGTGCAGCAGCTTGCGCATGGGGCCGATGGCCGAATCATCGCCGATAGCGCCCAGGACATTGAGCGTGTGGATCAGCAGGTCCGGATCGTCATAGCGCAGGTTGCCGGTCAGCACCGGAACCGCCTTGGGACCGATATCGATCAGCCGCTGCTTGCCGGCGTTGCGCAGATGGGCGTGCTGGGCGGACAGGGTCGCATTGAGACGGCTCAGGGCTTCGGGTTCCTGGGACCAGGTGAAAACATCCAGTATCATGTAGTCCAAATCCGAATCCGCCCCCAGTTTTTCAGACAGCCGCTGGATCGCCGTAGGGGTGCCGAGCATGCCCAGGGCCTGAATCGCGGCAATGATCAGCTCGACGCTGCCCGAGTAGAGATACTCGGATATGGGGGTAGTGGCCGATGGGTCGCCGATCATGCCCAGAGCCGTAATGGCGCTGCGCAGGATTTTTGCATCTTCATGTTCATTGAGGATACCGAGCAGGATCGGCGTGGCTGCTTCCAGACGGATTTCACCGGCCAGTTCGGCCAGGGCGATGCGATGGGTGGGTTTGACCTCGCGGATCATCAGCTGTGAGACGACATCCGGGTTGTCCAGCGCACGGGAGTAAAGCACTTCTTTGAGATCGGGATGCGTTTCGCCGAGTTCGGGTTTGCCGGCCATCACGGCGATCAACACCGGGATGGCGAAATCAGAGGGAGCCCGGCTCAACTCGAGCAGGGCCTTTCGGCGCGTCGTATCGTCCACCTCGTCGAAATGGGTCAGAACGAGCCGTGCCTTGATTTTATCTTTGGTCTTAATGTCAAAACGAAGTTCTTCCAGAAAATGGTGAGCATTGATATCGGTCATGCAGCGCTTCCTTGCAGCTATGAGATTCATTTGCTCTATCGGCACTCATGCTGACGGACTAAAGCCCAATCTGGCAGCAAAAAGATTTATACGGTTATAAGAAAAGCTCGAGTGCGCCAATTTGAGTTTTATGGATAAGCCCAGGGATTTTTCACTTGTTATCGCTGCAAACTTTAAGATAATGTTTCCGCTAATCATGGCCATCGATCGAGCTCCCATCCCCATCCCCTCCCGCACCGTCGGCGCCATTCAACGTGCGTTGCAGCGGTGGTATCTCGACAATCGGCGCGACCTGCCGTGGCGGCAAACCCAGGACCCTTACGCCATCTGGGTCTCCGAGGTTATGCTGCAGCAGACTCAAGTCAAGACGGTTCTTCCTTTCTATCAACGTTTTCTGGAGACGTTCCCAACCGTTCAGCTCCTCGCCGATGCGACATTGCACGCCGTACTCAAGGCCTGGGAAGGTCTCGGCTATTATTCCCGCGCCCGCAATCTGCACCGGGCCGCAGGTATTGTCGCATCGCAAATGCACGGACACCTGCCGCGCGATTGGGATCCCATGAAGCGTCTGCCCGGCGTCGGGGATTACATTGCCGCCGCCGTTTTAAGCATCGCCTTCGGCCGCCCGCATGCCGTGGTTGACGGTAACGTCAAACGCGTTCTGTCGCGGCTGTTTCTGATCGACACGCCGGCGAACCAGGCCGTCGGCCACAAGGTGTACCAGGCCACAGCCCAACGGCTTTTGTCCCACAAATCCCCCGGCGATCATAATCAAGCCGTGATGGAGCTGGGTGCTCTGGTCTGCACGCCCCGGCAGCCGGCTTGCGACAGCTGTCCGCTGAGCCGGTTCTGCCGGGCGGCAGGCAGCGGCCGGATTGATCGCTATCCTTTGAGAATAAAGAAAAATGCCGCGCCGGAGCATCGCCTGGTGTGCGCGGTGGTGGTCAAAAACGGCCGGCTTCTGCTGATCCAGAGACCGTCGGAGGGCTTGCTGGGCGGGCTCTGGGAATTTCCCAGCGGTCCGTGGGAAAGCGGTGAGCAGGCCACCTGCGCATGCGTCGATATGGTCCGGTCGACTGTCGGCCTAAATGTCGCGCCGCAGGACCGATTGGCCGGCGTGCGCCACGCCTATTCGCATTTCAAGATTCAGATGGCCGTATTTCATTGCCGCTGGCAATCGGGCCGTGTCCGATTGAACGGTCCGCAGTCCTTCCGCTGGGTCCGGTTGGAGAATCTGGCACAGTTCCCGCTGCACGGGGCCGTCAAGAAAATTCTGCCCCATCTTGAAAAACGGATGAGACGGACAAGGACGGGCATGTCCTGACATCCCATTGTTGCGACGGATGGTCCTGCTTGAACATTTTCCTTCATTCAGGTAGTTTCAGGAAAGAGGCATCAGAGTGTTCGCAGCCTGATATGTCTCCAAAACAGAAAGCTTCTGAAAGGAGATCACGATGAGGGTCTTTGCCGTTATGGTTTGTTGCGCTGCGTCTCTTATATCGGCGATGAATGTGTCTTTTGCGGAAACCACCGCCTATATCCCCAACAATGGCGATAATACCGTCACTCAGGTGCTCACCACGCCGGAGACATTCGGATCAGTGGCCTTGGCGGACAACCCGTACGGCGCGGCGGTGTCACCGGATGGAGCTTATGTGTTTGTGACGCGCTCAGGGACCGATGTCGTGACCCGTATCGCCACCAATAATTTTACCAACACCAGTGCCCAGGTTCACATAACCGTGGGCGACGGCCCAAGGGGCGTTGCCGTCGAGCCTGAAAACGAATTTGCCTATGTAGCCAACTATGACGATGACACGGTTTCGAAAATTGATATCAGCGGGACCAGTGTCGATGCGACCATTTCGGTGGGAAACGGTCCGCTGGGTGTCGCGGCCTCCTATGATCAGGCAGACGACACACCGATGGTATATGTGACCAATAATCTGGGAGACAGCCTGACCGTGATCGGAGACAACGATCAAACCACCAGTATCAGCAATCTGTGCAATGAACCCGCCGGGGTTGCGGTCACCCCCAACGGGGCGACCGTCTATGTGGCCTGCACGGGCGACAATACGGTCAAAGTGATTCGAACCAGCAACAACACGACTGCCGCGACGATCGATGTGGGCAATCAACCCTGGGGCGTGGCGGTCGGTTCCGATGGCCGATATGTTTTCGTCACCAACAGCGGAGGCGACACGGTTACCGTGATCACCACCAGCAATAACAGCGTTGCCGATACGATCTCGGTCGGCGACAATCCGATGGGCGTCGCCGCACCCCTTAATGGGGATTTTGCCTATGTCGTCAACCAGTTGGATGACAGCATCCACGTTGTCGACGTCTCTACCAATACGATTTCGGCCACCGAGATCGGGGTCGGGGAGTTGGATGGGGCCGTTTCGATTGGTGCCTTTATCGGCGGTTTGCCGCCGTCGGCGCCGTCCGGTCTCGAAGCCGAGACCGTCGCCGACACCGAAATCGAACTCACCTGGAACGACAATTCCGGCGATGAATTGGGGTTCAAGATCGAACGGCGCAAAGATGAAGAGGAGGTATTTGTTCAGATCGCCAAGGTCGATGACGACACCGAAACCTATACCGACGACGACGTGGAGGGAACCACGACCTACCACTACCGCGTGCGCTCATACAACGAAGCTGCAGATTCCGTCGCCAGCGGTTCAGCCGAAGCGACGACCAACGAAGAAGATTTCTCGTGGTGTTTTGTCGGGACAATTTATTGGCACGAATGAACTTGTGTCCATCCAGAAATGGTAGGTTGTGGTTCAGACCAAGGCCGCAGTGTTTTGGTAGCCGCCCCGAAAAATACCGGGATGTTCCACAGGCGTAGCAGCGCTACGTCGAGGATTGCCAAAACGCGAGAACGCCGGTCTGGGCCGCAAGTCGCAGATCCCGATCCCTTTTCGGGGATGCCATTTCTGGATGGGCACGAACGAATTATTTTTCACTCTTGGTCGTGAGCAACATGTCGATGTTCTTTTCAAAACTCTTCACGCGGTTCTCATCCAGCAGGAATGCATACCGGCTGCCTGACGAGGCCGCCTTGTACTTCGGCGGTGTCTGGTCATCCTTTTCAAAAACGGAAATAGTGAAATCGCCTTGCCCGCTTTTAAAGGTGATCGTCCAAGCGGCATCTTTGAGAGCGGCCTTGGCATCGTCTGCCATGAACGCATCGCAGTTCAGGCCGGACATATTGTTGAGCAGACTATCCGCTGCAGAGCTGCTGACGGTCTGATCCGATTCGTTTTTCCACTGTGCTTTCGCCGGTTGAGGCGGAGGCGTTTGCTCCGCCTGGGTATCGCCTTCCGTTTTTGCCGCCATCTCTTTTTTTGAAATGACCTGGATCTGGTCGCCTTTGCGTATGTCGAGGGCGGTTATCTGGTCTTTTTCAAATGAGAGGACCTTTTTATCTCGCAGGCTGTCGATGGTCTGATTGAAGGTGTTGGTCAGATTTCCACGGGCATGGTAAACCTTATCGTCGCCGGCCACCAGGACGAAGGTATGCTGAAATGTCGGAGCCGTTTTGCCGATATTGAACTCCCGCACCAGATCCTGACCGTTGAACACCTTGACAGTGGTCCGTTTGGCCGCAGTCAGGTCGTATCGTTCATAATTGCCCGTTTCCGATACCAGCGCGGTGGCGGTCAGTTTTGCAACCGCGTTGAGCATATTTTTGACCGTAATGGTATTGGCAAGATAATCCTGTGGTTTGATCAGCCACTGCTCATCCTTTTTGACCAGTTCAATGGACGTGTCGGCCTTGGTGATAAGCATGCGGTTGACTGAGTTGCTGTCCAGTTCGGTTAACTTGGGCAGTTCAGATTCCCCGTGATTTGTCTTTTGCACCACCAGATAGATTGACAGAACCACTATAATCAGTATGAGAAGCAAATATTCCTTTTTTACTTTCATTGCCACCTCGCTTCATCATCAATCGTTTCATGCCTTTATTCCTGTGGATCGGCGCTGTACCGGACAGGGGTTTTAAGCACCTGTATCGGTTTGAAACTGCATTTGTATTCTTTTTCTGCGTCCATGCCGGCGAAACCATACCGCACAGCCGAAAATCACCACCAGGATCGGCAGCCCGACAATATTGGCCGCTTTGATCAGTACCTTGGTTGCCGCACCGGTCTCTGTCAGCGGGTTGAACGCTTGCTGCTTGCTGCGCATTACGGCGATGGATTCCCGGTCGTTGAGGGCGTCGATGGTGTTCATGATAAACATCGAATTGATTCCCTGCCCCCCTTCATCCAGAAGCTGATCGGTAATCATTTCGGAAGATGCGATCACCAATATCTTCGATGGCGGGCTCTGTTCGATAAATGTTCCGCTGCTGTCGACTTTAGCCCGTTCTTCCGCGGCTAAATCGGTTTCCTTCACTGGCGGGTTATCAGCAGTTTCCGTGTCCTGCCCGCCGTTTTCTGCGGATGTTTCTTTCGGCTTTTCAGGCATGGGTTTGCCTTTGAAATAACTGCTGAAGGAACCTTCCAGCAGATAGGCCAGCGGTTGGCTGGACATCTCACTGTCCGAGGCCGGAGGTCGCAGAAACATCGGGGTCAGATTGATGCGGTCGCGTATCTCCCACGAACGGTCGGACGAGGAAAACAGACGATGGGTCGTGATTTTCTGTGCTTCAATTCGTTTCTGGTCAAGTTCCAGCGGCGATATTTTCAGGGCAATCAGACCCTTGATGTCTTTAATGTAATCCAGCTCTTTGTTGATCTTTTCACTCTGGATAATCGGGGCGAAATAGATTGGCTGTTCGCCGCCGCCCTGTCGCTGCGGCCGACGCTGGCGAAAGCAGTTTTCATCAAGCACGAACGATTTTTTGATGCGCACGCCATAATGTTCGAGCAATTTTCCCAATCCGGTGTCCAGCGGGACAAAGGTCGGCATCTGGTTGGCCATAAACGGTTGCTGGCCGGCCGGCTGCTTCTCTTCAAACGCATCGGTGAAAATGGCCAGGTTTGTCCCTCGCATCAATGCCTGGTCGATCTGGTAGAGGGCATAGTCGGACAGCTTTTCGGTGGGGCGGGCCACGATCAGGCACTTGATGCCGTCCGGTATGGGATCCTCTTTCAAGCGAATCGACTGGAGCGAGTAACTCTTGTCGATCAAGGTCCTGAAGTTCCTCAAGGAGGGGCCGCCGCGTGATCCCATTGGGCCGAGGCTGGCCGCTTCGAGAGTGCCGTAATCGGCCAGATAGCCGATGTTCTGGTTGATGTTGACCAGTCGTTCAAGATTCGTGTTGATGACCTCTTCGATCTGCTCTACATCGGTCAGCTGATATTGCCTTCCAAATATGGGAAGGTTGATAACCCGCAGCAGGGGAATTTCGCGGACCTCCTGTTTATACTTCAGCAGCAGCCCGATGGCGCCCTGCCCCTCTTCCACGTCGGCTTTGGCGATGGCCGGCCAGTTCAGCCGCGTCAGATTGAGGCCTTGCATCTCTTTTGCCGCCGATGGATCCGTGGTGGGATCGAGATGCCGAAAAGTGAGCTTGTTGTAATTCTTGCTGTTGAGTGCTTCGACGATTTCTTTCACTTCCTGGGGATACTGCTGGAGGGCCTCCAATCCGATATACGGGGCCACCTTGTAAAGGGAAGATGACAGAACAAGGTCGACCCGGATATTCTCATCAAGATTCAACAGGGCACTGACCTTGTTGTTGAGTTTCTGGATGGCGGTGGTTATCTTGTACTCCAGTCTGTCGGTGCTGGTGATTGTCGGGATGCGTTCGATAACATCGCCATGGATCAGTACCAGGCCCATAAAGGCTTGCTTGAATTTGACTTCGTCTTTCTCCACTGATTGAATTTGTACGGGGTGGATGCCGTAATTTCGCGCCGTCTCACGGTTGTCCTGCGCATCGTCGCTGATGCCTTCGGTTTCCGGCGTCACATTGTAGAATTGAGCTTTGAACTGTTTCTTGTTGTACAGCGCATATTCGCTGAGCAGATCGTGAAGGTAGCGTTGTGTGGCGTTGTGCGGAGCGGGCAGATCTTCTGTGAAAAATACTTTAATGGTCAAGGGTTCGGACAGAGTGGCCACGACCTGTTTGCTGACATCCGATAGCGAATAGATTTTATTGCTTGTCAGATCGGACCTGAAGAACAATGTGATCCCGGCAAGGTTGATCAGCACGATGACCAATACGTACAACAGCAGTTTGATGTATTTTGCATAACGTTGCGTTGCGGCGTTCATCTGTTGTCCTCTCTACTTTTTTTCAAGCATGACCAGCTGAGTGGCATACAAACCGATAAAAATGACACTTAAGAAATAAATCAAGTCCCTCGAGTCGATGATACCTTTGGCGATATTTTCGAAATGGGTAGCGGCGCTCATGTAGGCCACGGTCGACAGTATCGGCTGTGGAAAGAAAAAGAGCATCTTATCCACGATGGCCAGAATGGCGCAGATGATCATGCCGACGATGCAGGCGATAATCTGATTGCGCGTCAGGGACGAGGCGAACAGGCCGATGGCCGCGTAGGCTCCGCCCAGCAGCAGGGCGCCGAGGTAACTGCCGATGACGACGCCCCAGTCCAGATCTCCAAGGAAACTGATAAAGATGGGGTAGGAGACCGTCGGAAGCAGGATCGCCGCAACCAGTGCCGCACCGGCAAAGAATTTTCCGAGAATGATATCGCGATGGGTCACGGGCATGGTCAGAAGCAATTCATACGAGCCGACATTGAGCTCTTCGGAGAAAAGCCGCATGGTGATAATCGGTACCACGATGGCGAACAGAAAGGGCAATAAACTGAAAAAACGTCTTAGATCGACCTGGTCGTATACAAAAAAGGTGGAAAAAAACAGCCAGCCGGTCAACAGTAAAAAGATGGCGATAACGATATAGGCGATCGGCGACGTAAAATAATCCTTAAACTCCTTTTTGAATATCAATACTGCCTGATGCATCTTAATTCTCCATTGTCAGCTCGCGGAAAATGGTTTCGAGGGTTTTGGCTTCCAGGTGCATTTCGATCAATACCCAATCGGTGGACTTAATCGCCTTGTAAATCTGACCGCGCGGATCGCGGCCGTGATGGCATGAGACCTTGATTGTCAGCGTTCCCGCATCGTCTTCGGAGATTTGCTCAACCTGCCGGACGGCATCGATGGACTCCAGTTGGGCGCGAACCCCGTCGAAATCGGCCTGTTCGAGTTCAATCCGAATATGGCTGGAGCCGTCGCCGTTTCGCTGTTTGATGTCCTGGGTGCTGCCATCTGCTATGATCCGGCCTTTGTTGATGATAACGATCCGGTCACAGGTGGCCTCGGCTTCGCTCAGGATATGGGTGGAGAGGATGACTGTTTTCTCCTGTCCGATCTTGCGGATGATCTCCCTAATGTCAACGATCTGATTGGGGTCGAGTCCGGACGTCGGCTCATCAAGGATCAGGATTTCCGGATCGCTCATCATGGCATGCGCCAGGCCCACCCGCTGTTTGAGGCCCTTTGACAATGTTTCAATGGTCTTGTGCATAATCGACCGCAGACCGCACATATCCGCCAGATCATTGATTCGCTGTCGTTTTGCGTCGGCTTTCAAGCCTCTGATTTGGGCGATGTGGTCAAGGTAATCATACACCAGCATGCCTTTATACAAAGGCGCCGATTCGGGCAGGTAGCCGATCATCTGCTTAATGGCCAGCGCATCCTCATTGATGGAATAATCATTGATCAAAATGTCGCCGGCCGTTGGCTCAAAATAGCCGGTCAGCATCCTTAACGTGGTCGTTTTTCCGGCACCGTTGGGACCTAACAGACCGATGATCTCCCCCTTTTCGATATCGAGGTTGATCTGATCCACCGCACAGAAATCATCGTAGTACTTGGTCAGGTTTTTTACATGGATCATTACCGTCCTCCTTGGCACGCTGCTACGTTCCCGGGATTTGGGTGATTGTTGTGGAAAATAGGACGTATAACGCGTACTGGCCCTTTTGGTATCCAATTGACGGAAGCCGCTGTAGGCCCCGATGAGATAGCGATTATTAATGTATAATGTTAAAAGTGTCAAGCCGGCTCTCAAGCCTGACGATATTTCTCTATCCAACCGTTTTATATATAAAAAATGGGTGGCAGCCTGCCTCGCTTACGGTTCAGGCCGACACCCGGTACCATGGCCCCTGAATACGCGCATGTCGGCAGCGGGGGCACCTGCCGGGAGGCGACAGCCGCTTGCGGCCTGCAAATGTGTAGCCGCAGGACTCGCACCGGGCCGGGATGACCGTCAGCCGATCCTTTCGAGCCGACACGGATTTGGCAATGTGCGGAAGATGGTCCTTGACCTCTTTTTCACTGATTCGTAACGCCTGTGAAAGGTCCCTCAAGTCCATCGGCCCTGCTTTTAAGAGTGTGATCATTTGTTGGCGAACCGTTTTCATCAACCCTCTTGATTCGCGCGCTGCCGCGGCAGGCCTTTATGGCACCATCGAGCGCAGCGCATGCACAACCCCCTCTATGGCCGGCAGCAGGGTTTCCAGGCATGTCCGATAGGCTGACAGCGGTCCGCCGTAGGGATCCGCAACCTGCCGGAATCTGGCCTTCGGATCAAATTCCAGCAACAGGCGCAGCCTCTCTTTTGGAATGCCCTCCCAGCGTTGAACGAACCATAGGTGCGACATTTCCATGGCAAGTATCAGGTCGGCGCTGCAAGCCATCTCCCTGGTCAGCTGGCGGGCCCGATGCCCTCGGATGTCGACGCCGATCCTGGACAGGGTCTCAACCGCATACTCCTGCGCCGGGTAGCCCTGCAGCGCATGTGTCCCGGCAGATGTCACTTCGATCATCGAACTGAGGTCACCGGGCAGATGGTGCGCCAGCAATCCCGCCGCCATGGGGCTGCGGCAGATATTTCCGGTGCAGACCACAATCACCCGTTTTGTGAAGCTCATTTCCATTGATTTCGCTTATTGCGTGCCGGCGCTCCATGGTGTCAATAATCCGACTTTAGCGGCCTATTTTCTTTTGTGCAACGAGAATTCTAAATAGTGTCCATTCTGGATGATGCGTATCTTGCGGAGAGGGTTGATTCGCGGTGCCGGGGGGTGACCGGCACCGCGAATCGGCAACGACACCAAAGGAGTTGGATCGAAGCTGGGATATCTATGTTTTAAACATGCGGGGCATCCGGCTCCGCAAACTGTCTTTTAAATACTCCAGATTCATTTTTTGTCGAACGGTGGTCGAAACCAGGTGCTGCTTTTCTCTGTGCTGCAGAAGCATGCACGCTTTTTGGTTGATCCATCCCGGAAGGCCGCCCGACTGCTTGTAAATCATACGAATTTGATCAATCGAAAAAAGGTTCCTTTCCGAAAGCCCGGCCATCTTGATGCGATGACGAAGGTAATCGGCGGTTTGTTCTTCGGTTAGCGGAGTCATATGGATTTTTTCGATGACCGAATTTGGAGGAAGCCACTCGGCGATATCCGGCAGCCGTTTTTTTATTTGCGGTTCCGCAAACAGAACGATGTTTTGAATTTTGCCGGAGCGGTTGCCGTTGCCGGACTCGCTCGCCTGTATCAGAATGCGCAGTTCGTGCCGGCTTAACTGGTGCGCATCGTCGATGACGACCGATGGCAACCTCTCATTCTTAGTGAGAAATACCAGCCGATGGTTTAAATTTCGACACGAGGCCGTTTCGGTATAACCTTTTGATTTCAAACGAATGCGGCACACCTTCCATGGTTTTTGACCGTCATGGATCAGACGATTCAAAAACGTCGTTTTACCGCTTCCTCTTTCGCCGATGATGACGATGATCGGGCTGGGGCTGCATATCAGCCGGTTCAGAACAGCTAGTCGTTGGGATATCAGCGGCGATGCGAAAAAAAATTTGTCCCGCTGCATGGGCCGAGCGGGTTGTTGATCCAAACCCAGCATCACCTGCAGGGGCCGATGCGCTGAACTGCCTATATGTTCGGCTGTAATCACCTTCTGTTTCCATCCCTTTCCTGCCGGCGCTGCGCCATGTATGGTCGAATATGTCTGGTTAAGTATACAGACGATGATTTTTGTGAACGGGCCGACGGGCTGATTCGCTTAAAAGGCCATGCATATCAACCTAAGCCGCATGTGGTCCGTATGCCGCAAATCAAAAGCAAACTCCATGCCAGTCATTTTCAGCGGCGGCAAACACAAGGAGCCATGAAGCGATCGATGACGGATCTGCTTGATCTTTTTGTCGTGCTCCATTATAACTATCTTTCTGTCATTGTGGCGTTTCAGGCCTCAAATTCAATACGGCTTGGAGACAATAATGGACAAATATCGTATTCTTTTCGTGGATGATGACAAAGACATCCTGATGATGGTGGAGCAGTACCTGAATATGCAGGGGTACGACATCACCACGGTCAACAGCGGCTTAAAGGCCCTCGATCTTGTCAAGCAGCAGGATATTCACATTATTTTTACGGATTATAAAATGCCCGAGTTCAACGGGCTTGAGCTGTTGGCGGCGGTCAAACAGTACAATCAGGAGATTGAGGTCATCATCGTAACCGGATACGGCTCCATGGAGTCGGCGGTCCAGGCGATGAAATTCGGAAGCTATGATTATCTTCAAAAACCATTCAAGCTAGATCACTTAAAGCTTATCATCGATCGCATTATTGAAGAGAAAAAGATCGAGAACAAAGCGGCCCTGATCCGCAAGCGCGCCAAAGATCGGTATAAATATGAGGGGTTGATCGGCATCAGCGCCAGAATGCAACAAGTGTATGAACTGATCGACACCGTGGTTCAACACAGCCTGATGGTGTTGATCCAGGGAGAGAGCGGTACCGGAAAGGAACTGGTGGCACGCACCATCCATGCAAAGAGCGACCGCAGCGAGATGCCGTTCGTCCCTGTCAATTGCGGCAGCATCACCGAAGGCGTGGCCGAAGCGGACATGGTGGAGCATGTCACCTCGCTGATGAAAAAGGTCGATGGCGGGACCATCTACCTGGACGAGATCGCCGAACTGCTGCCCTCCCTTCGTTTGAGCATCCTGCAAGCCCTGGAAGCCGAGCAGGCCAAAAAAGGCCTCAGCGCCCGGGTGATTGCGGCCACCAGCAAAGAGCTCAAAGAGGTCATTGACAGCGGCGCTCTGAAAAAAGATCTGTTCGATCTGCTCAATGCCGTGGTTATCAGCATGCCGCCGCTGCGTGAGCGACGAGAGGATATCTGTCTGCTGATTCACCATTTCATCTATCAAATCTGCACCAAACAGAATAAACGCATCATCAGCATGACACCCGAAGCTCAGGATGTTTTAATGCGGTACCATTGGCCCGGCAACCTGATCCAGTTGCAGAACGTCATCGAACGAGCCCTCGCCCTGGGCGTTGAAGATGTGATTACGTCCGAAGAGCTGCCGGCGGAAATACAAACGTTCAGTGAGATATCCAAGCTTACCTAGCCTCCTATGGAACGCCGTTTGACATCGGGAATCGGCCGAGCATGCCCGATATTCTTCTGATACAGCCCCCCATCCAGGATTTTTATCTCACGGCAAAGCGCACCCTCCCCTACGGTTTGGCCGGGATTGCAGCGAACTTGCGGGGCAGCGGATTTTCAGTTGATATCCTGGATGCTCTGGCGACTTCAAAAAGCCGGATGATTGCCAGGCCCCGGGAGATGGATTATCTGGAACCATTCTTCGGCCGCAGCGATCGATCTCCTTTTGGATTGTTTCACGCATTTCGCCACTTCGGATACAGTTTGGAACACATCGCCAATCAGGCACGTCGGTCCGGCGCATTTCTGATCGGCATTTCATCCCTGTTCAGTGCATACAGCGCAGTGGCCCTGGAAACTGCCGCCATTGTCAAAGACGCCTGCCCCCGTGCCTTTGTCGTCCTTGGCGGTCATCACCCGACGGCGCTGCCCGAGCAGGTCATACAACACCCTGCCGTGGATTTCGTCCTGCGCGGGGATGGGGAGATCGGATTGCCGCTTCTGGCCAAAGCCCTGCGCCAGGACCTGCCGCTCGATGGAATCCCCGGGCTGGTTCAGCGTGGCGACGACGGCACTGTTTCCATTCGGCCTCCGGCCGTTGCGGACAACCTGGATCTGCTGCCGCCTCCGGCGCTCGATTTGATCCGGTGGTCCTATTATCAGCGATGCGGGCGGGTCAGCGTTTCCCTGAGCGCCGGCCGGGGCTGTCCGATGAGGTGCAGCTATTGTTCCGTCAACGCCAACTCCTATCATGGTTTTCGACTCCGCAGCGTGAAGCGTATTGTGGCCGAGCTCGCATCGGTAGACGAACGCCATCGGATCGGCTTTGTCGATTTCGAGGATGAGCATCTATGTGCCGACAGGCATTGGTTTTCAGATCTGCTGAGTGCCATCCGCAACCGATTCGGCCCATACCCTTTTGAGATGCGGGCCATGAACGGTCTTTTCGCGCCGGCCCTGTCCAGGCGGATCATCCAGCAGATGCAGCACAGCGGCTTCAAAACACTCAACCTGGCGTTGATTACAACCAGTTCAAGGCAGCTCAGGCGATTCCGCCGTCCGGACATCACTGCGGCACTGGACCGCGTCCTGTCCGACAGCAGGAGATCCGGGCTCAATAGCGTCGTCTACCTCATCGTGGCCGGCCCAGACCAATCACCTGAACAAAGCGTGGATGACCTGATTTTCCTGGCCCAGAGGAGGGTGCTGGCCGGTGTTTCGGTTTTCTACCCCTGTCCGGGAAGCGATGATTACGACTGGTGCCGGGATCATCATCTGCTGCCGGACCATTTGTCCCTGTTGCGGTCCACTGCGCTGCCGCTGGAGCATCATGCATCCCGCCTCGAAGCGGTGACCCTGCTGCGGCTGGGGCGTGTGCTCAACTTTATGAAAGGGTTGGTCGACCGGGGCGAGGGGCTTCCGCAACCGGGCGCGCCCGAAAAACTCGCCGCACTGCCGGAGTCCCGAATGGAAGCAGGCCGGGCGCTGCTGGCTGGTTTTTTATATGACGGCCTGATTCGCGGCATCGACAGCGATGGCAATCTTTACATCCATCACACCGATTCCAAATTGTGCAACATGTTTCTGGATCGACTTGGTTGGATCAAGCTCAGGGGATCGCTTGTGGCTTGAGGCTTAAAATCAAAACTTGATGGTATCGTAAAAAGTCTTCATAACGTCATTCGAATTGGATTACCCCATGTGCTGATCCAGGATATCCGGTGTAAAATTCAGGTGGGCAAACAGACGCTGTTCCAGCAGCCGCGTTTGCTCCCACAGCTGTTTGAGCATCTCCTGGCGAGCCTTGGTTTTGGCATAGCGGTGCAGAATATAGGTCATGCGTTCATCCAGCGGTACCACTTTGTCGTGCAGTACGCGCTTGTCGGCATAGTTGACCACTTCGGCCTCGTTGGGCGTTGCAGCGTCAACGTATTGGTCCAGCGTCACATGCTGACGTATGATGTCGCCGACTTCGGGATACCCCAGCTCCGTCAGATATTGCCCGCCGGTCAGGGCATGGTTTTCACCGGTTTTGAAACTGCGCGGTTTGGTAATGTCGTGCAGCAGCGCTGACGCCCTTACCAATTCGCGATTGACATGGATACCGGCGGCAATCAGACCGTCGGTCAGCACCAGTGCGACTTTGCAGACGAGCATGGAATGGTCTCGAATATGGTCCGGCATATCGATCCTGCTCAGCAGGTGCAGGCACTGTTCTTTCTGCGGAATAAGCAAACACTTGTCTCCATAAATCGGTTTTTGCTATTTATAACTGACGCATGGTGAGATTCACAAGGACTATTTGATTTGACACTGTCCGGTGTTTTCCTTATCATTCCTGCCATAGGGCGATATTCTCCTTTTTTTCGACAAGCTATAGGCTTTAAGATAATTCATTTGGCAAGGCCAGAGGGAGGAAGCCGTATTGTGATACTGCGACGACCGATAACGCTGTCCTAATGAATTATCTTAAAGCCTATAGAATCAAACAGGTTCATTGGTTGCGGCTACCGGTGAACTTCGGAAAAGCGGGCACATGAACATTCCCGAAGGTTTGAACCTGAACTATCTGGATGAGCAGTATCAACGTTATAAAAAGGATCCACAATCGATCGGCCGCGAATGGCGTGTGTTTTTCTACGGTTTCGAGATCGCCGAACAGCGCAGCCAGCCGGCGCCGGAACGTGCGGACGGATCCCAGAGCATGCGGGTGGCTCAACTGATCCAGCGATATCGCGATCTTGGCCATCTGCTGGCCTGTCTTGATCCGCTGAGTGCCTGCCCCACATCGCACCCGCTGCTGGCGCTCGATCATTTCGGCCTTGGCAGCGACGATCTTGCCAGACGCTTCGCCACACCTCAATTTGCATTTGCAACCGAATGTACGCTGCAGGAAATTCTTGAGATATTGAAGCAGACCTATTGCCGGTCCACCGGTGTGGAGTATATGCATCTGCAGGATCCGGACGAGCGACGCTGGCTTCAGGAACGGATGGAGCCGGTTCGAAACCGGCTGCAGCCGGATGCCGGGACGCAAAAACGCATTCTTGGCAAACTCGTCCAGGCTGCCGCGCTGGAGCGGTTTCTCAACAATAAGTATCAGGCCGTGACCCGATTTTCGCTCGAGGGCGGCGATGCCCTGATCCCGATGCTTGAAGCGCTCTTTATCCGGCTGTCGAAACTCGGAGCACGGGAGGTCATTCTGGGAATGGCCCACCGCGGCAGACTCAACGTGCAGGCCAATCTGCTGCAGAGGCCGGTGGAAGATATTTTTGCCGAATTCGAGACCTGCTATGACGCCGACCACCTGATCGGCGACGGAGATGTCAAGTATCATAACGGTTATCTGGCCGATATCGATCTGCCGGAAGGCGACGCTTTGCGGGCTTTTCTGGTCAACAACCCCAGCCATCTGGAAGCCGTAAACCCCGTGGTGCAAGGGGTGGTACGGGCGCGCCAGGAGCTGAATGGCGACACCGATCGCCGGCGCATCGTGCCGCTGCTGCTGCATGGCGACGCCGCCTTTGCCGGCCAGGGGATTGTAACAGAGACGCTGAACATGAGCCAGTTGGAGGGTTACACCACCGGCGGAACCATTCATGTGGTGATCAACAACCAGATCGGCTACACCACGCTGCCTGACGATGCGCGATCCACGCGCTATTCCACCGATGTGGCCAAGATGCTGATGGTCCCCATTTTCCATGTGCACGGTGAAAATCCGGAAGCCCTGGTGCATGTCGCTCGTCTGGCGGCTGAGTACCGTTTCAAGTTCAAGAAGGATGTCGTGATCGATCTGGTGTGCTACCGGCGGTACGGCCATAACGAAGGCGATGAGCCCTATTTTACGCAACCGCTGATGTATGACCGCATTAAATCACGTCCGTCGCCGCACGAACTTTATGCGAAGCAACTGATCGAAGCCGGTGTTGTCGACGAGCGCGCGGTCGATCAATTGATGAGCGCCCGAATGGAAAAACTGGAAGCCGCCTACCGGGAGGTGCACGACAGCAGCTGCCTTTTTCCACAGCCCAGGGGTTTCGAAGAGATGGAGGCCTATGCCTCGCCTTACAGCCTGTCGCCGGTGGATACGACGGTTCCTGAAGGGCGCTTGATATCGCTGGCGAAAAAACTCAATCAATGGCCATCGGGCTTCACCCCTCACAACAAGATCAGGATGCTGCTGAAGCGACGCATGCAAAGCATCGAAAAGAGTCAGGACATCGATTGGGCCAACGCCGAAACCCTGGCGTTCGGTTCCCTGCTGGTGGAAGGGATTCCCATCCGCCTCAGCGGCCAGGACTGTGGTCGGGGTACCTTCAGTCAGCGCCACAGTGTTCTGTTCGACCGGCAAACCGGCGAGTCATATATTCCGCTGAACCATCTGGAAGCGGAGCAGGCGCGCTACGATGTGTTCAACAGCTTGCTGGCCGAGGCCGGTGTCCTGGGTTTCGAATACGGTTACGCCATGTCCTATCTGAAAGGGCTGACCCTCTGGGAGGCCCAGTTCGGTGATTTTGCCAACAATGCCCAGGGCATCATCGATCTGTTTATTGTCAGTGGAGAGACCAAATGGCAGTGCCGCAACGGTCTGACGCTGTTGCTGCCCCACGGATGGGAAGGCTTGGGACCGGAACACTCCAGCGCCCGCCTGGAGCGATTCCTTCAGCTTTGCGCCGATGAGAACATCCAGGTGTGCAATGTGACGACGCCCGCCCAGTACTTCCACCTGCTGCGGCGCCAGGCCAAGGCGCAATACCGCAAACCCCTGGTGCTGATGACTCCCAAGAGCCTGTTGCGCCACCCACAAGCCGTCTCGACCCTGACGGACCTGGCACAGGGCGTGTTCCGACCGGTGCTGGATGACCCGGCCGCTCCGCGCACGGCCACCAAAGTGCTGATCTGCAGCGGAAAGATCTACTATCAGTTGATGCAGCGCTGCCGTGAGATCGATGGCAAGCATATCGCGCTTGTCCGCCTGGAACAGTTCTATCCCTTTCCGGAGCAGGAGCTGCAGACGCTGTTGCGGGCTTACCCGGATGCGGAATCGTGGGTGTGGGTTCAGGAGGAGCCGGAGAACATGGGGGGCTGGCAATTTGTCCGCCACCACCTGCAGGCGCTCATCGGACAGGCGCCGATCTATGTGGGACGGCCGGCAGCCGCCAGTCCTGCCAGCGGATTCCCCAATGTCTACCGGCGCCAACAGGCGGACATCTCCGATCAGGCGGTGGGGTGAGCAACAAGAGTGCTAAGTGATTAAGTTTTAAGTGTTAAGTTGATGAATTCTATCGATAGTAAGAAACAACCGGCGTTATATAGCCAATCACGAGTGGTTTTATTCAGCTTGGTCCTGAAAATCATTTAAAAAATCGATTCGATCCTTTGCTTAACACTTAAAACTTAACACTTTGTATTTATAACTTATATAATCTGATAAGGCAGTTTAAATCCTTATTGTTGGTGATAGGTTCTAATACTTTTAAGGAGCCAAGCGATATGGCCGTAGAGGTGAAAATACCAACCGTAGGTGAATCGGTGCAGGAGGCGATTCTGGCCGAGTGGTTCAAACAGGACGGGGATCAGGTTTCCCGGGACGAACCGTTGCTCGTTATCGAGACCGACAAGGTCACGCTGGAGGTAACCGCCGAGGTCAGCGGTACGCTCCGCATAAAAGTGCCTGCCGGTGAGACCGTGGCCATCGGCGCCGTTGTTGCGACCATCGATCCGTCAACGGTCGAAGCGGCCGCGCCCGAAAGGGCAGAGGCCAGGGAGCCCGCACCTGCCCGGCAAACGGTCGCCGCACCTGAGGCCGCGCAAACCGAAGCGGCGTCGACTGCTTCATCCATGGCCCTGCAGAAAGCGCCCTCCAGCGAGATGCCGCTGTCGCCCGCTGTCAGGCGCCTGGTCGCCGAAAAACGACTGGACGTCAGCCAGATTCACGGCAGCGGGCCCGGCGGGCGTATCACAAAAGGGGATGTGCTGCTCTATCTGGAGCAGGCTCCCGCCGGCGTCCCTGAAAGTTGTGCGCCGCCGGCCGAACTGGACATCGACACGCCGCCGGCCGAAGTGCGCAAACCCATGACGCCGATCCGCAAACGCATTGCCGCACGTCTGGTGCAGGCCAAACAGAGCACCGCCATGCTGACGACTTTCAATGATATCGACATGTCCAAGGTGATGGCCGAGCGGTCGAAATACAAGGAGAGCTTCAAAAAGAAGTATGACGTTTCCCTGGGCTTCATGTCCTTTTTCGTCAAGGCCTGTGTGGCCGCACTCAAAGAGATCCCGGAAATAAACGCATTTGTGGACGATCAGGATATCATCTATCACAACTATCAGCATATCGGCGTGGCCATTGGCTCCGGCCGCGGCCTGGTGGTGCCTGTCATCCGTCATGCCGAAACACTCGGTTTCGCCGAGATTGAAAAAGCCATCATCGATTTTGTCGAAAAGATAAAGGCCAACCGCCTGGAACTGGCCGATCTCGAAGGGGGAACGTTTACCATTTCAAACGGCGGTGTCTACGGCTCGCTGCTCTCTACGCCCATATTGAATATGCCGCAGAGCGGCATCCTGGGGATGCACCGCATCGAAAAGCGGCCGGTGGTCGTAGACGACCAGATCATTGTCCGGCCCATGATGTATGTGGCCCTGTCCTACGATCACCGAATCGTCGATGGACGCGAGGCAGTGACCTTTCTCAAGCGGGTCAAGGAGTTGATTGAAAACCCGGAACGGCTTTTGTTGGAGGTTTAATATGGCCGATTACGATCTGATCATCATCGGTTCGGGCCCCGGCGGATATGTGGCGGCCGTTCGCGCCGCCCAGTTGGGTCTGAAAACCGCTTGCGTTGAAAAAGAGCGGCGCCTGGGCGGCGTGTGCTTAAACGTGGGATGCATTCCAAGCAAGGCACTGCTTGACTCAAGCGAGTACTACCATCTGGCGCAAACCCACCTGGCCGCGCACGGCATCCTGACCGGCGAGATCCGCCTGGATCTGCCGGCCATGATGGCCCGAAAGGAAAAGGTGGTGGATGAACTGACCCGGAATGTCCGGCAGCTGCTGGAAAGCCACAAGATCGACATCGTAACAGGCACCGCCGCCCTGGAGGGCCCCGGCAAGGTCGCCATTGCCTCCGACAATAATGAGACGCGACGCGTCGAGGCCGACAACATCCTGCTGGCCACCGGATCGACACCCATCGAAGTGCCCGCCATGGCGTTCGACGCAAAACGCATCATCAGTTCCACCGAGGCTCTGGCCCTGGAGGAGGTGCCGCAGCACCTGGGCATCGTGGGCGGGGGATATATCGGCCTTGAACTCGGATCGGTATGGCTGCGCCTCGGCGCCAAGGTGACCGTCATCGAAATGCTGCCAAAAATAGGCACGACACTGGACGGACAGGTGGCGCGCACACTGGAGCGCATATTGCGCAAACAGGGTTTTACCTTCCTGGTGGGGACCCGGGTCATCGAAGCCACGGCCGATGACAAACGGGTGACGGTAACGGTTCAGCACGGCGATGAAACAGAGACGCTGACCTTCGATCGATTGCTCGTATCCGTCGGGCGCAAACCGCTGACTCAGGGTCTGGGACTCGAACGGGCGGGTGTAAAAACAGATCCGAAGTCAGGCCATATCCTTGTGAATGAAAGGTTTGAAACAAATATACAGGGAATTTTCGCCATCGGAGACCTGATCCCCGGCCCCATGCTGGCGCACAAAGCCTCGGCCGAAGGTATCGCCGCCGTGGAGTCCATGGCCGGACAGGCCGGAGAGGTCAACTACGACACGATTCCCTCCGTGGTCTATACGGCGCCGGAAGTGGCTTCCGTGGGCATGACCGAAGAGCAGGTCAAACAGCGGCAGATCCCGTACTGCGTGGGCTCCTATCCATTTACCGGTGCCGGTCGGGCCCGCTGCATGGGTGAAACCGACGGTTTCGTCAAACTGATCGCCCACTCCAAGACCGACCGCATCTTAGGGGTGCACATCATCGGTCCGCGAGCGGCCGACATGATCGCCGAGTGTGTGCTGGCCATGGAGTTCGGGGCCAGTTCGGAGGATATCGCCCGCACCATACACGGCCACCCGACATTTGCGGAGGCGCTCCAGGAAGCGGCCATGCAGGTTCGCAAATGTGCCATCTACGCATCTTAGGACGTGATCATGAACGATCAAATAAAAATCATCGGATTGCTGGGCGGGATGAGTTGGGAGAGCACCGAAGCCTATTATCGGGAGATCAACTCACTGGTCAAAGCCAGGCTGGGAGGACTGCACTCGGCCCGAATCGTTCTGCACAGCGTGGATTTCGATCCCATCGAGAAGCTCCAGCAGCAGGGAAATTGGGATGGAGCGGCGCGAATTCTTGCGGAGGCGGCGCGCGGCATCGAATCCGCGGGCGCCGGCTGTCTGCTGATCTGCACCAACACCATGCACAAAGTGGCCGGCCAGGTCGCTTCCGCCATCTCGATCCCGCTGCTGCATATCGCCGATGCAACGGCGCAGCATCTGATGCAGGCCAATATCCGCAGGGTGGGATTGCTGGGCACGTCCTTTACCATGGAGCAGGCGTTTTACAAGGGGCGACTCGCAAAGACATTCGGTCTGGACGTTCTCATACCCGTTGAGTCGGATCGGCAACTGGTTCACAACGTGATTTTTCAGGAGCTTTGCCTGGGCGTCACAAAACCGTCGTCAAAAAAAGCCTTTCTGCGTATCGTGGAAGATCTGGTCAAAGCTGGGGCGGAAGGTGTTATCCTGGGGTGCACCGAGATCGGCCTGCTCATCGATCGGACCGATACCGACGCGGCGTTGTTCGACACCATGAAGATCCATGCGGCCAAGGCGGTTGAGTGGGCCTTGGGTGAGCCGACAATCGAATGATACGCCATCTCGCCTTTGCAGCCGTATTCTGGACTATTATCACGGGGCTGCCGGGATGCATGGCGCAAAACGGTTCTCAGTCTGGCGTCGCGCAGGCCGGACCTGCGGTCGATGTTAAGCAGATTCAAAAGGATATGGCAGCGCTCGATCTGTCTGAAGATTATGTTGCACCCGTGTCCATTGCCGATTATTTTGCTTACTACGGCATCAATATCGACGGCGCGCGTCACTTTTTCGGATACTTTACGTCTCTTTCCCGCCGGATCAGCGCACACGTTTATATGCCGGAAACCCGCAAAAAGGGGGCCTTGTTCCTGCTGCACGGCTACCTGGATCACAGTGGCACCCTGAAGCCCTTGATCCAGGCGGCCCTTTTGCATGGATTCTGTGTCGCTGTCTTCGATCTGCCCGGACACGGTCTCTCGTCCGGAGAACGGGGCGCCATCAATGATTTCAGCGAATACGTCAAAACACTTGAAGATTTTATTGCGCTGTGCTCGCCATGGCTGCCGCGACCTTACTGCCTGGTCGGCCACAGCACGGGCTGCGCGATTGCCTTTGAATTCATGCAGCAGAAGAAAGAAGAGATATTTGAGAAGTTCGTCTTTTTGGCGCCGCTGGTTCGTAACGCCAATTGGCGCCTGTCGAAATTCGGCATCGCCGTGGGCAGGATGTTTCTAAAGACCATACCGCGAAAACACCGCGATAACTCATCGAATGCCGAATTTCTGGCATTCGTTCGAATCGATCCTTTGCAGGGCCGGCGATTATCCATCAAATTCCTTGACGCCCTGCACGCCTGGGAAAAGCGTGCTCAGCTCTATCCCCCCGTGGCCGGTTCGGTACTGCTGATCCAGGGCACCGGCGACGGAATCGTCGATTGGCCATACAACCTGGCCTTTTTGCGCGCCAAGATCAAAGGCGTCACCGTCGAATTGGTCGACGATGCCAGGCATCAGCTGGTGAATGAAAGCGAGGTCATTCGAACCCGGGTCTTCGACATGATCTTCGACTACCTCGGCCGCCGGGTTATTTTATGGGACCGGCCCGACGTTGCAACCATCTATCGGCCGAACCATTTGCCGTTCAGACGATCGGCTTAATGCATGTTCATGTGTCCCCTGCTTTTGGTGTCGTCGGGACAGAGCCAGATGAAATCCGCATCGCTCATCGATAGGCTTGAGTGCAGCGTCGCCAGGTAGATGGTGCGAAAGGGGGCCTTGGTGCGGGAGTAAGCCCGGTTGGGGATGCCGAATTTGCGGACGATGTGGCCGTTGCCGGCGATGACCACCATGGTGCTCTCTTTCAGGTTGTCGGCTATGGCCTGTGCCATGCCGTCCTCCCAGGCGCACTGGGCGGCGTAAAAATCGTCGAAATCGTCCCGTCCCCTGATTTTGTGCATGTTGTATATCATTTCGACGTAACTGCGATGCTCTGCATTGGACAGGTCGATTTGTGCCGGCAGCTGCGCCCGCTCTTGTTTTGACAGGCTTTCAAGCCCGCCAACGGCAATTTTGGCCGGCAGATGAAACGGGATGTTCAAGCCTATCAGCGGGAGGTTGTGCGATTTGATATATGTCAGGATGTCCTTGTAAAGGGTGTCGTTGAATTTCCAGTTGGCGTACCAGTGAACCTGCCTTAAAAACGCTTCCCACTCAAGTTCGCCTGCCGACCAGCGATCCAAACGGCGCTGATAGGTGTGGTCAAACATCTCCATTCCGACACTGACCTGTTTGCCCTTTTCGACCAACGCTTTAATGACATCGAGCTGTTTGCGATGGTGTTCCATGGATGTATGCTGTTCACCCACATAGATGACCCGGGTCTTGTCCAGGGCATCGATCAGTTGATCGAACGAAATGGCGTTGCCGCTGTGAGTATCGATGATCTCTCCGGGCGCCACTGGTTTCTCCAATCCATTAATGGTCAGCATTGCAGGTTTCATTGTGCAGCCTGCCAAAATCAAGCCGCCTATGAATAATGCAAGCACGCGGGTCCATGCGGGTCCTGTCATCTTGCCACCGGTTCGATTCATCGCTTGATTTTGCCCTTTCTATCTTTTATGGTATTGCATGCGTTTAGACCCAAATCCGCTGTTCCGCAGGATCATGATGCCGTGGTACGACAGCACACCGATGTGTTGGGTGCTCTTCGCGGCCATGGTTCTGCTGATTTTGTTCAGCTGGGCCGGAATTGTTGTTGCTTCTGAAAATGCCGCGTACCGCGGCTACAGCTGGGTGCCGTGGACGCTGCTCGTTCTGAGTGCTCTGGTGGGGGTGTCTGTGCTGCGTCGCTTGATCCGCAGGTACCTTCAACAGAAAATGGACAACTCCCCTTAATCATTCCTTCGCGACGTTGCCGAGCGGGATTAGTTATTCTTTTGCCTGGCGGCGAACTCTTTGATGCTCATCGTTTTGTAACTGTCGGTACTGATAAATTTAAGCAATGTCAGCAGCTGCTTGATTTCCACATAGCCCGGGATTTTCGCGATTCCGTCGCCTTCCGGCGTCAGGAATCGAATATCCGGCAGCCCCCGGACGCTGAACCTGGCGGCGGTCTGGGACTCTTTGTCGGCGTCTACCCTGACCGGTACGAAATTGGTGTTGATGTAGTCGGCGATCTCCTGGTTGGAAAAGGCGTTTGTTTCCAGCTTGTGACAATAGGCGCACCAGTCGGCATGGAAATAGATCATGAACTTTCGCTTTTCCACATTTTCCTGCTCTTGTGCGGCATCAAAGGAGCGCCATTTGATCAATTCAACCGCATTCTTTCCGGCTATAGCGCCATTTGAAATCAGCAGCAAAAGAATTGTCAGGAAAACTGTTTGGATCCGTTTATGCATTCTTTTTTCTCCCAATCGACCTTTTCTCCGGTCCGAAAGCTTCTGCGGTGCTCAGAGGGCAAAGCCGAATTTCTTTCTCATGTTTCACACGGTATCGGACCGGCTAGTACCATGTCAACAGCTTTAGCGAATCGGTTACCAGCGCAAGTCCGATCAGAACCAACAGGCTTCCGGCCACCGGGTTGATAAATCGCATCAGCATCTTGGTTCTGCGGACAAATCCAAGCAGGAAGTTGATACCGACCGAAAGGCACACAAAGGGCAACGCCATTCCTGCAGAATAGGCGCATAATAGACCGACGGCCTGCATGACGGTCTCTTTCTGTTGGGCCAGAACCAGTACGGATCCGAGAATCGGTCCGATGCAGGGGGTCCATCCGGCGCCAAATGCCATGCCGATGAAAAAAGTGCCAAAAAGATGCAGCGGCTTCTGATGGACATGCAACCGTTTTTCGAATTCCAGAACCGGGATTCGTATAATCCCGGTCAAATGAAGACCAAACAGGATGATCAAATGACCGCCGATCGTGCTGATCAGCGCCTTGTGTTCACTGAACAGGCCGCCGAGATAGGAGGCGGATGCCCCTAACGCGATAAAAACCACAGAAAAACCGAGCACGAAGGCCAGGGTGGATAGAATGATTTTTCTTCGAACGGCCGCCTGAGAGGCCGCTGTCAGCTCGTCCAGCGTCATGCCGGTGATGAAACAGAAATAGGAGGGGATCAGCGGTACGACGCAGGGCGAAAAGAAGGAGAGCAAACCGGCAAACAGCGCTGCGGGGTAGGTGGCATCGGCAAGCAGGTTCATAGACGTCTACAACAATTCCTATTAAGCGGCTGTCGCCGGTGTCTTATGCGCGTGGGCGTATCGCAGGGCACTTATGCCCATCGCCAGAAAAATAACATCCCTCAACAGGTAAAACCACATGCTGTCAGGGGCGCTCTGGTCCAAGGTAAAACATCCGCAACTGATATCCATGCCCCTGTAAATATTGAAGCCGATGGCGGCAGTGAACATGACGATCAAGACCGTGACGATGATGGCACTGCCGCCGGTCCAGCGGTTGACGATCAGGCAAACGCCGCTTGTCAGTTCGAGCCAAGGCAGGAAAATCGCCGCAGGGGCGACGAAAACCTCCGGCAGGATCTGGTAGTTGGCTATTGCTCCGGCAAATGCCTCAGGTGCCAATATCTTGTCCCAGCTCGCATAGATAAAAATCAACCCCAGAATGATCCGGTTGGCGGATACCAGAATCTTTACAGTTCGGTTCATCGGGCGAACGGCCATCCTTTATTATTTTCTCCGACGGTCTTGCATGAGCAACTGCATTGTTTTATTTGTTCAGGCCTTGGCGTTTCCATCGAATTGCTTAATCATCATCTCTCCCAGCTCCTGAGAGCGTCTGGTTGCCGCCTCCACTGCATCGATGAGGGTGGAGCGCAACCCGCCTTTTTCGAGGGCGTGCAGGCCGGTAATGGTCGTGCCGCCGGGTGAGGTGACCATGTCCTTGAGCTGGCCGGGATGATACTCGGTCTCCAACACCATCTTGGCGGCGCCCAGCACCGTCTGTGATGACAGGATGCGCGCCTCCTGCCGCGACAAACCCATTTTGACCCCTGCATCGGCCAGCGCATCCACTATCATAAAGATATAGCCGGGGCCGCTGCCGCTCAATCCGGTAACGGCATCCATGAGGTTTTCCTTCAGGAACACACAACGGCCCACTGAGCTGAAGATCGCACTGGCCCTGTCGATGTCGTTTTTTTTCGCATGGGGTCCGGCGGCAATGGCCGTTGCACCCTCTTTGACGGCCACGCACAAATTCGGCATGGCCCGGATCAATCTCAGATCCTTGTGAAACAGAGATTCGATGGCGGCCATGGGGACGCCGGCCGCTATGGAGATGATCAGCTTCGATGCATCCAGTGCCGGGGCGGTCTCTTTGATGACCTCCGCCATGATCTGAGGTTTGACGGCGTATATGATGATCTCGGCGGCTCGAATAACCTCCCTGTTCTTCGTCGTGATTTGTATGGCGTAGGTCTCCTTGAGTGATGTCAGTCTCTCCTGGCGGACATCCGAACAGATGATATCGGACGGCTTCGACCGGCTGGTGCCGATCAAACCGCTCAATAGCGTTTCGGCCATATTGCCGGCCCCGATAAATCCAATGATTTTGCCGTCTAACATGATTGCACATCTCCGTTTCACATATGCGTATCGTCAAGATCCCTTTGATTCGAGCTAGGCTACTTTAAAAACTGGTGTGAAATTGTCAAGAAAAATCAATGGGATTGTCATAACATCGGCTCCACCATGCGAGTCGGGCGGCAAACCGCGCAACCCATGAAAAATCTTGACTTATTCATTCAATTGGCCTTATCCTTGCCGTGAATCGGCACATATAGCCGCCCATGTTTTTGCGCATGCGAACCGATATTTCAGCAGTTTACCAATAAAATCGCCGACCTTGTGGCACAGAATCGAAAAGATCGGGGATAAGGTAAGTTATGTTCATTTTTGGAGATATACTCGTTGCCGTTTCCAAGGTATTGAACGTCGTTTTGACTTTTCTCTGGATCATCATTCTGGCAAGGGCCATTCTATCCTGGGTCAATCCGGATCCATACAATCCAATCGTGCGGTTTATCTATAACGTGACCGAACCGATTCTTTATCAGGTTCGAAAGCGCCTGCCTTTTCAGTTTGGAGGCATGGACTTTTCGCCGTTGATCGTCTTTTTGGCCATTATTCTTATTCAAGAGATCATTATTCATCGCTTGTACGTTTTGGGCGCCTCAATTCGATAGCGATCAGGAGGTTTGGCAAAATGACCCTAACACCATTGGATATCCAGCAACAACAATTTCAGGTCCGTTTCAGAGGCTTTGATGTCCGAGAGGTGGATCGCTTTCTCGAACAGATATCCGAGGCGTTTGCGAACGTTCAAAACGACAGTAAAAATCTCAAGGAAGAGATCCGCAGACTCAAACTCGAAAACCAGGGCTACAAGGAGCGCGAGGAGACATTTAAGCGGGCCATGCTCAATTCTCAAACCGTCTTGGAGCAGATGAAGGACAATGCGCGCAAATCAGCGGAGGTCATCATTGCCGACGCCGAAGTCAAGGCCGAAAAGATCCTTAATCGAGCGCACAATCGTTTGTCTCAACTCCATGAAGACATTGCGGAATTGAAACGCCAGCGGATGCAGATCGAGGTTCAGATCCGCTCCGTTATCGAGGCCCATTCAAAACTGCTTGAAATCGGCAAAGAGAGCATGGAGGCCATGGACGAGTCTGACGACAAGGTGGCCGTCTTGAAGCAGCCGCCTAGTACATTGAGCTAGTGCCCATTCAGAAAAGAGCGGCTTCTGGACGGGTACGAGCTATAATTTTTATTTTCAGCGTAAACCTAAACATCTTTCACTCAGCAGTCGATATAGACATAGCAGGCGCCGCTGTGCGGTTGCCTCTTTCCAATATGAAACGGAACGTAGATTCTCAGGGAGTGCTAAATGGCAAAAATTGATGCTTTTTTCAAGTTAATGCACGAGCAAAACGCCTCTGACCTTCATTTGATGGCCGGCCAGCCGCCGGCATTGCGAATCCATGGTGATGTTGAACGCGTCAAGTACAAGACGCTGGAGAACGATGAGCTGCGAGCCATGTTGTATGAAATCGCGGCCGAGGACAAAATCAAGACGTTCGAAGAGACCGGCGACGTCGACTTTGGTTATGAGATTCCCGGGCTGGCGCGTTATCGGGCCAACTTTTTCATGCAGAAAAACGGTGTGGCGGCCGTGTTCCGTGAGATTCCCAGTTCCATTATGAACTGTGAGCAGCTCGGACTGCCGACGGTTATGTCCAAATTGTCAAGCCTGCCCCGAGGTCTGGTGATCGTTACAGGTCCGACCGGTAGCGGAAAATCCACAACTCTGGCAGCCATTATCGATGAAGCCAACCGCACACGCAGCGATCACATTATCACCATCGAGGATCCCATCGAATTCGTTCATCAGAGTCGCGGCTGCCTGGTCAACCAACGTGAAGTCGGAATCCACACCAAATCCTTCACTGCTGCTCTGCGGGGCGCGCTGCGTGAGGACCCCGATATCATCCTGGTGGGCGAGATGCGCGACCTGACAACCATCAGTCTGGCCATCGAGGCCGCCTCGACAGGCCATTTGGTGTTTTCCACCCTGCATACCACCAGCGCGGCCAAAACCGTTGACCGAATTGTAGAAGTCTTTCCCTCCGAGGAGCAGGGACAGATTCGATCGACGCTGGCGGACGGCATCCGGGCCATCATTTCTCAGACGCTGTTCAAGCGTATCGATAAAAAAGGGAGAATCCCGGCCCTGGAGATATTGATCGCCACCCCGGCGGTGCGAAATTTGATCCGCGAAGCCAAATCGCACCAGATCCCATCCATGGTCCAGACCGGAAAGAAATACGGGATGCAGCTGTTGGACGACGCCATTATGGATTTGTTCAACAAGGGCAAGATCAGCGCCGAGGATGCCTATATGAAGGCCAATGAAAAAGGGCGGTTCCGACCGCTGCTGAACGCACCGCCGGCGGATTTTACCGAGGCCTAAATTCACACAGGCCCAGCACAAGGAGTGCAGCTGGATGACAACGGCTCATGTTTCCGGCGAACGAAGAGGTTGACCCATGAGAAGACAGGAAATCGATCATTTATTAACCCGCATGCTCGATTCGCACAGCAACGTATCGGATTTGAATTTCACCGCGGGAAAGCCGCTGCAGGTGGAAAGCGCCGGTGAACTGCTGCCCGTGGATATCAAGCCGCCCATCAAGGTGCTCTCTCCGTTTCAGACCGAGACGGTGGCGCTGAACCTGATCAATGGGGACCGCCGGCTGACCGAAACCCTGCTCAGGACCGGCTCCTGCGATCTTTCCTACAGCCTGCCCGGCAAAGCCCGGTTCCGCGTCAATATCTTCTCACAGACCGGGCAATATTCCATCGTACTGCGGCAGCTCGAATCCAAAGTCCCCACGATCCGGGATATGAAGCTGCCCGAGTCCTTTTTCGATATGTCCAAAGAGCTGAACGGCATCGTGATTTTTACCGGCGCCACCGGAACCGGAAAGACCACCTCCCTGGCTGCGATTCTGGAGGACATCAACGAGCGGCGCGCCGTTCACGTGGTGACGCTGGAAGACCCCATCGAATATCAGCATCCCCATAAAAAGGCCACATTCAATCAGCGGGAGCTGGGGCGTGATTACGATTCGTTTGCCAATGGTCTGCGTGCCGCCTTGCGCCAGGCGCCCAAAGTGATCCTGGTGGGTGAGATGCGCGACCGCGAAACCGTCGAGATCGGTCTGACGGCGGCGGAAACCGGCCACCTGGTTCTGAGCACGCTTCATACGGTCGACGCCGGGCAGGCCATCAACCGCATGCTGGGCATGTTTACCAATGAAGAAGAGAAACAGGTGCGTATTCGCCTGGCCGACACCATTCGATGGATTGTCAGCCAGCGGCTGCTGCCCAAAGTCGGCGGGGGGCGTGCCGCAGCCTTTGAGATCCTGAGAATGAACCTGCGCGTCAAGGAAGCCATCCTGCAAGGGGAATCCGAAGGCAAGACCTATTACGAGATGATGCAGGCCGGCAAGCCGTTCGGCATGACCACATTCGATGACTATATCGTCGGATTGTATGAGCAGGGCATGGTCACCGAGGAGACCGCGATGGCCTATGCTTCCAACAAGGCCATCACCGGGCGCGGTATCGACAAGGTCAAGAGCGCCCGCGGAGAAGCCACTACGGATATCAAAGATCTTGAAATCGATCGCGCCTACCATAAAAGCCCGAATGCATTATAACCAGAACAGGGAAAGCACCCGGATATATGGAAATCATCTGTCAAAGCTGCCAAGGCAAACTCAAGATATCGGATGACAAACTGCCCCCCGGACAAGCGGCTACGGTCAAGTGTCCGCGCTGTTCGGCGAAGATTTCAATCCCGGCCAGCAACGAGGCCGCGGCCGATGCGGATGCCGCGTTTGACGATCTGTTCGCATTCGACGAGGACGAGGGCGATGGATACGATTCCACGGAAAAGCCGTTTGATTTTATCGAGGAGGAGGGCAAGAGCTGCCTCATGGCGGAACCGGACGCCCTGATCCGTGAAAAAATGCGCCCGACTCTGGACATTTTGGAATATCACGTCACCGAGGTGCCCCATAGCCGGGAGGCACTCAAGAAGATGCGCTACCACAACTACGACATCGTGGTGGTCAATGAATATTTCGACACCCAGGATCCCGATGCCAACTCGCTGCTGATTTATCTGGAGCGGTTGCCCATCGAATATCGTCGCAACATTTTTGTCACCCTGCTGACCTCGCGATATCGAACCATGGATCATATGATGGCGTTTAATAAAAGCGTTAACATGATCGTCAACATCCGTAATATCGACGACTTCGATAAGATACTTCAACGCGGTCTGGCCGATTACGGCCTGTTTTACAAGGTGTTCAAAGAGTCCATCGAAATCAAATAGTCTGTCACGGCCAGGATCTGCAGCCATGGCGTTCCGAACATCCATCCATGCATACGGCGACCGGCTCTTCCGCGTCCCGTTGCCGGTGCCCCTTGCCGGCTTCGAGGACTTCATCAGTGCATGGGTGCACACCGGGGATCCGGTGTGCGTGATCGATGGGGGTCCGGCAGTGAGCGGCGGCACCCTGCTGGCCGCCCTGGATGAGCTTGGTGTGAACCGGCTCGATTATATCCTGCTGACCCACATCCACATCGATCATGCCGGCGGCGTTCAGGCGCTGTCCGACGCTTTTCCGGAAACCCGGGTGGTCTGCCATCCAAAAGGCATCGTGCATGTCGCCGAGCCGGAGCGGCTGTGGCAAGGATCGCTGAAAACTCTGGGCAACGTCGCCCGGTCATACGGCCCCATCGGACCGGTTCCGCGGCAGCGGCTGTGCGGTGCCGACCAGTTGCGGTCCGATTCGCTGTCTGCCGTGCCCACACCGGGGCATGCCGCCCACCATTACAGCTATCTGCTCAATGGCATCTTATTTGCCGGTGAAGCGGGCGGAAACTGCCTTTCCCTTGCCGACGGCGGATGCTACCTGCGTCCCGCCACGCCACCGCGTTTTTTTCTCGAAACCTATTTGCAAAGCCTTGATCGACTGATCGCTCTGAAGCCGGAGCGGATATGCTACGGCCACGTCGGCATGCAGACCGGCGCCGGCCGGCTGCTCAGGGCGCATCGCGACCAGTTGCGGCACTGGGCGCAATTGATCCGGCCGTTTTTCGCCGCGCAATATGAAGATCAAGACGCAGCCATGGCGGCCTGCCGCGATCATCTTCTCCAAAACGACCCCTTGCTTGCCGGCTTCAGCTCATTGTCCGCCGCTGTGCAGGAGCGCGAGCGCAGTTTTATCATCAACAGCATCAAAGGCTATTGGGGGTACCTGGCGCTGAATTCGGCATAGCGTCTCGATATTTATTAAATATCAATAATTATTATTCCACGATAATAAACGTGCCGGAATTTGAACCTTCCAACAAACCGCCTTACGATGCAGATATTCTTCGAAAATTACATAAAATACTGTTTTAAAATAATATTAGTGGATTGAATCGTCTTGGTTGAGATGTCTGGTCTGAGCGCTTTCAGTTACCGCATTTTTGGTATCGCTTTTGCTTTGACGATTATCGCAGGCAAAAGCGAGTCATGATGTCATATTCAAAAGCGCGGGGGGAAAAGCCGATGGACGCTATTCAACAAGGGACTGCCCTCTTCTCCGACTGGACTGTACTGGCCGTCGACAACGATGTTGACAATCTGCGGACCATATCCCGGTGTTTGCAAGCGGACGGCTACCGGGTGTTGATGGCCCTTGACGGAAAGGCCGCCCTGGAGAGGGCGAATTGCGAACAGCCCGATCTGATCTTGATGGAAGTGACGATTCCGGAAATGGACGGGTTCGCGACTTGCCGGCACTTGAAGGCTGACGGGAGTCTAAACAAGATTCCCATCATCTTCATGGCCGCACAGGCCGCCATCGATGAAAAAGTCAAGGCGTTCGAACTGGGCGCGGCGGACTTTGTCTCCAAACCGGTTCAGCCCGATGAGGTGCTGGCGCGTGTTCGAAACCACCTGCGTTTACGCGAAACCATCAAGCACCTGGACGAGAAAGTGCGCCGGCAGGCCCAAAAATCGGCCGGTGTCAACCTGGCGCTCAAGGCGATGATCGACCATCGTGATCTGGAAAAGAGAACCATCGAGCGGACCATGGTGCTCAATCTCAAACGATATGTCTTTCCCTACCTTGAGGAGATGGAACGGCTCAAGATGGGCAATGATGCAAAATCCTATGTGAGCATCATCCGCTCCAACATCGAGCAGCTCATTGCTCCGGTCTCAAAGCATCTGAGCGGCGCCTATCTCGACCTGACGCCTACGGAGATCAAAGTCGCGGACCTGATACGGCAGAACAAGCGCACCAAGTTCATCGCGGAAAGCTTAAACACCTCACCCAGTACGGTGGAAAAACATCGTAACAAAATAAGAAAGAAACTGAATATATTGCATAAAAAAGTGAATCTGAGCACTTACCTTAATTCTCTCTCCTGAACGAATATTGTCTAATTCCTGTAGACAGTTGCTGGACGATCTTTTCCCGTTAATTTTTCCCGTCGTTTCCCGATCATACCTTTAAATACACCCAGACCTATTCGGCATGAAGCGGTCGAAACGACAATCAGCTAGCTTGAACTGGAGGTAGAATGATAGCAAACACCGACTTTCCACAAATCGATTCCAAAAAACTTCAGAGAAGAAAATTTATAGGGAAAATCCTGGCTGTAGGGGGGCTGGGGCTGCTTTTCAGCAAATTGGCGCCGCGCGCCGCCCGGGCCAAAGTGGATGGCAGCTACGCCAATGCCATGCCCAACGTGAAAACCAGTTTCACAAAGCGACTGGAATATCCGGAAGTAAATCCCACGGCCTATGTCCATCCGCTGGCCTCGGTGATCGGCAGCGTCTATCTGGGAAAGCGGGTCATGGTCTCTCCCTGTGCCTCGGTTCGGGGGGACGAGGGAACACCCATCTATATCGGGGACAATTCCAACGTTCAGGACTGCTGCGTGGTGCATGCCCTGGAAACCTGGGAAGCCGGGCACGAAGTGAGCAAGAACCTGTTTACGGTCAACGGCCAAAAGTATGCGGTCTACCTTGGTAAAAATGTCTCCATGGCCCATCAATCCCAGGTCCATGGTCCGGCGGTTGTGGGCAACCATGTTTTTGTGGGCATGCAGGCCCTGGTCTTCAAGTCGGTGATCGGCAGCAATTGTGTCATCGAGCCCGGCGCCAAGGTGGTGGGGGTCAAGGTGGCGGACGGGCGCTACGTCCCCATGGGGAAAGTGCTGAACAACCAGGACGATGCCGATTCGCTGCCCAGAATAACCGATGCGTATCCGTTTAAAAAACTCAATTCAGGCGTCGTTCACGTCAATGTTCAGCTGGCCGACGGTTACAACGGCAAGCTGCCCGTAGAGATGAGCGGCGGACATCATTAGCCGGCGACCACCCCAAAGGGGGCGCTCTTCATTTGCGGCCTTGGGCCGCGAATGAAACAGGAGACGGCGCGTTTCGAGTTTGTATTTTACACCGAGTGCATCGCACGCGGTTTGATCAACAACAATCAAAGGAGAGTTGAATGAAAAGCAGCATAGGGAAATATGTGTATCCGCTGCTCTTTGGCGCTTTGCTGCTCTTTACGGTTTCTGCATCTTTTGCGTCTGCAACGGATCATCGAAAAGAGGCGGAGGAGTACACCGGAGAGAATACGGCCGATACCATCGAGGTGATACCGGCATCCGCCGGAGCCTCTTCAGGTCATGGTGAAGAAGCACACCATTCAGAACAACCTCATGTATCAGGGGACAACGGGCACGGCAATCAGCATAAATCCGACCAGCATAATGCCGGCGGGCATTCAGAAACCCCTGCGCATTCAGCCAACACCCATGGGCAGCCCCATGTGACGTCGGCCGCCACGGACCACGGCGGATCCGTTGAGCATCACTCCGGGTCAGATCGTGCAGAAACCTTCGGACGCTCACCCACGAGTCATCGTGCCGGTGGGACCGCAGGTACCGGATCGTCAACGTGGACCTGGATAATTGCACTCGTTGCCTTGCTGGCAATGGGGGCGTTTTTATTTATCTTTCGAAAGGGAGTGGCGGACGTCATGAAAAGTTTGAAAATTAGTATGAAAATCATGGGATTGGTGGGGGTCTTGCTGGTACTGATGGCCGTCAGTTCCGGTTTCGGCATCCTCAAGATGGGCAGCGTCGGCAATGAACTCGAAACCATTGCCGAAGAGGACATCCCCCTGACCGAAGCCGTCACCGAGATCACCGTCAACCAGCTGGAACAGGCCATCTGGTTCGAACGCGCGCTGCGCTTCGGCGAAGTGCTGGCCACTAAACAGCACGCCGCCGAAGGACTCAGGCAAGCCGAGGAAAAAGTCAGAGAGTCCTCTCGAAGAGTCGAAGAGCTAGAGAAAAAAGCTCAGGAACTGGCCAATCATGCCAAACAGGCGGCCCATACCGAAGAGGAGCGGCATGAGTTTGAAGCGGTCGGTGCCAAGCTCGGCGAGATTACCCAACATCACCAAGAATATGAACATCACATCCAGAAGGCGTTTGCGCTGATCCATCAGGGCAAGCTGAACGAAGCCGAACAGCAGGCCGAAAAAATCGAAGCCGAGGAAGAGGAGCTGGACCATGACCTGGAGGCCTTGCTCAAAGAGATCGAGAAGTTTACGGAGGCATCAACCAAGAAGGCCGAAGAAGATGAACAGGCCGCCTTTACCGGCATGACGACCATCACTATTGCGGCCATGATCATCGGCCTGGTCATGGGCTTTTTCGTTTCCCTCGGCATCACCGGGCCCATCAACAAGGCCGTGGCGCGGCTCAAGGACATCGCTCAAGGTGAAGGCGATTTGACCCAGCGTCTGGCAGTGGACACTCGTGACGAGTTGGGCGAAATGGCTTCCTGGTTCAACACCTTCCTGCAGAATCTGCAGGGCATGATCAAGGATATCGCCTCCAATTCGGTGACCCTGTCCAATGCCTCAACCGAGCTGTCGGCCATCTCCCAGCAGATGTCCGCCGGAGCCGAGCAGACTTCGGGCAAATCCAACACCGTGGCCGTGGCGTCCGAGGAGATGAGCACCAACATCAGTTCCGTGGCCGCGGCCATGGAGCAGGCCGCCACCAATTTGAACATGGTTGCGACCGCCACCGAGCAGATGACCGCCAGCGTCAACGAAATCGCCCGGAACTCCGAAAAGGCTCGAAAAATCACCGGTACGGCCGTTTCCAAGGCCCAGGAGACTTCAAAAAAGGTCAACGAGCTGGGAACTGCCGCCCAGGCCATCAGCAAGGTCACCGAGGTGATCACCGAAATCTCCGAACAGACCAACCTGCTGGCGCTGAACGCCACCATCGAGGCGGCGCGCGCCGGCGAGGCTGGAAAGGGCTTTGCCGTGGTGGCCAACGAGATCAAGGAACTGGCCAGGCAAACGGCCGAGGCCACTTTGGAGATCAAGAACCAGATCGAAGGCGTTCAGGGCTCTACCAGGGAGACGGTGGCGGACATCACCGACATCTGCGAAGTGATTGCCAAGGTGGACGAAACCGTCGGCATCATCGCTGCGGCGGTTGAAGAGCAATCCGTGACGACCCAGGATATCGCCGGCAATATCTCGCAAGCCTCTTCCGGGGTCCAGGAGGTCAACGGCAATGTGGCCCAAAGCACGGAAGTGACAATATCCATCAGCCGCGATATCGCCGAGGTCAGCCAGGCATCCAACGAGATGACCACCAGCAGTTCCCAGGTCAATTTAAGTGCTGAGGAGCTGGCCGGCATGGCCGAGACGATCAACGGCATGGTAGGCAGATTCAAAGTGTAGCATGAGGTCCCGATGGAAGCGGTTTCAGATGGGCCGTTGAGACCGCTTTCCGCAATTTAAAGACTCTGACTGATAATCCGGAGCCCTTGCAGCGTCAAATCCGGTTCCACGGACTCTATGGTGTTCGCCACATCGTGAATCAGCGGCGCCAGGCCTCCGGTGGCAATGACTTTGGGATTCCCGGACATCTCTTGTTTCATGCGCTGTACGATGCCGTCCACCAGACCGGCGTAGCCGAAAATCAGGCCGGATTGGATGCTTTCGATGGTATCTTTGCCCACCACGCGCTTCGGCGGTTTGAAAAATTCCACGCGCGGCAGTTTGGAGGCATGGGTGAAAAGCGCCTCCGATGATATGGCGATCCCGGGGCTGATGGCGCCGCCCAGGTATTCGCCCTTTTGCGATATAGCGTCAAACGTTGTGGCGGTGCCGAAATCGATGACGATCAAGCTGCATTTGTAGCGATCGAAAGCGCCCACCGCGTTGACGATGCGATCCGATCCCACCTCGTTAGGGTTGCCGTACAGGATACGCATGTCCGGATAGGATCGGGCGTCGATCCATTTGGGGGCACGACCCAGATACTTGCGGCCGAAGGCATCCAGGATCGTCACCATGGGCGGGACCACGCAAGAGACCACCGTCTGTTTGATCCGGTGAACGTCGAGTCCGCCTGCGCGGAACAGGCCTGTCGTGAGAAGGTTGAATTCGTCCTCGGTGGTGTTGCGTTCGGTACGAATTCGCCAGTCATGTACTAATTGCTCACCGTCAAAGACCCCCATGACCGTGTTGGTGTTGCCGACGTCGATGACTAATAACATATTTTAATACTCCGAACTCTATTGGGATAGATTGCAAGATTTGTTATTACTGAAGGCTTGGTGTCAGTTTAAAGTTTAAAGTGCAAAGTTTAAAGTTAAGGATAGAAACCGATTTATAGGGGCATATCGGAAAAGTCGAGATTGCGAACTGTCGAATCCTCTTTTCCTTTCCAAAGGCGGTACAAAGCGCCGGCATGTTGCCCGGCTGCTTTCGGGGCTTATAAGATCAGATAGCATTCCACAACTTTAAACTTAAAACTTTACACTTTAAACTACTATTATTCATGCTCTTCGAATAGCGTCCAACACATCCACCATGGCCTTCGTATTGGCGACGTTGTGCACGCGGACGATGTGGGCACCGTTGATTACCGACGCGGCAACGGCGGCCTGGGTGCCGGTCTCGACCTCCGGTCGGTCCGGCGGCATATCGTTTTCGGACGGATCTTTGAGCAGATCCCGGATAAATCGTTTGCGTGAAGGGCCGATCAGGATCGGTGCATCCAACTCGGCCAGATCGGCCAAATGGTTGATCAGCTCCAGGTTGTGCCGGCCGGTCTTCCCGAAGCCGATGCCCGGATCGACAATGATCTTGTTGCGGTTGATTCCTGCGTCCACACAGTTCTCAATGGTCTGTGCAAGAAACTCCCGAACTTCAGCGACGACGTTGTCATAGGTGGGATCGAGCTGCATGGTCCGGGGATCGCCTTTAATATGCATCAGGACGACGGGGACGTCGTTTTTTGCTGCAACCGCGGCCATGCCGGCGTCCATCCGCATGGCAGAGATATCATTGATGACGGAGGCGCCCGCCTTCAGGGCCGCTTTCGCCACGACGGCCTTTGTGGTGTCGATGGAGATCGGTATCTCAATCCGCTTGCTCAGGCGTTCGATGACCGGTATGACCCGCGCCATCTCCTCCTTTGCAGATACTGAATCGGCGAACGGCCGGGTGGATTCGCCGCCGATGTCGATGATGTCCGCTCCGGCATCAACCAGGCGCAGGGCCAGGGCCAGGGCCGCATCGACCGATTGAAACTGTCCGCCGTCGGAGAATGAATCCGGCGTGACATTGACGATACCCATGATGAGGGTGCGATATCCGATGTCAAGGGTGTGATTGTTCCAGACGAGCGTGTATGGTTTCATGGGAATTCGTTTAATGAGTCAGATGGTCGAATCGTCAAATAGGCCGGATTAAAAAAACCTCAAATCGCCGAATGATGCGCGTTGTACGGTCATGTCGCTGTTTGCATCCAGCAAATGAACCATTCGACGATTTGACCCGTGCCCTAAGCCTCCGTTGCCGGTTCGTCGGCAAACGTGGCCGCCGCCTCCTCCTCTTCTATCGGGGAGTCATCCGGACGTTCCGGCAGGTCGATGTTGGGTTTGACTGAAAGAATCAGTTCATCCAGCTCCTTGCCCAGAACAGTCTCTTGCTCCAACAGCATATCCGCCAGGGCATGCAAAAGATCCAGGTGCTCTTGCAGCACTTTTTTGGCCTGGTCGTAAGCATCGCTGATCAGGCGTGAGATCTCGGCATCTATTTTATTGGCGGTCTCCTCGGAGTAGTCGCGGTGCTGAGCAATCTCACGCCCCAGGAACACCTGCTCTTCACCCTTGGCATAGGACAGGGGGCCCAGGGCTTCACTCATGCCCCAGGTGCGCACCATCTGCTGGGCCAGGTCGGTGGCCTGCTTGATGTCATTGGATGCACCGGTACTGATGCGATTGAAAACAATCTCTTCCGCCACACGGCCGCCAAACGCCACAGCCAATTCGCCTTCGAGTTGATCCTTGTATTTAAAATCACGCTCTTCGGGTAAGAACCAGGTCACGCCGGCGGCGCGGCCTCTCGGGATAATGGTGATCTTGTTGATGGCATCGGCATTGGGGAGAAAACGGGCCACCAATGCATGGCCCGCCTCGTGATAGGCGGTTGTTTTGCGGTCTTCTTCCTTTATGACCTTGGATTTACGTTCCAGCCCCATATAGACCTTGTCTTTGGCGTCTTCGAAATCCATCATTTCGAGTTTTTCTTTGCCCCGTTTGGCGGCCAGCAGCGCGGCTTCGTTGACCAGGTTTTCCA
Source organism: Desulfobacteraceae bacterium (assembly GCA_050291625.1). Classification (GTDB taxonomy): domain Bacteria; phylum Desulfobacterota; class Desulfobacteria; order Desulfobacterales; family Desulfosarcinaceae; genus JARRKU01. The sequence continues at coordinate 50,201 of JBNKKC010000138.1, forward strand.
GATCGGCTCCGGAAAAGCCCGGCGTGCCTTTAGCCAGGATGACCGGTTTGACATCCTGCGCCACCGGCGTCTTTTTCATGTGGACTTTGAGGATCTTTTCCCGTCCGCGAATATCGGGCAAACTGACCACAACCTGGCGATCGAAGCGGCCCGGACGCAGCAAAGCCGGATCCAATACGTCCGGCCGGTTGGTGGCCGAAATCAGAATAACGCCTTCGTTGGACTCGAAACCGTCCATTTCGACCAGCAGCTGGTTGAGGGTCTGTTCACGTTCGTCGTGACCGCCGCCCAGACCGGCGCCGCGATGGCGGCCGACGGCATCGATTTCATCAATGAATATGATACAGGGGGCGTGCTTTTTGCCTTGAACAAACAGGTCTCGAACCCTCGAAGCACCCACGCCCACAAACATTTCCACAAAATCGGATCCGCTGATGCTGAAGAACGGCACACCGGCCTCTCCGGCAATGGCCCGTGCCAGCAGTGTTTTTCCGGTTCCCGGTGGGCCCATCAGCAGCACGCCTTTGGGGATCCGGCCGCCCAGCCGGGTGAATTTTTTGGGATCCCTCAGAAATTCAACGACTTCGCTCAGCTCTTCCTTGGCTTCATCGATACCGGCAACATCCGCGAAAGTCACCTTTTCCTGATTGTCCGACATCAACCTGGCCCGGCTTTTGCCAAACGACAGGGCCTTTCCTCCACCGGATTGCATCTGACGCATGAAAAATATCCACACGCCGATCAGAACCAGCATGGGAAACCATGAAATAAGGATGTTGTACCACGGAGAATCGGCCGGGGGTTTGGCCTTGATACTGATATTTTTATCCCTCAATATTTTAATCAGATCGATGTCCTGGGGGGCGTAGATTTTATAACGGCGACCGTCGATGTCGGTAACAGCCAGTTCCTGCCCTTGAATAACAACCTCCTGTACCCGATCCTCGCTGACCATGGCCAAAAACTTCGAATAACTCGGGGCGTTCTCGACCAGGTTCTGGGCATTAAACATTTTATAGAGCATGATCATCATCAGCGTGATCACACACCATAGGGCCAGGTTCTTGTAGAAAGGATTCAAAGAAATTACCTCCTCATTTCATGAGAATATGACGGTACAGACGACGTATACCATAATGCGGATTAGTGGTTTTCGCAAGGTTTATGCATGACTTTGCATCTGCGGGGCTGTGGTGCTGTCTCAAAGTTTCACCATTTCGATTTTAAGCACGCGCTGTGTCGTCCCAAGAACAGGGGCGGTCGAACCGCGCCGTACACCGGCAATCCAGAGGATGGTGTCGCCCTGCGCTACGATCGGAACACGGCTTCGCTCGCTGCGAGGAATTTTCCGATCGATAAGCATCTTTTTGACCTTCTGGGTTCCCTGCAGACCGAAAGGTGTCAACCTATCGCCGGATTCGTGATTACGGACCGTCAGGGGAAACTCAAGACGGTCCATATCGAACCATACGATATGTTTTTCGGCCTGATGTTGTTTATCGAAGCCGGGTGAGGGGGCAGCGGCAATATGGAGCCGGCATCCGGCTTCCGGAATATGCACATTCAGTCCCTGCTCAGGCGGGAAGGGAATCGGGTAATTGAATCCGGAAGCAGCGCCGTATGCATCGTCGCCCCGCGCGGTGGATTCAGTGAAGCGCAGACTGTCGGCGGTTCGCTCCGCAACGATATGTCGCGGAAGACTCAACCGGCTTCCGGTGCCGTGATGACGGAGCAGATCGATAACGGCGTCGATATGGCCCAGCTCCAGCCGCTTCAGATCTCCCGCCCAGTTGCGCAAGGCCATCCGTATCAGGCGGCGTTGGGCGGCCGGTTGCGCGTCGAGCAGCAAATCGGCTTTCAGTTCAAGGCAGCCGGAATCGGAATCGATCAAAGCGCTCTCCAGCAGGGGCTGCAATATCGTGTTCAACCAGGTTTGTTCATCCCTGCACAAGCCCGCCAGTCGGTTCAGGGCGGCGCGGATGTTCGGGTTGTAATCTCTCTGCAGCAATGGAATGAGTTGATGCCGGATTCGATTACGCTTGAAGCGGATATCGCTGTTGGAGGCATCCTCGATATGGGCCAACCCATGCGATTTCAGGAAGGCTTCGATCTGTGAACGACTCGTTTCGATCAGCGGGCGGATGATTGTTTGGTCCCTTTTAGGGGGGATACCGGAAAGGCCGCGCAGACCGCAGCCGCGCAGCAGGTGCAGCAGCACCGATTCGGCATTGTCGTCCGCGTGATGCCCCAGCGCCAGCTTGGTGTAGCCGTGTTTGTGCAGCAGGCGCTTGAAAAATCGGTAGCGTGCACCGCGGGCACGCTCTTCCAGGGACCCCAGGTGAGGGTCAAGCTCGATCTTTTCACAATGCCATACAAGCCCGAGTTTACATGACAAATCTCCAACAAAATCGGCTTCCCGGTCCGAAGCGTCCGAGCGCAGGCCGTGATTCAGGTGCGCCACAGCCAGCTGCAGATCCAGGACCGGTTTCAGCTCAACCATTAAATGGAGCAACGCCACGGAGTCGGCTCCGCCTGAAACGCCGATCAGAACCTTGTCCCCCGCGATCAGCATCTTGTGCCGTTCGATGGTCTCGGCCACCTGCTTTAGTAAAGGTGGTTTTTCTTTGGAAGATGGTGAGATGGTGTTCACCGTCTAAACTCCATGCTTTCGGAAATACCGTTAGTCTGTGGGGTTGTATGGCAGCCGCCGGGCATTGTCAATCGTGTACGGTTGAGAACGGCTCCTGCTGTCACCGGTGACCCAATACCACCGAGTCTCGTGACAGTTTTTGGATAACCGTAAACCGGATTTCTTTCCCTGCTTCCCTTTTCCCCTTGAAAACTTCCTCCAGCGTCCCTATAATCCCCAACCTGGTTGTGCTAGGCGGGGAGCCAGCGGTGCCCTGTACCCGAAATCCGCTCATGCGGGGCCGAATCCCCTCTCGAGGGTTATGCCGAAAGCAATTGCCCATGCCGACCGGCCATCGCGCAACAGACGGTCGCGAACCTCGTCAGGTCCGGAAGGAAGCAGCGATAAGTGATGCAGTCTGTGTCGCGGTTGATCCCGGTCATCGCAATGGATGATTGCCCAGGCTTATTCGACAGAGGGTGCACAACCAACTTTCTCATTCGGCGTGAATCGTTTTCCAGGCCGGATGCCCATGGCTATTCATCCCTCACCGCCGATAGCGATTTAACGTTTCTTTTCAACGTGTTCGGTTTTTAGGACCGCTATCCGGGCAGCTACCTGAGCTGCATTTGATCACCAGATATCTGCGCCTTGACATCACAACAAGTCGTCTTATCTTCTTAACGATTTTTTCTGGGGCAATTTATGAACATATTCAAGTAATAAGAATCATTCCTATTAAATTAACTATAGGACGTAACCAGGAGCACTGCCAGGAATGAGCGAAAAGGTCGATATCGAGATTGAGGATCCAAAACAAGTGGATCAACCCGAATTACCTGCCGACGAAACAAACGAAAAGCAGGTGGCGGATAAAGAGAACGAAGCGGATCGAGGTGAACCGCCCGAAGAGGAATTGGAGTCAAAGCTGACTGCCGCTCAAGAGCAGGCCCGGGAGAATTATGACCGGCTGCTGCGTATATCCGCCGAGTTTGATAATTACAAAAAACGCACCTCGCGCGAGATGCGCGACGTGGTTCGCTATGCAAATGAGAAACTGCTTAAAGAGTTGCTGGGGATTATAGACAATTTGGAGCGCGCCATCGATTCAGCCAATCAGGACAATTCAAGCGACGAGTCATTGGTCGAAGGTATCAATTTGACGCTAAATGAAGTGCTGAAGATATTACAGCGTTATGATGTTCAACCCGTCCAGGCCCTGGGCGAACCCTTTGATCCGGCATTTCACCAGGCCATGATGCAGCAAGAAGTGGACAATCAACCAGCCAACACGGTCATTCAGGAGATGCAAAAAGGATATGTGATGCACGACCGACTGTTGCGCCCGGCCATGGTCGTGGTATCAAAGGCCAAAGATACACCGGATCCGGACTCAGACGAGTAACCGCCAGAATCCTGCTGGCAGATACCGATAAATGAATACAACAAAGACACGACGGTTCAAAGCACACACGAGCCATGCGTTCATGTCATCCAGGAGAGCGAAGCCGTCGCTGCTAAGGAGGAAATCAAATGGGTAAGATTATCGGAATTGACCTGGGAACCACAAATTCGTGCGTGGCGATCATGGATGGCGGAGATGCCAAGGTGATCACCAACCCTGACGGCGGCCGGACCACCCCCAGCATCGTAGCCGTATCGGACAGCGGGGAACGGTTGGTCGGGCAGATCGCAAAGCGCCAGGCCGTCACTAATCCCGAGTTTACGGTTTTTGGAGTCAAGCGTCTGATCGGCCGGAAATACGACTCGGATGTCGTCCAAAATGACCTGAAAATTTTGCCGTACAAAATCCAGCGGTCGGAAAACGGCGACGTCCGTATCGATTTGCGTGGCAAGTTAAACAGCCCGGCGGAGATCTCGTCGTACATCCTCGCTTACATCAAAAAATACGCGGAAGAGTATCTGGGTGAGACGGTCACCGACGCCGTCATCACCGTTCCTGCCTATTTCAATGACAGCCAACGCCAGGCGACCAAGGATGCGGGCAAGATTGCCGGCCTCAATGTCCTGCGCATCATCAATGAACCCACTGCCGCCTCGCTGGCCTATGGGCTCGATAAACGCAGCGAAGAGAAGATCGCTGTCTTCGATCTTGGCGGCGGAACTTTCGACATTTCTATCCTCGAAATCGGCGAAGGCGTTTTTGAGGTCAAATCCACCAATGGCGATACCCATCTGGGTGGCGAAGACTTTGATTTGCGGTTGATCGACTATCTGGCGACCGAGTTTCAAAAAGATCAGGGCATTGACCTGCGAAATGACAAGATGGCGCTGCAACGCCTGAAAGAAGCGTCGGAGAAAGCTAAAATGGAGCTGTCCAGCTCGGTTGAGACCGATGTCAACCTGCCCTTTATTACCGCAGATGCCAGCGGTCCCAAGCATTTGAACACTAAAATTTCCCGGGCAAAACTGGAAGCCCTTGTCTCCGATCTGCTTGACAAGATTGAAGGCCCCTGCCGCGTTGCACTCAAAGATGCCGGATTGAGCTCTTCGGAAATCAATGAGGTGATTCTGGTTGGCGGCATGACCCGCATGCCGGCCGTTCAGGAGCGCGTCAAAAAGATATTTGGTAAAGACCCCAACAAAAGCGTCAACCCGGACGAAGTGGTGGCTATCGGTGCCGCCATTCAGGGCGGCGTGCTCAAAGGCGACGTCAAGGATGTGCTGCTGCTGGATGTGACACCGCTCTCTCTCGGGATCGAGACGCTTGGTGGCGTCATGACACGCCTGATCGAAAAAAACACGACGATCCCCACACGTAAAAGCCAGATTTTCTCGACCGCGGCCGACAACCAGCCGGCGGTTTCCATCCATGTTTTGCAGGGCGAGCGTGAAATGGCGGCCTCGAACAAGACCCTGGGGCGCTTCGAACTGGTGGGGATCCCGCCGGCGCCCCGCGGTGTTCCGCAGATTGAAGTCACCTTTGATATCGATGCCAATGGCATTGTCAACGTATCCGCCAAGGATACCGCGACGGGCAAAGAGCAATCCATCCAGATCACGGCGTCCAGCGGTCTGACCCAGGAAGAGATCGAAGCCGCCGTCAAAGAGGCTGAATTGCACGCCGAAGAAGACAAGCAGAAAAAAGAGCTGGTGGAGGCCCGCAACCATGCCGACAGCCTGGTCTATTCCACAGAAAAATCGCTCAAGGAGCTTGGCGACAAGGTGGATGCCGATACCAAGTCAAAAGTGGAAAGCGCCATGGAGGCCTTGAAAAAATCCATCGAAAGCGACAATGTCGACGAAATCAAACGGCTCACCGAAGAGCTGACGCAGTCGTCCCACAAACTGGCCGAAGCCATGTACCAGCAGGCCGCCCAGGAGAATCCGGGCGCTGCCGGCCCCGGAGCGGAAGCCGGAGCCCAGGAAGCCGCAGGCGCTGCCGCCGATGACGATGTCGTCGATGCGGATTTTGAAGAAGTGAAAGAAGAGAAGAAGTAATTCATAAATTCATATAGATGATTAAGCCCGCGACTTCAGAGTGTTGGTCGCGGGCTTTTTTGTTTTTTCTGCGAAAGGCTCCAAAATTGGAATTAAAACGCCACAGGATGAGGGCATTGTCTGCGCACGTCGCCTCCGGGCTGGTCATCTCATTTCTATTCTATCCGAAAACTCTCCTGAATACCGGCATACTTCTTTCGCAGTTTCGGCTTTTCGATCTTGCCGGTCGGATTGCGGGGTACCTCGTCGAAGTAGAATTTTCTCGGTCGCTTATAGCGGGGCAGGGCATTGCAATAGTTGCGGATCTCGTCTTTGGATAATTGCTGGCCCGATTTGAGCTTGATGATGGCGGTTGCGATTTCTCCCAGTCGCAGGCTGGGCAGGCCGATCACGGCCACATCCTGAATTTTGGGGTGGCCCTGCAGAAAGTCTTCTATCTCGACCGGGTAGACATTTTCTCCACCGGTGATGATCACGTCCTTTTTACGATCCACCAGCCAGATGAAGCCGTCCTCATCCACCTTGGCGATATCTCCGGTGAGCAGCCAGCCTGATTTGATTGATTGTGATGTTGCTTCGGCGTTGCGATAGTAGCATTGCATGACACCGGGGCCTTTGACCATTAATTCGCCGGGCTCGCCTTTCGGCACGGGATTGAGCTGGCTGTCGACAATTTTATACTCCCAGTCGAAGCCCGGCAGGCCCACGGCTCCGACTTTGTGCATGTTTTCGGTACCCAGGTGCACACACCCCGGCCCGGTGGACTCGGTCAAGCCATAGTTGGTGTCGTATTGGTGATGCGGAAAGATTTTCATCCACTCCTTGATCAGGCTGGGAGGCACCGGCTGGGCGCCGATATGCATCAGTCGCCATTGGTCGAGGCTGTAATGTTGCAGTTTCAGGTCACCGCTTTCGACGGCGAACAGCAGATCCAGGGCCCACGGAACCAGCAGCCACACCACGGTAATCTGTTCCTCAGAAATCGCTTCCAGGATCCACCTCGGTTCGATTCCTTTCAGAATGACCGCTTTGGCGCCGACCATGAAATTGCCGAACCAGTGCATCTTGGCACCGGTATGATACAGTGGCGGAATGCACAGAAAATTATCGGCGTGGGTCTGGCGGTGGTGGTGGTTTTCCACAATGCAGGCCGATTCCAGATTGCGGTGCGTCAGCAGGGTCGCCTTGGGATCGCCGGTGGTGCCGGATGTAAAGTAGAGGCCGGCCGGATCGGTAATCTCGATGGGCACTTCGGGATCCGACGTGGCCGCGGATGCAATGAATGATGCATAGCTATGGGCGTAGCCCGGGCACTGCGCCTCCGGACCGACGAATACATAGGTATGCACACTCCGATCCAGACTCTCTTTGATGGCGCTGATGCGATCGATGAATTCCGGTCCGAAGATAAGCGCCTTGGCCTCTGCGGTCTCGACACAGGTTTGAATGGTCGGGGCTTGAAAACGGAAATTGAGCGGAACCGCCCAGGCGCCGGTGCGCAGGATGCCGAAATAGATCGGCAGCCACTCGATGCAATTGGTCATCAGATGGACGACCCGGTCATCCTTTTGAATTCCCGTCGCCATCAAAGCGTTGGCCAGTTGATTGGATTGGCGATCGAACGCTTGCCACGTGATTTCTACGCGTCGATTCCTGGCGGGCTCCCGTTCAATCAAAGCCGTCTCATTGCCATAAACCCGTGCATTTCGAGCGAGTATTTCAGTGATCAGCATATGGGCCTCTCCGGTTGTGGTGGTATGCCAGTCTGCCCTTTACAGATGGCGGGCAAAAAAGTCAATAACCGAGGCTTTATGACTGAATCCGGGCCGAAATAATGGTTGAATACCAACTTTTTTTTCACTAATATGGCTGAATTTAACGATACGCTAATATCGTTGGCGCCAAATGCTGCCTCGCGGATTTCAAATGGCCGCATCCTGTTTTCTTGATGCCGGCACCATTGAAAAATATTCTATCGATGAAGGGACATGGAAATGAAGGTTCTTGTCAGTGACAATCTGGGCGAAATTGGGATTCAAATGTTTCAGGAAGCGGAGGGCATGGACGTCGATGTCCAAACCGGTCTCGAGCCCGACGCGTTAAAAGAGATCATAGGTCAATACGACGCGCTGGTCATCCGAAGCGCCACCAAGGTGACCGAAGATCTGCTCGGGGCCGCAACCAATCTCAAGGTAGTGGGCCGCGCCGGCATCGGCCTGGACAATGTCGATATTCCTGCCGCCACCAAGCGCGGTGTCGTGGTCATGAACACCCCGACCGGCAATGTGGTGACCACAGCCGAACACGCCATTTCGATGATGCTGGCCATGACACGCAACATTCCGGCCGGCACGGCGTCCCTCAAAGATGGACGATGGGAGAAAAAGAATCTTCAGGGCCATGAGGTCTACAAAAAGACGTTGGGCGTTATCGGATATGGCAAAATAGGTTCCATTGCCGCCGACCGCGCCCGGGGGCTGCGCATGCGGGTGATCGTTCATGATCCCCATGTGACGCCGGAACGGATCGAGAAAGACGGTTTTGAAGCGGTCGGTTTTGAAGAATTGCTCAAGCAGTCCGATTATATCACCATCCACGTGCCGATAATGAAGCACACCCGGAATCTGATCAACAAAAAGGCTTTGGATCAGATGAAAGAGGGCGTCATGCTGGTCAACTGTGCCAGGGGTGGGATCGTCAATGAGTCCGATCTTTACGATGCCATCGTATCCGGAAAGGTGGCGGGCGCTGCTCTGGATGTTTTTGAAGCCGAGCCGCCGGCGAAAGATCATCCATTGCTCGCATTGGATCAGGTCATCTGTACACCCCACCTGGGGGCTTCGACAAAAGAGGCTCAGACCAACGTGGCGGTGATGGTGGCGGACCAGATCATTCAATACCTTTCTAACGGTACCATCATCAACGCGGTGAATGTTCCATCGGTCACCGGCGAATTGCTTGAATTGGTCGGTCCTTACATCAATCTGGCGGAGATGATCGGTGCACTGCAGGCCCAGTTGATCAGCGGCGCGCCTAAAGAAGTGGTGGTTGATTATTACGGCGACTTCAAGGGAATGGATCTGGCCCCGGTGACCACGGCCCTGCTCAAGGGTATGCTGACGCCAATGGTCAAAGACCTGGTCAATTTTGTCAACGCACACGTACTGGCCAATAAGCGCGGTATCAAAGTCACTGAAACCACCAGCGCGGAACACGAAGAGTATGCGACCCTGATCAGCGTCAAAGTTATCACCACCGAAGGGGAAAACCTCGTCGCCGGAACGGTATTTGCCAAACAGGATCTGCGTATCGTACGGATCAATACATTCCGTCTCGAGATGATCCCCCTGGGCTACATGGCATTGATCTACAACCTTGATATACCCGGTTCCATCGGGGAGATTGGTATGACGCTGGGCAAGCACGAGATCAACATCGCCCGCATGCAGGTCGGCCAGGAAGAGGGAGGGCAGCGCAATATTATTTTTCTGTGCACCGACCAACCGATTCCGGCCCTCGTGCTGGAGGAACTGCGTTCGCTCAAGACGGTCAAGACGGTGACACCGTTGGAGTTTTAAAACCAAGTGCAGTGCGATCCGGCGGCTGTCGCCATCCGGCACATCATGCGGCCGGACTTAATCATCGACCTGAACATTCGGGAGGGGCATATGGCTGAAGAGACCAAAGACAATCAGGCGCAATCGGCAAAAGAGCAACAAAGTGGCGGCGAGCAGACGTATGCGCTGCCCAAGATCGATTTTTCCACATTTGTGCTCTCCATGAATTCATCGGCCCTGGTTCAGCTGGGATTGATCGACGACCCGGCCGGCGGTCAAAAGACGAAGAACCTTCCGCTGGCCAAGCAAACCATCGACATGCTGGCCATGCTCGAGGAAAAAACAAAGGGCAATCTGACCAATGACGAGGAGAAAATACTGACCAATATCCTCTACGAGTTGCGGATGCTCTATGTTAAAGCTAAATCGGAATGAGTGACGATAAACGCGTTCTTTCCGCAGGGTCGAGTGGTCTGTATGAATAGTGGGGCTGGTTAGCCGGTTGGCCGATTTAACCGGCCCAACCGGCCCGACCGGCTAAACCGATTTTCTATGGAAATCCAAGCTCCCGCCAAAATCAATCTATTTCTCGAGGTATTGCGCCGCCGGGACGACGGCTACCATGAGTTGCGTACGTTGATGTGCTGCATTGGTCTGTACGACACGCTCAAGGTGACGCTGGGCGGGCCGGCCAGCCGGATCCGTTGCAGTCATCCCGATGTACCGTGCGATGAATCCAATCTGGCGTTGAAAGCGGCGGCGTTGTTCAATCAGAAACTGGCCGGACAAACCGGATTTGAGCCGGCGCATGTGACCATTGAACTGACCAAGTGCATTCCGGCCGGTGCCGGTCTGGGCGGCGGCAGCAGCGATGCCGCCGCCGTGTTGAACCTGCTGAACGACGCGCACGGGAACCCCTTCGATGTGCTTAAGCTGAGGCACATGGCGTTGGCGCTGGGGGCGGATGTCCCCTTTTTCATATTGAGGCAGCCGGCCCTTGCCGGAGGGATCGGCGAGCAGCTGGAATCCTTCGGTGGTCTTTTGCCGTGGGGGGTTGTCGTGGTCTATCCGGGGTTTGGCATTTCGACGGCGCAAGTCTTTGAAAACCTCAATTTAAGATTGACAAAATGCAAAAAAAAACTTAGGTATTCTCTCTTTCATCAAGGAAAATTCGACCCGTCCCGCCACCTGTGCAACGATCTGGAAACAGTGGCGCTCAGGCGTTTTCCGGTCCTTGGTGAGATAAAAAAAGATCTTTTAAATCAGGGTGCTATTGGTTCTCTGATGACAGGCAGCGGATCGGCTGTGTTTGGATTGTTTGCTGATGGAGCGGCGGCTCGAAGAGCGGCCGGTAGAATGCGTGGGAAACCTGATTGGCAGATCGTCGCCACAGAGTTGCGTTGTTGAGGCTGCTGCCTGATAAATCAATTTTGCTGGGGCGTCGTCAAGCGGTAAGACACAGGATTTTGGTTCCTGCATTCGGAGGTTCGAATCCTCCCGCCCCAGCCAACTTTACTATGGGGGTTAGATAGCGATTGTGGTTAGTCGAACGCTCAATGATTTCTGGATTTTCAGCGGGAATTCCAATCCGCAGCTCTCCGAGGCTATTTGCGATTATCTGAAAATGCCCATGGGAGGCGCCAAAGTCACCACGTTCAGCGATGGCGAAATCCAAATCGAGATCAATGACAATGTGCGCACCAAGGACGTGTTTGTCATCCAGTCGACCTGCCGTCCGGTCAATGACAATCTGGTTGAGATGCTGCTGATGATCGATGCGCTCAAACGGGCCTCCGCCAGCCGGATTACGGCTGTCATCCCCTATTACGGTTACGCGCGGCAGGATAAAAAAGTCGCACCGCGAGTGCCCATCAGCGCCAAGATGGTTGCCGACATGCTCAACGTGGCCGGTGCAACCCGCATTATCACCATGGATTTGCATGCCAGCCAGATCCAGGGTTTTTTCAATATTCCCGTGGATAACCTGTTCGCCGCACCGGTCCTGCTGGACTATATGCGTACTCATTTCCAAAACGACATTGTCGTGGTATCACCGGACGCAGGTGGCGTGGAGCGTGCGAGAGCCTTCGCCAAACGGCTCTCGGCGGGGTTGGCCATCGTTGACAAACGCCGCTCGGCCCCCAACGAGGCCAAGGCTATGGCGGTCATCGGCGATGTGAAGGGCAAGACCGCCATTATTCTGGACGATATGGTCGATACCGCCGGTACGCTGACCGAGGCGGCCGGAGTCATCTTTGAAAACGGAGCCAGAGAGGTTCATGCCTGCGCCGCGCACCCGGTGCTTTCCGGCCCGGCCATCGAGCGTATCGCAGCATCTGATTTGAACAGTCTTGTTGTCACCGACACGATTCCGCTGTCATCCCAAGCCGAAGCCTGCGGAAAAATCAAAGTCTTGTCCATCGCCAAACTGGTGGGTGAAGCCATCATTCGTAGCTATCGGGGCGATTCGGTGACATCGTTGTTTGTATAGATTACCGTTGATTGTGAAGGAGGAACAGTTCTTTGAATAACATCGAATTGAAAGCGCAGATGCGCACGACAAAAGGCAATGGACCGGCACGGGCGATGCGGCGTGACGGGCGGATACCGGCTGTTTTATATGGACCCAGAACCGAGCCCAACATGATATCCATCGGCGCGCACGATCTGGACATCATTCTAAAACAAGGCAGCATCGGCCGAAGCATCATCAATCTGGACATCGATGGCGTCAAGGAGACCAAGGCCACGATGGTCAAAGAGATGCAGACCCATCCGGTCTCACAGAATGTCCTGCATGTCGATTTTTACGAAGTCGATATGACACGAAAGATCAAAGTCAATGTTCCCGTGATCGCCACCGGACAATCCGTTGGTGTCGAGTTTGGCGGCATGCTGCAGATCATCCGCCGTGAATTGGAAGTCTACTGTCTCCCGAACAAAATTCCCCAAGCCATTACCATCGATATAACCGATCTGGATATCGGCGGTTCGGTACATGTCAATGACATCGAGACCGAGGGGGATGTCGAGATACCGCACGATGTCAACTTCACAGTATTGACCATTCTCAGCCCGAAGAAGGCAGAGGAAGAGGCTGAAGAAGTTGAAGAGCTTGAAGAAGGCGAAGTCGCGGAAGCTGAAGCTGAAGCTGAAGCCGAAAGCGAAGAATAATTTCTTTCGCAACTGGGTTGTTGGAAACCATGCCGGAGCAAAGGGTTCACCTGGTGGCCGGGTTGGGCAATCCCGGCCAAACTTATGCGGATACCCGCCACAACGCCGGCTTTCTGGTCATTGATGCCTTGGCCGACCGACATGGCATTGGGATTCAACGACAAAAATTCGAAGTTCATTTCGGGCGAGGCCGTATCGGTGGGATTGATGTCGTCCTCGCCAAACCTCAGGGCTTCATGAATCGCAGCGGGCTGCCCCTTCGCCGGTTGGCAGATTATTTCAGGATCAGTTGCAGGCAGGTGATCATCGTCCACGATGACATCGACCTTGCTTTTGAAAGATTAAAAATAAAAGAGAAAGGGGGCGATGGGGGACACAAGGGAATAAGATCGGTGATCGATGCCTTTGGAGACAACCAATTCGCCCGGGTACGCGTGGGAGTCGGGCGGCCGCAGTTCGACGGCGATGTCGTCAACCATGTGCTGAACCAATTCGATTCTGACGAACGAGCCAAATTGGACGAACTGATCCAGCAGGCATGCCAAGCGATCGAGACGATTTTATGTAAAGGAACAAAAGAAGGAATGAACAGATATAATCAACGCCCACGCTAACAATAAATGGAGGAGAGAATGGACGTTGTAATGAACAACATTCCGCTAATTTGCACATTGGTGGGAGCTGCTGGGATTCTGTTTTCAATCATTCTGGCCGGCATCGTCAAGGCAGCACCCGCGGGTGACGAAAAGATGAAAAAAATCGCCGGCGCGATTCAGGAAGGCGCTATTGCTTATCTGAACCGTCAGCTGAAAAGCATGGGTATTGCCGGTATCATCATCTTCATTGTGATTGCCTTGACCATGGGTATCAAGACCGCCGCGGGATTCGCGCTGGGCGCAATCGCTTCCTTTCTGGCCGGCTACATCGGCATGCGTGTTTCCGTTCTGGCAAACGTGCGTACGGCTGAGGCCGCTAAAAAAGGCATGGCCGCAGGCCTGTCCATGGCATTCAAAGGCGGTTCGGTAACCGGTATGATCGTTGCCGGCCTGGCCCTGACAGCCGTCGCGGGCTACTACACGCTGACCCATGACGTTATCGCCCTGGTTGCCCTCGGGTTTGGCGGCAGCCTGATCTCCATTTTCGCTCGTCTGGGCGGCGGCATCTTCACCAAGGGCGCCGACGTTGGCGCCGACCTGGTGGGTAAAGTCGAGGCCGGAATCCCCGAGGACGATCCCCGCAACCCGGCCACCATCGCCGACAACGTGGGCGACAACGTGGGCGACTGCGCCGGCATGGCCGCCGACCTGTTTGAAACGTATGCCGTAACCGCCGTGGCCGCCATGCTGATCGGCCATCTGCTGTTTCCCGAGATTACCATGGCAACCGAGTTTCCGCTGATCCTGGGCGCCATCTCCATTATCGCTTCCATGATCGCTATCTTCTTCGTCCGTCTGGGAAGCGGCGGATACATCATGGGCGCGCTCTATAAAGGCATGTTCGGAAGTGCCATCCTTGCCGCCATCGCTTTTTTCTACGCCTGTTCCAAGTTCATGGGCGGCCTTGGCGACATCAGCGCCATGAATATCTACTACTGTACGCTGGTCGGTCTGGTGCTTACCGTTGTCATCGTTATCATCACCGAGTACTACACCGGTATCTATGCTCCGGTTAAACAGATCGCCGAAGCCTCAACTACCGGCCACGGCACAAACATTATCGCCGGTCTGGCCGTTTCCATGCAGGCCACTGCCGCTCCGATTATTGCCATCTGTATCGCCATCCTGATCGCCTACCATTTCGGCGGACTTTACGGCATCGCCATGGCCGCCATGTCCATGCTCTCCATGACCGGCATGGTTATCGCCATTGATGCCTACGGTCCCATCACCGACAACGCCGGCGGCATCGCCGAGATGGCCGAGATGGACGAGTCCGTGCGCGCCGTCACCGATCCGCTGGATGCGGTAGGCAACACCACCAAGGCCGTTACCAAGGGTTACGCCATCGGCTCCGCCGGTCTGGCCGCTCTGGTTCTGTTTGCCGCTTACGTCATGGAGTTCCAGATGAAGGGCGGCGGTAAAGAAGCCATGGCCTTCGATTTGTCCGACGTAAAAGTCATCGTCGGCCTGTTCATCGGCGGACTGCTGCCGTACCTGTTTGCTTCCATCGCCATGAGGGCCGTCGGTAAAGCCGGCGGCGCGGTCGTCGATGAAGTGCGCCGCCAGTTCCGCGAGATCCCCGGCATCATGGAAGGCACCGCCAAACCCGATTACGGCGCATGCGTTGACATCGTCACCAAGTTCGCGCTCAAAGAGATGCTGTTTCCGGCCCTGCTGCCGGTTGCGGCTCCGCTGATCGTAGGCTTCCTGCTGGGCAAAATCGCTCTGGGCGGCCTGCTCATCGGTTCCATCGTTACCGGCGTATTCGTGGCTATCTCTATGACCACCGGAGGGGCTGCCTGGGACAACGCCAAGAAATACATCGAAGACGGCCACCTGGGAGGTAAGGGCTCGGATGCACACAAAGCCGCCGTTACCGGCGACACTGTCGGCGACCCGTACAAAGATACCGCAGGCCCTGCCGTGAACCCCATGATCAAGATCCTCAACGTCGTGGCTCTGCTCATGGTTCCGTTCTTGATCTAACAGCAAGAACAATCATCTGCTTTTGGCAGGTGTCGGATAAGGGGATCGGCCCTTCGGGGTCGATCCTTTTTTGTTGCATGTTAGCAGTGAGAATGCTATATTTGACGTCTATTTGAGCGCTTATGCCCATCTAATTGCACAATCGTGGTGCTTATATGACCGAAAAGTCAACCGAAGAAAATTTGGCTTCAGCAAAAGCCAAAACCAGAAAGTTCAATGTCGGCGATCTTGCCGTTTACCCGGCCCACGGTGTCGGACGGATAGAGGCCGTCGAGACGCGTGTCGTCAATGGCGAAGAGCACGACTTTTACATCATGAAAGTTCTCGAAAACGGCATGGTCATCATGATTCCGACCATGAACGTTGAATCCGTGGGCTTAAGGGATGTCATCGCGCAAAACGAGATTCCCAAAATCCTGGACGTGATCAAATCCAAGCGGGAACTGGCCATCGACAACCAGACCTGGAATCGCCGCTATCGTGAATACATGGACAAGATTAAGACCGGTTCGTTGTATGAAGTGGCCGAGGTTTTCCGCGATCTGTCACTGCTTAAGCTGACCAAGGATCTTTCGTTTGGAGAGCGCAAGCTCTACGACACGGCCTACAATCTGCTGATCAAAGAGCTTTCGACGGCAAAAGAGAGCGACGAAAAGAGCGTTGCCGAGGAGATCGAGGCACTGTTCACCCCTGAAGAAGAGCAGTGATAGGCTTTAAGATAATCCATTTGGCGGCGTTATCGGTCGTTGCGGTATCGGGATACAGCTTCCTCCCTCTAGCCTTGCCAAATGAATTATCTTAAAGCCTATTTTATTGGTAATCCATTTGGCGGCGTTATCGGTCGTTGCGGTATCGGGATACAGCTTCCTCCCTCTAGCCTTGCCAAATGAATTATCTTAAAGCCTATTTTATTGGTAATCCATTT
>JBNKKC010000139.1:0-12762 GCA_050291625.1 Desulfobacteraceae bacterium
AAATACACACCGTTACCATAAAAATGCCATGGCTTTCGCAGGAGATTCTACATACCCTGGGTTCCAGTACGCGGTTTCTTTGTTGAACCTTATGGAATTTGATGATGCATATGACTTATTAATAGATATACACAATAAAGATGAATCTGATCTTGAAATTCTCGACATCCTAATCAAAGTCGTTGCTGTTCTCGGTAAGGAAAAAGAATTCAGTGACTTGTGTGATACATGGTTAAAGTTAACTGGAAAGGAACATGAAAGAGTGAATCTAATGGATGACGACCCCATTAAGGATAAAAGAGCATTAGATATTTTAGATGTGATGTTAAAACAAGGTCACGGCTCAATTGTTGAGCCCAACCCTGAATTAATTAAATCTATTGACGAATTGGTTAATGGCATTGAGGTGTAACTCTTTTGGAAAAAAGAGGCTGGAAAATATATTTTCATAATTTGTTCAATGATAAATATGAAGAGTTGTACGAAAGTGTATTAGCCTTAAGAAAAAGAAACCCAACTGGTTACAAAAAGAATCCAAGAACAAAATTATTAGCTAGTGTACATAAAGCAATAACGGTCGATGTTCCCGAAAACCCATTGCACCCCAAATTTAATCTTGGGTACGCTTTAGGGCCAAAATATAAATCTTGGAAAAGAGTGAAAAGTGGAATGCCAGAACGGTATAGACTCTTTTTCAAATATAACACCTCAGAAAAATCAATTGTATTTGCCTGGTTGAATGATGAATATTCTCTACGAAAAGCTGGTGATAAACATGATGTTTACCGCGTTTTCGAGCGCTTATTAGAATGCGGTAATATCCCAAGCGAATTCAGCGCCTTACTTTCGTCTTCAAAATGCCGTAGTGAGTTTTAGGATTAAATCTATATTTATCTCTATGTCAGAAAAATGGCTGAAGTATTAATCATCTATAAAATAACACACTGAAAATATAGAGTCTTTTTAAAGGGACGGTTTGGACTCAAAATCCGCCGGGCCTTGCGCCCCTGAGAGTTCGATTCTCTCCTCCGGCACCATTGCCATCAAAGGATTAGCCGGGTCCGGCTAATCCTTTTTTTGTTGGTCCCGGCGCCTGCCAGGGAAATGCTTCCGACAAGGGGATAGCAGCATTCTTCGTCTCTGCTTTTTAGGTTGCAAAGCAACTTCGGGTTCAGTAGACTGCCTATGCAGACGTTCGGTCGTATGCGAGAAAAAGGAGTCCAAGCATGTTGAGACAAATCCGGAACTATATTCTGATTGCATTGGCCCTCGGTGCCTTCTATTTTTTGCTCAGCCATCATTTTTTATTCATGAGTTTCAAGGATTATACCCTTTTAAAGAAAAGCGAACTGACGTTTCGAAATACCTTTGTCAGTTTGAGACAGCAGTCTCCGGAAAAAATTTTGCGTGTCGATGCACTTCGGGATGCCGGCGTTGAAGATATCTTGCTGGAAAAAGGAATGGTTACCGAAGAAAGGTTGCATCAGATTCTTGATAGAATAGATGCTCAGGAATCCGGGCAGTAATCCTATCCACTGCCGGCATTCGGTTCCGACGGTGGTGGCGGCGGCGAGTGGATCTCTTTTTCTTCTTTCACGCGCTCCAGATAGACGGATGCCAGGAAGACCGTGGCAAACGGTTGGGTAAACAGCGTGCCGATGAATACCGAACTGCCAATGGCCATCAAACCGAAAAAGAGAATGACGACCACAATGTGGTCGGCCACGTTCTCCTTCAGCGCCATCTGCCAGCTGGTTTTCAGTGCATCGACCAATCCCATTTGCCTGTCGGTCATCAGCGGCAGCATATAGAGGCAGCCGAATGCGGCCGCCAATGCCACCAGAAATCCGGGTATGATGATCAGGGTGAAGCCGATGATCACAACAATTCCGAAAAGAATACAGAACACCAGCAGCGGCAGAAAAAGACTCATTTGCGAAAAAAGATCTTCCATTCGCGGTTCACGGCGGTCGCGGACCAGCAGGATGATGGATTGAATATAGCCTGCCATGAGGACCGGCGCCAGAATTCCCAATGTGACAATACTGACCACCATCATCACCAGGGTCATGAATATCAGCATGACCAGATGATTAAGCGTGATATCCCAAGACCTTTCAAGATGCATCTTAAAATCCATTGCAGGCATTTCCTTTCCAAGTGTTGTGCCCCGGAAGTTGGGTTAACAATAGTTGTTCAATTCGAATGGCTTTTTCCTTTGAGTCATTCCGGCGAAAGCCGGAATCCAGAGGGTTTTCAGCTGGACTCCGGCTTGCGCCGGAGTGACATTAATTTTTGAACTTATTTGTAGGGCACAACACTAGAAGTGGTTTCAAAACCGCTTCTATGCACATGTTTATCATAATCCGCCGGTATGGAAAAGGATCAATTCCGGGAGAAAAGCCGAGCGATGCTGCGGTTGCCTGGTTCCCGGGAGGATCCGGCATTCGTTCCGTTTTGTCTCTTGCATCAATCTTTGTCGGCCCGTTGATCCGACCCGTTGATTGAGCAGGGGCGATGTGATAGAGAAACAAGTAGTTATCAGCACGTTGCGGCCCTGCATCTTTCGGCAAATGGACACCCGCAAGTGAACATGTTAGTGGAATGCCGCCATATCGATTTCAGGTACCCGGGAACGCAGGATCTTGTCTTTCAAGATTTGAGCTTTCGATTGAGCGAACCGGGCTTTCATGCACTGTTCGGCCCTTCCGGCGTCGGCAAGACCTCGCTTGCGAAGATTCTCATCGGTGAGTTCCCGGTATCCGCCGGTAACGTATATACCAGAGGGATCGACCAGCGAATCCTTTATTCTCACAATTTGGAGCGGCTGCCGGGGTGGTCCGGCGTGGGTCGTCATCTTGAGCGTGTCACACCTGCGGCGAACCATGGAATGAAAAGCGATCTGGTTGAGGCGTTCGGCCTGAGCGAAGTAATGAACCAGCGATTCAACCAGCTCTCACTGGGGCAGCAAAACCGCGTTAATTTGATCCGGTACCTGGTCCAGGACCATCGTGTATTGATCATGGATGAAAGTCTCGCCAATGTGGATGAACAGACGCGGGAGCGAATTTTGTTGACCATAAAGGCCATGTTCCCCCGGATGTTGTTTCTCTACATCAGCCACAACCTGGTCGAAGTGGCCAAATTCTGCCGGCTGATATGGGTTCTGCGCAGCGAGCGATACCAGCCGCGCCTTATCTCAGTCTCGGGTCAGGATTACAGCCGCACCAGGCCGCTGGATGAACGGGCCATCCAAAACACCATGCTGGAGATGATGAGTGCTCGTTAGACGCCTCAGCCAGTTTTTAATGATTTACTTTGCCGCATTGTCAGGGTTGCTGGCACTCAAATATGTTTTGTCCCTGTCCGACTACGTCATCCCTGGTCCGGTATTGATCTGGCAGACCGGAACGACTGAACTGGGGCGTTATTTCGGGGATGTTTTCGACACACTTCGGGTGGCGGTTATCGGCCAACTGCTCGCGATTGTTCTTGCATTGATCGTCGGTATTACCGGTCGTAAAGCCACCTGGTTCGGGACGTTTGTCAAAGTGGCCGCTTTTAACGTGCAGGCATATCCCATCGTGGCCATCGCGCCGATCATCTTTATCCTGCTGGGCGACGGATTTCTAACGCGCTTATTGATCGCCTCCATGATTTGCTATTTCCCTATCTTGTTGTCGGTTCTGGGGATAATGTCCGAACCGATCGAGGCGATTGAACACTTTTATCGCCAGACCGGACGCATGCGATGGCAGCTTGAGGTAAAGATTCGAGCATTTGAAAATCTGGGCAAACTGACAACGGTCATTGCCGGCAGTTCGACCTTAGCCATGGCCGGAACTATCGTAGCCGAATTTATAGCGGCCAACGCCGGAATCGGCTATAGTATTCGTATCGCCCTGTATCAGAGCGATCTGGCTAAAATTGTCGTGGCGCTTTTTGTGATCGGCATTACGCTGTCGATCTATCAAAGTTTTCTCGAGTGGACAGGCGGGGTGTTCAAAAGGGCATGGACCGGTCGCTGAAGGACCGGGAAAATAAAGCAACAGGAGAATGACCAATGGCGACAATTCGATTTCGATTCATCGTCTATGTATTGCCGATTGTGATGGTGACGGCGGTCGTGTTGAACCATGCGTGGGCGGGGCCTAAAATCGCCTACCGTCTCAAGTGGATCCAAAACATGTCCACCGTCGGCGAGATCTACGCCGTTACGCATGGGTTGTTCAAACAGCACGGTCTGGAGGTGGTCGTCAAGCCGGGTGGTCCGGAGATCGATGCCATCCGGGAACTGGAGCTGGGGCAGGCTGATTTCGGCGTGGCTTCTGCGGATCAGGTGATTCGGGCCGCAGCCAAAGGATCGCCGGTTGTCGTGATCGCTCAATTGTTTCAGGCCAATCCTCTGCAGTGGATCTACCGCTCGGACCGGTCGAATATTTTGCAGCTGCGGGATCTGGTCGGCAAAACATTGGGTGTGACGTTTGGTAAAAATGACGAGATCATTATGCGGACCCTGCTGGCCAAGGCCCGGATTCGTGACGATCAGGTCCGGCTGTTCAGCGTGCGCTTGGACTATACGCCTTTTTTTGACGGCACGGTCGATCTGTGGCCGGTCTATATCAATACTCAAGGAGTCGAGCTCAGTCAGCGGCTGACGGCTGCCGGCGAAAAGATTGCCTTTTTCGATCCAAATGTGCACGGGGTTCGCTTTGTTGCCAACTCGGTGGTCACCACTCAGGACAAGATCAGGCAACATCCCGATTTGGTCCGGCGTTTTCGACGCGCCTTGCTGCTGGGATGGAGCCAGGCGCTCGATCCCGCCAATGCCGAAAAGGCCATACAGGCCGTTCGGAAATTCGACCGGGATTCCCGGATGGACATTTTGTCTGAACAACTGGTTCGAACCCGCAGGTTAATCCTGCCTGATGCCGGCTCGGTTATGGGAGCCATAGACCACAACGCCTGGCGGCAAACGGAAACCATGATGCTGACCCACAAACAGATTGCCCGGCCGGTGGATATCGGCAGCAGGTTGGTTGAACTGGATCAATGAGAGATCGGCAGCTTTTCGCATTGTCAGCTGCAGTTGGACGGCAGGGATTATTTGGCTGGAGATGACACCTCTGTCGGTACGGACGGGATGGACGTTTTCCCATGATGCGGCGTTTCGGCACCGACCACAAGGGTGATCAAACAGCAGACCATGATGATGAAAGCGATTTTTGCAAGTGGCGTGCGCATCTTTTTTCCCCCAGCTTTTGTTCTGATAAATGAAACCTGTGCAACGTTTTTCAGCGCTCTATCTGCTCTAAATGCAGAAATGATGCCAACATTCGACACGAGTGATATCAATGGGTTATAAATATATTTCGAGTGGTGTGAAATAGAATTCACATAATCACTGTGAAAATCGCTTTCCAACGATGGTGTTTCGGTAAGCCTTAATTTCCGTACATCAGCTTGATTTTTTCATCCAATGCACGCGAACGCATCCAGAACAATCCGGTGTTGAGTCGTTCGTCAAACTCAAGCATGCGGTCCGTCCCCGGATCCTCCCATATATAGCGCTCGAGTCCGTCGCTGTTCTGCCTTCCCTTGCCGTAGCGTTCGAAAACGGCCTCGCGCAACCGTCTATATGCCGGTGATCCCTCGACCCACATGGTGATCGTGTAGAGGCGGTTGCGCCAGAACCCGTATGCCTTGCCGTCCAGAGTGGCCGGTCCCAGGCTCATTATCTCATTTTCACGATAGTATTGGTCTATTCCACCGTAAGTCGGATCGGTCTCTATTTTGATCAAGCCTGGCAGGTCGGACGGCTGCAGATGCCAGGTGATACCCTCCAGACCAACACCGCTGACGGCGGAAGGTTTTTGCATCCGGTCCTGATTGTTGGGGCGTGGCGCTTGGACCGGCCTGAGCGGATCGGCCGGCGGGGGCGTCGCCGGTCTGGCATGAGAAGCCGGTTCAGGATGCTGTGGCGGCTCCGGAGCAACGGGTGCCTGGTTCTGCGGATGTGCCGGTATTCGTACGGATTGCGGGATCTCCCGGTCTCGAATGATCTGCGCCACTTCGGATTTTTCGACACTGACAACCAGGCCGTGCATGTTGAAACGGATTTTTCCGTCTTCTTCCCATACTTTCGTTGATGAAAACGTCTCTCCAGTGGTCATGACAATCTCGTCGGCCATTGTTGTCGCGGCGTTCAGAATCAAAAGCAACCCTGCAAGCGCTGTCGTGAGGTGTGTCAGCCGATGATGACCGCCGTTCATGGGGTGTTCCATCTTGTGTCGTGTCCCGGAAGTTGGGGTAAATATTTATTGTCAATTCGAATGGTTTTTTCCTTTGAGTCACTCCGGCGCAGGCCGGAAGCCAGAGGACTTTCAACTGGACTCCGGCCTGTGCCGGAGTGACATTCATTTTTTAACTTATCTGCAGGACATTTCATTAGTGCCGTTTGAGGATATTGACTCTGACCACGCGGCCCACAAGCTTGGCGCGGATCTCACCCGGGCGCGCCTGAATCGGAAGAACAATCAGGCGTTCAAAGTTTAACGCATTCGGAATCGCCGGATTCGATTGCCGCTTCGATGGCGCTCTCGGTATGCGCTCGCCCCGGACGATCAACATGTTTCCGGAAACCTCCAGATAGAGACTTTCGGCTTTCAGGTGCGGAACTTCAATTTCGAGAACGATGCCGTTCATCGTCTCATGAATGACGACGCCATCCATGTCTTCGGCATACGATGGTTTGCGGTCCTCGAAATCGCCGTTGAGAGAGTTTGTCTTTAACGGAGGATGATAGAGCCATGGCGCCCACCCGCATAGACTGTCATGTCGATAGACGTCTGACGAGAGTTCGAATGCCATTCGAAACAGACGTTCGATGAGTTCATTATAATTCTGCGGCGCACGGCGCAGATGCATAGCCTTGGATGCCACCAAAGACCTCCATGAGGTAAAATTTACTGCTGTACACTCATTAGATCGCCTGAACGGCGGCAAACTTGAGTGAAAAGGATTTTTTGGCGGCTCCGCGTCAATGACCGGCTGCGGCGCTTGGAAAACCATGCTTGATGATCGACCGTTTTTGCTTTGGAAGTTATCCGTTTGCTGCGCTCGAGCAGCTGCTGCTGTCGCCATCCATCTGACAAGGACAATGCGAATGCTGCGAAACCATAGAGAGATGCGGGCGCTCTTGACGCTGTTGCTCTGCCGGCAGCCAAGCCTTGATGGTGTCGATCAATTTGACTGCGTCAATTGGTTTGGTCAGATAGTCGTTCATGCCGCACTCCAGGCATTGTTGACGATCGGTCTGCGAGGCGTTTGCCGTTATGGCGATAATAGGAATATTCGGGTTGAGGACCTGGGACCCCGGATGTCGAATACGGCGGGTCGTCTCCAGGCCATCCATCACCGGCATCTTGATATCCATCAGAATCAAGTCGTATCGCCGCATTGCCAGCCGTTCCAGGGCCTGTCGGCCATTTTCGACTGTTTCGAAGGTGTAGCCCGCTTTCGTCAGTATTTTGTCTGCAACCGTCTGATTGACGACATTGTCTTCGACCAGCAGGATGTGCGCCGCCGATTTGGACGGGACGGGACCGGATGGCAATTCACTGGCGCCTCGAGGTTTTTGTTCGGCTTTGCTCGTCACCTCGAAATCGATACAGAACCAGAAGTGCGTCCCTTGTCCGGGCGTACTTTCCAATTGGATCTCGCCGCCCATCAATTCAATCAGATGCCTGGCGATGGTCAGTCCCAGGCCGATCCCTCCCGGTTTTTGGATCGCGGGCCCGCCCCCCTGGGAAAAGGAATCAAAGATTGATGCCAGCCGGTCTTGCGAAATCCCGATCCCGGTATCTCCTACCTGAAACCGTACCGCTATTCTATTCGAGTGGCGCTCGACCAGATCGACATGCAGATGGATATTGCCCTTGAGTGTGAATTTGACGGCGTTATCCAGCAGGTTTTCAAGGATTTGGCGCAGACGGATGGGGTCGCAGCGAATCCACTTCGGCAGTTTCGGGTCAATCACACAAGAGAACCCGACACCCTTGGCTTTCGCAACCGACGAATAGGATTGAGCCGTATTGGCCACCAGGGCGGCGATTTCGGTATTTGTTGTTTCGATATTGATCCGGCCGCTTTCGATCTTGCAGTAATCCATGACATCGTTGACGATCGATACAAGTGCTTTGGTGCTCTGTTGGATGATCCCGATATATTCCAGATGTTCGGCCTCCATCGAGCTTTGCATCAGCAGTTCGGCCATGCTGACGATTCCATTGAGCGGTGTTCGGATTTCGTGGTTCATATTGGCAAGAAACTGCCCCTTGGCTGTTTGGGCCGCATCGGCTGTCGCCCTGGCAAGGCGCAGTTGTGTTTTAAGCGTTGCCAATTCGCTGTTTTCAACAAAGCTGATCTGCATGAGTCGATTGTCTGCCTGACGGATCGGCGAAAATGCCGCCCTGACGGGCAGGTGTGGGCCGTCGGCAGGTGTTGCTTCGAGCATCACATTTTTCAGGGCGGGGCCGTCAGGGTCGAAACTGAATCCCAATGTATCGCATGACATGCCGATGAGTTTGTCTTCGGGTGAGCCAAGCAGCTCACACGCTCTGTCATTGGCAGCCAGGATCGTGCGGGTTTCGGAAGTGGCGAGCAGAAGTGCCGTCAGGGGAGAATCGAATAGCGCCGTCCGTCGCATCTGGTCCACCCAATCAGTGGTATCGGCCGTCTGGCCGGAGTCGTCTTCTCGGCGGAGCGAGAGAGCCCGGGTGATTAAATGTGGATGGCGGGCCGGACCGTCGTCCTGCGGGTTCCCGCAGACCTTATTGCCGTTGGTGACGGATTTGCAGTGGTGATGCCACATGCCGATGCCGATGCAGGCCGCGGCCGCTAAAAACAGTATCAACGCATAGGCCCCCATGGATGGAGCGGCAGAGATTCCGGAATGCCCCGATTGACGCAGGATTCGCATGGTTTCGTGTACCGGCTGGTAGTTCAAGGCGGGTGTCCAGCCGCTGATATGGGCTGCCTTTGCGGCATCCATTTCCGGCGTCAGCGCCAGAAGATTCCGGGCAACATTCTCGCTCAGCTCCCGGGAGGCATGCACCGTCGCCGCCAGCGGCCACTCCGGGTATAGAGCGGTTGATCGTGCGAATGGAAAGCTGGTCCCGGCAGAGGGGGCCTGGTTCAAAATTCGAAAGCTCTCAATGCGGATATCGCCGAGAGCCGCCATGGTTTCCAGCGTCCCGGCGGCCACGGCCCCGGATTCCGCAAGGCCGTCGCGAACCGCCATTACCACTGCCATGTGAGACCGTCCGAAACGAATTTGCTTAAAGTCAAAATCCGGTACGATCCCGTGCCGCTGCAGCTCGGCTCGGGCAATATGCCAGCCGGAAAAGCTCGCATCGGAAACCGCCATGAACGTGCAACCTACCAGGTCATCCAATGACCGGATCCGGCTTGAGTCGCGACGGCTGAAAATCACACTGCCTGTTTGACTGTACCCTCTGTCGCTGCGCAGACGTTTGAGCGTCAGGATGGGTTGGATATCCAGGGTTTCCGCAAGATCGGTATAGAGGCTGGGGTTGATGATTAAAAAGTGCATCGACGGATTTGCCGCTGCCTGACGCAATTCAGATATCGTCAGCGGACGGATGACAAAGCGGCGACCTTCGATCTTCGATGATAGATAGCGTGCCGTCGGTCCCCACTTCTTCAGGGTCTGCTGCGAACTCGTCTGAGACATGACACCGATGGTGACCTGCGTATCGTCCGCACCGTGTGCAACATTTTGCAGCACCATCGACAGCCACATTACGGCTGCGATCCAAAACCACTTGACTGGTAAAGCTGGAGCTTTTTCCATACATCGCCTTCGATAACGCGATTGGGCGCCGCTGAAGGACGCACACCCGAGAACCCGCTCCGATGCCGCCCTGTGCCCCACAATGAGATCGGTTTGGCACGGACACCCTGTGCATTCGATTATCGGCGTTTTGAAGGGATTGATTAGGGAGATTGTTAAAAGTCGACAATACCGGTATAATTCCGAGGTGTTATCGCCGCCAGTTCTTTCTTGACCTCATCGGAGACATCCAGACTGTCGATAAAATCGGCAATGGCGCCGGCGTCGATGCGCTGGTGGGTTCGTGTCAGCGCCAAAAGCGCCTCATAAGGTTTGGGGTAGCCCTCGCGTCGCAGGATGTTCTGCAGCCCCTCCGCCACGACGGCCCAATTGCGTTCCAGATCATCCGTCAATGCCTGGTCGTTGAGCAGCAGTTTGCCCAGGCCTCTGTCGATGCTCTTGTATGCAATCAGGGTATGGGCCAGCGGGACGCCCAGGTTGCGCGTCACCGTGGAATCGGTCAGATCCCGCTGCAATCTCGATATGGGCAGTTTTTCGGCAAGATGGGCGAACAATGCGTTGGCCACGCCCAGGTTGCCTTCGGCGTTTTCAAAGTCTATGGGATTGACTTTGTGGGGCATGGCGGAAGATCCGATCTCACCGGCTTTTATCTTCTGCTTGAAGTAATCCATGGAGATATAGGCCCAGATGTCGCGGCACATATCGATCAGAATGGTGTTCAGGCGCTTGAGATTGTCGCAAAAAGCCGCCAGGTGATCATAGGGTTCGATCTGGGTGGTGATTCGGGTCCGCGACAGTCCGAGCGTTTTATTGACCAGCTGATCTGCAAACGCGATCCAGTCAATCTGGGGATAGGCCACCAAATGGGCATTCAGGTTTCCGGTGGCGCCCCCGAATTTAGCTCCGAACGGAATTGCTTCCAGCATCCGATACTGATGCGTCAAACGCTCGACAAAGACGTACAGCTCCTTGCCAAGCCGAGTCGGAGAGGCGGGCTGGCCGTGCGTCCGGGCCAGCATGGGGACTTTTTTCCATAATTGGGCCTTTTCCGTCAGGTCCGCCGTCACATGCTGCAGGGCGGGTTTCATAATCGAGTGCCAGGCCTCCTTCAATGCCAGCGGCATAGCCGTGTTGTTGATATCCTGTGATGTCAGGCCGAAATGAATAAACTCTTTATACTCTCCGATCCCCAGCTGATCGAATTGCTCTTTGATAAAGTACTCAACGGCTTTGACGTCGTGATTCGTCGTTTTTTCGATCGCTTTGACGCGCTGGGCGTTGCGCAGATCGAAATCACGGTACAGCGCTCTGAGATCATTGAATTTTGTCTCAGCGAGTCCCTCGAGCTGAGGCAGCGGGAGCCGGCAAAGCGCAATAAAATATTCAATCTCAACCCGGATGCGGTATTTGATCAGTGCCGCTTCACTGAAATAACCTGCCAGGGATTCGGTGGCCCGACGATAGCGGCCGTCCACCGGTGATACGGCCTCGAGAGCTGTGAAGGTCATCGGCTTGCCTTTCATGATCGGATAAGGGCATTTTGCGTTTAAAAAAAAAGGATTATAGGATGCACCGTTCCATGCTGTCAAGGCGTGCAGAAACGATGCCGCTCCCGCCCGAAATCATGTTTACGAGGATCGACGGAGGCGATGGGCGCCGTGGCTCCGGTGGTTGGATTTGACAGAAAATTTCCAAAACGTTAGAAATGGTTTCAATACCCGATTATCATCTGAGGGGAGGTTTGATACTATCTGCAGGCCACATTTGCCAGACTATTTCACCCTGCGGCTGAAGGACCAACCTGGTTCGGACTAGGCCGCAGCGCTCTTGAAACAACGAAAGAACAGATAATTGGTGAGGAGTCAAAAATGATCGATTTGCGAAGAGTTTTCTCTGTCACGGCACTGTTTGTAATCGGCGCGGTCATATGCGGATGCGGCGGACCGAAGGTGCTCTACTTGAAAAACAATATCCATGCTCAAAGGGGAGCCCGAGATATCAAGGCCAGCTATTCCAATTGGACCAATCCGGGTGCCGGCCACATGGTGATCCCGGTCAATACACCGATCCGCACCGGACGCTGGCGCGGCGGATTCTATTTTATAACGCTGGATACCCGGCGCCGTGTCTATTTTGAATTGAATCAGCGCAACGCGCTGGCAACACCCGGAGAGTATATCGATTTGATCACCTCACCATCGGAAGTGCCGCTGGATGACCTGAGTGAGATCGACCGCAAAGGCATCCGTGCCGGTAAAGCCTATGTCGGCATGAGCAAAGACGGTGTCCGGATCGCCCTGGGCTATCCCGCGGCCCACAGGACCCCGAGTCTGGATTCAAACACATGGACGTACTGGCGGAACCGCCATCGCCAGTTGCAGATCCACTTCGATGAAAACGGCAAGGTGGACCGCATCGATCATTGAACACCGTCCAGTCGCTGCGCCAGCAGGGTGTGGCGTTTCTGCGGCTGGTCGTTTTTGACGGCCATGGCCAATGCCCGCCTTGTGCCGACCATGACCACCAGTTGTCTGGCACGCGTCAGGGCCGTATAGATCAAATTTCGCTGTAACAGGACATAATGCGCCGTGCTCACCGGGATGACCACGGCCGGGTATTCCGATCCCTGTGATTTATGAACGGAGATGGCGTAGGCCAGCACCAGTTCTTCCATCTCGTTGAAATCGTACTCAAGGATCCCGCCGTCAAACCGGATGGCAACCTTCCTGCTGTGGGCATCGATATGCGTGATGCGGCCCAGGTCGCCGTTAAACACCTCTTTGTCGTAGTTGTTGCGGATCTGCATGACCTTGTCATGCATGCCGAAACGGACATCCCCTCGGGCGACGTACGCATCCTGCGGATTCAGCCTCTGCTGGAGTGTTTGA
>JBNKKC010000140.1:0-110335 GCA_050291625.1 Desulfobacteraceae bacterium
TACCTCCTGCAGAGGAGTGGCGAAAGCCGAAAGTTGAGTCTATAAAAAATGATGAATTCGTAAAAAGTCCGATTGTCGTCATGCCGGACTTGATCCGGCATCCAGAACTGTCTGAAATGACTGGATTCCGGCTTTCGCCGGAATGACGCTTACAGTGGTATTGAGACTTTTTACGAGTTCATCAAAAAATGATTTTTTCTATTTCGGTGTGACCGGATCTGTCACACACGCCTGATAAAGTCGATTCAAACAATGAAACGATCACCGACCAAAGGAGGACATCATGACGGCAATGATCGATTATCAGGACTATCAGGAATATTTTGAATACCACGGCAATGTGGCCATCGAGCGCACGCGTCTGCAGGACGGCGTTGTTGAAAGGGACTGGATCTACTTTGATTCGGCGGAAGAAGCGGTGGAGTTCTTCAACAGTCATTGTGCGAATTAGAAGTGGCTGGACGAACAGCCAAGGGCTAACACCTGACACCTCCATCCAGAAAATGGCTTTTTCTGGATAGACACGAATTAGGATCCGAAAGGGTTGATGGAAAGGAACGGGTTGATGTGGCGGCATGTTTGCGGTGGCGTGCTTGATTTCCTTGTAATGGCGGCCTTTGTGGGGGTGTGCGCCGCGCTTACGCTGGTGTTGTGGGGGGCGTAGCAGGCAGGCTCAGAATGATCGTACAGCCCGGGCCTTCGTTGTTGACCGCCTGGACCCGGCCGCTCATGGCGCCGACAAATTTTTTGACCAGCGCCAGGCCGATTCCGGTACCGCCGGTGGTGCGGGTCAGGTCGTTGTCCACTCGATAAAAGTCTCCGAATACTTTTTTCAGCGCTTTGCGCGGGATGCCGGGACCGGTATCAGACACGGCGATGCGCACCCAATCCTGCTGCGATACGGCCCGGATCGAAATCCTGCGTTGCGGTGATTGACGACCGAATTTAACGCTGTTTTCGATCAAATTGATTAAAAGTTGAATCATCACCTCGCTGTCATAGTGAAAGGCAGGTACTTTCCGCGTTTCGATGGTCAGCGAAAAGCCCTCCTGTTTCAATTTGGGCGCCATGACTTTTTCGACTTCCTTGAACTCCGCCTCAAGGGTTCCCGGTTGCATATTCAGGTGGCGCTGTTTTTTTTCAAGCTTCGACAGCTCCAGCACGTTGTTGATCAGGCGCGACAGGCGGGAGCTTTCCGATCCCAGGATTTGAAGATAGTCCTGTTCGCGTTCCGGATTTGCCGCGATCCCCTGTTCCAGCATTTCGATGTACATACGTATGTTGGTCAGGGGGGTCTTGAGTTCGTGGGTGACGGAAGAGACAAATTGCGACCGGCGTTCGGATACTTCCACGATGGTGCGAACGCTGTGGTAGATGAAAAACAGCCCCAGCAGGGTGAAACATCCGAAAACGGCCAGAACCACATTCAAGGTCCGTCGTGCCGGAGAAGTGGGTATGGCTCCGGCCTGCACGATGGCGCTGCAAAAATCGAATGGTGCCGGAAAGGTCCGCCGCACATCGAACGCCACGGTCTCGGGTACAGTTCCGGTGGCGGCTGCCTCCCGGGTGACGCCGTTGGCTTCGATCTGCAGGCTGAGGCGACTGAATCGGGCCATGGGTTGGGATGCGAAATACGTATCCGCCAGATATTGCAGAAACGGCCGGGCCTGTACCACGAAGCCCTGGCGGTAGATCTGGTTGCTGACGGCGATGCGTCTGAAGATAAAGAAACGGTCGTGATCGATCTGCACCGACTGCAGCGGGGCGACTTCCACTTGAAAACGGTTGGATTCGGTGTTGCCTGCTTGCGAATGCTCGGTCACCGGCACTGCGACGGAGGGCTCCGGTAAAGAGGATTGCGGTGCCGGGATGCCGCCCGACCTGTTTGTGGCATTCTCCTGCGGCGCCATTCGCTGTTCTTTCAACCGGCGTGAGCCCAGCAGCGACTCGTCTTCCCGGGACAGATTCAGCGCCTGATCCGCGGTAATCGTTTCAACGCGCTGCGTTTTTCTCCCCAGATACCCTTTTGAGACTTTCTGCTTCGGCCGGGCCACGTAACGGTCTGCAAAATCATCTTTGGCAACCTTGCGGACCTCCTGGGTTGCCTCCGCCTCGGCCGTTTCCTCCCGCGGCTGTCGTTTGGACAATGCGAATTTTCTGCGGTTGAAAATGGTGTTGATGATCTTAAGCTGTTCTACAATTGTGCGCCGCTGAACCGGAACGCGTCCCATATCCGCCACAAGGGGGGTCTGGAACGATCCGTCCGGGTTGTTCTGCAAATAGCCGATAATATAGCTTTCTCGAGGCATTTCGGACAGGGGGGAGGGATGTTTGCCTCCTCCGGCGTCGGCAAGGGTGTGATGGTACTCATCCACCGCCCGGTTCTCTTCCCGCTGAACCAGTTTCGATAGATCGGCCTGCATGTCGTCGAACAGCGTTTCACTGAAAAAGCGCAACTGGGATCGCTCTTCTCGCGCCACACCGCGGTAGGTCTGCCAGATGACAAACGCCAGGGGGATCGAAATCACCAGGCAAAAAATGGTGAAAAGGGTTTTCAGCCGCGTCATTATCCCGGCTCCATTCGGTCTATGTATTACTCTGTTATAGGCTTTAAGAGAATGTTTTTGGCAAGGCCAGAGGGAGGAACCGCGACGACCGATAACGCCGCCAAAAACATTCTCTTAAAGCCTATAACCTTCGCCCCGAATCGTCTGAATGAGTTCGACTTCCGGATGCAAATCGGCGATCTTTTTGCGCAGCTTGAGGATATGGATGTCGACGGTTCGGGTCTCGATATCGGCGTCGGCATAGTGCCACACTTCGGTGAGCAGCTCTTTCTTGCTGACGATACGCTGGCGGTGCCGAGACAGATAGACCATGATATCCATTTCGCGCCGCGTTAAATCGACTGATTTCTCGCCGCAGCTTGCCCTCAGATTAAGGCCGTCAAAGAGAATTCCGCCGCACGAAATCTGCTCGTCTCCCAATTGTTTTCCGCTGCGTCGCAGAAGGGCTTCCACCCGCACCATCAGCTCGCGGAGGGAAAACGGCTTGCTGATATAGTCGTCCGCCCCGGCCTTGAATCCCGCCACCACATCGTCTTCCGAGCCTTTGGCCGTTATCATGATGATGGCCTGGCCGGGCTTTTTCTCCCGCAACTGTTTGCAAATGGAAAAGCCGTCCAGAGTGGGAAGCATGACGTCCAATAAGACCAGGTCATAGGCCTGGGCCATGGCTGTGGCCAGACCTTGTCCGCCATCCGATTCGCCGTCCGCCGTGTAACCGTTGAACACCAATACGTCCTGCAGTCCGGTCAGAATCGCCGGATCATCCTCAACAATCAGAATGCGGGCTTTGGGCTGTCTCATCATTGGGAGCTCTTTCCTTGCCAAATAAAAGAATCAAAAGCCTATGAGAAATCTCGTTTCCCTGCTGTATCTTTTACATTATCCACTGCCGATTGAAAAGCAAAACTTATGTAAAAAAACCGCGGCAACCTTTTGCATTTCTTTGAATTGTCTTTTCTCCCAGAAATTTTACACTGCAGTCAGATGCTAATGAAAACGTTCATGAACAACGTAATCATCGCGAAAGGAGTAAAGCAAATGAACATGTTTAAAAGAAGTTTTGTGGCGGTTATGGCGTTGATTATCTTAACGGGAGGTGCCCTCGCATACGTCAGCGCAAGAGATGACCGGTCGGGCGGCGATGCCTCGGCGGCTGCCAAGCAGGGACCTGTCTCGATGACCGTCAACCTCGTGCAGGACAAAGTCTTAAAAGGATCTGACGGCAGAGCCTCGGTGGCCCTGACCCTTGCCGCCGATGACATCCTGCGGTCCGATCAACCCCCGCCGCAACACGCGGACCTGGTGGTGGTATTGGACCGCAGCGGTTCGATGAGCGGTCAGAAAATCAACGACGCCCGCCTGGCCGTGCAGCGTTTGATCGAGCGGCTGACCAGCAACGACCGGCTGGCTGTGGTGGTCTA
Source organism: Desulfobacteraceae bacterium (assembly GCA_050291625.1). Lineage (GTDB taxonomy): Bacteria > Desulfobacterota > Desulfobacteria > Desulfobacterales > Desulfosarcinaceae > JARRKU01. Next base: position 3,989 of record JBNKKC010000140.1, read on the forward strand.
TTCCAACGAGGTGAACACGGTCTGGCCCCTGACCAGTATGACCGATGTCCATCGCAGACAGGCCGCAGCGGCCGTCCGGCAGGTCTTCACAGGCGGCGGCACCAACCTGGGAGGAGGCCTCTCCGAGGGTATTTCCGCGCTGATGCAGGCCCCGACCCGGGAGAGGCAGCGTAAATTGATTTTGATATCGGATGGTTTGGCCAATCAGGGCATCACCGATCCCGTGGCTCTTGGCGAAATGGCAGCCGGTGCCGCAGAGCAACATTTTACCGTCAGCACCGTCGGCGTGGGATTGGACTTCAATGAAATCCTGATGACCACCATCGCCGATCACGGAGCCGGCCGCTACTATTTTCTGGAAGACCCACAGACGTTCGCCCAGGTTTTCGACAAAGAGCTTCAGGCCACGCGCACGGTTGCGGCATCCGGTTTGGAAATTCGCATTCCCCAGTCCGAAGGGGTGCGACTGGTCAATGCCGGCGGCTATCCGATCACCACCCAGGGCGATGTCGCCGTGGTACGTCCCGGTGATCTTCTCTCCGGACAGCAGCGCACGCTTTATCTCACCTTCCAGGTGCCCACGGACAAGGAGCGCCGCTTTGAAATCGGTTCATTTCAGGCGCGGTTCATGGACAACGGCGTATCACGTCAATTGACCTATGACGCCGAACTTTCATTGGCCTGCCTGGCCGATCAAAAAGCCGTCACGGCCAGCATCGACAAAGCAGAATGGGGCGAGCAGGTGATCAGGGAAGATTACAGCCAACTCAAGGAAGAGGTGGCCGACGCCATCCGTTTGGGCCGGAAAGAGCAGGCGTTGACCAGGATCCAGGAATATGAAGACCGGAATCGCAGCGTCAACGCGGCCGTCGGATCGGCCAAGGTCGCAAAAAACCTGGACAAGGATGTGACGATATTGCGCCAGAGCGTGGAAGACACCTTTAGAGGTGCACCGGCAGCAGTCGCCGAGAAGAAAAAACAGCACTCCAAGGCACTGCAATACGAAAGCTATCAAATCCGCCGCGATAAAAAGTAAAGGAGGAAATTATGGCCATTCTGTCACGCATGATGCGTTTGTTCAAGGCCGACGTCCACGGCGTCATGGACCAACTGGAAGACAAAGGGCTGCTGCTCAAACAATATCTCAGAGAAATGGAAGCCAGCCTGGAAGATAAAGACAACCGGTTGAACCGGATTGAGCAGGTAATCCGACAGGCCGAAAGCGGTCTTGGCCGGCGCGAAGAGGAGATCCAAAAGCTGGAAAGCGATCTCGACCTGGCCGTCCGCAGGGAAAAAGACGATATCGCCCGCATGCTGATCCGCAAACGCCGTTCCCTCCAGGGCAGTTGCGAGCAGCTCAAGCTCCAGATCGACGCCTTGTCACGGGAAAAGAACGACTTGTCCGAAACATTGGCCCGGCAGCGGCTGCAATACGACCAGCTCAAAGTCAAGGTAGCTGCCTTTGGCCAACAGGCGCGGTCGGGGGGATTTGATGACATCTTGGTTGAAGACAGTCCGTCTCAGGCTTGGGGGGCCCCGACCGAAGAAGAGATCGAGCTTGAACTGCTTCAGCGCAAAGAGGCCATGCAGGAAGGGGGTGCGCCATGAAACATCCTGTGCGAACCACCATCGTCTACGCCGTGCTCAGTGGACTCGCGGTTGTGCCCGCCGCCTCTGTGCTTAGCCTCTATCTTTACTGGCCCGCGGCGTTCAAGCTGATGCTGTGGGTCGATCTGGCGATTTATGGAGTGTTGATGGCGCGCTGGAGCGGTGTCCGTCTGCTTCCACTGCTCTTTCCGTTGGCGATTTTAATGGGATCGGCGTTGTGGCCGAGAACTTACAGCAGTTTTTTCATTCTGGCGATGGGCGTTTTCGCCTGGATGCGCAGCGGCATCTGCTTTCAGGGGACGCCGCTGCGAGCCCTGTCGGCAGAGGTGCTCACCCTGGGGGGTGCTGCAGGCCTGCTGCTCTTTTTCGGAGGCCACTCCTCCGTGGCGTGGGCCCTGACGATATGCCTCTTTTTCCTGATTCAGTCCCTCTACTTTTTCATCGTCCCGATCAGGCGGCGCACATTTGAAGCACGACGCGAGAGAGATCCGTTCGAACAGGCTGTCGAAGAGGCCAAAAAGGTGTTGGATGGCATTTGAAGCGAACAAAGACTTCGCATGCACCGGTGCCGCTGAAAAGCGTCCCGGTGCATGCAAAGAGAAAATAAAGAGCATCACGTTTAGCCGTCAAGACTGCAGACCCGCGAAAGTAATGCTTTCAATTCTGATCATGCTGCTCTTGTTGCTCAGTCCGCCCGCAATGGCCCAGGCCCCACCGTCGAGTCCACGCTCCAGGCAGGCCATCGCACACCAGCAGGCTCCTCTGCGGAAACAATTGGCAGGCAGAGGCTTCGATTGGGGAGCGCCCCTTTTCATCCGTATCTTCAAAGCCGAACGCGTTCTGGAAGTGTGGCTGAAGAAACCGTCCGGATATGAACGCTTCGAGTCTTTTTCAATCTGCACCTTTGGAGGAAAGGGTCTGGGACCGAAACTCAGGCAGGGAGACGGAAAAGCACCCGAAGGCTTCTATTTTGTTGCCCCGAGTCAGATGAACCCTTTTTCTCGATTTCATCTGGCCTTCAATCTGGGCTACCCCAACCCCTATGACAGGGCCCATGGCCGTACCGGCGGCGCGCTCATGGTCCACGGCAGCTGCGTCTCCATCGGATGCTATGCCATGACCGACCGCTCAATGGAAACGATCTACACCCTGGCCGACGCCGCCCTGCGAAACGGCCAACCCTTTTTCAGGGTCCATATCTTCCCGTTTCGGATGAACCGACAAAACATGCAGCGCCACCACGGATCTCCCTGGATCGGTTTCTGGTTGAACTTGAAGGACGGTTATGATTGGTTTACCGCATACCGACACACGCCACCCAATGTCATTATCAAACAAGGTCGTTATTGGTTCGAATCGTCCAACGAATTCTGACCCGCGATCCGGGGCGGGATAAGCCTGAAACGGCAGCGGATGCATCCGTCGGCGCCGGCTCCGAATTGTTGCTTCGTTTGGAAATATGTGTCATAAAATCAGAGATATAATAGTACCCATCAACCAGGGAGGTTATCATATTTGTTTGCACAACAATCATTTTCACTTAATGAGAGATATCCTGAATCTGAAGATACATTAAAAAGAATGGGGATGCCGAAGAACTGTTGCCGACTCGGTTCCCTCGGTGCGCCCCCAATGTTGTGTTTTTACTATAATGGAGATGACGCTGTGATTGAAAAACCCGGAAAGCCTGGATTGCTGGGTTGTTAAATTTTCTTGCAGTTGGATTAGGTCATTTGAAAAAGCATAACCTCTATATGGCTCTGAAAATATGAACGTAAAACCGCCTTTAAATATGAATTTCGGGCCTGTTAGACTCATTTTTGATACACTAATTGAAGTTGAGCCAGGTGGAGAATTGGTATCTTTCTATCATTTTAAGGTTGCAGTCAAAGATGGAACAACTGTAGGTCACATCAATTTTAAAGTTGGTGACACGCGTCACATAAGGCAATGTGTCGGCCACATAGGTTATGAAATTCTACCACAGTATCGTGGCAATCATTACTCCTATTTTGCCTGCAATGCTATAAGACCTTTTGTTAAAAAATTTTACAATAAAGTCATTCTAACAAGTGATCCTGATAATAAGGCCTCAATAAAAACAATTGAAAGATTGAACGCAGTGTATCTCAATGATATCCTGGTTCCCCAACAAGATCCCTCTTATAAAAAGGGATCCAGAAGGAAGAAACGATACGAGTGGGAGCCATAGCCAGGCAGTCCGCCAAATCCGTCGAAATGACTATTTGTAAGGACCTGGGAGGCTTTCCCGTCCACTGGCGCACAATGTCGGGAAATCCCCCTAAAAGGAAAAGAATGGAAGATAAGAAAAAAGAAACAAGCAGCAAGTCACATTTGCATCTTAGGTGCTCAGGTGGCAGCGCGCCAGCATCGGTCGTGGATCGATGAGGTGACGTTCAAAATAGGCGTTGGCGTTTTGATCGCCGATGGCCAGAGCCAGGATTTCCGAAAAGTGGAAAATCGGCAGCATGTTGTTTGGATCGCTGCGCAGTTCCAGGTTCAGATGGCACATGGCACAGGCGGTGACGATGCAGTCGGCGTCGTTGCGTTTTGCGTCCCCCACGATTTGATGGACCATGGGTGCGACCACATCGGGACGCACCACCGACAGGAAGGTGCCGCAGCATCGGGATGCGTATCCCCAGGAGAGCGCCGTTGCTCCCAGGCCGGTCATGATGCGTTCCATGATGCCGTGGTAGTTTTTTTGATGCCGCATGGCAGGCGGCCGGGCCAGCATGCAGCCGTAATATGGCGCAAATTTGAGCCCTTTGAGGCAATTGTCGCTTCGGTTGTTGATTTGCTTCCAATCCATGCGGTCCAGCAGATCGAAAAAATGGAGGATGGTCAGATCGGGGTCGGCCTCCCGTCCGAAAAGTCCGCGATATCTTTTCCGTGCGTCGGCGTCGGTGTTGAGTTTGATCTGTGCATGCTGCAGGCGCAGGTTGCAGCTGGGGCAGGCGATCAGTAAGGGGCGGCCTTCCGGCGCCAGCGAAAGGTTGCGCATGGCCAGTTGGTCGGCCAATTCACCGTTGATGCTGTGGGCGGATGAGCTGCCGCAGCAGTTCCAATCTTCCAGCTCAATCAGTTCAATTCCCATTCGGTCGGCAAAATGAAACAGCGAGGCGTTGTTCTCTTTGGCTGTCGTGGCCAGTGAACAGCCCGGAAAATAGGAATATACGTTGTCAGCCATTATTTTTTCCCCGCTAACGATTTGAAAAAAGGCGAAATAGCATCGGTGTTCCTGATTCGCGACGGCAGCAGATCGAGCTTGCGTTTGGCCAGCATTTTCAAACCGGCCTGCCAGTCCTGAAGCCACCGCCGGGTGGTCAATTTGAAGCGCAGCATGATCTCCAGTTTATGGGTGCGTCCGTAACGTTCGACGGAATCGAGCACGGTCTGATGGAATCGCAGCACATCGGGTTCGGCTATGGCAACGCCGTTTTGCACGGCCATTTGACGCAGTTGATCCATCATATTCGGGATATCGATGGCCATGGGACACTCCGTTGCGCAGGTGTTGCAGGCGACACAGACCCAGATGGTGCTGCAGGACAGGGCCTCATCGAGCATGCCGAACTGCAGCAACCGGATCACGGCGTTGGGGGGATAGTCCATGGCGGCAATGAAGGGACAGCCGCTGCTGCAGCAGCGGCAATGGTAGCAGCGCTTGACATCCTGATTGATATGGTTATCGAATTTCAGAGGCAGTATGACATGGTCGGCTTGGTGTGTCTGCATGAGGCATCCTCTATCCTTGAATGGCACACAGACCGTTTGAAGCCGGTGGCACATTGATAACAGGTGGCATTTATTGTAATGCATAAATTATGTATGTCCATGACTTGGGTCAAGTCGGACGGATGAAATAGATGGAGCGAAAGGGCCATGATTGCGGCACTGGACGTCTATTATCGGGATCGGATGGCGCAGGCGGCAGCGGTGGTATTCGCCGAATGGGCAGCAGCGGAACCTCTGGCCCGCTATGCGCATCGAATGCCGATTGAGGCGAATTATGTGCCGGGCAGATTCTTTCAACGGGAGCTGAGGCCGCTGGAAGCGGTTCTGGATCGGGTTCGTGAGACATTGACCTGCATCATTGTGGATGGATACGTGACCTTCGGACGGAACCGGCCCGCGCTGGGCCGCTACCTGTTTGATCGTTTGGGGCGACGGGTTGCCGTTTTAGGCGTTGCCAAAAGCAAATATGGCCCTGCGGAAGGGGAGATCGCCGTTGTTCGCGGGAGTTCCCGGCGGCCGCTGTTCATTACCGCCGTCGGGATGTCGAAACAGGCCGCTGCAGATGTCATCCGCGGTATGCATGGCGCCCACCGCATTCCCACTTTGCTGAAGGCGGCGGATCGATTGTCGAAGACAATAAGCGCAGCCGGTTGATCGGCTATGACAGCAGATATCGCAGCAAGGGCGGGATCTGCTGTCATGCATGAATCGATGTGTATCCGGCGTTACTTTTTGCCGATGACGGCCAAAGCCTGATCGATGGCCTGTTTGAGTCCTTCGAAGCTTTTGTTCAGGACGCGCTTGCCGTTGATAAACACCGTGGGCGTGCCTTTGACACCGATGCTTTTGCCTTGTGCAATGTCGCTGCGGATCATTTTCTGAACATCGTTTGAATTCATCAGCTTCTCGAACTCCGGAGTGTCGAAACCGAACTCGCTTCGGATCTGCGCGAGCCTTTCGTCATTCAAGCGGCGGTAGTTTTCAAAAATGCGGTCGTGAACAGGCCAGAAGTTGCCCTTTAGGTGAGCAGCCATGCCGATGGCGGCGGCTTTACCTGAATGGGCGTGGCTGCTGAGTGGAAAGCTTTTGTAGACAATCTTGATTTCCTTGGGGTACAGACGGAGCAGTTCATCGAACATGCTTTGCAGGCGGGCGCAATAGGGGCATTCGAAATCGGTATACTCGACGATGGTTACCGGTGCATCGGCGCTGCCCTTAAAGGGCGAATCTTTGCTGTCAATCGCGTGCCTGAAGGTCACATCGATGACCTGGATCGTCTTCATTTTTTCGCTTTTCAGGTAGACTTCCTCATCCGTTATTCCCGGTTCAATCTGGTCAAACGATTTGCCAACTTCGAACTTCCCGATGAAGTTGCCCTGGTAGGAATAGACGCGCAGATCGCCTTCCTTGGTCAATACGTAAAGCCAGCGGCCGCCGGCTGACATTTTGATGTCGATGGGTGTGCTGTCCAACTTCAGACGCTTTTTGACGGTATGGTAAACTGCGGCGTTGCATACGCCTGTCAACAGCACCGTAATGATAAGGCATAATGCGATCAGAGAGTATTTGCGCATCGAGCTTTCCTCCAATAAGATTTGATGGTTTTTATTGAAACCGCGCGGCCGGCACGCGGTAAAAATGATGATCGACGTGCCGTCTATCGTTTGCGTCGGGAATCCGCCGCGGCCCGGCAGTCGCCGTATCGAAACGCGCGCGCGATCCGTCACATCAGGGCTTTCATTTGCTCCAGCAGCCCATTAAGATCCTTTTCCGAAAAGCAATACTGCATCTGCAAAAAATTGCGGCGCAAGTCAATGACTTTTTGTCGAACCTGTTTCCGGTCGCGGATCACATCGGCCATGAGTTGAGCCAGAGTTTGAAAATCGGCCGCCTGCATGCCGAAGCGCGTCATTTCAGCAACCCCCAGCCTTAGAGCTCCTGAAGCGGTAAAACCTTCCTCCTCGGGCGCAGCCTGGTAATTGCAGATGATATGATTGGCTTCAAGGGCGCGTGCTATTTCCGGCCCCTTGGCATACCCCACATTGACGATGACCTGATGGGTCTCCGTATAGTCGATGGCGGGATCACCGGCGACATCGAGGCCGGTGTCGGCCAGAGCCTTGGCCAGGGTTTTGGCATTGGCCACCACCTGCTTCTGGTATGCGTCTTTGAATACATTGAGTTCCATGGCGGCCAGCAGAAGGCCCAATAGTGTCCCCAGATGGTGGTTGCTCACCGAACCCGGAAAGGCGCGTCTCGATATCGCTTCCCAGAGCTCGAGATCGCCTTCGGGATCGAGATCGAGCGCGACGATACCCCGCTGGGTGCCGAAAAACGTCTTATGCGTCGATGCGGTCACCAGGTCCGCGCCCTCTGCAAAGGGCTGTTGGAAATGGGGTCCGGCCAGTCCCAGCACATGCGCCATGTCATACATCAGCATGCAATCCAGATCGAGTGCGTCGATGATCCGGCGCATCTGAGCCACCGGCTCTTTGTGCAGGGTCATACTCTTTCCCAGGATGATCAACTCGGGGCGGTGGCGCTGAATGAGCTCTTCACAGGCATTGAGATCCACCTGAAAAGGATTGTCGGGAAGCACGGGGAAATTGACGACCGCGGCGTGTTCGGTCCGGGGATCTCGCATGACGAAATCTCGCAGGGCGCCCATGGGCTGCGCGCTCAGATGGCCGCCCCTGATGATGTGATGATTCATGACCCGGCGGATGCGTCGTTGCTCGGATCGCCGATCGGCGCGATTGAGATAGTCCAGCAGGGCGGAAAAAACGACCATGTTGGCCATCTGTCCGGAAATGGGACGTGTTTCGACCTGGCGGCAGCCTAAGAAGATGCACATTTGATTCACCAGTTCGCGTTCGACCGCGGCGATGAATTCGGTACCCTGATAATAGAAGACGTCGACATCGTTGAACGCTTTGACCGGCTTGTGCTCTGCATACCGACCGGCAGGATCCATGATCGAGAGCATGCGCACGACCCGGCTGGCGGTTTGTTCGGAGGGGATCAGGTTGATGCACTCTTGCTGTCGCCAGATGGTGTTTTCGACCGCCCGGAGCACCCAACTGCGTGCTGTTGCCGTATCCGGCGCCGGGTCGATGTCATCGGAGCCGTTTCTGATGTAATCGTCGAAGGTGATGGGGCGGGCAAAGGGCGGCGCTTCGCTGCGCAGCAGGTAGGGCATAATGCCTGCCGCAAGTTGTTTTCCGCGCACGTCAACGGCCACGCGGGCACCGTCGGGGATGTGGTTGTCGATGAGCGCCAGGCCGATGGCGCGGCGGGAGCTGCCATCGCTTAGTTTGGCTTCCAGCCCCCGGCCTTCAAACTGAATCTGCGGCACCATGGTGCCGCTGGTAACAAAGCCTGCGGGTCGGCCCTGGTAGAATACCCGTGCACCGGAGCGAGCAATGCCTTTATCCAGTAATTCAAAGGGTCGAACCAGCCGGGGAAGATGAACGGCCTGGCCGGGTCGTCCGTCGACAACGGCCTTCAAAGAGGCATATTGGCGCTCCAGAGCCGATCTTCCCAGGTAGTCCCCCTTTTGGGGCGCGAAACTGACGGCCATCCGCGCCTGTGCCAGTGCATAGATGGGAATCCGGGTGCCCTCAGGATCTTCACCCAGTTCATGCCCGTACAGCGGCAGCCCCGCTTCCAGGCGCAAGGTGTCCCTCGCGCCCAAACCGACGGGCTGCGCTCCCGTGTCCTGCAGGGCGTTCCACATCGACAGCGCCTTGGCCGCCGGCAGGAACAGCTCAAAACACAGCGGTTCGCCGGTATACCCGGTGCGGGCCACCCACAGCTCGGTTTGTTCGTATACGGCGACACTCAGGCAGTTGCGCAGGGGATCCGGCAAGGCGTGCGAGCCGATGATGCTGCTGAGCATCTGCTTTGATTGCGGACCTTGAAGGCTGAGCATGGCCACTTCCCGCGTAAGATCCTCGATCCGGACATCGCCGAAAACGGACGTCAGACGCGACAGATGCTCCCAATCCTTGGCGCTGTTGGCGGCATTGACCACCAGCAGATACCGATCGTCGAAGAACCGGTAGAGGTAGGCGTCGTCAACGGCCCCGCCTTCAGGGTCTGCCAAAAAAGTGTACTGGCTCATCCCGGGTTCCAGAGCGGCCGCATTGTTCGTCAGACAATGTTGCAGATAGGCCAGCGCATCGGCGCCGCTGACGTCGAAGCGCCCCATATGGGAGATGTCGAACAAGCCGGCTCGGCATCGGGTTGCCAGGTGCTCTTTCAGAATGCCCGTCGGATACTGCACCGGCATGTCCCAGCCGCCGAATTCCACCATCTGAGCGCCCAGTTCAGCATGACGCTCAAACAAACATGTGCGTTTCAGATCCGTCATGATGTTTCCTTTGATTGATGTGTGAATCGAGCCTCGAATTCGGCTGCATCCTCAATCAAGTCGATCCCTTCAGCCGAGATTTGTGCCGTGCAGGAGATGAATGGCGGGCAGTCGATGGACAGATCCAATTCAATCCATCCTTTTTTGTGAAGATAGGCCAGGTTCCAGTTCAGTTGCCCGGCATCGGTATCGCACGCGTCCGACAACTGTCGCAGCTCGATCGATGCCAACGGGTATTGTTTGAACCAGTCGTACAGTCGGTTCATGACGCAATGTCGAAGTCTGTTGGCTGCACGAAGATCGCTCATGCTTACACACACTATCGAACGAGGAAGATCAGGCCGCGCAACAGGGACAGGCCAAGTGTCAATGCCGTGATGACCATGCAGGCTCCGGCCACTGTTCGATGAGCGAGGCTCTCCCGTTTTTTTTCATTGTATCCCATCACCAGCGCCGCCAGGGCGCCGAAAACCATTCCACCGATGTGGGCCCAGTTGTCCACCCGCGGGACCAGAAATCCAAATACAAGGATGCCGATGGCCCACCCCCCGATCTGCTTGTAAATTGTCTGCCCGAAGAGGCCGCCGCGGTCTTTTCCATAAAACACGGCGGCGCCGATCAAACCGCACAGCGCGGCCGAAGCTCCGACAGTTACCGGAGTGCCCGCAACGTAAGTGGCCAGAAAACCACCGACGCCGCCGACAAAAAAGATCACGAAAAAGCGATACGGGCCAAACAGGCGTGTAATCAACGGAGCGATTTGAAAAAAGGCAAACATGTTGAAAAAAATGTGAATCACGCTGCCGTGCAGAAAGTTGGCTGAAATCAGCGTCCACCAGCCGAACGCCGGAATCATGGCGGCTCCGGTGGCACCCAGCACTTTAAACGCATCATCCGAGGGAGACAGGCGAAACATCGGCGCTCCGCCGCCTGCGCTGAGCAGCAGCGAAAACAAATACATGCCGACATTGGTGAAAATGATGATGCGAACCAGCTGATCGCCGCTGCCCCATCCGCGCGTCAGGGGGCTGTTCTTCCAGCGGGCGCCGGGGGTGGCGATGCCGCAATGGGGACAGCGGGATTCATCGGCACTGATAATCTTGCGGCAATTGGGGCACAGAATCGATTTTCGAGCGGGTCGGTTCATATTATTTCCAAAGCAGCGGATCGTCGTCCAGGGCATCGGTAACCGTGCGGCCGATACGGTCTATGGTTTCCAGGTCTTCCGCCGAGAGGTTCACTTCCCCGGCGGCAGCGTTTTCCGTCGCCTGGGCCGCATTTCGCGCGCCTGCGATGGCGAAGGTGTCGGGTTGGGATATGATCCAGGCAAGCGCCAGCTGGCCCAGCGTAATGCCATATGCGGCCGCGATGGGGCGCAGCTGCTGCAAGGCGCCCTGGACGCGCGCGAAGTTGTCCGGTTGGAACAGGCGGTTGCTCTTGCGGTGGTCGCCGCGCTCGAACTGGTGGCCGGGGCCGAACTTGCCGGTCAGCAGTCCCTGTGCCATGGACGAATAGGCCAGGACACTCAGACCGTTCTGACGGCAGTAGGGCAGGGTATCTTTTTCGATCGCCCGCCAGAAAAGCGAATAGGGAGGCTGCAGGCTCACGATGGTTCCGTACGACGCTGCCTCCCGGATCTGCGCGGCACTGAAATTGGAGACGCCGATGGCGCGGATTTTTCCCTGCTGCTGCAGTTCGCTCAGAGCGCGGAACGTCTCTTCCAATGGTGTTTGGGGATGGCCGAAAGAGCCCGGAGGCCAATGGATTTGATACAGATCGATGTAGTCGGTATTCAGATTCTTCAGCGATTGTTCACATGCGTGAATGACCTGTTTGTATGCCAGATGGTTGGAAAAGACCTTGGTGGCGATCACCGCACGCTCTCTGACGCCGGAAAGGCCCTGGCCCAGGATACGTTCCGAGTGGCCGTTGCCGTATGCCTCCGCCGTATCGAAAGTCGTGATTCCGGCGTCAAATGCCGCACGGACGGCGTGACGGGTTTCATTGTCGTCGATGCCGGTCCACATGGCTTTGCCGGCCTGCCAGGTCCCCATGATGATCGGAGTTATACGGATATCGCTGCCGTTCAAGGGTTTCGATAGCATGTTCTGTTCCTGTTTGGTTGCCGTCAGTCGAGCCTTTCAACCACTAACTTGGATACCCGGCCATTGCAAGGCTTTTCCGTTGGATTTGTGCAGGAGAGAACCTTCCCAGGGCTGGATTCAGAAATTGACACTGTTTTGCACGCGTGTGTATATAGGTTTAATAAACCGAACGTGATTGACCGGAGTGATCGCAACATGAGATCCATTATCCTGGGACTGGTTTTGCTCGTTGGCTTGAGTGCCTGTGCCGTCTGGCGCGGCACCGGGTATTCACAACTGATTGAAACCGAAGCGCAGATGGTGGGGGACTGCATTCTGGTGGCGACCATCACCGACACCGCCAATGCTGTCAATCCCTTCCCCATCGATGCAAAGGTGGCCATGATCCGTCGAATCAAGGACCGGGCCGTGCAAATGGACGCCACCCACATTGTATGGTTGCATAAAACCTATTCTTCGGCCGCAGCACAAGCCTACCGATGCGGCCAGTGACGCCGCTTTTCGATCTTTAACCGATCTGAAGGCATGTGACCTTGAAACCGACATTTGCCATAGCTGTTCGCTCCCTGGTGGAGCAGACCATGCGTCAGGGAGATTTGCGATTTGACTTTCTCGGCAGCGTGCGTCCGATGGAAGGTATCCGGGCCCATCAGAAGGTACAACGCCTGAGGCCAGAAGGATACCGGGCCGAGGTGCCGGTGGATCTGACGATCGAGCGGGCCGACTATTTTATTTCAGTTGGCGGCCGCATCGACGGTGTTCATGTTGACGACGAACCGCAGGTGGTTGAAGAGATCAAGACGACGCGCAGGGGATTGACGTCGCTGGAAGACGAATCCAATCCCGTTCATTGGGCGCAGTTGAAGTGCTACGGGTATCTGTGGGCCCTTGAAAACAACCTGGAATCCGTGGCGCTGCAGCTGACCTATGTGCAGCTTCCCGGCCATCGGATGCTCGAGCTCAAGAAGGTGGTCGACGTCGCCGAATTGGAGCGTCTATTCGGGGAGCTTCTCGAGCGTTACCTGAAATGGATTCGCCGCCAGGCCGAATGGATTGCGCTGCGCGATGCGGCGATACAGGTGTTGCCTTTTCCTTTCAAGCGTTACCGTCCGGGACAGCGCGCCATGGCGGTGGAAGTGTATCGCACCATCCGCGATCGAGGCATGCTGTTTGTTCAGGCCGCAACCGGCATCGGCAAGACCATGGCGGCATTGTTTCCGGCGGTCAAGGCATTGCAGGAGCAACTGACGCCTAAGATCGTCTATCTTACCGCCCGCACCACCGGCCGTATTGCAGCAGAAAGCGCTTTGGCCATGCTCAGGGCGCAGGGGTTGAGGCTTCGTTCCGTCAGTTTGACGGCTAAGGATAAGATTTGCTTTCGCCCGGAAAGCGACTGCACACCGGAAGAGTGCCCCTTCGCGGCCGGCTACTACGACCGCGTGGATGCGGCTCTGGAACACGCCATGTCCCATGACGATCTGACAAGGAGCACCTTGGAAGCCGTTGCCCGTCAGCACAGGGTGTGTCCCTTTGAATTGTCGCTGGAGCTGGTCACCTGGGCCGATTGCGTCATCGGCGATTACAATTACGGTTTTGCCCCCGGCGTGATGCTGCAGCGTTTGTTCGGTGATTCGGCGCAGCACCATGCCGTGATTGTGGATGAAGCCCACAACCTTGTGGACCGCTCGCGCGATATGTTTTCAGCCCGGCTGGACAAGCAGGCGTTTCTGGTGCTGCGACGCAGACTCAAAAACCGGCAACCGGCCATCTACAAGGCTCTTGGCCGCATCAATGCCTGGCTCGCGACCGCCCGGCGTCAGTGTCGAAACGTCGGCAATCACCGGGTTGACACCGAGCTGCCGGAAGCGATGCTGGAGCGCCTCCGGGACTTTTTATGGGTCGCCGAAAAGTGGTTGACGCACAATGAGCCAAGCGACTTTCGCGCCGATCTGCTGACCTTGTTTTTCGAGTGTATCCGGTTCGTTAAAGTCGCGGAGATCTACGATGAACGCTTTGCGGTTTTATACGAAGCGACGGGGGAAGACGTTTCGGTCAAATTGTACTGTATCAATCCGGCGCATCTGTTGCGAGAGGCTTGGCGGCGAAGTCTGTGTGCGATCCTGTTTTCAGCCACCTTCGCTCCTGCGTCCTATTACCGCAGCATTCTTGGCAGCGATGAACAGGCCAAGGGGATCAACATCGCGTCTCCCTTTCCAGGGTCCAATCTGGCTGTGTTTGCTGCCGATACCATTTCTACGCTGTATCACAGGCGGGAAGAATCCTGCGGACGCGTCAGCCGGGTCATCTACACACTGATCCGCCAGCGGATTGGCAACTATATGATATTTTTCCCCTCCTATGCCTACATGGAGATGGTACACCGTCGATTTGTCCGGGAGTGCCCGGATGTCGGGACTATCGTACAGACGGCGGATATGGATGACAACCAGCGGGAGTCCTTTCTGGACAGATTTTCAGAGCACGTCAGCCGAACATTGGTCGGATTTGTCGTCATGGGAGGGATCTTCGGCGAAGGCATCGATCTCAAAGGGGAGCGATTGACTGCCGCCGCGATCGTGGGAGTGGGGCTTCCGGGTATCAGTCCGGAAAGGGAGTTGATCCGGGACCATTTTCAGGCAGAAGCGAAATGCGGCTTCGAATTCGCCTATCAGTATCCCGGCATCAATCGGGTGTTGCAGGCCGCAGGCCGCGTGATCCGGTCGGATAACGACCGCGGGGTTGTCGTGCTGATCGACAGCCGATACGGGCAACATCGGTACCGCAACCTGCTTCCGGTGCACTGGAATGTCAGCAGAACCGGCAGCATGTCCGCTTTTCGGCGAAAATTAGCGGATTTCTGGCGAAACAATGCATGAGTCAATCCCCATAAGCGGCAAGTTATTTCCGCTTCATCATTAAAAAACAGCTCAGCGCTTATGGAGTCCCACCGCGCAGGGATGACGTCGGAGGCGCCGTCAGGCGCACTCCATCACACGATATGCAGAGAATAAAAGAGGGCATCAATTGCTTTCGTTCAACAGAGACGATCAGGTGTCCTTTTCCGGAGCAATGGCTTCTGTTTTTGAGAGGCAATACTGACGCCAGGCGCATTCCAACTGGTCGCAGTCCGATAGACCGCGACGAAAGCAATCCGTCAGTCCTTCCGTTCGCTGCAGGCTGCGAATCATGGCCGTTATATCCACGTATCTGTGAGGGGTCATGGTTTGGTGTTCTGTATTTTGCATGCAATCCGACGCTTTGTCTTCTTTGACATCTTTGGATGGATTGGTTTTTATTTGATCACCCATAGTAGTGAACCATATGCACAATATGAGAGCGATAGCCTAACGTTACTGCGAGAGGATTGTTCGTTGTGATACAGTCCAACAAGTCAACACGCCATTCGGGAAAAAATCCCAAGGCGTGGGAAAAAGTCACAAAATGACTGCGGGTAAACATCACCGCTGATGCGAACGCCGCATCAACATATTCCCCATGTGGCAAGACTTTTTTTAGCAGGCATTCAACGCACTCGCAAACGGAGATGCGATCTGAAAGCGACTCTCTTCCGTGAAATCAACAGCGGTGTAGACGTTGCTTTCTCTGCGTGACAGCTGCATGCCCTGAATGTCCTGCAACATCTGGCAGCTTTTCAAACATTCATCTTTGGGCAAGTTCTTTTTATGACAGTCTTTACATGGAGATGAAATCATTTAGACCCCTTTCCTTATTGCGTTACTAACTGTCTGATAATTATGTCGAAAAACAGTACCCCCAATTGCTGATCTTAACTATACGTGGATCAGGTGAGGATGTAAATAAGGTAACTGATTCATTTTTAATGGATTTTTGGAGTAATTATGGGAAAATTTCCCGTGAACCGGCTCAAAGCGGCTGCCTTGACCATCCTCATAGGCACCAAGTGATTGGTTGGCATGCAGGTGAAAAAATCGTGCCCGTGTTCGTACGCGTCATCGTCATCGTAAAGGTGCAATAATACGTTGTTGCTTACCGGGTCACTCTTTCCATAGATCGACATCGATAAGCCCCAGGCGGGCGGCGTACCGTACAAGCTCCATGGCGTTGTGAATGTCCAGTTTGCGCATGATGTTGGTTCGATGGTTTTCAACGGTTTTGACGCTGATGCACAATTGATCCGCGATGTCGGCTTTGCTGACGCCTTCGGCGAGCAGACGCATGATTTCCTGCTCGCGTGCGCTGAGTTTGCCATATCCCGAATCGCTGACTTTTGCTTCCTTGACGGGAGAAGTCATCAATTTGGCGACTACCTCCTGGGAGATGGAGCTGTCCAGGTAGTATTCGCCGGCCGCTACTGACTCTACACCTTGCGCCAGTCGTTCGGCAGCCGATTCTTTGACGACATAGCCGGTCGCACCGGCCTGAAACGCTTCCACAATGTAGTCGATTTTGGAATGCATGCTCAAGATCATGATTTTTGTCTTGGGGGATTGCATCCGGATTTTACGTGCCAGTTCCATTCCGGTTCCGTCCGGCAATGAAATGTCGACAAGCGCCACACTGGGCTTGATTCGGCACACTTTTTCCAGGCCTTCTTTTATGGTGCCGGCCTCATCTATGACGTCAAAACGGCCGTCTCTTGCAAGTATGGTCTTGATGCCTTCACGGAACAGGGGGTGGTCGTCAATTATCAGAATTTGCGTTTTGGGCGTCACGGAGCTGCTCCTTTATGGGAATCGTAATGAAAATGGCGGTTCCTTTATCATCCTGTGAGCGAATGTCGATACTGCCGTTCAGCAGTCCGACACGTTCCATCATGCTTTGCAAACCCATCCGTTTTTCTTTGTGGGATTTATCCCGCCAGCGGGCGACATCAAAACCCACGCCGTCATCAATGATGCGAAGCATCAAGTTGGGGGAGGAGGCGACCAGGCGAATGGTGACGCCTTTGGCCCGGGCGTGTTTTTTGATATTATACAGGGCCTCCTGAATCAGACGGTACAGGTTGATCTGAATGTCATCTTCAAGATGCAGGTCATCCAGACCTGCGGCGATAAAATCGATTTTAAAGCCGTTGTTGTATGCAAATTCTTCGCAATAGGTGTACAAAGTTCGCACCAGGCCGAACTGATCCAGACCGGGTGGTCGCAAGTCATACGCCAGATTGCGGACTTCGGAAATGGATCGTTGCAGAATTTCGATGAGGTGATCGGCTTGTTCGCGAGTCAGTTCTTTGCCGGGTTGATCTCCATTGAACACAGTCTGCAGGCCGATTTTCAGGGAGGAGAGGTCCTGGGCAATATGGTCATGCAGATCACGTGCAATTTTATAGCGCTCCGTTTCCTGTGCTTTGAGCAATTCCTGAGTCAGGGTTTGGATCATCTGGCGCGCCCGGCGCCGTTCGGTCATATCCACACCTACGCTCAGAAACTCCACAATTTTACCTTCCGCTCCGCGAATAGGCCGGTTGGTCCATGCCACAACAACGCGTTCGCCATTGCGCAGGACATTCTCCAGAGCGATGTTTTTAAATTGTTCAGGATGCGTAAAAAAGTTTTCCAATTCGGCTTCCAGGTTGCGGCCGTTGCTGTCGATTTTTGGTAAAAGCGTGTCGATGATTTTGCGGCCAAGGATTTCTTCTTCCGAGTAGCCGAAAAATTCCTGGGCATATTCATTGAAGAAGGTGATTCGTCCATAGGTGTCGAAACGGATGATCATGCTGTTTGCATTTTGCACGAGCTCGCGATATTTGGCTTCGCTGCGCCGCAATGCCTCCTCGGCGGCATTGCGGGCCGTGATGTCTCTGGCGGTCGTATGAATGCATGGCAGTCCTGCCAGGGTTATCTGTTTGCTGCTGAACTCGGTCAATACATTTCGGCCATCTTTACGTTTGATGCTGGTTTCGGTAGTGAAGACTTCTCCGGCCAGAGTTCGATTAAAGTATTTTCGGTAGGCCCTCGGATCGATATTGCTGTCAAGATCCTGAACCAGTTTGTGGATCAGTTCTTTTTTGGAGTAGCCGGTCAATAGGACGGCGGCGTCATTGACGTCGAGAATGCGACCGTTGGCGTCGCTGATGAAAATGGCGTCTCGGGATCCCTCGAACAAGCTTCGGTAGCGTTGCTGACTCTCTCGCAGCGTTTTTTCAATCTCTTTGCGTTCGTCGATCTCCAGGCGAAGCTGTTCGTTGGCATATGAAAGCTCAACCGTGCGCGCCTTGACCAGCTCCTCCAGATGTGCTCGATGTTTTTTCAGCTCCTCTTCGTTCTTTTTGCGGTCATGAATATCCATCATCATGGCATATTTGGAAATGCTTCCATCGGTATGTTGAATCGGCGCATTGACCACATAGTACCAACGGCCGTCATGAGGGCTGATGACTTCCCAACGCACGGTTTCACCTTTTAATATGCGCCGGTTAATGCACCACGGGCAGATGCTGCGTCTGCCAAACGCCTCATAGCACAGATCTCCGGTGGCGTCATATCCCAGATGTTCGATCATCCGGTCATTTAGATATTCAACACGATAATCGATGGAGCAAATATAGATCATCCCGTCAAAGGCATCGACGATGGCGTTGAACAGACCATGACTTTCATAAAGGAAGCTCTGATGCGCCTCTTTTGAAAGTTCAATCGATTCGATCGACTCAGGTCCGGTGCGCAGAAGGGTTTTGATTTGTGACCAGGAAGTACGGTTCGGCTCGGAGTCGTTGCGGGTCATAAGGCAAGGCTCTCCCGCACGGTTCTGAATTTCCCCTCGAAGTTGGACCGATATAGGTTTTTCGTAAACGTCATTGGACCTATTCCATCCCATCTTTGGGCATCCGGCGCAGGGTCCGGATGGCCGAAACGGCCCTCTAATTTGCCATGAAAGCCCTCTGATTGAAAGAAAAATCTTTGATAAAACATATTTTTTATGCGAAGTTTGGCGTGCTTAGGGGGATTTAATGTAAATTAATATTTACAGAAAACATAGAAGTGGTTTCAAAATCTTCAATCGGACCCAAGATCCCCCGCCAAAGATCAGCGGGATAAAAAGGCGGGGAAAAAACGTTTAACCGTCCCGCCGAAGGTCGGCGGGATAAACATCCAGACATCGGGTATGCCGAGGATTAAACGTTTTCCCCAACGCCGGTATTGGGTTCGAGGGAAGGTTTTGAAACCACTTCTAATTTCCCATGCAGGAGGTCAGGCGCATGCAAGCCAGAGAGGCGATTATTTCCTTTTCACAGAGCGAAAAAGTCAAAACCGGACTGATCTGGTGTTCTCAGTGTTTGCAGCTGGCACTGAATTTGACGATCGAAGATCAGCAAGGGGCCATTCAGCTGGTCCGAAGTCTGATGTCCATGATCACAAACGAGTCCCAGCTGGCCCGTCAGGCCTCCAAAAACGATATATGGCTGGAGGTGGATAAACACCTCAACAACGCCCGCGTGATGCTGGATTCGAAGGTTGAACAGGAGGCCACCTACCACCTGACCCAAGCCTTGAGTCAGGTCAATCGAATCGGGCAACAGGCCATGACCGAGTTGTTGAATCAGGGTCTACTCACCTGATTATCCTATTTCATCCCGTTGAATTTTAATGATAAAGAAAAGATGAGGTGCCGATATGCAAACCTTTTTGATCTATATCACAACCCGTGATAAGTCACAGGCCAGGGATATCGGACGCTACCTTGTCGAGTCCCGCCTGGCGGCCTGCGTCAATATTTTTGACAACATGAACTCCATGTATATCTGGCAGGATCAATTTAAGGACGATCAGGAGGCGGTTCTGATTGCCAAAACCACTCAGGCACGCTTGAAGGATTTGATCGAGGCAGTCAAGGAGCGTCACGACTATGAGTGTCCGTGTATCGCCGCCCTGCCCATTACCGACGGCAATCCCGATTTTTTAACCTGGATAGCCGGGCAGGTTGGTGATTAAGACGCAATGAACACTTCCCAGGCGTGTGACCATCGAGGCCTGCAGGTATTTTGAAAGGACCGGTTTCGACGATGAAAGATCAACGAGGGCTTTACTACTATCCGTTTCCGAAAAACAAGCGGGTTCGCATGTACGTGCGGCAGGGAGAGGGTGAACCGGAATTTCGCCTATGGAACCAGGATGACCTGATGATGTGGGAAACGCACGGGTGGGTGCCGCATTCCGCCATTGTACAGGCGCGTGCCGTTTATAAAGGCGGTGGATTCGATCCTGATCAGGCCTATGATCTGGCGGCGGCGAACGAATTACTGCAGGAAGAGGGATCATGACATTCGTGCAGGGAATCGCCGGCCTGGTCGTATTTACGGCCTTGGCCTGGGCCATGAGCGAAAATCGTACCAGGGTCTCTGTGCGATTGATTGCCGCAGGCGTTGGGCTCCAGCTGGCCGTGGGCTGGGTGTTGCTCAAAGTACCGGTATTTCAACGGCTCTTTCTCGCCTTGAATCGGGTTGTCCTGGCATTGGAGGCGTCCACCAAGGCTGGGACCAGCCTGGTCTTCGGGTATCTTGGCGGCGGGCCGCTGCCTTTTGAAACCAACGTGCCTGGAAGCAGTTTCATTCTGGCTTTCCGTGCACTTCCTGTGGTTCTGGTCATCAGTGCATTGTCGGCTCTGTTGTTCTACTGGAAAATATTGCCCCGCGTAGTGCAGGGATTTGCCTGGTGCTTGAAGAAAACCATGAGGATCGGTGGAACGGAAGGCCTGGCAGTGGCCGCAAACGTTTTTGTGGGGATGATCGAGGCGCCCTTGTTTATCCGGCCTTATTTAATGCAGATGACCCGCAGTGAATTGTTTACGCTCATGACCGCCGGCATGGCCACCATAGCCGGGACGGTCATGGTGCTGTATGCCTCGATCCTGAGTACCGTTATCCCGGATGTGATGGGACACATTCTGACAGCCTCCATTATCTCGGTGCCGGCCGCTGTTATGATTTCCAAGATCATGATACCCGAAACCAAACCGCTGACCGGCGGCGAGCTGCGCTCACCCGTGGCGGCGCATAATGCCATGGATGCCGTCACTCAGGGCACCCTGCAAGGGGTCAGTCTGCTGATCAACATCGTGGCGATGCTGGTTGTGCTTGTGGCCTTCGTGCATTTGATCAACATGATTCTGGGGCTATTGCCGAAGTGGGCGGAGGGCCCTGTCACGCTTCAGCGTATCCTGGGGGCATTGATGGCGCCGGTGGTATGGTTGATGGGGGTTCCGTGGCCCGAGGCCCCCTTGGCAGGTTCCCTTCTGGGTACCAAAACCATATTGAATGAATTAATCGCCTACCTCGAGATGAGCCGGCTTGACCCGGATGCGCTGGGCATTCATACCAAATTGATCATGACCTATGCCTTGTGCGGATTCGCCAATCCAGGCAGCCTGGGCATTATGATTGGCGGGTTGGGAACCATGGCGCCCGAGCGGCGCAGCGAGATCGTATCACTGGGGTTCCGTTCCATTGTGGCCGGGACGCTTGCTACCTGTATGACCGGGGCCGCAGTAGGGATTATCACCTGATAGGCTTTAGGATAATCCATTTGGCTGCGTTATCGGTCGTCGCGGTATCGGCATACAGCTTCCTCCCTCTAGCCTTGCCAAATGGATTATCCTAAAGCCTATCTAAAGCAAGAATCCATCTGACGGCATTATCGGTCGTCGCGGTATCGGCATACAGCTTCCTCCCTCTAGCCTTGCCAAATGGATTATCCTAAAGCCTATCTAAAATAAGAATCCATCTGACGGCGTTATCGGTCGTCGCGGTATCGGGATACAGCTTCCTCCCTCTATCCTTGCCAAATGGATTATCCTAAAGCCTATTGGAAATCCCCTCTCCCCTGAGGGGAGAGGGTTAGGGTGAGGGGCGAGACAACCCTTGCCGGCTTGGTTATTGGGTTTCAAACTCCGCCACAGACAACGTCTGGTTACCGCTTGCTTCGATGGCCAGGACCTCGTAAGCGTATGCTTCACCGCTCTCCATGAATTCCGGTGGCACGGTAATGCTGGTCGCCGTAGACGGCAGGTAGATGCTGAAATGAGATTTTGCAAATCCCTGGGGGTATTGCGGCTCAGCGTCTTTTTCAACGATGACCTGATAGCCCACGATGGTGACGGACGATCCATTGATATCCTGCGTAACCGGCTGCCAGGAGATGACCGTATTGGCCGCATCGACGTCCGTGGATCCGTCCGCCGGTGTGAGAAGCTGCGGACCGGCCGGGATCGTATGAGTAAAGGTGGCCGTCATTTCGCTCACATCGCCGTCAACCATATCGCCGGTGAAGGTGTAGGTGCCTTCCGGCAGGCGGGCCAGTACCTCGCTGATAGGAACGTCGGCGTTTGGCGGTTCACATGTTTCGAAAAACATCTCCGTCAGGCCGAAGTCGAACAGACCGGTCTCGGGATAGACGGTCAGAATCTGCTTGCCATCCGGATCGCTGATCACAAGTTCGTTCCAGGGATCGCCATCGGCAAATCCTTGGAAGCCGGTGTCCTCATCCGTGGCATTATGCTCGATCAGCAGCTTTGCGGCTTTCAGTACAGGGGTGCCGTCATCCGGTTCTTCACCGCCTGTGCACCCCGTTCCCGTTTCGAAGGCTGCCGATGAGAGGGTTTGGTTGCCGCTTGCTTCGATGGCCAGCACCTCATATTTGTAGCATGCGTTGGCCTTGAAAAATGATTCCGGAATGGACACACTGCTTGCCGAAGCCGGAAGATGCATGTCGAACTGTGCACTGGCGAAACCTTGGGGAAACTGCTGTTCGACGTCTTCCTCGACGATAACCTGGTAGCCCACGATGGTCACATCTGCATCGTCAATGGTTTTGGTGACCGGCTGCCAGGAGACCACAATGCTGCTCGGATCGGCACCTGTCGATCCGTCCGCAGGCGTCAAAAGGACCGGCCCTTGCGGTATCTCATGCGAAAACGGCGTCGTCATCGAGCTGACGCCTGCGTCGACCAGCAAGCCGGTAACATCGTAATCGCCCTCCGACAGACGAGCCAAAACATTCTCGATGGGAACTTCTGCATTTTCCGGTTCCGAGGTCTCGAAGAAAAACTCCGTCAATCCGAAGTCGAGCAGTCCGCCATCCGGCATCGCGGTTAAAATGGGGTCTCCGTTCGGATCAATGATGGTCAGCGAGTTCCAGGGATCTCCGTCTGCAAAGCCCTGAAAACCGGTGTCTTCATCGGTGGCATTGTGTTCGATCAACAGCTTGGCGTCTTTTATCTTTGCCGCCCCTTGGTCCGGGCCGCTGTTGGAAGAACTGCTGCCGCCGCCGCAACCCGTAAAAACAAGGGCTGCGAGATAGATTAGAACAGTCATTAATTGATTTTTTTTCATGGGATACCTCCTGACGAATGAAAGGTTGACGTGATTTATCGGCATCTGAGTTGTTTGCCGTGCAATATCCGATATCCTCTGACGACAAGTTGCACGATTAAAATTATGGGAAGCTTATTTGTAGATTAAAAAGTGATAATCTTCATGAATGCCATATTGACTGGTAACGCCATAAAGCTTATCAAATGATAATATTTTGATAAGCTTTCCATAATTGTCCTGCGCTAAGTTTGGTTCTGACACATGAACCTGACTGAACAGGAAAGGCGGCATGGCTGTAAAATTCAATTGGATCTGCGCGATAGCGACGGCGGCTGCGGTATTTTTGGTGCCTGTTTTTCCAAGGTGGGGGATGGGGCCTCCTTTTTGTTCCGCCCAACCGCCAGCTCAGGCGATGGCGGATCGGCAGGAGGACCGAATAGATGCCGACGGTGAACATCAATCGGGTTTTACTATCTGGGATGATAGAATCAGTTTGGGATTGTCGGTGGAGTTCAACGGCAGCTATTCGGATATCAAGGATGAAAGTGATGTCTGCAGCGGAGATCTCTGGGACGCCTATATTGGTACCATAGGGATTCGGTTGAGTGCAGCCATGACCGAATGGTTGAACGTCGATCTGCTAACTGAACTGGAGGATGTCGGCAAACATGATGAGTCATCCACGGTTACGCTCAGCGAGGCGTTTGCCACGCTGCACCCTGCGCAGATTCCAGTCTATTTCATCGTCGGCAAGCGAACTCTGCCGTTTGGTGTTTTCGAGAACCGTATGATCAGTGGACCATTGACGGAAGAGTTGTACGAGGTAGCCGATGTCGGTGCCACGCTGGGCGTTCAATTTGATTCGTTGCATGCGAATCTTTCGCTGACGCTCTATGAAGGGCAGCATGTTATCGAGAATCTGGAGCAATTCAGCACTCATGAATTTACGGACGAACGCGTTGAATCGGATCGAATCGAGGCATATATTCTCGCACTTGAATCGGAGCCGATTGAAGACATGCTGACATTCGCTCTTTTTTTTGACAGCGAGCCCGGCGATGGACGGCGCAATGAAACCATCGGGGCTGCCGCTACCGGGATTTTTTATGATGTCACTGTCGATCTGGAGTACATTACAGCCTTGAAACGGGAATCAGGGGAAAACGGCGAGCAGAACCTGGAGGCGGCATGGATTTCGTCCATTGCGTATCAGCCGGTAGATGCCATACAGGCGTCCTTACGCTATGAGCACTTCGACGATGACCGGGGCGAACAGGATCAGGTGGTTGATTATCGTTATCTTGCCGGTTTAAACTATTTTATTAACGACGCTATTACCCTTTCCTTTGAGTATCGGCATACGGAATTTGAAAGGGAAGATGGCAGCGATGCGGCTGACGCATTAAATGAATACCAGCTTCAGCTGGCAATCGAGTTTTAGAGCCCATATATATAAATATACCCTTTCAATCAAAGAGATAAAGAGCGATGCGGCTACTACTGGTAGAAGACGATAAAAAGATCGCCCTGTTTGTGAAAACCGGCCTGGAGGAGGCGGGATTTATTGTCGATCATGCCGACAATGGGGAGGATGGACTGCATTACGCCCTGGTGGAGTCATACGCCGCAGCCATCATTGATTTGATGCTGCCCGGAATTGACGGTTTGTCGATTATTATGGCAATGCGCAACAAAGGCGTTAAAACACCGGTATTGATCTTGAGCGCCAAGCGCTCGGTGGACGAGCGAGTCGAAGGGCTAAAGGCCGGCAGTGACGATTATTTGATCAAGCCGTTTGCGTTTACAGAGCTCCTGGCACGTGTTCAGGCCCTGGTGAGACGCTCTTCAATGGCGACGGCCGTGCCGGAGTTGCAGGTCGCGGACCTCAAGTTGAATGCCTATGACCGCAAAGTGACCCGCGCAGGCAAGGAGATCGACCTGCAACCGCTCGAGTTTTCTCTACTGCAATATTTAATGAGCAATGCCGGACGGATTGTATCCAAGACCATGATCATGGAGCATGTGTGGGATTACAATTTCAATCCGCAGACCAATGTGGTGGAATCGCGGATATGCTACCTGCGCGAGAAGGTCGATAAAAATTTTTCTTCAAAATTGATCCATACAGTGCGGGGCGTCGGTTATGTCATTAAAGAGAGTCATTGAACTGAAAAGTTCGCTGCTGTTCAGACTGACGGTACTGTATGCCGTTACCTTCATGGTTCTGGCGATCATCGGCTTTACGATTTTTTATTACCGTATCTACAGCGTAACCATCAACCGGATTGATGAGGAGTTGTATGACGACTCCCAGCGCTTTGATGAACTGCTGAAGGCATCCGGATTTGCAGCGGTTCGGGATAAAATCCTCAGCGATGCCAAGTCTGAAAACCCTGAAAAAGAGTTTTTCCGATTGCTCAGCACCCGTGGTGATATTCTGGTTTCCACCGATATGTCCACCTGGGGCAACGTTGACTACTACCGGGCGGAAAGTAGATTAAGAGACGTCGCTACGGACTATTTTGCGCAGACCATCACACCGGAAGGCAAGGGCAATGCGAGGGTCGTCACCGCGCGTATCGGTCAGATGCTGCTGCTGCAAATCGGCGAGACGCTGGAAGATACGGAAGAATATCTCGATATTTTTCGCGAATTGCTGATGATCCTGATCGTGGTATTCATTATCATCTCAGCCGCCATCGGCTGGTACCTGGCCAGAAGATCACTGGCCGGCATGGGAGAGGTCACTCAGGCCGCTGAAGATATCACAAACGGAAATTACGATCGGCGGGTTGAAGTGGCCGGTCAGTTTCGGGAGGTCAAGCGGCTGGGGGCGGCCTTCAATACCATGCTGGACCGGATCCAGAATCTGCTTCAATCCATGCAGCAGATTAACGATAACATCGCCCACGATTTGAGAAGCCCTCTGGCTCGCATCAGAGGCATCGCTGAAATGACCATTGTAAAGAATAAAAATATTGAAGATTTCAAGGAAATGGCAATCAGCACCATTGAAGAATGCGATACATTGATCGATATGATAAATACCATGCTTGACATTACCGAGATCGAAGCCGGCGTCGTTTCAGTAAAAATGGAATTCTTCGACCTGGATACTCTGGTGTCAGAGGCATGCGAATTATTTCGTCCGCTGGCCGCGGCAAAATCGATTAGCCTGCGGTCAACCATAAATGGCCCCTTACCGTTCAAAGGCGATCGAAAACGCATGCAGCGAGTGGTTACCAATCTGCTTGAAAACGCGATCAAGTATACTCCCGAATACGGTTCGGTAGCGATAGCCGTTCTTAACGAAAACGGCCTGCTCAGGATCGATGTCAAGGATACCGGTAGCGGTATTTCAGAGCAGGAGTTGCCGCTCATCTTTCAGCGATTCTACCGCTGTGATCAAAGTCGATCACAAAGCGGCGTCGGATTGGGTCTCAGTTTGGTAAAAGCGTATACCGAATCGATGAACGGTGAGATCCATGTGGAGAGCGTACCCCGCCAGGGCAGTCTGTTTTCGCTTCGATTTGCCGCTTCGAGTTCTTTGCCGCAGGTTATCAATTCATAATTCCCGGATAATTTTCTTATAATCTTTTTCCTGTACCATGATGGCATTCAAGTAACATTGATTTGTGGTACAACGGCAAATTGCCGACTCGCTGAACACCACCGGGATGTATTCCATAACCAGAAACCCATTGTATTTAGGTAACTTTTTTATCGGTTTCGGCATTTCCATGCTGCCTCGATTATGGTGGTTCAGCCTTTTGTTTGTCCTTATGTTCTGGATTTACTAGAAGTGGTTTCAAAACCCCCTTTCAGGTCCAATCTCTGTGTTGGAGCATGCGATTCAATACTCGAAATACTCAATTTATTCCTCCGTTTGAATCGCATGCTCCGCCTTGATCTTGAACCCGAAAGGAGGTTTTGAAACCACTTCTATGAAAGGATCATATTTGCTGAAGAAGAATTTTTGAGAGAAAAATTCGGGAGATTTTATCTTGACTGGTCTGCTATGACACCGGTATTTATTCCAGACCTCAAAGCGTGGATTCGTCCGGCGTTGTCATTTTCCTACAGCAGGGCGCTAAAAAATGAATACAAGAGCTACTACACGTTGGTCACGGCTTATTGCGTCTTCGATGTTCTGGAAGAGTTGTACCTGGAACATCATTCCGAAATGGAGATGTTTTGGCAGGTGATATTTGCGGTCAGTACCGCCTTTTTTTAACGGTTCGAACCATAAAGAAAAAAACTCGCTTGCTGGATGTTTGTAAGCGACGACCGATAATGCCGTCCAGATGATAGATCCTTTACTTTAGGCGTTAAGATCAATCATTTGGCAAGGCTAGAGGGAGGAAGCTGTATGCCGATACCGCGACGACCGATAACGCAGTCCAAATGATTGATCTTAACGCCTAAAGTTGGCTGAGGATCTTTTTGACCATATTACCATCGGCATTGGCCCCAAAGTGTTGCATGATAGGCCGCATGGCCTGCATTTTATTTTTAAACTGGCTGAAATCCACATGGTCGGTGATCCAGGCTTTGATTTCATCTTCATCCGCCATGCGGGGCAAGTAGGCTTCGCAGGCCTGAATAAAGGCGTTGGTTTCACCCTTGCCGCTGCGTTCCAGCACCTCTTTTTCCGATTTGACCAGTTTTTTGACGATTTGAACGACTATCGCGTCGCTGAGCTCTTTGCTTTCCTGTCGACCAAATTCACCCATGATAACACGCAGTGCATTCTTCTTATCTTCATCCTTTGCTTTCATCGCTGCTGCCAGATCTTTTTTTATCTGTTCCTGAAGGCTCATCGTGACACTCCTTTGGTTAGTGGTCAGGGGTGCTTTAACGTGACGGCACAATCGGTGACGTTCCCTTGAGTCCTATGGCATCTGCCATGCCGTCACGGCATCCATAATGCACCGGTCGACGGCAGAATTCGCTCAGCTTGAAATTAAAACTGTTTTCCCAGTCGGCGGGCTTTTTGTCAAGCGCTAAGGCGGGGAAACCATTGGCAATTAATAAAGAGCCATTAAGGTGATGATTTGCCGATTCGGTCAAGGGATTCCCATCGTTCGTAGGCAAGGTCGATTTTCGATTGCATCGTATCCAGTTGCGAGCGGATGGCAGCGATTTCAGCCTTTTCCTTCTGGTAAAAATCCGTGTCTGAAACGGCATCGTAAAGCTTCTGTTGCTCGGCCTCCAACGTTTCAATTCGGTGCGGTAAAGCCTCGAGCTCACGCTGCTCCTTGTAGCTCAATTTTCGTGACTTTTTAAGAGCCGCTGTTGTTTTTCGTTTTGGTTTGGCCTGTTTTTTGTTTTTAAGGGAAGGCTCGGGTTTAGAGCCTTGCTCAAGCCAGTCATCATACCCGCCGGGATACGCCCGGATCAGACCATTGCCTTCAAACGCAAGTGTTCCGGTCACCACGTTGTTCAAAAATGCGCGATCGTGGCTGACCAGCAAGAGTGTACCGGTATACTCCAGCAACAGCTCTTCCAAAAGCTCCAGGGTTTCCACATCAAGATCATTGGTGGGCTCATCCAGAATCAGAACATTTGCCGGTTTGGCAAATAATTTCGCCAGCAGCAATCTGTTTTTTTCGCCCCCGGAGAGGATGTGAACCGGAGTGCGGCACCGGTCCGGCGTAAAGAGAAAGTCCTGAAGGTATGAGATGACATGACGTTTGCGGTTATTAAAGACAATAAAATCGTTACCCTCACCGATATTTTGAATCACGCTTTTGTCCGGTTCCAGCTGATGGCGCAATTGATCGAAATAGGCCACACGGAGTTTGGTCCCGTGCCGGACACGGCCACTGTCCGGTTCTATCTGCTTGAGAAGGATTTTCAATAGAGTGGTTTTGCCCACACCGTTGGGACCGATCAGTCCTATTTTGTCCCCGCGCATGATTACAGTGGAAAGATCGGTGATATAGGGCTTGCCTGCGTATGCATAATTGACGGCTTTGGCTTCGATGACCATCTTGCCCGTACGCTCTGCCTCTTGAATCTGCAGGCGTACATTCCCAATTGCCTGCCTCCTTTCAAGATAAGCCTGACGCATTTTCATCAGGGCCTTAACGCGTCCTTCATCTCGGGTCCTGCGGGCTTTGATACCTTGACGTATCCAGGCCTCCTCCTGCGACAGTTTTTTATCGAAGCGCCACTGCTGTTTTTCTTCACCCTGCTCGCATGCACGGCGGCGTTTTAAATAAGTCGTATAGTCACAGGCGTAAGACCTTAACCGGCCTCGATCCAATTCGAGGATCCGGGTGGCCAGACGCTGTACAAACACTCGGTCATGGGAAACAAACAAAACTGTTTTGACATGACGCAGAATGTAGTCCTCGATGCGCTTGATGGTTTCGATATCCAGATGGTTGGTCGGTTCATCGAGGAGGAGCAGATCGGGTTTTGCGGCAACGGCCCGGCAAAACAGCACTCTGCGCTTCATGCCGGCGGACATATTGTTAAATTGAAGGTGCGGGTCGATTCCCATCAATGATAAGGTCTGGTCGATCTGTTGGGACAGCAGCCATCCATCTTGCGCATCCAACCGCTGCTGCAGCTTTTCCATCCTGCGCATCAGTTCGGCGTCGGCGGCAGGTTCGGCGGTCAACGTCAGACGATGACATTCGGCCAGCGTGCGGCCCGGATCTCCGAAGCCCTTTGCCACAACTTCGAAAACTGTACCGTCTCGTCCACCGGGGACATCCTGCTTCAATGCAGAGATTGTCAAGCCCTGCTTGCGCCAGACATCTCCGCTGTCGGCGGGAATTGCTCCCTCGATGAGGCTGAGCAGGGTTGATTTGCCGACGCCGTTTCGTCCGAGCAAACAGATACGCTGGCCGGGTTCGATCTGAAACGAGGCATCTTCAATCAGCGGGGCGCCGCCCAGTCCCCAGCTGATGTTTTGCATGGTTATCAAGGCCATTTCAAACTCTGAACGTCTATAACAGGTACATGTTCTGGACTGAGTTAGCTCGTCTGTATTAAAAGGCCTCTCATTTAGTCAGTCTGCTCCAATTTGTCAAAAAAAATGTACGGTTGGGTTGGAATCCACTGTTTTTGATGAAACCGCGTTATTGGCACGCGTACAAAATTTAGCGTTTATCCATAAAACTCAAGCTGACGGATTTTGTTTGCAAAACGAAAGCATGAGGCGATCGCGGTCCGGTAATGAAAGCCGCCCCTTTTGGGTTGATTGTGTGCCCTGCCGTAACGTCAGGGGCAGGATCATGCATCGGGTTGTCACTTTTTCGTAAATTGGTTATATTCGAGGACGCTTGATACAGGCTTAAAGATAAACAACGTGAGGGTAATGCCATGCGACTGCTCCTGATTGAAGATGATCGCAAAATCGCCTCGTTCGTGATCAAAGGACTTGAGGCTGCGGGCTTTGCGGTCGACCATGCCGCAGACGGGGTCCGCGGCCTGGATCTTGGTTTGACCGAGCCATATGATGTCGTCATCGTAGACCTGATGCTGCCAAAACTGGACGGGCTGTCCGTGATCGAAAATCTCAGAAGACAGAAGATTTCAACCCCGGTCATCATTCTGAGCGCCAAAGACTCGGTAGACGACCGGGTCAAGGGGCTGCAGACCGGTAGCGATGACTACCTGCCCAAACCCTTTGCCTTTGCCGAATTATTGGCCCGTGTCCAGGCACTGATGCGCCGCAGCAGCGGCCAGAGCGAACCCACCCATCTTGAAATTCAAGATCTGCGCCTCGATCTGATTACCAGGGAAGTGACGCGCGGCGGCAAACGCGTGGAGCTGCAGCCACTGGAGTATTCATTGCTGGCATATCTGATGCGCAATGCGGGTAAAGTGGTTTCCAAGACAATGATCATGGAACGCGTCTGGCATTATAATTTCGATCCGCAGACCAATGTCGTCGAAGCACGCATATGCCGATTACGGGATAAGATCGACAAAGGATTTGGATCCAATCTGATTCATACGGTTCGCGGAGTAGGTTATGTCCTTCGCCAAGATCAATAGATTATGGCGTTCTTTGGCATTTCGGCTGACGCTCTGGTATGCCGTGGTGTTCGTCGTCTCTGCGGCCATCGTGTTTGTCTTATTTTACATGTCGATCCGTGCAATGATTTATCAGCGCATGGACGAGGAACTTTTAAACAAAAGCAAAGAGTTTGCAAGTATATACGTGCTTCAGGGCGGCGATATGCTCAGGCGGACTGTGATGCTGCATGCCCAGTCGACAGGTGAGAGGGAGATGTTCTACCGCCTGTTCTATCCCAGTGGTATCGTTTTTTCGTCTTCCAACATGGTGTATTGGAAACATGTGGGGATCGATCGGGGTGCAGTCAATGCTGTCCTGAGCCGCCGGAATCATCTGTTCATGACCCATGATGTGGAGGGCCTCCAGCACGCTGCCCGGATTATCTACTATCGCATCGACGCCGCCATCATTTTACAGATGGGGTATGCCATGCGTGCGGAGGTACGACTGCTTCAGGCGTTCAAAAGACTGTTTGTGCTGATTATGTCGGGTTTGCTTATCGTGTCGACCGGTATCGGCTGGTTTATGGCGCGGCGAGCCCTGTCAGGGGTGGAGACCGTCACTCGCACGGCACAGCAGATATCTGAAGTTGACCTTGATGCACGTGTTCCGATCCAGCGCCGTCACAATGAAATCGACCGGCTGGCCGATACATTCAACCAGATGCTCGACCGTATCCAGATTCTGGTAACCGGCATACGGCAGATGAACGACAACATTGCCCACGATTTGCGCAGCCCCATAACCAGGATCCGTGGGCTTGCCGAAGTGACGCTGACCAGTCCTCAGAACATGGATGACTATCAACAAATGGCAGCCAGCACGATCGAGGAATGCGACCGCCTGCTCGATATGATCAACACCATGCTCACAATCTCCCGTACTGAACGAGAAATCGCGCCGGAAGAGTGTCATCCGATCAGTCTTGGTGAACTGATTCTGGATGCATGTGAGCTGTTTCAACCCCTTGCCGAAGACAAAAACATTGAACTGACATGCCGTAATCGTTCGGACGGGCTGGTCATGGGCAATCGGGCCATGCTTCAGCGTCTGGTGGCCAACCTCATTGACAATGCCGTTAAATATACCAATGACGGAGGAAAGGTGGAGGTCTCCCTGCGCCGTCGTGAGGGTGGGCGCCTTTTTCTGCAGGTGGCGGACACCGGCATCGGAATTGAACCAGAGGATCTGTCCAGGATATTCGACCGCTTTTTCAGAGGGGACCACAGCAGATCCCAGGAAGGGGCGGGACTTGGCCTGAGTCTTGCTCGTGCCATAGCCCGTGCGCATGGCGGCGATATCCGCGTGGAAAGCACCACGGGTTCGGGCAGTACCTTTACGGTTGAATTTCCTGCATTAGATTCAACACACGTCTAGCATATGCCGAAAATGATCAAATGGTAATCAATAGATCATCTTGCGGTCATCTTGAGGGGTTATAAGTATGACACGTAAAAACGAACGACCGAGTTCAGGAGGATACTTAAATGCGTAAATGTTCATCCCGTAATGCTTTGATATTCATAGGTGTGGCGTTATTGATGTTTACCGTCGCACAACCCGCATTTGCCCAATCGGAAGTGCCGATGGTGCCGGCCAATTTTACCCAGCTGGCCGAAGAAGCGGCACCCGGTGTCGTCAATATCAGCACGGAACGAACCATTAAAGGCGGCGGCCGTGTATTTCGCCATTTTTTCGGAGAGCCTTTTGGGGGGCGCCGACACCCCTTTGACGATTTTTTTGGCCCCAACCAGGATGTTCCCGGTCGGGAGCATAAAGAGCGAAGCCTTGGATCCGGATTTATCATCGACGATCAAGGATACATCGTTACCAACAACCACGTGGTGGCCGATGCAGACAAGATCAAAGTCAAGCTGTCCAACAACAAAAAAGAATATGACGCCAAGATCGTGGGGCGCGACTCCAAAACGGATCTGGCCCTGATCAAGATAGAAAATGCACCGGATCTGCAAGCCCTTCCATTGGGGGATTCGGAAAAACTGAAGGTTGGCACCTGGGTGGTGGCCATCGGTAGCCCGTTCGGTTTGGAACAGACGGTGACGGCCGGCATCGTCAGCGCGAAAGAGCGAATTATCGGCGCAGGGCCCTACGATGATTTTATCCAGACCGACGCGTCCATTAATCCGGGAAACAGCGGAGGCCCGCTGCTCAATCTAAAGGGCCAGGTCGTCGGTATCAATACGGCCATCGTGGCCAGGGGGCAGGGTATCGGCTTTGCCATCCCCGTGAATATGGCCAAGCGTGTCGTGGCCCAACTCAAGGAGCGAGGTGAGGTGACACGCGGTTGGCTGGGTGTTCAAATACGTGATCTGGATGATAACCTGTCGAGCTACTATCGGCTCAAACCTTTTTCAGGCGTATTTGTTGAAAAAGTGGTTCCGGGAGATCCGGCGGATCAAGCCGGTATCCAGGCCAGCGACATCATCGTCTCGGTGGACGGTCAAACGGTCACTTCAGGACGTGAACTGGCGAACATTGTCGCCAATACACCGGTTGGTCAAAAAACCAAGGTGAAATTGATACGAGACGGCAAGAATAAAACCGTTATCGTGAAGGTCGCCAAACAATCGGATGACAAGCTCCAAATAGCCAGCAAGGACAGTGGCAGTGATGAACTGGGGCTTGAAGTAACGGAGTTGACAGCAGAACGTGCCCGTCAGTTCGGTTTGGACGAAGATCAAAGCGGTGTTCTGGTTATCGAAGTGGAGAGCAACAGCAAAGCCGACAAAGCCGGTGTGAGCATTGGCGATATCATCAAAGGCATCAACCGCGAGAAAGTTAAGGACATCAAGGATTACCAGCGCCTGATGGCGGCAGCGGATCAGGACGGCACCATCGATTTGCTGGTGCGCAGGCGTGGACAGGGTACAACGGGTATTCAGATCCAACCGTGAATATAAAACTCGTGTATCACATCTGACCTCCTCCTCATCATCGGGGGAGGACGGCGTTTCGGTTCCCCCGGCGCGGTCCTCCCCTGTTTTTCAGGTTTGCCCTTGACAACAGCGCCATTGACCCCTAAATTGGCCACAAAAAGCCCTCATCGGGACTCTGGAGGTTTGGAAATGCCGGTATACGAATTTGAATGCGATTGCGGAAACAGCTTTGAAGAGTTGGTATCCATGGGGACAAAATCCTCCGAGTGCCCAAAATGCCATGAAAAGGCCAAAAAAATCATGTCGCCCTGCACCTTTGAACTCAAAGGCGGCGGCTGGTATGCTGACGGCTATTCATCATCCAAGAAATAGACCTTCCTGAATAATCGATCCCGATTGTTGCCAGCCGGACCAACCCACGGGCGGTGAATTGCAATAACTCAACTCTTGCATCTTAAGCGGATCCTCGTCTATCCTATTTTAAACGACCTATCAACGGACGCGTCCATCCCGCACTCCAGGGGCGGTTTTTAACGCGTGACACGGACCTGCCATTATCGAGTACGCATATGACGGAGGTTTTATGAGCAATATTGGTGAGAGGAGAGATGTTGGTGAATTATATGCATTTGCCCGGGAGACCATTCAGCAAATGGGGCGCGAGGCCCTGACTTTTTTCAGCAAGGACCGCCATCAGAGAACGGCATTCGACCAGGATCTGGTGACACAGGCGGATATTCATTTAAATCAATCATTTCAAAATATTATTGCCAGCCGGTACCCCAAGCACCAGGCCTTCGGACAGGGCACTCTCGATGAGGGATACACACACGATGCCGGACGCTACCTGTGGGTGTTTGACGCACTCGACGGCGTCGATAATTTTCAATCGGGGATTCCGATATGGGGAATGTCCATCGCTTTATATGAAAACTATTGGCCGGTGCTCGGATTATTTTTTATGCCGGCTACCAATGATTTGTTCCGGGCCTGCGCCGGTCAGGACGCCTATTGGAATGATCGTCGGATCCAGATGGGCAATCGGGGTGGGATCTCGCAGGAGAGCCTGCTGCTGACCTTTTCCCGTTTTCATTTGTCCTACAATAGCCAATTTCAAGGTAAAATAAGGGATTTCGGCAGTACAGGAGCCCATATCTGTTACGTGGCCATGGGGCGTGCGGATGCCGCGTTCATCGCCAATGAATCCTTTAAAGATTTATGCGCCGTCAACGTCATCATCGAAGCGGCAGGTGGGAAACTGCTCAAGGGCGATGGCAGCTCGTTTTTTCTGGGTGATTATATGGATGGACGCCGCATTGATGAGCATCTGATGATAGCCAGTCCGTCAAATGCACAGATAATACTGGACTCGCTGACTCCGGCCCGGGTCTAAATCAACGCCCATTGGGAATCAGGCAACTCTCCTGATGTCCGTTATACGCTAAATGCGTTTTTTGAAAAACGTCGACTATTTTTTCTTTTTCTTCGGATTTGCGGATTTGTTTTCTTTCAGGAAGAAAAAGGCGCATACCGACAGGACGGCACTGTAAATTAAGCAGAATTGCCAAATCTCGTCTGCGGTGCGACGAGCGGCAATGTAGAAGATCCAGGTTGAAAATATCAATAGTTTAATGTTCATTGCCGACTCACAGATTGACCGATGCCGTTTAATCCGTCTTCTTTGTTCAATATCGGTCGTTGCCGGCTATTCTTTATATGAAAGGTACCGGTTTTCCGGTGTTGTAGGCCAGGGCCTGGCAGGTAGCGATCAGTTTGCCGGTTTTAGTCGTGATTTTAATGTCGTAGGTAGCCGTCTTGCGTGTGCTGACAATCTCTATCGCTTCCGCGGTAAGTTCATCACCAGCCCGAGCGGTGCTCACATAAGTGACGTTGACATTAAGTGCCACGGCGATGGTACCATGGGTTTGCGCCGCTGTTTCGAACGCTTCATCGATCAAGGCAAATAAGGCTCCTCCATGAGTCTTTTTGTAAATATTATCCATTGTTTCAGGGGTATATGTCATTTTTACGATGGAGTGCCCCAACTCCAGATGTACCAGTACGATGCCGAGTTCACGGGCGAAAGGCTCACGGGCGGCGGCGCGTTGGATACCCTCTTTCAATGCCTGGTCCATCATCTGCTCCAGCGTCGATGTCACAGCTCTTTAAAACACCAGTACGGGTAATCGATTTGGTATTCGGCGACTTTGCCGGGATTGCTTTCCCGGCTGGCTACAAGCCACAATTGGCTCATGCGCCTATCGGTGGAGATCGGATCGAAAGGATCCCAATTTGGTATAAGGATCATGGCGTTATCGGCACTGTATTCGATGTCGCCGGACTCTTTAAAGGAGCTTATATCCGGCTTCTCGCCGTAACCGCCGCCTTTGCCGCGGGACAATTCGCTGATGACCAGGAAGCACACGTGCTGTTCATCGCGAATGGCCTCCAGGGATCGCAGCCAGGAGTCGATTCCGGTGCGTCTCTCGCTCATGTCTTTAAACGGCAGCTTATGCAAACTGTCCACGACAATCAGCAGGTCGTCCATACGGGTTTCATGTTTGATAAAATCAATATGCCGGCGCATCATTTCCGGATTCAGCGTTCGATCCGTGACTACCCGGAAACTGGTGAGCATCTGGTTGAATTCGGCAAGGGCTTCAGCATAGATGTTTGATTCTTCGGAATTCAAGTCGCCCCTGCGGAGTCTGCTTTCAGGGATCCGGCTGGTTCGAACCAGGGTTCGCACATATATTTTCTGACGTCCGTTTTCAAAGTCATAGTAGATCACCGGCAAATTGCGACGCGCCACTTCAGTCGAGATCTGCATGAAAAAACAAGATTTGCCGGCTTTTGGCGGGCCTCCCATGATATTGATGCCGCGCAGTCCGTCCAATGCCTGGTCCAATTTTGAAAAACCGGTTTCAATGCCGATGATGTTTTTGCCTTTTTGCTTTTCGAGGGCGTCAAGCAATTGCTGATTCTCTTTTTGCGGTGATGCAAAAGGGGAAAAGGCTGTGGATTGTTTAAGCATAACTGCGAGCTGCTTTTTGAGTCCGTCACCGCTCTGTATAGCCAGGTCAGACAGACCCTGGCCGCGTTTCATACCGGCCGGCCATTTCAGGATGCGGGCCTTGAAACCCAATTGCGTAGCCAGTATACGTGCCGACTGGCGGGCTTCCGGCGCATTGGGCACCATAAGAAATATATGTTCTAGCTGCGATAGTCGTTCCGGATCGAGCCGGGTCAAGTCGGATGACGAGACAACCGCAATGGCGGGGTAGCCCAGCTCTTTAAGAATCAATAGATTCAATTCACCTTCCGTTATAAAAAGCGAACCACCTTGGCAGCGTTCGATTTCCTGTATGTTGTAGAGGGTGAACTCATCCTTGAAAAATGTTTCATTACCATGCCAGAAATTATCCTCGTCTTTATCGGGCATCAGGCAATGTGCGGCATAGGCAAAACCGCTTTCCTGAAAATAGGGGTACACGAGATAGCGTCCATTGAATCCGATCTTCAGCTCTTCAAGAGGAACTTTGGATATCCCGAACCGGGCAAAATAATCGTATTGATCCGATCCCATCAACGAAACAAACTGGGTCAATTCGGCACCGAGATGTTTTGCCGGATAGGAGACACTGGTCGCGTAGGCCTCTGCATCCGGGTCGACAGCCGGGACCTTGTCTGGAGCAATCCCCATCAAGCGTGCGAAATGAGGATGAAATCCCGCGGCAACACAGCGATTCGAGCATTTGAAAAAACCACGGAAATAGCTTTCGCGATTGAGGAGGACCGCGATCTGTCCGGGCTTGGCATCCGGTTTGGCACTGCAAAAAGGGCAGGGCCCGCTAAGCAGGTTGCCTTTGAGTTCGGCGTTGGGAAGGTGCTGCTGATAGAAGGCTGCGATCTGCGCAAAGGTTGTCATAGCGGTATGTCCGTATTGATAGATATTTGTTATCAAAGGATATATAATCGTTGTGAGGGAGTTTTGTCAAAAACTATCTTAATAAATAATAGTGTTAAGTGTTAAGTTTAAAGTGTTAAGTTAAGGATTTGAATCGATTATATAAATTGGATTTCATACTCAAGATAGAGCGCAGTGTGCAGAACACATTTTTTCAAATACTGGTTTTTCTTTATAAATGATAGAATAAATTCACTAAAAACATAACACTCCGCTAACCGAAACCAAACTGCGAAGCTGAAATAAGTGTAGCGAACACACCTGCTTGCCAACCTAGTTTGTCCACCAAAATCGTTTGTGCGTGGGTTGGGTTGAGCTCGCGAAACCCGACATTTAATCGCAATGATTCTTATGCAGTGCTATATTTTGTTGCATGCTATCTGTCTATACTGACGTACCGATGGGTCGTTCGGTTCTTTTCCAACTGTCCCAAAAAACGTTGATCTAATAAATTTGATGGTATCGAAAAAAGTCTTCACATCGTCATTGCAGCGAACGCCGGAATCCATAACACTTTGAAATGGCTGGATTCCGGCTTTTGCCGGAATGACATAAAACGTAAATTGTGGGCTTTTTACGACGTCATCAAGTCTTAAACATGCTCATAGCTCATCTTGGGCTGGGCATAATAATTGCAAAAGTTTTCCATGTCTTAGGCTTCATATCTCTTTAAAGCAATCCTGCATTGCATGCACATAAAACGAAGACTTTCATTTAAATCGCCGGCAAAAAGCCGATCCATCGAAAAGGGAGATCATGACATGATAGGCGAGTTCGTCTATGCAGGCAGATGGTACATCATCAAAAACAGGGCTGAGCCGGTTGCTGAAGACGAGCGCCCGTTTGAGTTCAAAACCTTTAAGGACGCCCGGTTGTTTTTCGAGGGTGCTGTAGGCAATGCGTTATCCCGTAATGAAATGTTTGAGATAGTTACGTTTTTTTTACCCTTCGCGTGTCTCCAAAACAATGGTGGTTCCAGCAAGATTCAGGAAAAGCAATTGCAATTGCTGGCGCAGGAACTGCATGAAGGAAACCTGGTCCTATTGTGTAAAAGCCCTCAGCCAGCGACTCGATGCAGTTAAGAAATATCCTTTGCGATCGAGTCCGTTGAGGATCCGTTCATTAGAATCGACAGAATACATTAACTTAACACTTTAAACTTAACACTTAACACTCCGCTGACAAAAGGAAATTTGCGAAATTGAGATGACCTCCG
This sequence comes from Desulfobacteraceae bacterium, assembly GCA_050291625.1. Lineage (GTDB taxonomy): Bacteria > Desulfobacterota > Desulfobacteria > Desulfobacterales > Desulfosarcinaceae > JARRKU01. Next base: position 43,238 of record JBNKKC010000140.1, read on the forward strand.
AGAACGCACTTTCCAGCGAATTAGAATGGTCAGCGGTTCGTCAGCGGTTCGTCAGCGGTTCAACCCGACTGACTGTAAGGGTCGTGGCGCCCCAGTTTTGTTCGACCTTGCCGTGGAGCAGGTAGGGGCGGCCGCGGTCGAGCATGAAGCAGAAGCGGTCATACGCTTTGGGGAAAAAGGTGGTTTCCACGATCCCGGTTTCGTCTTCAAAGGTCAGGAACTCCATAGGATCGCCCCCCTTGGTGTGTACCACCTTGCCGGTGACCAGCCAGCCGGCAAAACGGATGGAGCGTCCCAGATGTCGTGGAAGGCTGGCGGCGCTGACGGTGCGGGCCCTGCGCACGGCCTGTCTGAACAGCGTCATGGGGTGCCGGCGGCATAAAAAGCCCAGCACGCTGAACTCGCGGCGCAGGCACTGCATGGGATCATCCGGCGGCAGGCGCGGCGGGTCAAGGTGTGCGGCAGGGGCTGTGTCGAACAGGGCGTGCGCGTGGGAGGCGGATTGCCTGTCGGTCCGCCATTGGGCCAAGCGCCACAAGAGCTGAGCCCGCGAGTGTGCGGGGGCCAGCGCGTCCAGGGCGCCGCAATGGATCAGGGCCCGTGCCTCGTCCTCGTCGGGCCGCACGCGGGCCAGAAAGTCGATGGGGTCTTTGAACGGCGATTGATCGCGTTGGTGAATGATGCGCTGACGCGTGTCGAGGCCCAGACCTTTAACGGCCATCAGACCCACCCGGATTCGGCGGTCGGTGCCGCGCCAGCGGATTTGGCTCTGATGAATGTCCGGAGGCAGGATCACGACGCCCAGTCGGCGGGCTTCGGACACGTAGGCAAAGGTGCTGTAGAAGCCTCCCTGGTTGCTGATCACGGCGGCCATGAATTCGGCCGGAAAGTGAACTTTGAGAAAGGCGGCCTGGAACGAGACTTTGGCATAGGAGGCGCTGTGGGGCTTGCAAAACGAGTAGCCCGAAAAACTCATCATCATCTGCCATACCGCCTCGATTTGCCCGGTTGTGACGCCGTTGCGCTGCGCCCCGGCCACGAAACGCTGACGATAGTCCCGAAGCCGGCGCTGGCGATCTTTTTTGGACATGATCTTACGCAGTCCGTCGGCCGCCGCGTCGTCAAAGCCCGCCAGGGCTTTGGCTGCCTGGGAGACATCTTCCTGATAGACCATGATCCCGAATGTTTCCGCCAGCACGTCGGTCAGCAGGGGATGGATGGGTTGCCAGGAACCGCCATGCAGACGGCGCAGATATTCCTGAATGCAGTCGTTTGCCGCCGGACGGATGATGCTGGAGTGGATCACCAGATGTTCGAAATCCCCCACACCGGCCTTTTGCTGAAGCAGGCGCATGGCCGGGCTTTCGATATAAAAGCATCCCATGGTGTGACCTTGGGCGATGGCCGACTGGGTGTCGATGTCATCTTCGGGATCCCAGTGCGCTTCGTCGAATGTGATCCCGTTTGATCGAACGTTATGAATAGCGTCGCGTATAACGCCCAGACTGCGGTTGCCCAACAGGTCGATTTTTACCAGACCGGCGTCTTCGGTGGCCTCTTTTTCCCATTGGATGATGGGCACCCCTTTGGCGGCGCGCTGTACAGGGACATAGTCACAGATGGGCCGGGGGGTGATCACCACCCCGCCGGGGTGGACCGAGAGGTAGCGGGGAATGCCGATCAGCTGCTGGGCCAGACCCATGATCTCGGGCCAGGGACGCAGAAAGTCCAGAGCCCTGGTTTCGGGTCGGCGTTTGAGATCCTCCAGCAGGTCTGCTTCGGGCGATTTGATCCGCCAGAACCAGGGCAGCCGTTCGGTTACCTTGCCGATCTCGGCGTCGGTCAGCCCGAAAACTTTGGCGGTTTCACGGACCGCCATGCGGGGCTGGAACAGGATATGGCTGGAGACCATGGCGGCATGCGCGCCGAATTGATCCAGCACGGAACCGATCACCTCGTCCCGTTCGTCCCAGGCAAAATCGACATCGATGTCGGGGGGGTCCTGGCGGCCGGGATTTAAGAATCGGCCGAAGAAAAGATTGTGTTTGACAGGGCAGACATTGGTGATGCCCATGCAATAGGCCACCAGGGAGGCGGCACCCGACCCGCGACCGCAGATACGCGGACTGCGCCGGACAATATCGCGCACCATCAGAAAATAGGCGCTGAAATTCATGCGGGCGATAATGCCCAGTTCATGCTCCAGGCGCTCCACCACCGGTTCGGATAATCCGGCGCCGTAGCGGCTTCTGGCGCCGGCATACGCGGCGTTGCGCAGCGCCTCATCCGCCGGCAGCCCGCACTCATCGGTCCAGGGGGGCATGACCAGGCCGAAGTCGGGGCCCTTGAAGGTGAGCTGTTCGGCAATGCGGTGGGTGTGTGCGACGGCTTCGGGGCAGGCGGCAAAGCGCCGGTCGTAGTCGTCCGGAGCGGCCAGCCAGGCATCGGGCGGCGCCATCTGATCCGGCCGCAGGCGCGGCCGCACGGTGTTCAGATCTATGGCCCTCAACAGGCGGTGGAGCGCATGCTCATGAGGATGAAGGAAAAAACTTCCCGGGGTGGCCACCGGATCGATGCCCAGTTCACGGGCGATGCGGCGCAATCTGTGGGTGCCGGGCAGAGGGTTGCGGGGCATGGCGGCGGCCACCCGGAGACCTGACCGGTGCCAGCGCGCCAGTAGTGCCGGATGCGACGTGAGGACGGACAGACCGTCGGACAGGGGCGGCAGGGCGGTAGCGAGATCAAAATCCACGTCCATGTGGCGGCGTGTCAGCAAACGGCACAAATTTCGATAGCCCGCCGAATCGGCCACCAGACAGACGGCGCGGCGCGGCGTGGCGGGATCGGTGATTTCGGCTCCCACGATGGGATCGAGCCCCTGCCTGCGGCAGGCCGTTAAAAAGGGCCACAGACCGTACAGATTGTCCGTATCGGTCAGGGCCAGACGCGTATAGCCCAATTGCCGGGCGTGACGGCACAGCTGTTTTATCGAGGCCGTGCCCCACATGAGTGAATAGTGTGATCGGACGGTTAAGGGTATCATTTTAATTTAACCCCAACCGTCCAAACCGCACGGCACTCGTCCCGAAGCGGTCCCGAACCCGATCCATCACCGCGACCAGATGATCCTGCCGGTCGGTGATTTGGCGGTCGGTGTCGAACAGCGGCATCTGGGCCGGGGGATAGGCCAGTCGGTCAACGACCAGGCGCAGGTGACGCATGCGCACGCGCCGGCTCCAGGCCAGATGCAGGGTTTGCCGGGCAAAAGGGAACAGGGCGATTTCGTTGGCGGTGGGCGGCCGCACCTGACGTTGGCGGGTGCAGCGGCGACCGTCGCTGTAGTCCACGCTCAGCCGGATGCGACGGGCCACCCGGCCCAGTTGGCGCAGGTTGCGTCCGGCTCGTTCGACCAGGCGATACAGGGCGGCTTCGACCACTGCCGGAGTGTTGGTGTCGGTGCCGAAGGTGTCATCCAACACCACCCGCGGGGGACGCTGGCTCAGCGGCAACACGGGTGTTGGATCCAGGCCTCGCAGCGCGTCGGCCAGAAACCGGAATCGGGCGCCCAGGGCGACGGCCAGATGGTTTGGGGGCAGGGAAGTCACCTGGCAGACGCGGGTCAAGTTGAATTCACGCAGCCGGATCAGGTCCTGCTCCTCAATGCCCGGGATCAGCCAAACCGGCAGCGGCGACAAAAAATCCGCTTCGTCGCCCGACGCCACGATGTATTCGCCCAGCGGTTTGACCAAACGTGAGGCCACCTTGGCCACCAGTTTGTTGCTCGCCAGGGACCAGATAGGGGCCAGTCCCAGCGATGTTTTGGCCTCTCGGCGCAGCCGCCAGGCCACATCCACGGGCGGGCCGAACAGACGGCTGGTACCGGTCACATCCACGAAGATGTGGCCGTCGTCTTCGCCCGGTTCGATCAGCGGTGAGTAGGGCAGGGCCTGGCGCAGCAGATCGGCCATGCCCTGTTCGTAGCGCGCTGTGTGGGGCGCCAGAATTCGGGCCTTGGGGCACAGACGGCGGGCGCGTCGCAGGGGCATGCCCTTTCGTACGCCGTCCTGGTATGCCTCTTCGCTCATGTCGTACACCGTGGCGCGGACGGCCCCTTCGGGAGCGATGATGACGGGCCTGTCCGCCAACTGCCGATCCGCCAGGCGCTCGACGGCAACGGCAAAGTCGGCGACGTTTAAATGAATGATGGCGCGATCCATTTTACCTTAACTATTTAGTGTCCATCCAGAAATGGTAGGTTGTGGTTCAGACCAAGGCCGCAGTGTTTTGGCAACCGCAGGCGTAGCAGCGCTACGTCGAGGATTGCCAAAACGCGAGAACGCCGGTCTGAGCCGCAAGATGCCATTTATGGATGGACACTATTTAACGAAAACCCCTGTGTCTCGAGCTGTTCAACCAGCATCAACGCGTTCTGCGGTGCCTGGGCACGGACATGATTGTTGAAAAAAGCGATACCCGCGTGTGCCCTGGCAGCCATGCGGGGGATGATGGTTGTGCTCCACTGTTCGAGTTCGAGCGGGCTGTAGTCGTAGTCGAATTGCTGTTGCATGTTGCCTGAGCGCCAGCCCCGGCTGTTGCGGCCGTGGAAGCGGATGTAAAACAGATCGGGATTGGTCACCACATCCAGGCAGGGAAACAGGTGGGGCAGTTGCGGCACATCCACGGACACCAGTGTGACCCGGCGGCGCTCCAGTTCGTCGAAGACCCGATCCACGGCCCAGGAACAATGACGAAACTCAACGGCCAGAGGTAGCCCCTGCAACTCGTCCAATAAACGGGCCAGGTAGATCCGGTGCGACTGCTTGCGGTCAAAAGAGGGCGGCAGCTGAATCAGAACGGCCAGCAGCCGGCGGGCCTGTACCAGTGGGGCAATTCCTTCCCGATATCGTGCTGCCTGGCCCCGCCAGCCGTCCGGGTCGATTTCATGGCTTAGCGTGCGGGTCAATTTAGCGGCAAAACCGAATTGAGGGGGAACTTTGCTCGCCATGCGTTCCATGGCGGCGGCTTTGGGCATCTGGTACCAGGTGTAATTGAGTTCGGTCGCTGAAAAGCGTCGGGAGTAGCTTGCCAGCATCTCCCTTGCCGGCGTGCCGGACGGGTAGAACCCGGCATCCACCCATTCGGGATAGGAATAGCCACTGGTGCCTACGCACAGACGGCAGGCGGGCGGGGGAGCTTGGGTCGTTTTTTTTTGGGTTTTCATTGCTCAATCGGTGCAACCCGTTTTTGTGGTTGTGTCACGCGTTCATTCTATGTGCGGCGTTTCACCCCTCACCCTAACCCTCTCCCCTGAGGGGAGAGGGGATGTTGTGAGTTCCAGCCCTCTTCCTTAGGGAGAAGGGATGTTGCGAGTTTCTAAACCTCTCGGCCAATGAGAGGGGATTCTATCCTCCATCCTGAGCGATCTTGGATCGGTCTCTCCCTCCCTCCTTTGGGGAGAGGGCCGGGGTGAGGGGCGGCTGTGATCATGTGATCCCCTCCGGCCCCCGCTGGATCCCTACCACCTTGCCCTGCACCAGCACCTCGTCGAACCCGTAGCGCATGACCGGGTAGTCGGGATTTTCCGGCCGCAGCTCAATATGGTCGGGGTGCAGGTAAAACCGCTTGACCGTGGCCTCCTCGTTTTGCACCAGGGCTACCACGATTTCTCCGTTCTCGGCGTATTGCCGCGGCTGGCAGATGGCCAAATCGCCGTCCAGGATGCCGGCGTCGCGCATGGAGTCGCCGCTGATGCGCAGCACAAACAGATTGTCGCCGGTAAATACGGCGCCGTCCACCACCACCGTGCCGTCCCACTCCTGCTGGGCATACATGGGCAGGCCTGCGGCGACCCGACCGATGACGGGAATTTCACGCCAGCGGTGTACGGCGCCGGCCTGCCGGATGCGGTTGAGCAGGTAGATGTTGCGGCTGTAGCGTCCCTCGCGTTTGATATGGCCTTTGGCCTCCAGAGCCTTGAGTCCCTGTGCAATGGCCGCATGACTGACGCCGATATCGGCGGCCGCCTGACGCAGGCTGGGGGACCGGCCTTGTCGGTCGATGGTCTGCTGGAGATAGTCCAGAAGTTGCTGCTGTTTGGGTGTCAGTTCCGTTTGCCTGGCGTTGCTCTGCATTTGTTTCTTCCTTCCTTCCTTTGCTCGCTATGGTTATTATAAATTTCAAGATGTAAATGTCAATGTAAATATAAATGTAAAATATCGTTATTACATTATGAGGCAAAATTCCCAGTCTTTACAGTCTACTGCGGAAAAGCTATGATCCGTCAAATTTGCGGATGGGAGCGCTGAATGGCAACTCAACGTCAGACATTTGATATCGATCGATTTGTGGAAACACTGGCCGCCGTTTACCAGGATTGGAATTCACCGATCATCACCTTTATCGCCAACCGCGGTGCCACGCCCTTTGAAATTCTGGTGTCGACCATTTTGTCATTGCGCACCAAGGACGAAGTCACGTCAGAGGCTGCCAGCCGGTTGTTTCAAAAAGCCAGAACCCCCAGGCAACTGTTGACGCTGGGTGAACCGGCGATCGCCAAGCTGATTTATCCGGTGGGCTTTTATCCAACCAAAGCCAAACGTTTGATGGAGATCAGCCGTATTATTCTGGATCGGCATCGAGGCGAGGTCCCGGATACCATCGAGGCCTTGCTGGAACTTCCCGGGGTTGGTCGCAAAACCGCCAATCTGGTGCTGGTGGAAGGGTTTAAAAAAGATGCTATCTGCGTGGATACTCACGTCCACAGGATCAGCAACCGTATCGGGTATGTGGATACCCGAACGCCCGAGCAGACCGAATTTGCCTTGCGCGAGATCCTGCCTCGTCAGCACTGGATTCGCTACAATGAATTGCTGGTCGCATTTGGTCAGGTTCTATGTCGTCCGATCTCACCCTTTTGCAGCAGGTGTCCGGTCGCTGCTATGTGTCCAAAAATCGGGGTTGAAAAGCATCGTTGATGCCTATTGTGGGACCGATTTTAATGGGAAGAAAGTTATGAGCAGCTCCAGTGTTAAGTGTAAAGTTTTAAGTGTTAAGGAAAGGATTGGGACCATTTTTTAAACGATCGGGTCAACTGCGAGATCCGTTGCGGACTTTCAGACCCGTCAACTCCTGAAAAACAATATAATCGATAGAATTCATCAACTTAACACTTGATGAACTCGTAAAACGTCTCAATACCACTGTAAGCGTCATTCCGGCGAAAGCCGGAATCCAGTCATTTCAGACAGTTCTGGATGCCGGATCAAGTCCGGCATGACGACAATCGGACTTTTTACGAATTCATCAACACTTAACACTCAGACATAGGATAACAAGCCATACACAATCAAAGGACAAATCATGGCTGAGAAAAAACAGATCAAGCTGATATCATGGAACGTCAACGGCCTGCGGGCGGTGATGAAGAAGGACTTTTTGACATCGGTTCAGGCGTTGGATGCGGATGTGCTGGCACTGCAGGAGACCAAATTGCAGGAGGAACAACTGACCGACACCATGCGAGATATCAAGGGGTATGCGCCGTACTTTGCCTTTGCCAGGACGAAAAAGGGCTACAGCGGCGTGGCCGCCTATTCCCGGATTGAGCCGCAATCGGTCAAAACCGGTATGGGTATCGAGCAATTCGATGCGGAAGGTCGCATGATCGAGTTGGATTTGGGCGACATTGTTTTCTTCAATATTTACTTTCCGAACGGGCAAATGAGTGACCAGCGGTTGCAATATAAACTCGATTTTTACGAAGCCTTTTTTGCCTATGCGGCCAAGCTGCGTTCAGAAGGGCGCAGCCTGGTGATCTGCGGCGATTTCAATACCGCACACAATGAAATCGATTTAAAGAATCCGAAGGCCAATGAAAATCGTTCGGGCTTTTTACGCGTTGAACGCGACTGGCTGGATCGGATCGTGGCCGACGGATATGTCGATACCTTTCGTACGCTCTATCCCGATACGATCAAATACTCCTGGTGGAGTTACCGCTTCCGTGCCCGCGAGCGCAACGCCGGCTGGCGCATCGATTACTTCTTTGTCACACCGGATATCATGGAAAAGGGCTGGGTCAAAGAAGCCTATATCGATAACGATATCTTCGGATCGGATCACTGTCCCGTGGGGCTGGTTCTGGAATTGTAGCGGCTCATCGTTCAAATCCGCGTAAACCAATACCAGGCGGATACCTTGTCGCCGTCCCGGCCTTCGACCATCCGATCCTGTTGAAAATAAGGACCGACCAGAGCGGAGACCTCTTCCGGTGTCATCCCCATGACCTTGCGGCCGGACTGACTGGGCAGCCAGGCGTAGAGCATGTAATGGCTGCCCGTCGGCAGCAGCCTTGCCAAACCGTCAATATAGCGCTTTCGGGCATCCGGTGATAAGGCAAACAAACAGCCGATGTCCAAGGCGTAGTCGAAGGGGCCTGTCACACCGGACAGATCGGATACATCCCCCAAGCGAAAATCGACATCAAGCCCTGCGGCGGAAGCCTTGCGCCGCGCCCGTCGAATGGCTTTGACGGAAAAATCGATGGCCGTCACCTGCCACCCGTGCCGCGTGAGGGTGATGGCGTTGGTCCCGGTGCCGCACCCCAGGTCCAAAGCCCTGCCGGGAGGCGCCTGTTCAAGAAAGGCCATGACCTCCGGAGGCGTGATATTGGTGTCCCATGGGGTTCGGTGGCGCCAGTAGCGCCACTCGAACCGCCACCATCGGGGTTTCAACAGGTTTAGCATCTGCGGTAAGATGGCCTACCTCTCTTTTTTATCATTCTCCTTCAACGCCGCATGGGCGGCGGCCAGCCTGGCGATGGGTACCCGGAACGGTGAGCACGATACGTAGTTCAGCCCCAGCCGGTGACAGATGACAATGGAATCGGGATCGCCGCCGTGTTCACCGCAAATGCCGCATTCCATTTCCGGGCGCGTTGTGCGTCCTTTCGTCACGGCGATCTCCATCAATGCGCCGACACCGTCCGCGTCGAGGGTGGCAAACGGATTGTCCGGTAGAACTTCGTTTTCCATATATTCGATCAGGAAACCGGCTTCGGCGTCGTCACGGGATATGCCGTAGGTCGTCTGGGTCAAGTCATTGGTGCCGAAAGAGAAGAATTCGGCGTGAGCGGCGATCTGGTCCGCCGTCAGGGCGGCCCGCGGCAGTTCGATCATGGTTCCGAATTTATAATCGATCTGGATGCCTTGTTCTTCCATCACCGCCTTGGCCTCTGCTTCCAAAACCTCGCGCTGCACCTTTAACTCGTTGGCATGGGCCGTCAGCGGGATCATGATTTTGGGAAGCACCGTAATGCCTTCGCGCTGGACCAGGCAGGCCGCCTCGAATATGGCCCTGACCTGCATGGTGGTCAATTCGGGGATGTGGATTCCCAGGCGCACGCCGCGCAGCCCAAGCATGGGATTCTGCTCGCGCAACTGCAGGGCCCTGCTGCGTATCTGCTCCTTTTGGCTGAGCTGCTGCAGCAGATCTTCGATTTCCACCAGCGTGGCGGCATGTTTGACCCGCAGTTTCAGATCCATCATCTCTCGTATCAGTTCAATCAGATCGGGAAGAAATTCGTGCAGGGGCGGATCGATCAGCCGGATGATGACCGGCAGACCGTCCATGACGCGGAACAGGCCGGCAAAGTCCTCGCGCTGGAAAGGCAGCAAGGCGTCCAGGGCCTGACGGCGTTCGATGGGCAGATCGGTCATGATCATCTCTTGAAAATGGGGCAGCCGTTCGGTTTCGAAAAACATATGCTCGCTGCGGCACAGTCCGATCCCCTGGGCGCCGTATTCTCTGGCGCGCCGGGCGTCAACGGGATAATCTGCGTTGGCCCATACGCCCAGGGTGCGGAACTCATCCGCCCATTCCAGCAATTTAATCAGCCATGGGTCTTTGATATCCGGCACCATGGTTTCCAGTTTGTCGACGAAGACTTCTCCGGTATTGCCGTCAATGGAGATCCAATCGCCTTCGAGAATGGTTTTATCGCCGACGGTCATCAGGTGTCTGTTCAGATCGATGGATAAATCGGAGACGCCCACTACGGCGGGTTTGCCGAACTGCCTGGCAACGAGTGCGGCGTGACTGGTTCGGCCGCCGCGGCTGGTGAGAATGCCCTGGGCGGCCAGCATACCGTGCACGTCATCCGGCTTGGTTTCCGGACGCACCATGATGACCTTTTTGCCGTCATTCTTAGCCCAGCTTTCCGCCAGGTCCGCATCCAGGGCCACTATGCCGTATGCCGCGCCGGGAGACACATTCAACCCTTTGGCCAACAACCTGCCCTGGCTGCGCGCCTCCTCCAGGGAGGCGGTGTCGAACTGGGGGTGCAGAAAGAAATCGACCTGGCCGGGGCTGACGCGACGGACGGCTTCTTCTTTGGAAATCAGGCCCTGTTCGGCCATCTCGACCGCGATGCGCACGGCCGCCTGAGCCGTGCGCTTGCCGTCGCGGGTCTGCAGCATCCACAATTTGCCCTTTTCAATGGTGAATTCCACATCCTGCATTTCCCGGTAGTGCTTTTCCAACTTATCGGCGATGGCCTGCAGCTCCTGATAGGCTTCGGGCATGGACTCGGCCATCTCGTCAATGTTCTGGGTCATACGGATGCCGGCCACCACATCTTCACCTTGGGCGTTGATCAGGTAGTCGCCTTCAATGTGTGCTTCGCCGGTGGATCCGTTGCGGGTCATGGCAACGCCGGTGGCGCAGTCCGGCCCCATGTTGCCGAATACCATGGTGACGATATTGACGGCTGTGCCCAGGTCGTGGGCAATGCCCGCTGCGTTGCGGTAGTCGATGGCACGTTTGCCGTTCCAGCTTTTAAACACCGCTTCTATGGCCATTTTCATCTGATCCATCGGCCCCTGGGGAAAGTCGACCCGGGTGTGGCTGCGAAAGATGGTCTTGAACTGGGCGCAGATCTGCTGCCAATCATCGGCCGTCAACTCGGTATCCGACGCGACGCCGGCACGATGGCGGGCTTTTTCGATGACCTCTTCGAACGGCTCGTCCGGGATGGACATCACCACGGTGCCGAACATCTGGATCAGGCGGCGATAGGAGTCATACACAAAACGCGCATCATTGGTCAGGGTGATCATACCCTGGGCGGTTTCATCGTTCAGGCCGATATTGAGAACGGTATCCATCATGCCCGGCATGGAAAACTTGGCGCCGGACCGGCAGGAGACCAGCAGGGGATTGTCGACCAGACCGAGTTGCTTGCCGGTAGCCTCTTCCACGGCCTTGAGAGCCTCGAGGGTCTGTTCCCACAGGCCGTCGGGAAACACACCACCGGTGTCCAGGTAGGCATTGCATGCCTCGGTCGTCACGGTAAAGCCCGGCGGCACCGGCACGCCCAATCGCTGCATGTCAGCAAGATTAGCGCCTTTTCCACCCAAAAGAGCACGCACGGCATCCCAACTTCCGCCAACGTATGATTGTGCCTCGTCAAGTTCATCGAATCGGTAGACCCATTTGCAATGTTGATTCATCATCCATTCCTTTCCATTATATGGGGTGTCGTTGCATGTCTCATGGCAGATTTGACATGCGAAGCGAGTTTATATTTTGAAATCGTTTAAGGCTCGCGCAAAAATAACTTTACATTTTCAAGCACGGCGGCGCCCGTCCGGCAATGTGCGAAAGCGCATGAATATCACGATATTTCAAGCTTTCGCAGCGCAGTTGAACGCCGTATGCATCGCCTTTAGAACCGATCGGGATGCATCATCGCTTAAAAATGTAAAGTTATTTTGCGCGAAACCTTATGAACACAGCTTCTTTTGGAATCACTGTGTGAGATGGAACGTAATCGTATTCATATACTATTTATCCATCAAAGAAAAGAGTCGGTTCATATTCTGTTTCGATATTGAGATCAGAACCGAGCCATCAGCGAGCAGCGGCCTTGATTTTGCACTGGGGCAAGCTTATCTTCGGGCGTTTGGATCAATTGCCGAAATGTTATGCCATAGAACATATATTTTAGGGAAAACAGTATGATACATGGTGCTGCGACAGCCAAAGGGACCGCCGGTTACGGCGATCGCTTTCAGAATATGACCTACCGCAAATTCGGCGGCACGACCTGGACCGCCAGCGCGGCCGGTTTCGGATGCTATCGGGTCAGCGCGGAGGTCGGTGACCATGCCGCGGCCATGAGACGGGCTCTCAGGGGTGGGATCAACCTGATCGATACCAGCACCAATTATGCGGACGGCGGCTCGGAGCGCCTGGTGGGGCAGGTGTTGGCGTCTTTGGTGCGTGAAAAACACTTGAAGCGTGAGCAGGTGGTTGTTGTATCGAAAGTGGGGTATCTTCAGGGCCGGAATGTTGCGCTGAGCGAGCAACGTAAAAAGGAGGGAAGGCCTTTTCCCGATATGGTGCCGTATGCACCGCAGCTCGAACATTGCATCCATCCAGAATTTATCGCCGACCAGTTGGGGCGCAGCCTGAAGCGGCTCAAACTCAAAACCCTGGATGTGCTGCTGCTTCACAACCCGGAATACTATCTCGGCTGGGCTGCACGGCAGAATATGGATCAAGAGACCGCCCAAAATACCTTTTATAACCGCATCGAAAGTGCCTTTCGTCATCTGGAGCAGGAGGTGGCCCTGGGCCGTATCCAGTTTTACGGTGTCAGCGCAAATATGTTCGTCGCCGGTGCGGATGAGACAGAGTTTGTCAGTTTGGAGCGTATATGGAGAATTGCCTGCGACATGCGTTCGGATCATCATTTCCGGGTCATCCAGCTTCCCATGAACCTTTATGAATCCGGGGCCGTGACGGAGCCAAACCAGTCCGACGATCAAAGCACACTCGCGGTTGCCCGCAGGCATGGATTGGGAGTGCTGGTCAATCGTCCGTTCAATGCGTTCAACGGAAATCGCCTGATACGTCTGGCAGATCCCGAACGCATAGGGCTGTATTCCGATGATGATGTGATTCGCGCCATCGGCGCACTGCAAAAATCAGAAGTGACACTTTGGCGAAAGCTTCTGCCAGACTTATCCCTTCCGCTGCCGCTGTATCGTCGCATCAAAGAGCAATCCGCCGTGGCCGATCATCTCAAACACTATTGGCGAAATTTCGGGACGTGGGATCGGTGGTGTCAGGTGCGCGACGGCTTTCTGAAACCGTATATCCAGGGAGTCATCAATTATCTGGAGCGGCTGGAAGATCTTCCCCCGGCCTTGACTCATTGGCTGGTTGATCACGGGAAACATATCGATGCAGCCTTTAAAGCCGTTGGATCGCTTTATGTCTCTCAAGCCGAGAAGGCGGCAGACCGGCTTAAACAAAAGGTGGCCGCGGCGGATTCGGATTGGGCTGACGAGGGACGGTTGAGCCGGCAAGCCCTGCGTGCCTTACGATCCACTGCGGGTGTATCTTCGGTCCTGGTGGGGATGCGCCAAACCAATTATGTGGACGATGTGCTGCAGGAGTTGAGACATCCGGTTCAAGTGATCGACCGGACGGAATCGTGGCATCGACTGAAACGGGCCCTTGGGCCGAAGGCCGGGTGTTCATAGGGGTTAAAATCAGTTCATTTGGCAAGGCTAGAGGGAGGAAGCTGTATGCCGATACCGCGACGACCGATAGCCGTCCAGATGAATTATCCAATGATATAGGCGTTAAGATAATTCATTTGGCAAGGCCAGAGGGAGGAAGCTGTATGCCGATACCGCGACGACCGATAACGCAGTCCAAATGAATTATCTTAACGCCTATAGCTTGGCTTTCAGTTTGTCGATGCACAACTCACACTCGGCTTGATCAAGGTTGTCTGCGGCGCAGTAATTTAGGAAAGATTGAATCCACTGCTCGCCGGCGCGGGGACAGGTGAAGATATACTCGATAAAACAGACCAGCCGCTCGATGGTTTTAGCGTCGATGGCGTGTTCCATGCGGCAGGCGGTATCATCGGCGGTTTCAGGATCGATCTGAAGCACCTTGCATAAAAAATCTTTGATGACGCCATGTCGGTAAGTGATATCCTGGGCGATGCGTTTGCCCTTGGAGGTCAGGGTGATAAAGCTGTATGGTTTGTAGTTGATGTACCCTTTTTCTGCAAGCGCCTTCAGTCCACCCGTAACCGAACCGCGCTGAATATCGAGCCGATCGGCAATCTCTTTGGCGCGTGCCACCTTGTTCGTCTCTTCAAGATCCAATATGACTTCGAGATAATTCTCCAGGCTGTCGGATAAATCCTGCCGGGTAGGCATGACGCCTCCTTTGGTTGATTTACTGTAAACTATAAATATCTAGCATGCCAACCATTATTAGTCAAAGAAAAAAAAGTCATAGTATTTAAATAAAATAGTTGACAACAACTAAAGTAAGGAGTACCAAACTTTTAAAAGGAACCGAATTTTGTGGCTAAGGAGATGGAAGATGCCCAAAGTCAATTTGAGGCAAATGCAACCCAAACAATCGGGAACCATTACCGGCATTTCGGCTCAGGGGGAGTTGGGGCGCCGCATTCGAGATATGGGGCTGGTGCCGGGAACCCGTTTGACTGTTCAAGGTCGGGCGCCGTTGCATGATCCGGTTGCATTGCGCCTGATGGGGTTTACTCTAACACTGCGCAACAATGAGGCCGACTACATCGATGTGGAGATAGAGGACTGATAATGGAAACTTTGATTGCCCTGGCCGGCAATCCCAATGCCGGAAAAACCACCCTTTTCAATGCGCTGACCGGCGCGCGCCAGCATGTTGGGAACTATCCCGGTGTGACGGTTGAGAAAAAGGAGGGCATATACAGACAAAACGGCTATCGCTTCAATATCGTAGATCTGCCGGGTACCTATTCACTGACGGCCTACTCTCTGGAGGAGGTCGTGGCGCGTGATTTCGTCATCAACAAAAAGCCCAGTGTGGTGGTGAATATCGTGGATGCCTCCAGTCTGGAGCGCAACCTCTATTTGACGCTTCAGTTTCTGGAATTGGGAATTCCGGTCTGTCTGGCGTTGAACATGATCGATATGGCCGAAAGCCGCGGTATGCAGATCGATGTCCAAAAGCTTTCGCACCTGCTTGGTGTGCCGGTGGTTCCCACCATTGCACGGCAGGGCAAGGGAAAAGAGGAGCTGATTCGTGCGACGGCCCGTTTGCTGGAAACCAAACAAGCTCGCCGCCCGATTCAGATCTCCTATGGTGAGGATATTGACCGGGCATTGGATAGGATGGAGCAGTTGATTGTCGACGCGCATTTTTTAACCGAGACGTATCCGTCCCGCTGGATCGCCCTTAAATATATGGAGAGCGACGAACAGATCGTCACTTTTGGAAAAAAGACCAGTGCGACGGTGGACGAGGGGTTGCGGCAAATCGTCCAAAAAATGAATCAGCATGTCAAAGAGACCCTCAACAGCTATCCCGAAGCCTTGATTGCCGATCATCGCTACGGCTACATCAAATCGGTTCTCAAACAAGGCGTCGTTACGTACAGCGGTGACCAGAATCGCCTTTTTGTATCCGACAAGATCGACAAGGTGCTGGTCAACCGTTTTGCCGGTCCGTTGATTATGCTGGCCGTTTTGCTCGGTCTTTATCACTTTACCTTCACTTACAGCGAATTGCCGGTCGGCTGGATCGAATCGATGTTCGGATGGCTGGGGGGGGTGGCCCGGACCTACCTGCCGGACGGGCCGCTCAAATCGATGCTTATCGCCGGCGTTATCGATGGCGTGGGCGGTGTCCTGGGTTTTGTGCCCCTGATCATGTTCATGTTTTTCGGCATCTCTATTTTGGAAGATTCCGGTTACCTGGCGCGAGTCGCTTTCATGCTTGACCGCGTTTTTCGTATTTTCGGTCTCCACGGCAGTTCGGTGATGGCGTTTGTCGTTTCAGGCGGGATTGCCGGCGGGTGTGCCGTTCCGGGCGTCATGGCCACGCGCACACTCAAGTCCCCCCGCGAGCGGCTGGCTACACTACTGACGGTGCCCTTCATGAACTGCGGGGCCAAATTGCCGGTATTTGCGCTTCTGGTGGCAACCTTCTTCGCTAAAAACGAAGCGGTCATGATGTTCGGTATTACGCTTGTGGCCTGGGCCGGTGCGCTTCTGGTGGCCAAACTGTTGCGGACAACGGTGATCAGGGGTGAATCGACGCCCTTTGTCATGGAACTGCCGCCCTATCGTGTGCCGACCTTCAAGGGACTGGCGATCCACACGTGGGAACGCACCTGGCAATACATTAAAAAGGCGGGAACCGTTATTCTGGGGATATCTATCGTATTGTGGGCCATGATGACCTACCCCGGTCTGCCGGATGAGACGGCAGCGGCCTTCGAAGCACGTCGGCAGGCGGTGCTGGATGCTCTGCCAACACAGGTCCGTCAACAGCTCGAGACGCAAGGCAGGGAGCTGACCGGAGATGCCGGGACGGCATACCGACAATTGTTGAATGTCGACAAAGCCGAAACCGAAGCCGCCTTGAGACACTCCATCGCCGGTCGCATTGGCACCGGTTTGGAATCGGTCAGTCAATTTGCCGGATTTGATTGGCGCACCAATATCGCGCTGGTTGGCGGATTTGTTGCAAAGGAAGTGATCGTGGCGACGCTGGGTACGGCCTATTCGTTGGGAGAGGTGGATCCTGAACAGAGCCGTTCCCTGTCCGATACACTTGCCGGCTCGAGCCAATGGCGGCCGCTGGTAGCCCTGAGTCTGATCGTATTTGTCATGTTCTATGCCCCATGCTTTGTCTCGGTGATATGCATTTCCAGAGAAGCGGGGTCATGGAAATGGGGCCTGTTTTCAATGGCCTTCAATACGCTCCTGGCGTTTTTACTTGCCGCTTCAGTCTTTCAGATCGGCAAGGTGATCGGCTATTGAGGGGAAACAAATGCAAACCATTATCGTTATATTGATTATCTCCGTAGCGGCGTTTTTTCTGATCCGCAGATTTTATAACAGCCTTCGAACGACGAACCAACCCACCTGCGGCTGCGGCTGTAACGGCTGCAGCCCCGTCCGGAAAGATAATTGTTCAGATATGGAAAATCGCTGCATTGATGGATGATGCCGCAAGTCAAAAAGACGGGCTCTTCCGTGCTGTTTTACTTTCGCATGAGCATAGGGCCAAGCGGTCTCCCGCCGAACAAATGAATGTGCAGATGAAATACTTCCTGACCACCATGGCGATTGCAGTTGACCAGCAGGCGATAGCCGTCCTGAGCCACACCTTGTTCCTGGGCGATCTTTGCGGCGACGGTGAACATGTGGCCGACCAGCTGTTCGTCCTCAGTCGTGAGATCATTGACCGTCGGGATCTCTTTGTTGGGAATGATCAATATGTGGACAGGCGCCTGGGGTTGAATGTCTTTAAATGCTGTTACCTGGTCATCCCGATAGACAATATCCGCAGGAATTTCGCCCTGAACGATTTTGGAAAAGATCGTGGCCATGTGAATTATCCTCCTGGGTTAGCCGATTTTTGTTCAGTAGACTATAGCAGGTCGTTCCGTATCGAACGGCTTGCATACTAAGATCATAAAACGGATCAATTTGCAATCGGGCCCAAAGAAAAGCCCCGCATTCGATGCGGGGCCCTATGATTCAGCGTCAATGGCAGTTTCAGCCTTTATGTTTTAGGCCGAAGCAGCCCGGCGACGGCCTCGATCGCCTCGCGAAGCGAGATATTGCTTGTATTGATAACCATGTCATAGTTGGCAGGATCGGCAATATCGGAGTGAAAATACTTCCGGATAAACGCTTTGCGATCCGACTCGGTTTTTAAGATCCGCCGCTGCGCATCCTGCAATGGCATGTCAAAATCCTGAGCCACTTTTTGCGCCCTGAAATCACGAGGAGCGGTCACGCGCAGGCGAAAGGTCGTCTCTCTTGGCAATATGAAGTTTGCGCCGCGGCCGACGATGACGGCCCGGCCGTGCTTGCCGATGGTACCGATTACCTTCAAAAGGTGTTGCAGATACTCATCAGGCCATAGATGCTTTTTGTAGACAACCGATGAGACCCAGTCGTCGAGCATGCTTAAACCTTTTTCGTCCAAAGATTCCAGTATACGGGAACTGACTCGAGTACTTTGGGCCATTTCGTGAATCACATTTTGGTGGAACATGTCGAAATTCAGCTCTTCGGCGAGGCCCTGGGCGATCAATTTACCGCCGCTGCCCGGGTCTCTTGATACGGTCACCATGTTGATGGCAGGTGTTTCGGAGGATTTGCTGCGGTGTTCGAATCCCCATTTTTTTACCTGCTCGTCCACGAGTTGCTCTATGGAGCGTTTGCGCGCATTCATAGGTGCCTCCTTTTATCAGATGATGCGTTCGCAATGGTTGGGTACGCCAAGGGGGAAGCGTGTTCCACAATATGGACGATGTGATAACATATCAACGGCTTGTGAGCTGAAATCTACAAGAGTGGGTGCCGGGCAGCGATGCACAGCCTCAACATCTGAATAGGCGCTGGGCGCTGTTCTTTGAAGAACCGGTCGGTGCGATCATCCCCTTTGCATCTTTTTCTAGTCTATGGGCGGACGGTTTTCTTGTCAAGTATTGGGGACAGGACAAATACGGTAATTTGGTTCTGAATCAAAGTCGTTTCCTTAATCATCTATCCGGATTGCTGCGATCGGAACGCGATCCGGCCAAATACTCACTATTCCAGGATTCAGTTCGATCGATATGTTGTGAGCGCCACTGGCAGATGTCCTGTGTGCAAATCGGACAATACCTCGGGTTGCAGGGGTCCATGTGAATCAAAGCACTGGCATTGCCGTCAAATTCGTTGGCGAGAAGTTCTTCAATGGCACGGGCTTCGTGGTGAGCAGCCTCCATTGGAAGTTCCTTCGGCAGGACCAAATGAAGATCAACATGGATCAAATTGCCGGCTTGCCATGCACGCAATTTGTGAATATCGATCCATTCGGGTTTTCGATGCTTTTCCAAATGATGCGCGATTCGATCCAGAAGCCTCACATCCGAAGCATCCATAAGTCGTGAAAAGGATTGTCGTACAAGCTGGCTTCCGGCAATCAGGATATTGATTCCCACCAGGCAGGCGACAAGGCCATCCATCCAAAGCCACCCTGTGATGTATACTAGTGCAAGGCCGATCAGTACCCCTGCCGATGTATAGACATCAGTGATGATGTGCTTGCCGTCGGCGACCAGGGTAACCGATTCCGTTCGTTTGCCAACTCGCAGAAGGTATAGTCCGAGCAGCAGGTTTGCCGTCGTGGCGACGCACAGGATGACCAAACCTTGTTCGATATGGGGCAGTGCTTGGGGTTTGATCAGGTGCTTGATCCCTGCCCAGAAAATACCTGCCGCTGCAACAATGATCAATGCACCTTCGAAACCTGCCGAAAAATATTCGATTTTACCGTGGCCATAGGGGTGTTCAGGGTCCGGGGGTTTGGCTGCCAGCCAGACGCTGACAATGGCAAATCCGCTGGCCGCCACATTGATGATTGATTCCAAAGCATCTGACAACACTGCTGAAGAGTGGGTCAGACGATAGGTTAAGAACTTTAATGCCATTAAAGAGGCACTGACGACAAACGAGAGGACAATGGCCCTCATCCGCTGCTTTTGACGCGTCGCAAGAGTGCTTTGATATTCTTCGGGCCGAGGTAAAGCGGGTGTTGCAGAATCACGTTGTCGGGCCATGCGTTATCCTATGATAGGGTGGGGAGGATATACCGGATATAGTATAGCAATCATCAAGATATACAGCATCCGGTAGTGCACCTGCCTCTCTTTTCAAAAGGCATGCGCGAGCTGTGACAGCGTTGATCGCCTGCTCCGGTTCATTAACGCTTTTAGATATTAAAATCATGTTTTTGGCAAGGCCTCAGGGAGGAAACCGTATGGCCAACACCGCGGCGACCGATAGCACCGGCAACAACATGACCTGCTATAAACGTTCAGAGATGGTTCATTAGGGCCAGTACCCGATAGAGTCCCTGAGTCCCCAGATTTTCATACCCCAAGGCCTTGGCAGCCATGTAAAATTGATTCACAAGTGCAAGCCCCGGAAGACTCAGATTCATACGGCCGGCCTCCGCCAAAGCGATGCCCATGTCTTTGATAAAATGCTTGATGTAAAATCCCGGGTTGTAATCTTTTTTAGCAATCCTGCGGCCGAGGTTGTTAATACTCCAGGAAGAAGCCGCTCCCTGTCCGATGACATCAATAACAGCGTCATGATCCATACCGGCTCTTTGGGCATATAACAGCGATTCCACTGTGCCGATCATGGTTCCTGCTATGAGGATCTGGTTGCACATTTTGGTGTGCTGCCCGGATCCGGCTTTACCCATAAGCACGATGTTTTCTCCCATGCATCGAAACAAGGGCAGTATGCTTTCATAGGTCTGCCGATCCCCCCCCGCCATGATAGCCAGCGTTGCATTTTTGGCGCCGATATCCCCGCCGGAGACGGGCGCGTCCAGCGCAGCAACATCCTTCTCTTTGGCTGTCTTGTAGATCCTTTCGGCAAGTTCGGGACTGGAGGTGGTCATATCCACCAGGATGCTTCCTGGTTTGGCACCGGTCAGTGCACCATGCGGGCCCATGATCACATGTTCAACGTCGCCAGGGAATCCGACAATTGAAAAAACAATATCGCTGGCGGCAGCTACTGATTCCGGGCTGTCGCACCAATGCGCTCCCTTTGAAATCAGATCCTCTGATTTCGACTTGGTGCGGTTATAAACAAATAGCGTGTGGCCCGCATCGATTAGATGGCCGCACATTGCGTTTCCCATTACGCCGGTACCAATCCAACCGAGATTCCTTTTTTCCATGCTTTACTCCTTCATGCTGTGTCGTTATGTTATATACGTAACGATCATGCGGATTATCTTTTGTTATGTGCTGCGCATCGCGGTTAGCAGATCGACGGATGTCTACTGGTGCAGATTAGGTCGGGCCTGATATGTGCCATGCTCGCGATGAATGGAAACTACCGAATTTAATCGTTGTGTGTCAATATAAGTTGATACATCCCGATGATAAGGGCGAGAGTGCTTGTGGATAGAATCCATGTAGAATGCTACAGCGGCTACCGGGGGGAACAGACTCCGAGACGATTTCGTTTCGAGACGCGCGTCATCGGCGTATGCAAGGTTCTGGATCAATGGCTGGCCCCGGACCACCGGTATTTTAAACTGCTGGGAGATGACGGCGGTGAGTATATTTTGCGCCATGACCCGCTTGCAGACGCCTGGGAATTGATATTTTTCAAACGCGGGAACTAGGTGCTTTCATCATCACCAGGCAGTGCCTGGACATCCTCCGACTCGTTGATTTTTTCCACCATTGGGATCATCACTTGCTGCTGAACACGAAGGTCGGCGAAATCCACCTGCGGATTGCAATTGCTCAACAGCCACATGGGAATGTCAAACTTGGTCTGGCACAACGTCCAGAAATTGTCTCCGCGTTGAATGCGGTAAGGTATAAGCGCGCTGATACGGTAGACGCTGAAAAAATCTTCCTGCAGGCGTTTGTGGTATTCATATCGATTCTGTTCGAATATCTGAGTCCCGCTTTGATCGAGTGGAATCTTGAGTTTTTGATGCAGGTGCAACGTTCTGCCATAAGGCAGTCCATTCATCCGTCTGATCAGCCAGGTCTTTACACCGGCCCATTCCGCGTAATGGCCCAGCGTTTCTTCTACTTCGACGCGAATCACACCGACGGTTTGTCCCTGATGCACCAATGTTCGTTCAATACTGACTTCTGCCGACATGACCTGATCGGTCGGTGCGGGCCGCTCTTCAACCTGGGCGATGGCGGCCGGCGGCTCGGAGGATGCGGCAGGTGCGGGGATCACCGAAGCGAGTACCGGAGCCGGGTAGGGTGAAGTTTCGGGATGGTCTGGTTGGGCTTCGACCTGTTCATCCGATGATTTGTCGGTTGATGCCAACAGGGTCACCGGATGGCTTTCAGGCTGTTGCGTTTCAACTTTGACAGCCTCTCCTTCAAGGGGTATCCGAAGCGTCTGGCGAGGATAAATGGTCGCCCGGTGGCTTAGATTGTTGGCTAAAATAAGGTCTTTCAGCCGAACGCCGTGCTGGCGCGCAATCCGACCAGCCGTATCACCGCGTTGCACTGTATAAAAGCGACTCGGTTTTTGCCGATTCTGGAAAAGTGATTCAGGGATTGATGCCGTTGTCTGTTGCGATGGAGTTCCATCTGAAGGCAGGCGCAGTATGTAATTTTTGGGAACCAATTTTTGGCCATTGATAACCGGATCGCGAAGGGCCGGATTCATGTGTTGCAGACGATCGGGTGAGATTCTTAAATGCTCGCACAGCTTGTCAAACGGTACAAAGCCGGCCAGGGTAATGCTTTGGTGGGGTGTCGGCCGGTCAAGGGTGACTGATCCGAAGTAGGCTTGATAATCAGACGCAATCCGCCGTGCGGCCAGAAACTCTGAGTAGAAATTTCGGGAGGCAAATTTAAAGGTGCGACTGGTATAGGATTTGAAGATAGCCGGATAGTCGCCGATCTTCAGTTTGGCACGTTTCATACCGGTTTTGCCGTGATTGTAAGCCGTTATAGCCAGAGGCCAACTGCCTAGAAAGTCATAATTTTCCTTGAGAAGTTTAGCCGCCGCATGCGATGCGAGGATGGGATCTCTCCGTTCATCAAGGGTATACCCCACCGTCATAAAGCGCTTTCCGGTCGAACGGGTGAACTGCCAGATACCGGCTGCGCCGAATTTACTGTAGGCCTTCGGGTTGAATGAGGACTCCACGTGGGGCAGGAACGCTAAATCTTCCGGCAATCCATAGGATCGAAAGATGTCCCGAATTTGGTCGATATAGGCGCCGGAACGCTTGATGCCCTGCATAAATCGGTCTTTCTGACCGATCTGGCACCGGATACCGTGCCTGGCCCTATAAAATGTCTTGGCGCTTGCATTGGGGCCGAATAGACGGGCTACACGCCGGCAGGTATCATTTTTCAGTTCAGGATTGGAAGCAAGTCTCTTGAGGATTCCCTGGTACCGTTTCTTGGCGCGTTTCATCCGCTTACGGTTAATCGTGCGTGCTCCGGGAGAGTCGTGAGGAACCAGATCGATGACATCATAAATGATTCGCAGATCGATGCTATCATGCACAATGGCCTGTTCAGTGGTATATTGCGTATATACTTGTTCCCAAAAGGATACATTGGGTTCAATGATTTTGTACTCTGGAAATATACTGCTCGTGGCCAAGGCCGTACCGGTGAGCATCAGTATCCCGGTCAACAGTGCGGCAAGTTTGATAACGGGTCGACGTATCATCAAAACGGTCCCCTTTTGGGCGTTGGTTATTTTTTGAACAATACCGCATAATTCAGCAATTATCATACCATATGGGTGCGGTTTGTTTTTTCTTTTAATGTCATCAGGTTAGCTTTATTCGGGCTATTCGGGTCATTTTGCGGGTGTCAAACAATTGTCAAATATCAGGCCGAATCTGCCGTATTTTGGTTTTGGACTGCGGTATCGGTCGTCGCGGTATCGGGATACAGCTTCCTCCCTCCGGCCTTGCCAAAACCATTCTCCGAACGTCTATAACTTAAGGTCACAGGCATCGGCTGGCGTCTTGCTTTTCCCTGTGTTAGGATCTACTGTGAGTTGGTGACTTTCCAATGGAAATGTGGATCAGAGCATGAAAATCGAAACCCAGCACATACCCCAGCATGGCCTGACAATGGAACATCGAATGCAGGCCGGCGAATTTGACATCCTGAAATCGTTAATAGCCAAAGGCGAGGTGGAGTTTACCGGCACTATCGGCATTAAATTGTCAATTATGCCGCTTAAGGATTTGATACAGGTGGACGGGAGCGTGAAGACGAGCGTGCGTATTGACTGCAGTCGGTGCGCAGAAAGCTTTGACGCGCAGTTGCGAAGACAGTTTTCGTTGGCTTATTCCCGCAAGATACCGCAGGACCTTCATCGGGATGATGCGGAAGAAATCGAACTGACCGCCCAGCAAATCGGATTGATTCTGTATCAAGGAGACGAGATCGATTTAAGAGACGCGTTGGCGGAGCAGGTCGTATTGGCCTTGCCATACAAGCCTCTGTGCCGGCAGGATTGCAGGGGGCTGTGCCAGAACTGCGGGGCAAATTTAAATCGGGAGGTCTGTCAATGCAAGGCGGACTTGAATGGCGGACCGTTTGAGGTCTTGAAAGGTCTGACATTTCCATTAAAAGAATAGTCGAATCGTATGGAGGTATCATGCCAAGAGTCAAGTGGCTTGTCATTATAGCATCTATCGCATTTTTAATAGCAAGCTGCCGCAGCGATGTGATCCATTTGAATGTTACCTACAATCACTTGTCGGGTTTGGCACCTGAAGACCGCGTGATGGTGGAGGGCAACCAAGCCGGCCGTGTTGTTGAGATTGCCTATTTAAAGGATGGGACCTATGTCGTTGAATTGCAGATTGACAAAGGATTTGCCGAAGCCTTGACCGATGCATCGGCATTTTATGTGGTGGATGATCAGGTGCGACAAGGGCATAAAGCCGTCGAGATTCATGTGCTGCATGCCGGCGGGGCTCTGCTTGCCGACGGTGCAACGATTACCGGCGCCACCGAAGCGGACCGCCTCGAACATCTGATGCGAAGGACGTTGATGGATGGTGTTGATTTTCTGGCCAGGCAAATCGACAAACTCAAGCAAGATATTGAAAAAATTCCTGAGACCGAAGCTTATCGGCAGCTTGAGAGGGCACTGAAGGAACTGGCCACGGATCTGAAGCATTCTGAAAAAGAGGCACGAGAGCGCATCAAACGTGAATGGCTGCCGAAACTCGAGCAGGAACTGGACAAACTCAGGCAGCGGCTGCGCAACTCGGGGCGCGAGAATGAGTTGGAACCTCTGGATGAGGAAGTAGAGCGGATTCGGCGTATATAGCGATTATCCTTTG
Organism: Desulfobacteraceae bacterium; assembly: GCA_050291625.1. Classification (GTDB taxonomy): domain Bacteria; phylum Desulfobacterota; class Desulfobacteria; order Desulfobacterales; family Desulfosarcinaceae; genus JARRKU01. Next base: position 68,162 of record JBNKKC010000140.1, read on the forward strand.
AGCAGGTGTTTGTAGATTTGAGTCAGCCGGTCGAACAGGATGGGATCACCGCCGTGATCCGGATGGTGCCGAAGTGACAGAAGGCGGTAGCGACGCGACAGCGACGCCCTTGACAGTTTTCTGAGTTCTTCCCAGGACAGTCCGAATATTTTTTCAGCCCATTGAATGTGCTGCTGGACGCGTTTAGGCGGCTTATAGGTTTTGTGACGATATATGAAATCCCGAATATAATCATAAGCCGCCGGTCTTTGGGGCCTTTCATAATCGAAATACATGATAGCGTATTTAATAAAATACTCGCTGAGGTTGTTATGATCCGGCTCACCGGACCAGAAACGGCGGTCGCCTGCCAGACGGCACAGCGCGTCCAAAAAAAAGCTGTCGCATTGGATGACGACTGAATCGTCCGATTTCGGATCCGGAACAAAGCGGTTCAATTCAAAAATTGTCGAGACATAGATCGGTTTTTCCAGCAAGGGCAGGGATGCCTCCGCATAGAGAAAGTATTGCTCCAATTCATCGCGGGATTTGTTTTGCAGCGATCGAAATATTCTGGCCGGCTGCCGATGGATCTGTTGTCGGAGGCGAGGACCGAACCTGAGAAAGTGGAATCGGCGCTTGTCAAACGTATGGACCGGTGTCATCGATGCCTCATCGGTGACAGCTGGTTGGCCCGCCGTGCGGTGGCTTCGATCGAATCCCCTTATGACCCGTTGGATATGCGGGGCGAGAAACTCAAAGAATATCGTGTCCAGACTGGATTGATTCGTCTCCAGGCCCCTATCGCACAGGGCGTCCAAAATTTCAGGTGCGTAATAGTATCCATTACCGCCGGGATAATGGATAAAGCGGGCAGGATCGGCTCCCAGATCGAGCAGATGGCGGCTTTTCCAGCATTCGCCATCCTGATAGGACTCTCGTATTGAGTAGTGTATTTGATCCCCGATACGCTGTCGTGCCAGATACATATTTTACTAAATTTGGGCAGCAAAGCGCCTTCGCATGTTTATGCGTGTGAACTCGGACTGCAGTATACCTGATCCAGAACAGCCTCAGGCCGCTGAGGCTGTTCTGGCATTGGATAACGCCGACAGGATGGCGTCGCACCACACGAATTCGTCATCAGGTATTGTTAAAGCGCACCTATAGTAATTAAAGCAGAAAATGTATAATGCATACAATTTGGTATGTCAATATTTATTTAGAATAAATTATTTGGTTTATTAATTTGAATAATATTCATAAAATATATAGCTATCTTGATCGGTTGAGCGCCGCCAATTCTGCTATGGCGACACTAAAAAGAGGGGAGGGGTGAGATGGCCTATTTTCGAACTCAAGATGGTTGCAGCCTGTACTATGAGATCATTGGTGACGGACCGGGCAAGCCTGCAATTACATTTATTAACGGAACATTGCAGACAACCATATACTGGAAAATGGTGACCCATAAGCTGACCGACAAATATCGCCTGCTTCTGTATGACGGCCGGGGTCAGGGCGAAAGCGAATTGGGCAGTGTCCCATTGTCGCTTGATCTGCATGCGGATGATTTGAAGAGCCTGCTCGAGGAACTCGGCATCGAGCAAACCGCACTGGTCGGGCTGAGCCACGGCGCGCGAGTCGCTCTGGCAATGTCCAGTCTGCGGCCCGATTTGGTGTCGCGCCTTGTTCTTTGCAGCGCATCAACACGGTCCACGTTTCGAGCCAGTATGGTCGTGCGCTCCTGGTACGAAATACTGCGGCGTCACAGCCTGGACGCTATGGTTTGGGCGGCCGTGCCACTTGTTTTCGGGGGGCAATATCTTCGGGACAATGCCAAAGTGCTCGAACGAATCGTTAAGACAATCGTGCGCCGGAATAACACAGAGGCGCTGCGAACTCACCTGGAAGCGATGCAACATTATCCGCCCCTGTTGCGTGTGCTGAAAAAAACACCCTTTCTGGTATTGGTTGTAACCGGGGAGGATGACCCCCTCGTGACATCTGAAGGGGCTTCCGAAATAGCACGCATTTGCGGTGGTCGCCACGTGGAAATCAAAGGCGTCGGGCACTCGGTACCGGCTGAAGCACCGGAAAGATTCATTCAACTGGTATTGGATTTTTTGGATGTCTATCCATGAATTTAGTGATTAGAAGGACCTTCGATTTTGTTATCAACCGATGAGAGAAAGAATTTTGTATGGATGACCAAGGACGGCCGTTGCGCCGTCAAAGTTGGCAACCGATAAATATTGTTAATATTTTAAGGGGAAACCAGCGATCTTTTATTTGACAACCCAGCGATCTTTTTCTATAGTCAACTGGAAATGATAGATATTGAGGGGACCTCCTTTATTTAACCCGAAATGATGTGATGGGAAGAAGCGATACTCAATTGCTAACAGCACCAATAGCCTAAAGTATCAACCGACGCGGCCGATATGAGAACCGTCAGGTATATTTCGGAAGCGAGAGATCATCGGTTGCGACTGGAAGGCAAGCTGATTCGATCACCGGCTATGATTATGCTTCAGTATTCGATGTCGATTCTTATGCATCACAAGGAGGACCTAAAATGAAAGTGTGCTTGACTATTGTAACGGTTGCCGCTGTATTGTTGATTGTTAATCCAGCCAATGCAGCAAAACGTGTCCTTTATATCGATTCTTACCATGAGGGGTTTGCATGGAGTGACGGGATCACCGAAGCCATCCAAAAGACACTACAGGGTCATGATGTCAATCTGAAGATTTATCGCATGGATACCAAGCGCAATCCGGATGAAAAATACAAAATCCGGGCTGCTCAGATTGCAAAATCGGTGATCGAAAATTACAATCCCGATATCGTCATTGCCTCGGATGACAATGCATCCAAATATCTCATCATGCCATATTACAAAAACGATTCACTGCCGTTTCTTTTTTGCGGTGTCAATTATTCCGCGGACGCATATGGATTTCCTTACAAGAATGTGACGGGGATGATCGAAGTGGCGCCGGTGATAAAATTGATCTATTCGCTAAAGCACTTTACCAGGATCGTTACAGTGGGCTATCTGGCGCAGGACACGCTGACCGAACGCAAAGACGGTGCCTACGCAAAACGCGATGTTCGCGAAGAGTTCGTTGAGCGCTATGTGAAAACATTTGAAGAATGGAAGCGAGAATTTTTAAAACTCCAGGATGAAGTCGATGTGTTGATTGTTGGAAATAACGGTGGCATCAAGGGGTGGAACGAACGAGAGGCCCAGCGATTCGCCGAGGCCAATACGCGGATCCCCACCGGTTGTCTGCTGGACTGGTTGACACCTTATTCATTTCTTGGCGCCACGCGACTTGCAAGTGAGCAGGGGCAGTATGTGGCCAGCACGGCATTGAAGATCCTCGATGGGATGTCTATCGAAGATATTCCGATCGTGCGCAACACCCAGGCGGACATCATCATCAACATGAGAATCGCAAAAAAACTGGGTCTGAAAATTCCAAACAGTTTTCGGAAAATTGCTTCCCGAACGATTGAGTAGTTCATTTGGCTTGGAGACGATTTTGGTAATATCGCGAAGCATTTTTCAAAGGAAAAGATCATCTCGACTCATCGCAGCTGAATACGATCGGCTGTGCTATGTCGAAATTGAATAAGAGATATCGCAATCACTATTCGGAAATTCAACAGGAGCAGCTCATTGCCCGCTAAGCGCTGTTGTCAAAATCGTACAGGAGGCATGGTACAATGATTGATAAGATTAGAAATCTTGGTTTGCGGCCCAAGCTGGCCATTCTGGTTCTGATTGTCGCGACCGCGGTAATCTCATTCGCCGTATTATGGGTCGGTTACAACGCGAGACAATTGGCCCTGGAAGAGGCGCGAGACAAGGCTTTTGAGGTCGCGCGGCGCTACGGTACAGTGGTGCAGGCGGAAATTCAGACAGCCATGGATGCCGCCCGTACGATCGCCCAGGCGGTGGAAGGCATGAAAGGACGAGGTGTGCCGCCACGCGATATGGTTGACGGTATTCTGAAAAACGTTCTTGAGCAATATCCCACATTTCTTGCCGTATGGTCTTGCTGGGAACCGAATGCCCTGGATGGCAAGGATTTTGAGTTTATCAACGCCATCGGGCACGATGCAACCGGCCGCTATATTCCTTACTGGAACCGTCTATACGGCGAAGTGGACGTTGAGGCGCTCCAGAATTACGATGTCGACGGGGCCGGGGATTACTACCTGGTTCCGTTTAAGGCCGGAAAGGAAGTTGTATTCGACCCGGTCTACTATGAAGTCGACGGCAAAAAACAATTGAAAACCATTCTGGCCGTACCGGTTCGATTCGAAGGAGAAGTGGTCGGTGTTGTGGGCATCGACATTCCACTCAAGCCGTTTTTCGAACCAATCATCAAACGCGTCAAGTTCTTCGATATCGGGTATGGTTTTCTGATGGCATCCAACGGCGTTTTTGTAGCCCATCCCACGAAGTGGAGCAATGTCGGCAAACCCATGGAGTATTTCGAGTTTCAGCCCCAGACCATTGCAGCGGTCAAAGCGGGAAAGGAAACCACCGAATACAAGGTGTCCAAAACCACCGGCAAAACCACCTTCTACGCGTTTGCGCCCATCGGCATCGGCTCCGCCGATAAGAAATGGAGTCTGGCCACCAACATCCCGGTTGATAAGATTACCGAACGGGCCACGACAATTTTCTGGCAGTCCCTGGCCATCGGCGCCCTGGGTATTGTCCTGCTGGGCATCGTTGTGTGGTTTATCGCCGGCGGTATTACCCGGCCGATTTTGGGCATTGTTCGTACCATCCGCCAGGTAGCCCACGAAAGGGATCTGACTCTGGACGTGCCTGTTCGATCCCGTGACGAGGTGGGCGTCATGGCCCGCGAGTTGAACAACATGATGAAAGCCCTGCGGGACTCCTTCATCATGGTTGAAGACGCTGCCAAGCACGTCAGTACTCAGGCCGCGGACGTGAACCGGCGCGCTACAGCCAACCGGGACCGTGCGGAACAGGAAGAGAAACAGCTGGACGTCATCCAGGATACGGTTGGCCAGATGGGTGAGACCGCCGGTAAGGTTCAGCAGGCCTCGACTGATCAGGCCGAAGGTGCGGATCAATCATTCCGGCGAACGGAAGAGCTGATCGAGAGTATGAAACAGGTGGACGAAGCGTCCAGCGAACAGATTCAGGAGGCCAGCGTTGCCACCGAACGTGTGGCCGCGATGGGTGAAACCGGTGCGAAGGTTACCGCCATTGCCCAGAGCCAGGCCAATCAGGTGGCCCAGGTGACCGAAGCCATGCGGTCCATTGCAAGATCGGTCGATGAGATGACCCGGGCCGCCAACCGTGCGACGGAACAGGGACGTACGGTGCTGCAGGCTGCAGAAGAAGGCCGCGAAACGATTAACGCGACGGTTGCCGGTATGCAGGCCATTAAGGACTCCTCCTCCCAGATTTCGGAAATTATCGGCGTTATCACCGACATTGCCGAACAGACCAACTTGCTGGCCTTGAATGCCGCTATCGAGGCGGCGCGTGCCGGTGTCCACGGTAAAGGCTTTGCGGTGGTTGCCGACGAAGTCGGGAAGCTGGCGCAGCGCTCTTCAGAGGCCGCAAAGGAAATTACACAACTGATCAAAGATTCGACCAGCAAGGTTGAAGAGGGAACACGTCTGACCGACCGCTCCCAGGAGGCGCTGCGAAAGATCGCACAGGGTGGCGAAATCAACATGCTGGCCATTGAAGAGATCGCGCGCAGTTCGGATCTTCTGGCAGACAACTCCCGAGAGGTTAATACGCTGGTCGAAGAGCTGAACAAGCTGGCCCTGGAAATTGCGCAAATGGCCGGCCAGCAGGGTGAACGGCGCGAAGCCGCCCAGAAAGCACTGACGACCCTTGTTGAGAAATCAAACGCCATTTCCAAGCAGGTGGCCCAGGCGACCGAGCGGGCAAGTGCCGTGGAAGAGGAAATGCGCAAGATTGTGGATCGTTCGGACCAGGTGAGGCAAATGACCGACACGCAGGCCGGCCGCAGCGCCAACTTGCGTGAGATTACAACGGCATCGGCCGAGGCGGCAAAACAGACGGCCTCGGGAGCCGGCGAGGTTGTGGCCATTACCCTGGAAATGCAGCGTCTGGCAACAAACCTCTCTCGCCAGGTGAGCCAGTTCAAGGTCCAGAAAAGCCAGGCCTTGACCGGTGTCTAACAAGCCGGGGCCAGTGCCGGTATTAAAACGAACAGGAGGGGCAGGACGTCACAACGCACTAGGTAAAGGCGACTGCCCTTCTTTCTATGCCGCAGCAGAGTATAGGCTTTTATTCAACTCTTCGACAGACTTGTCATGGTGGAACAGTGGCCATTGATCTGAACACTACTGAAGACGCTGTCCAGATGATCGGTTTTTACATCGGCCGGAAGCTATGTGGCGCCGATGTTCTGGCGGTAAAAGAGATCCTTAGAAATCCGGTCATTTCTACAACTGAGAATCAACCGCCTTTCAGTGAGGGCGTCATAGAATTGCGGGGCGAGTCGATTCCCCTTGTCGATTTAAAACGCCGCCTGGGCGTCAGCTCTGCCGAAGAAGAAGCATTCGGGGAATGGGTGCTGATTGTAGCGGTTGGAGAGAGAAAAGCCGCCTACGCTGTTGATTCTGTTACACGGATCCTGAAGCTCAGCAAAGGTGATATCCTGCCAGCTCCTGACATTATCCTATCCGGATTGCGCAATCAGTATATTCGCGGTGTTTACAATTCAGATAATGGTCTTCTGATTGTGCTGGATCTCCACCGAATGTTGTCGGCTGATGAGATCAAAACACTTGAGAAATGGAATCCGCATCCATAATACTTAGATGCCGTACAACCGCTGCCATTTGTCTTGCAATCTAGCCGGCAACCGATACAGCTGCTAATGAAAAAAATTGGTTACTCTCATATTAACACTTGGCTGCTTCTTTTCTGGACCGTCGTTATGGGGACCACCATTGCGACCTTTCTCTTTTTGTATGTTGAACTCACCAGTACGATCAATACTGCAGTGACTGTGCAGATTGACAATGCTAATTCTTCAACTCCAACCGCTGTCAGCACGTCCATAACAGAGCAGCGATTGGCCGGGTTGAAGATTCGCATTGTGCTGCTGCTCAGCGGAGCCATATTCGTCATCGGTGCCTTTGGCTTTTTGTGGATGCGTATGGTTTCCCGAAAACTTGCCCGTCCTGTGAGGGTTTTATCGAATGCATTGTCGCGCCTGTCCCGCGGAAAACTGAATGAAACCGTTACGTTGGACTCGACTGACGAATTTTCTCAAATTGCAGCAGGTATCAACGAGCTTGCTGCCAATTTGCAGGAGTTGCTGCTTTATATCTGGAAACAAACCGGTCAATGCCTCGAAAAGATAGAACATCTTAAAAGCAGCGCCGGTACCAATGAACAACCCCAGTTGGCTCACGAAAGCCTTGAGCATATCAGGGAACTGAACAAGGCGGTGCATGATTTGCGCGAAATGGCCAAAGCCTATGTGTTTTATGACGTCTATTTGGATGGTGACAAAACGCTGGCCATCAACGAACACGACAATTCTTCAACGTACGATCCGATGGAATAATGTCCGGTTTGATGCTGAATCATGTACGGTTGAATTTTTTGCACGGGTGGATACCTGAACGGACAGGGTGTCGACATAAGTATACCTTGATACCAAAGGCAACCTGCCGTTTTTGCCTTCTGCAGACGCTAAGAGCGTATCCATTGCTTTACTTGACAGGCTTAGGTCATCGGCATATGATTTGCATCAGTTCAAACGTTAGGCAAAACTGTTGAAAGACAGTGACGCAAAGCCACGGGTCTAAAGCGTAATGCCAAGATCGCCGAGCTGCCTGAACAAACACAATGGCGCCTTGAGCCGATCGATCAGCTTGACAGGCGCCTTTTTTGCTGGTGCGATACCATTTTGATCCGGGCTGAACGCATCTTATCTGACAGGAGGTCAGTATGGAAAACTCATTTCTAGAGGCCATTGCCTCCATCTCCGCAGTGTACGCCGTTCCGCTGATCGTATTGGTACTGTTTGCCATGTATTTGGCTCGCAAGCCCTTTCATCGTACAATGGCATCCCTTGGTCGCATCATATACAATGCGATGCGATTAGCAGCGTCCTCGGTTAAGTTGGCGGAAAAGCGCCTCAAAATCCGAAATCGCGAAGTGCTGATGTGTGCTGGCTTGGAATTAGCCGAGCGGAAGGTCGAGCGCGAATTCGATCGGATTGGAATGGTCGTTCAAAGAGATCTGGAAGGGTATCCACAGGTCCAGCGCAAAATCAGCGAAAACCTCCAGAAACTGGAAGAGGACTATGAGAAATGCCATGCCATTCCGCAGACCCTCCCGGACTGGGTAAAGGTTATCGACGCCATCGCAAATATCAAGCCATCCGGAGACCGGATGGTTGTCAATATGCTGGAAGAGATCCATCATACGCTTGAAGACCAGCATAAAACAGCCGTGGAACGGCATCGTCGAGACGTTGCCAACCGTCATGGCATCCTGAGCCGAATGCTGCCCGTCTGGCGGACGACACAAAAAACGCTTGGCGGGGTTCAAAAAACCATTGCAAACCTAAACCAGCGGACCAAAAAGATCGATCGCTATATGGACAATTACGAAAAAATACGCGATCGAGATGATATGGCGGAGCGTCAGCTCTCATCGTCTTCCCTGACCCAGTTTTTCATTTCCGGAATTGTACTGCTTGTGGCCATGGTTGGGGCTTTCATCAATTTTAACCTTGTGGCCCTGCCCATGTCCGAAATGGTCGGTGGAGCCAGCTATGTCGGCGCGTTCAAGGTTTCCGACATTGCCGGTATGTTTATTGTCTGTGTGGAGATCGTCGTGGGGTTCTTTCTAATGGATACCCTGCGCATCACGCGTTTGTTTTCAATTATCGGCAGCATGGAAGATCGCAAGCGCAAACGGATCGGTTGGGGGCTCGTCATTGTGATGACGATTCTGGCTGTGGTGGAGTCTTCACTGGCTTTTTATCGCGATCAGATCGCCGCAGACATGGATGCTTTGCGTCAGACCCTTGCCGGAGTGGAACCCAGTGATGTTTCGAGCAGCAATATTCCCATGATCGGCCAAATGGTAATGGGCTTTATACTGCCCTTCGTTCTGGCCTTTGTCGCCATTCCTTTCGAGTCTTTCGTCTCGTCTTCCCGAACCGTCATCGGCATCGTGGTTGCATGGTTTTTGCGGTCGCTGACATTTGCTTTGCGCTTTTGCGGAAACGTGGGATTCTATATCAGCCGGATGGTGGTCAATATCTATGACCTGATCATATTTCCGGCATTGTGGCTGGAAGGCGTGATTTTTAAAGCATTTTCCAAAAAAGGCCTTAAAGAAGAGACATCGGACAAAGCGGACAGCAGGCATATCGAGGAACAGACATCTCTAATGGAGGAACCAGCGCAATGCAACGAGGCAATCGAATAGCGCGTCTGGCCGTTGTTTTTGTTCTTTTGGGGTGTGTACTGGGATGTTCCCAAGAGACAAATCGATTCAAAGGCGTTTATATGCTTTTGGATACATCCGGGACCTACGCCACCGAATTGAAAAAGGCGAAAGCCATCATAAGCTACCTGCTCGGCACCTTGCAGCCGGGAGACACGTTGGCTGTCGGCCGGATCGACACCGGCAGTTTCAGTGAAAAGGATATTATTGCCAAAGTGACGTTCGACGATCGTCCGTCAATGGCCAACACCCAAAAGCGCAGTTTCCAAAAAAAGGTGGATTCGTTTGTGGCCAACCTGGACCGCAGCAGTTATACGGATATTTCAGGCGGTATTTTACAGGCCATTGAATACCTGAATGAATCGGGAGCCGGACGAAAGTATATCCTGATTTTTTCAGACCTGCAGGAGGAGCTGGCCAAAGGCCATGTCCGTGACGTACCGTTTCAACTGTCCAGCTTCAATGTGATTGCATTGAATGTAACCAAGCTCAGGGATGATATCCGCGATCCTAAGATTTACATGCACCGGGTTGATGAGTGGCAAACCAAAGTAGAAGAGGGCCATGGCACCTGGCGCGTGATCAACGACCTGGAGCGTCTGGAACATATCTTTTCCAAATAGCTCAACCTCGCACCAAACCAGCCGGGATCTTGCATGATCCCGGCTGGTTTGGTTTTAAAGCTTTTCTCCAAATTAATCGGAGAGACAAAGCCGTATCATTTTGCACCAGCCGCTGGATGAGGGCCTTGTCTCTACCAATGACCAGCTTGGAGGCGACGTGCGCAGACAAGGCCCTCATCCAGCGGCGACTCTCATCCATACATTCGCAAAAACGCCTGGCTGTGCTCTCGCATGGCCCTTCCCAAGCCCTTCCGCAGCGATTTGACTGCCTTTGAGTGGATGGTGCCGTCTGTTTCGTCCATGTAGACTTTGGATATCTCAGTGGGCAGGACCAGTATTCGTGAGTCCCATCGGGTCAGCCGACGGCAGAGTTCTCCTTTGCCTTGGAACACGTGATTTTCGGCGACCGTTGTTTGTACGCCTGGTATTTTGATTTCCTTCAGCCGGTTCAACCAGTCCTCGACCGAGGCTTTCCAGTACCGGCGATCGATGGATGCCGTGCCGAGATTGAACACCGGCGGAGATGAAATGCCTTTGCGGACCTGTCTTGTAATATTGTATGCATGAATATCGTAGACCAGACACACACCGAACCTGGCGAGTGTCACCGCAACCCAACTGCCCATGAATTCATAAAACTGGTGATACTTAGCCAGACTCTCACGCTTCATTGCCCGGCCGGGCTGCTCGATATACACCTGAGTTCCCCAGAATTGCTTTGGCGTCAGTGGTAATGCTTCAGACGACGGTCGATTCAGGTCATATTCACTTCTGGAGTCCAGCCCCCATATGGCCGAAGCTGCGTCCTGAATCATGATGTCGGTGGCGGGGTCTTCTTCAAAAAACCGCTGTTCAGGGCGGATTTTCATCAGGGCCAGCAATGCCTTTCGAACCTTGCTGCCGGCATGAATGGCCGCGGCCATATAGGGTACTGAAGGGTCGACCGAATAGGCAAATCCGCCCAAACTCCCGTGACCAACGATGACTCGGTCGGAGTTCAAGCGTTCGAGAATCTCAGGTTTGATTGGAATCGTCATGTGTGAATTAGATGCCGTAACGTTGCAGGGCCGAATCCACGATCAGGTTGACCATATTGCGGTAATCCTGGTCGGGGCCCTCCTTTGAACCATAATACAGGGTATACATCTGCGGGCTCCAGCTTTTATGAGGCTTGAGACCCGGGATTCCGTTTACTTCGATGATGCGCAACCGGCTGGACTTGTCCAGGCGCATGTCCACCCGGACATGGTCGAGGCACTTAAGGGTGTTCACCGCTTGTCTGCACAGCTCTATGGCTTCATCGATCAGTGCATCGGGCCTCTTGATCTTGGTAATGCCCACCCCGCGCAGGTCGGCTCTCAGGATAGGATATTCGCCATAATTGCCGTCGAGGGTGACAATGCCGGGCAAGAATTTTTGCCGGTTGCCGTTACCCAGCATAAGGACGGTGTACTCCTGTCCGGGCAGATAGTCTTCGATCAATGCCGGCTGCTGATACTCAGAATGAATAAACCGCACTCTTGAAGCCAGTTGCTGCGGGGTGTGAACAACGCTTTCATCACTGATCCCCACCGATCTGGACTCGCAGCTGGGTTTGACAAAAGCGGGAAATTGGACTCTGGGCAGTTCATCGTCCTTATCAATCTTGAAGTGCATCGGCACGCAGATGCCTGCCGCTTCAAGAATTCGATGGGTTTCGGATTTGTCGATCAACAGCTTCATGGTTTGGGCATTGGGGCCGATATAAGGCAAGCCGCGCGCATCGAAATGATCCGCAAGCCAGGCATCGTCTGCAACACTGAGTCCGATGGTATCGGCTCTGTCGGAAATATGGTACAAAGCGCTCCAGATAATATCAAAAGAGTGGTTATCGATGGCCCTTTTAAAGTCGACCATGGACTCTACGAAGGCGATCTCTGCCGTCTTTCCATTGGTGCACAGGGCATCTCGCAGGGATTGGGTTACCCTGAGATCGCCCCAACCCTGCGCGTCGCCGGCCGGGCCGGTAATGATAAGTACTTTTTTCACGAAACAACTCTCCTATTCGACGGAATTACAATTACTCATAAACCTCAAACAGATCCGAAATCAGTTCATAATCGCGCAAGGCCTGAGCCGTTTGCAGAGAAACTTGTTCGATCCGCTTGGATATGGCGTCAATTTTATCTGGAGACAGCGGTACCCTGGAGACAACTTTTACCTTTGCATTCACCGCAGAGAAGCGATCCTTTTTTAGTGTGAAGCAGATATGGTCGCTCATCGCCTGGTTCGGGTTGATAATGTCGACTTTTGCGCCGGTATGCCGCGCCAGTGTTTTTCTGATTAATGCCTGGCAATAACCATAGTGCGTGCAGCACAGCGCAGCGTAGATGTGTTTCGTGCCGGGTGCAAGTGAAGCTGCAGCCTCGGCCATAAATTGATTTGCCAGACACTCGACCTCCTGGCTGTCCGGATCGCGTTCGATGGCGCCGGCCAGACCATGGCAATTCTGCTGGGCGATTCGGTCACCCAAAAAACCGCGTTTGGCAAGTCGCTTTTTGTGGGCGTTCGAGGATATCGTTGTTTGTGTTCCCAAAATGAGGGCCGTACTGTCAGGGTGGCGATTAAGTCTGTCGGCGATCATCTCGACGCCGAAATCAATGATATCCACCACCGGAGCCTGAACTCTGGTGGTCAAGTTTCCCTGATGGAAAATCACCGACAGCGTGTTGCACGCAATGCATATCAGATCCGGGTCGTACTGATTCATGGCGCTGACGGCGCTGCCGAACACCCGGATGCGCTGCGAGTCATCGCCAAGGTCGTTGTAGCCCTTGTTGGGCAAGGGCCAGGCATTGAAATAGACCACGGTCAGATCGCCGACTCCGCGGCCTCTGATCAGGTTGTCGGTCACTTCTGCGCAGATCGAAAGTCCACCGAGTCCGGAGTCTGTCACTAACAGATTGATGCGCTCTTTGTTTGGGAGATGATGCATGATGAGCTTGATGCCATCCTTTATATGCCTGCGACCTTACGCGTCAGCCATTCCTTTACCAGATCATAAGCCCAGGCCGGTGCGTCATCAATCGTCCCGTTCATGATACGCGTCATGGCATCGATCCAATGTTCCCGGTGCTGCATGGTGGTCACCCTGTTGCGGATCATCGCCGCACCTTTCGGGGGCTCTTCTCTCAGTTTATCCAAGAGCATGCTCGCCTCGTCGAAGAATCCATCGATGCCGTAGTAGCGCAAAAAGGCGTTCCAGGCATTTTCAATATTCTCCATTGTTTCCAGAGGTTGTGATATGCATTGCATGTTGCTGAAAAACCATGCCAAACGATCACCGGACAGCAGTGTCAGACCTTGATCGCTTATCTGGTATGGTACAAGTCTGATACCTGTCAACGATCGGTTCGAAATTCCGACTTTAATCATATAGCCAACTTTGCGGTAGAGCAAATCCGTTGGCTGATAAAAAACGAAGTTCCCCAGACTATAAGCGATTGGCGCACCGCCGACGATCTGTATCCCCTGTGGAACATGGGGATGATGACCGATCACCAGGTCGGCCCCGGCATCGGCAACGGCCATGAGAGCTCTTGCAAGATAGGGGGGGGGAAAGGGGATATACTCCACACCGGCATGACAAATAACAAACACCAGGTCCGCTATGGTCTTGGCCTTTCTTACGGCATTGACAACCGAATTGACTTCCCAACCGAACACTCCGGGACCATGCACGGCTCCTGTGAGATCTTCGCCCTCGCTGAAGCTGACCAGGGCGATCGTCGTCTCCGCCAGCCGAACAATCAGTGGTTCGACGGCACGCTGCCGGGTTGTGCCCGCTCCCACAAACCGAATTCCATTGGCTTTCAACAGGTTTATGGTCTCCTGGAATGCACCCGGCCCATAGTCGAACACATGATTGTTTGCCAGTGTGACGATATCGAAGGGCACGGCGGTCAGGCCTTTGATGTGCTCCGGGCTTCCTTTAAGAACAGAACCGCTCTTGGATATAGCAGATTCACTGCAGGTCAGAGGACATTCCAGATTGGTAATCCTCAGATCGCTGGAACACAGTTCAGGCAGGACATTTCCGTATACCGCTTCCGGATCATCCAGAATCAACCGGCTGAAAGCCCTGATGGGTGCCCAGTCCGACGTAATGCATATCTCGTGTTGAGCCCGCTTTTGTGTCCGTCTGGTCCACGTTCCGTTTTGCCAATTCATTTGAGTCGTCATCGGACTAGTCACTTCTCCGGCCAAATGCATCGGTGGCCTCTTTGAACAGATGCATGATTTCTCTAGTCTTTTCGCCGGGTGTTCCGTCGTTCACGATCAAATCATTCACCTGGACCACCGGTACCACCTCTTTATTGGATGCCGTGATGAAGGCCTCGCTCATCTCATAGAGTTCTGATCTGTCAATGTCCCTGATTTCCACATCGAAACGGTCCTTGACAAGTTCCAAAACGACACGGCGCGTAATGCCGGGAAGGATGTCGTTGCCCGCAGTGACCAGCCTGTCTCCCTTGAAAAAAAAGAAGTTGCTGGTGGTGCCTTCAAGTACCCGATTGTTCCTGTCGATATATACGGTTTCGATCGCCTCGACCTTATTGGCCAGCTGCAAGGCATAGACAGCGGAGAGATAACTCGTGCTCTTGGCATCAGGCAGGAAACGCTCGATGTCGGCCGTAATAATTTTAGTGCCTTGCGTGTACCACCAATCGGGGAGTATATGTTTGGGGGTAACCAGGACCATGAGTTTGCCGTTGCCCTCGGGGGTGACGCCATCAAGGCTGATGCCTCCGGTATATACAATTCGCACATTGGACTCATCATGATGCGCATTGCGGGTTATCGTTTCTTCCACAATCCGGCATATCTCCGCGTTGGAGTATTGAATCGCCAGGCCGATATTCTTTGCCGAATTTTCGAGTCGTGAAACGTGTTCTTTTAATTTAAAAGGGCGCTTATTGTAGGTTATCAGAAAATCGAAAACACCAAAGCCTCGAAGTACTATAATGTCTTTTACTGAAATCGACGCCTTGTCTTCTTCCACAAAATCACCATCGATGTAGTAAATATCCATTGTCAATTCCTTTTTTTCAACATCATCCAGTTATTAGTATATCAATCACTATTATGGTTGAGCAAGATGCTTGCCAAGTCACTGCAACCTGAATTCCCGGGCAACGCGAATGCCTTTGCCGTTGTGCGATGGTTCGATTGCTTGGACATAATCATTAAATACTATAAAATACAACATGTTATGCAAGTAATAGTCAGTTTTTGCCAACAGCGCAGGCGCTGATTGAGTCAGTGGAAAGTCGGTAAGAAAAAGGCCCTGAGTGGATCGTTACGGTAACTATGGGAACCGTCGATATCCGGGATGACACTATAATTAATTGGAAATATATGGATTAATCAGTCCACATCATAAAAATTACCAATGGTTTTATTGCTTACCGATTCTAATCAGAAGCAGCCGGTCTTCCAATAACGCATCCGTCGGATGTTACGTCAACAATCTGTAAATCCACCAATGTATTCTCCACCAGTTCCGAATCCGGAATGAACACCGGGATGTAGTTATCACTGAGCCCTCTGGCGAAGCCGGTGGCCACATCCCTGGTTGTCTCTATCAGGACGGTGACGATACGGCCGATCTGAGATTGGAAGAATTCCGTTTTTTTCTTCTCTCCCAGATTCCGCAGGCGTTGACTGCGCTCTTTTACGACAGAATCGGAGACTTTACCTGAAAAGGTTGCGGCCGGTGTTCCCTTTCGTGGAGAGAAAGGAAAAACGTGAAGATAGGTTACCGGCAACGTCTGAATAAGGCGATAGCTATTTTCAAACGCTTTGTCGCTCTCACCCGGAAACCCTGTCATGATATCCACGCCGATAGCGGCGTTTGGCAGCTCCCGATGGACTGCTGCGATCGTCTCGGCAAATATATTGCGCTTGTAGGGTCTGCCCATGCGTTTTAATACATCATTGTCTCCGCTTTGCAGCGGGACGTGAAGATGTTGGCAGACACGTGACTGAGGATCTGCCATTAAACGGATCAGGGCCTCTTCGATCTCAGTGGGTTCAATGGAACTGATGCGTATGCGTGGCGTGTTTGCTCCACGGGCCATCCGGGACAACAAAGCGGTCAGTGACATAGGCGGCTTCAGGTCCTGTCCGTAAACCCCTAAATGAATTCCCGTTAAAACGACTTCCTGAAAACCGTCCATCGTCAGTTTTTCGATGTGATGAACA
Organism: Desulfobacteraceae bacterium; assembly: GCA_050291625.1. Taxonomy (GTDB): domain Bacteria; phylum Desulfobacterota; class Desulfobacteria; order Desulfobacterales; family Desulfosarcinaceae; genus JARRKU01. The sequence continues at coordinate 84,518 of JBNKKC010000140.1, forward strand.
ACATCGGCCGCAGGCATGCTCCGGCTTCGACCCCGCGCATGCGGAACGATGCAGTATGTACAGAATGCATCGCAGCCATCCTGGATTTTCAGAAAGGCGCGCGTACGGTTCAGCGGTGAAACGGAAGGCATGGCATCAAATTGTTTGGCCTGATGGATCGATTTGCGGATCAGTCCGGGTGTTTCAGTTTCCGGCTGGCGGGAACGGGCGTATGCGGCAATCCGCAATTTGTCAGCATGGCCGACGATCAGATCAATGCCTTTGATGGTCTGAATCTCTTGCGGGGCGGTTTGAGCATAACATCCGGTGACGATGATTTTCGCGTCCGGGTTGCGCCGTATGGCCTGGCGGATCGCCTGACGTGATTGCATGGCCGCTTTGCCGGTGACCGTGCAGGTATTGATGACGACGATATCGGATTGATCGATATTCTGTGTGGCCGAGACGCCATCCGATTCAAGCATCGAGGCCAGCGCCGCCGATTCACACTGATTGACCTTGCATCCCAATGTTGTGATGTGGAAGCGTTTCATTGGATCCATCCTCCCCCGAGAACTTCGTCGCCATGATAAAAGACAGCACCCTGACCGGGGGTTACGGCCGATTGCGGCGTTTTAAAGACAACCTCGGCGCTCCTGTCGTCCAACGGATGCAGTCTGGCTTCGACCGCTTCATGCCGATAGCGGATGCGCACATTGATATCTTGCGGTATGGCGGGTTGTCTGGCTATCCAATTGATCTGCGACACCCGGAACGTTTCGGTTTGAAGGTGGTGCTGAAAGCCGACGATCAGGCAATTGCGCTCCGGCTCAAGACGGACCACATAATAGGGTTCGGATGCCGGGCAATTGATGCCTCGACGCTGGCCGATCGTGTATTGGTGCAGACCGTTATGTTGTCCAATCAGATTACCCCGGGTATCTTCAATCGGTCCCGGTTGCGCTGAAAAACCGGGCTGACGCCGCAAAAATTGGCTGTAACCGCCACTGCGGATAAAACAGATATCCTGGCTCTCCTGAGACGCTGCCGGATGCAATCCTTTTTCCCGGGCGATTTTCCGGGTTTGGTCTTTCGTGTAGTTGCCCAGGGGCATCACAGCCGATGCCAGTTGATCCTGGGTCAGGCGCGCCAAAAAATAGGATTGCTCTTTTTGGTGATCCTTGCCGCGAAACAATTGCATTCGTCCGTTCGAAGCGGTGCGAATGCGGGCATAGTGGCCGGTGGCAAGGTGGGTTGCACCAAGTGATCTGGCCTTTTCCAGCAGGACGCCAAATTTAATCGAAGGATTGCAGGTTAAACAGGGATTGGGCGTTCTGCCGGACTGATACGTACGGACAAAATAATCGACGACCTCACGTTTGAATTCAGATCGCAGATCAATAATGTGGATGGGAATTCGCAGCGGGTTCGTCATGCGGGTCAGTCGGATACGTGCCCGTTCCATGACGCTTGTGACAGCGGCCTGCCAGTCGGATGGACCACTTGGATCGGCCAATTCGGCCTCATAGCCATGGACAAAATGGATGCCGAAAAGTTCGTTGCCTTGTCCCTGAAGCATGGCTGCAGCGACCAACGAATCGATGCCGCCGCTGAGGGCAACTGCAATTACTCCGGGCATTTAGAAAAAAGCCTGATTCGTCGGTCTCACGGTCATAGCCCTGGTGGGACAGGTCGGCACGCACAGTTCGCAGACACTGCACTTTTGCTGCTCGAAACTCACCGACATTTCCGGTCGCTTCACACTTAGCGCTCCTGTGGGGCAAACGGCAGTGCATGACCCGCAATGGGTGCAGATCGTATCGTTGCGTTTGACTTCCTGGGAGGCGTTTTGGACATTGACTCCCTGAGCTTTCAGGTAGCTGACGCCTTCCTTGAAGTTCTTTTTGGTGCCGGACAGCTCCATGACCATGAATCCCTCTTTGCGAGGCAGGATTCCGGCGTTGAGAATGGTGAAAATCAGATCGAAGTCACGGGCCAGATTACAGACAATCGGTTTTTGGACTTCGGTCTTGGGAAATCTCAGAACGAGTATTTTTGAATACACATCCGCCTCCACAGGTGCTAAAATAGTAAACCAATCCGCCTGCCGTCCAACTCATACCATCAGCGGCAGCATCATCGGCAATGGATTGCATCTTTGCGGCAGCCGTTTACAGATGACAAGCAACTGTGTAACATAATTGTAAAACCCTATAGTGTCAATATTATAGAATTGATTATGATCAACTCGATTGCATACCGCACCACCGGACTTGCCATTAAAACCCTATCCAACCTGTCCAAGGCGCGCGTGACGCTCCACGGTCAGGAGCATATCCCGGAGGGATCCAAAATATTCGTCGTCAATCATTTCACGCGACTGGAAACCTTTGTGATGCCATACTATCTGCATAAGCTGCTCGATCAGCCGGTCTGGTCTCTGGCTGCATCCAGTCTGTTCGTGGGCACCTTCGGCCGCTATCTGCAATCCGTCGGCGCCGTTTCCACTGAAGATCCTGATCGCGACCGTCTGATCGTCAAGAGTCTTCTGACCGGCGAGGCCAGCTGGATCATTTTCCCGGAAGGGCGGATGGTCAAGAGCAAGAAAATCGTCGAAAAAGGGCGCTTTATCGTATCGTACGCAGGCGGGAAACACCCTCCCCATACCGGTGCGGCGTTTCTGGCGCTGCGCACCGAGTTTTATCGTCAACGCATGTTGCAACTGTCCCACAGTGCACCTATGGAAACCCGGCGATTGCTGCCCAAGTTCAATCTTGAATCGCTGGAGAAGATATCCCGGAAAGGGACATTCATCGTGCCGGTCAACATTACTTACTATCCATTGCGCGCCCGCATGAATATCATCAATCAACTGGCAGCCCGGTTGGTGGAAGATTTACCCGAACGCTTCACCGAGGAGCTGATGACCGAAGGAGCCATGCTGCTCTCGGGCGTCGACATGGACATCCGGTTTGGCGAACCCATCGACATCGGGCCGTACCTGCGGAAGAAACCGATTCTAAGAGACCTGCACTCGACGCGCACGTTCGGATTTGACGATCCGCTGCCGTGTCTCAAATGCCTGCGCCACGCGGCTTTTAAAATAATGCAGCGTTACATGGAGTCGATCTATGGCATGACAACGGTCAACCACGATCATATTTTTGCATCATTGCTCAAATACAGTCCACGCAGCCGCATCCGAAAGCAGGCATTCAGAAACAGAGCCTTTCTGGCCATCACCCAGGGGGCCGCTCATCTGCCGATTTATCTGCACCGGAACCTGCGTGAGGATCAAATTCAGCTGTTGATCGACGATGAGCATGAATTTTTAAAGGATTTTATCAGCGTGGCCCGTGAGAGCGATGTCCTGATACCGTATTTCCAGGACTGGTTGCGCCGTCAGGCCAAGTTCGGCAGAATTTTTAATTTTCACCGGGCCCGCATCGATAATCCGGTGGCGGTCATTGCCAATGAAGTGGAGCCTCTGACGGCGTTGCAGAAAAAGATATCCCGGTTGTGCTGGATGCCTGCCATGATGATTCGATCCAGGCTATTCCGGCTTTTTAAAGAAGCCGCCCAAAACGATTTCCGAAACGATTACAAGGATTATGCCATTGCCGGTGAGAGCAAGCCCCGCCGGATCGGCGCCCCGGTTCTGATGAAAGGCAGAAACGCCAGAATCGGTATCGTTATTTGTCATGGCTATATGGCGGCACCCGAAGAAGTCAGGCTGCTGGGAGAATACCTGAATCGAAGAGGCTACTGGATTTACATGCCGCGATTGAAGGGCCACGGAACCGCCCCGGAAGATCTGGCGCAACGTTCCTTCCGGGAATGGATACGTTCGGTCGAACAGGGCTACTTGCTGATTCGAAACCGCTGTCGCCGCGTCGTGCTCGGCGGATTCTCCACCGGAGCGGCTCTGGCGCTTGAGCTCGCCTCCCGAATTGATTCCCTGGCCGGTGTTTTTGCCGTTTCGACGCCGTTGCGACTTCAGTATCTCTCGTCCAGATTTGCTCCTTTTGTCGACACCTGGAACAAGTTGATGGAGCGCGTTCATTTGGATGATGCGCGGATGGACTTTGTCGAAAATCAGCCGGAGAATCCGGATATCAATTACTTGCGCAATCCGGTTTCCGGCGTCCGGGAACTGGAGCGCCTGATGGACTTTGTCGAGCCCAAATTGGCCGATGTCAAAGTTCCGGCTTTAGTCATTCAAAGCCAGGAGGACCCCGTGGTCAACCCCAAAGGCTCCGAACGCATTTTTCAATTGCTCGGAACGGAAGACAAGCAATACCTGCTGTTCAACTACAAGCGCCACGGCATCCTGCGCGGTCCGGGATCTGAACGCGTCTTCAGAGCTATTGCAACGTTTATCGAGCAATTGCCGCCGACTTAAACACAACTGTCGGAATACATAACGAAGAATAAAACCATGCATCCAATCGCACTGATATTGGTCATCTTCCTGGCAGCGGATCTTGCCCTGGGGATCGCATCGGACGTGTTGAACCTGCGGCAGGCCAAAAGCACGCTTCCGGACCCGTTCAAGGGCTGGTATGATCCGCAGCGCTATGCGACATCCCAGCGCTATCTGAAGGTCACCACACGCTTCGGCTGGTTGGTGTCGGTGATCAATCTGATGGTGATGCTGGGTTTTTGGTTCGGTGGGGGGTTCGGTTGGCTGGACGGCTGGATCAGGTCGCTGGGAATTCATGAGATTGCCAGCGGTCTGATCTATATCGGAGCCCTGCTGCTCTTCAAGGGCTTGCTGAACCTGCCGACGAGTATCTATGCAACCTTTGTCATCGAATCTCGTTTTGGTTTCAACAAGACAACCTGGAAGGTGTTTATCACGGATCGAATCAAAGGCCTGCTTCTCGGTCTTGTTCTGGGAGCACCTCTGGTGGCGGCCATACTGGCCTTTTTTCAATACGCCGGCGCACATGCGTGGTGGTTTTGCTGGCTGGCGACCACCGGTTTCATGTTGCTGATGCAATACATCGCCCCCACCTATATCATGCCGCTGTTCAACCGGTTTCAGCCGCTGCCGCAAGGCGAGCTGCGCGATGCCATCACGGCCTACGCACGCAGCATCGACTTCGGTCTGGACAATATCTTTGTCATGGACGGTTCCAGGCGCAGTACCAAATCGAATGCTTTTTTCACTGGATTCGGCAGCCATCGCCGGATCGTTCTTTTCGATACCCTGATCGAGAAGCACACGGTCGATGAGCTGGTGGCCGTGCTGGCACACGAAATGGGGCACTACAAACTAAGGCACATCATCAAAAACATGACCATCGGCATTGTGCAGGCCGGGGCCATGTTCTATCTGCTTTCGCTGTTCATTTCCTACCCCGGGCTGTTTGAGGCGTTTTATGTCCCGGATGTCTCGGTTTACGCGGGTCTGATCTTTTTCGGGATGCTCTATGCGCCAATCGACGGGTTGCTGACATTGGCCCTCAAGGCATTTTCAAGGCGCAATGAATATGCCGCCGACCGGTTTTCCATCCGCACCAGCGGAAAAGGGAAGGCTATGGTCACCGCGCTGAAACGGCTCTCTGTCGATAATCTCTCCAACCTCCAACCTCATCCGTTGCATGTATTTCTCAATTACTCCCACCCGCCGGTTCTGGCACGGATTGAAACCATCGAGGGCTGGTTGAATCGTCAGACCATTTAGCCATTTGACGACTGCTTGATCAGCATGGTCGCAGGATCGAGAGTCAACGAGGCTTCCTGAGAATCCTGGCCGCCCTTGATCGCCCGGATATGGATGGTGTCCTTTTCGGGTTGGAGCAGGATTGCGGCATCGAAGAGCTCCTGGACCGGTGACAGCTGCACTGGCAGTCCGTCGCTGGCCGGCTCTTCGTGACGGTGGGTCGTGACGGTAAACCAGATGGGCAGCCCCTGCGCATCGGCCACGGCTTTGAGCGCCGACAGCTCGGCGTTTCCCTCGGCATCAAAAGGCAGCCCGTCGATAATGATCATATCCGGGAGAAAGATGCCCTGCGCCGTCAAATCCGTCAGTCGCTCCGTCAGCTTTGGCGCGCTGAAACCCTCAACCTGGAACGTCATGATAAAACGGTGCGGCACGATGGTGTCCCATAATTGATCGATTTGCGGGACCTGGTAGTGGTGGGCCAGCTGCTCAAACACTTCCTGATACCAGAGGCTGACCTTGCCGATCGGTTCGTTGAGGCTGATATGCAGAACATTTTTCTGCTGCAGCAGGCTGTTTAGCGCGATTTGTACGATGAGAGCCGTCTTGCCGACACCGTGGCGGGCAAGCACTGCGCCGAAATTGCCGGGTCTGATGATATCTTCATTTTCAGGGCCTAAAAGGCGCAACGGATTGCGCAGGATGAGATCTTTTTTCAGCATGATCAGACTCCTTTTTTTTAGCTGGATCACCTGTCCTGCCGGGGCATTACCAGGCTTGGGCGACCATCCGGTGGCACGGCGCGCAACGTCGTGCGATGTGCTGCTCAGTTCCATCGTAGCATCAATTTCCATGCTTTCGTCTCGATGGTATCGGCCGCTTACGCGACTTTCTGCTTTTTCTCGGTTATTTTTTTCGTAATCTCTTCGGCAATGGATTGCGGCACTTGTTTGTAGGCCGCAAATTCCATGGTGAACTGAGCTTTACCCTGGGTCAACGAGCGCAGGACAGTCGAGTACCCGAACATCTCCGAAAGCGGTACCTGCGCTTCAATCGTACACATGACGCCTTCATCCTGCGCACCGACGATGATGCCGCGCCTCTGGTTGAGCGATCCCATAGCCGCGCCCTGGTATTCGGTCGGCGTTTCAACCACGACCTTCATTACCGGCTCCTGAATGACCGGCTTGGCCTTGGCATAGGCTTGCAGAAACGCTCCCCGGGCCGCCGCCTGAAAGGCCATATCCGAAGAGTCGACGCTGTGCGATGCGCCGTCAACAAGCACCACTTTGATTCCGGTGATGGGAAACTCCAATTTGGGACCTTTGGCCATACAACCCTGAAATCCCTTTTCACAAGCCGGTATATATTGAGTGGGCACCGAACCGCCGGTCACTTTGTTTTCAAATTCAAAATCGGCTTCCGACAAAGGTTCGATAAAACCGGCGACACGTCCGAACTGTCCTGAGCCGCCCGTCTGTTTCTTGTGAGTGTAATCGAACTCGGCCATCTGGGTAATGGTTTCACGATAGGCAACCTGTGGTGCGCCGGTTGTCACCTCAGCCTTGTACTCTCTGCGCATGCGCTCGATGTAAACCTCAAGGTGCAGTTCCCCCATGCCGGAGATGATGGTCTCGCTGGTCTCGTCATTGACGTAAGATCTGAACGTCGGATCTTCTTTGGTAAACCGGTTTAAAGCCTTGGACATGTTGATTTCGGCTTTGTTGTCTACCGGGGAGATGGCCAGCGAAATGACCGGTTCCGGTACATACATGGACGTCATGGTCAAACTGACGTCGGGGGATACAAACGTGTCTCCCGATGCACAATCGACGCCGAACAGAGCCCCGATGAAACCGGCCGGCAGTTCCGGGATATCTTCCATTTGATCGGCGTGCATGCGAACCAGACGGCCGATTTTGATTTTTCTCCCGGTTCTGACATTTATAACGGTATCTCCTTTGGCCAGTTTTCCCTGATAGGCACGTAAATAGGTCAGCTGGCCGTATTGACCGTCCTCGAGCTTGAAAGCCAGGGCGACCGTAGGCGCATCATTGTCGGTCACCAGGTCGACAGGCGCTTCATCGGCCTGCAAGTCCAATGCCTGGTTATGGATATCGGCAGGGCAGGGCAGCAGCTCAGTCACGGCATCGAGCAGCGGCTGGACACCTTTGTTTTTATAGGCCGACCCCATAAATACCGGTGTCAACTTGCGACTCAAAACGCCTTCCCGTACCGCCGCCAGCAGCAACTCCTCTGCAATGGCCTGCTCTTCCAGCACCGCTTCCATCAACTCGTCCGAGAACATAGTGGCCGCATCGATGAGCGTTTCGCGCTTTTCGTCCGCCAACTGTCGATAGTCGTCCGGAATGTCGGTTTCTCGAAGGATTTCGCCATTATCGCCGTCAAAATAGACGGCTTTCATCCGAACCAGATCGATAACGCCTTGATGGTTCGCCTCCAATCCCATCGGCACTTGCATGGCCACGGCATTGTGGCCCAGTTTGGTGCTGAGTTGATCGATGACGCGGAACGGATTGGCGCCGCTGCGGTCGCATTTGTTGATAAAAGCGATGCAGGGAACGTTATATCGCTTCATCTGCTGATCGACGGTGATGGACTGCGATTGAACCCCGGCAACGGAGCACAACACCAGGATGGCGCCGTCCAGAACCCTTAACGAACGCTCCACTTCAATGGTGAAATCCACGTGGCCCGGGGTATCGATGATATTGATCTCATGACCTTTCCACTGACAGAAGGTCGCCGCAGACGCGATGGTGATGCCGCGTTCGCGCTCCAATTCCATGGAATCCATGGTAGCCCCGACACCATCCTTGCCTTTCACATCATGAATGGCGTGAATGCGCTGGGTGTAAAACAAAATACGTTCGGTAAGAGTCGTTTTGCCTGAATCGATATGAGCGCTGATACCGATGTTGCGTACGAATTGAATGTCTGTGTTCATTTATCTGTCCTCATGCCAAAAAGTTGAGGTCCGGCGTGCAGCTTCTCCCAACTGCCGGATCTTTTCAATTCCGGCTGTCCGCTTCTGCAAAAAGACCTTCTCTTTTAACGGATTTGTTCGCGCCGAATGAGCGCAATTGACGTTAATCCATGCGGGCAAACATCAATTTAAGAAGCATCATGGGAACCACGCAATTTAAAATCGGAGGAATTTAAGGATAAAATGAATCGATGTCAATAGTTTTTTTTATCGTTTCTTCCTTTCCCGACTGGTCGCCGGACGTTTGCGCAACAATACATATGTTGCGCCGGCGCCTCCGTCACAGGGTCGGGCGCTGGCAAACGCGATGATCCACTTTCGAAAAGGGCCTCTTGTCAGCCAGGTATAAACCAGCTTTTTCAGTACCGGCGCTTTCGGTGATGAGAGGCCTCTGCCATGAACGACCATGACCGCACGCAGTCCCTTGAGGATCGCCCCTCGAATAAAATGCCGCAGTGCGTTTTCAGCATCATCGGAGCGAAGCCCGTGCAGATCGATATGCGCCTGCATGGCATAGCGGCCATGGTGCAGCCGTCTAAGGATCTCCCGGCCGATTCCCGGCGAAGCGGCCTCCATGTACTCGGACGTATCGGCGACACAATACCCCGTTCCCGATCGCACCAGCTGCTGCAATGCCTCGCAAACATGCTTTTCATCGTCATTCAGACTTGATGGCCGTTTCGATTTTTGTTTCGGTGGCTGCCAGTGACGATTTGATTTAATGGGTTGCACCTCTGACATGGCCTTTGCGAACAATCGAGCCTCCTGACGGGGCGACAGAGGCTGCTGGGGAGGGCGCCTTGCCGGATACGGGGCGTTCCGGGTCAGCTGTATGCCGCTTTGCTCAAGCAAGTGTCCAAGATCTTTAAATGGACGATTGGCACCGTCTGATTGATGCTCAGCCATATGGTTTGATTCCCCGGCGCAGTGTCATGCAGATGCAGACAGCACGTCTTCGATCGTTTATAGGTCTGCATGCTATCATGCGGTTTCATTAAAAACAACGCGGTTCTCCATAAAGATAAGTACGCCTATTGGTATGAACTCGTCGGTGGTCGTGGTGACGTAGGGTTGTCGGACACGCCATCACGGTCCAAGTGGGGCTTCCCCCGCTTGAAAACCAGACGGGACAAACTACCCCACTTTGCAGCGGGGTCAAACAAATGCGGGACGCTGCCCCAAGCCCCACTAAGACCGCATGGCGAACGTCCGGCAACCCCACCTGAGCGCCACCACCTCATGCTTTCGTTTTGGACACAAAAACCGTCAACCTGAGTTTTATGAATAAGCGCTTAATTTAATATTAAATTCTTTGTGACTGTGCGTGAGATAGTAAGGAGGAAGCTGTATTGCGAATACCGCGACGACCGATAACGCAGTCCAAAACTTTCCCCTATAATATAGACGTTAAGAGAATGTTTTTGGCAAGGCCAGAGGGAGGAAGCTGTATTGCCAATACCGCGACGACCGATAACGCAGTCCAAAAACATTCTCTTAACGTCTATAGCCGAAGATTTCCCTGGTGCTGCCGCCCTGCCTATATCGAAAATAATCGGCCAAAATAGCGGTGTGGTCGAAGACAATGGGTGAAGGCAGTTCGTTTTGAAAGAAAATTGAGGCGCTGCAGGCGTCATCCATTCCGATGGGTTGTCCATGGGCTTTTGCGATAAAGACAGTGGAGACCGTATGGTGCCTTGGATCCCGCGATGGATCGGAGTACGTATGCATTTGCTCGAGCAGTTGCACGGACAATCCGGTTTCTTCCTTTGCTTCTCGAATGGCCGCTGATTCGATGGATTCGCCATAATCGACGAATCCTCCAGGCAACGCCCACCCATGAGGCGGGTTTTTGCGTTCGATCAAGACGATGCCACCCTGGCATTCGATAATGATATCAACTGTCAATAGCGGGTTTCGCGGCTTCATGTACACGAGTCACTAAAAGCAGGTTCCATTATTCGTCATCCGCATCGATAATCACCACGCCGTCTTCGTCGCGTTTGACATGCGTGATCCCGGGCGCCTGCTTTTCCAGATGTTTCAGAAGGGAATAGTGCTGTTCGGCCTTTCGGCCCTTGGTTTTGGAAATCAGTGCATCCTCCACTGCTTTGTGTAAAACGTCCCTGTTGACGGGTTTGGTTAAAAAACGAAAAATTTCGCTTTCATTGACGGCCCGCATGGCGGATTCAACAGAGGCATGGCCGGTCAGGATGATACGCACGACCTGGGGGTACTTATTGCGGACGATGGCTAAAAATTCCGAGCCTTGCATTCCGGGCATGCGCTCATCGGATATAACGACATCAACGGATTCGCCCTCCATGAGTTGCAGCGCCTTCTCTGCGGATTCAACAGCCAGCACGTGGTACGGCCCGCGAGAGAGAATATCCCTGAGAACGCTGAGTACCAGCGGTTGGTCATCCACTATCAGGATTTTCGGTTGCATGTTCAATATCCATCACGATATTAATGTGTTATCTTATTGATAATTAAACTTTTTACATCGCCTGTCAATCTTTTTCAAGGCGAAGTTGCGGCCTGTCCGAAGAGGATAACAGTTTATTGCGATATTGACTTAGAGCTAAGACTGGGGTCAAATGGCTATCCAATATCGTTTTTTTCGACCATAACCAAGAAAAGTTCAGAGCACTTTTCCGAGGATATATTAAATAAAATCAAGTTTTAATGTATAAAACTTAAAGTTTTTGTTATCGTTTTGTTTCTTAGCGATTGGAGGTGGCATGGAATTAACCCGTCAGTGCCGGGAAAAAATCGTCGACATCGAGGAAGCCATCGCAAAGATTTCCAATGGCAGCCGCATATTCATCGGAACCGGATGCGGAGAGCCGCAGCATCTGATCCGTGCAATGGTTCAAAATCCGAGCATTCAGGATGCCATGATTTATCAGATGCTGTCGTATACATTGGCAGAATTCGTGGATGATCCCACCTTTATGGAACGTTTTGCGCTCAAGCTCTTTTTTATCAGCGCCAGCATGCGCAAGGCTGCTTTCGAGGGGAAAATCGATTATCTGCCGACCTATCTCTCACAGATACCCAAGCTTTTCGCCAGCCGGCGTATCGGATTGGATGTTGCGCTGATCCAGGTCAGTCCACCGGATCGTTTCGGCTTTTGCAGCCTCGGCGTCTCGGTTGATATCACTCGTGCTGGGATCGATGCGGCTGAAACTGTCATCGCCCAAGTGAATCCCAGGATGCCGCGCACATGGGGAGACAGTACCGTCCATCTGGATGAAATCGATTATGTGGTGCCCTATGAAGAGCCGCTGGTGGAGGTCTTGCCGACCAACAAAAATCCGGAGGTCGCGGCGCGGATCGGATATTATATCAGCCAACTGGTTGAAGACGGCGCTACGATTCAGATCGGTTTCGGCCAGCTGCCTTATGCCATCGTTCCGTATTTGTCGAATAAACGCAATCTGGGCGTTCACACGCAGCTGATCACCGACGCCCTCATTCCGTTGCTGGAGAATAAAGTCATCAACAACAGCAAAAAAACGATGTTGCCGGGAAAGGTGGTCGCATCCTTGTGCATGGGGACTGAGAAGCTTTATCAATATGTCGACAACAACCCCCAATTCTATTTTCGTACCTCTGCGTTCGTCAACGATCCCACCGTCATTGCACGCAACGACAACATGATCTCCATCTCTTCGGCCTTGGAGGTCGATCTGACCGGGCAGGTGTGCACCGATTCAATCGGCGATATGTTCTACAGCGGAATCGGAGACCAGGTTGATTATCTGCGAGGCAGCGCCATGTCCAAAAACGGTTTTTCCATTATCGCACTTCCTTCGACCGCACGCAACGAATCGGTGTCCAGAATTGTTCCCGTACTGAGCGAGGGGGCCGGCGTCGCCACTACCCGGGGTGATGTCGATTTTGTGGTGACCGAGTACGGCATCGCAGAACTGCAGGGAAAGAGTATTTATCAGCGCGTGATGGAATTAGCCCAGATCGCTCACCCGAAGTTCCGCGAGGAGCTTATCGAGGCTGCCAAAAAACGGCATTATATCTTCATGGACCAGGTGGCGCCCGTTCAGGATGATCTGATATTCCTAGAGAGCTATAAAACACGTCTTACCCTGTCGAACGGCAAGAATGTCGAGATACGTCCGCTGCTGTCATCCGATGAATTTGAATACCGCAATTTTTTTTACTCGCTTAAAGAGGAGACGATCTATATGCGGTTTTTCTACCGCATGAAACTTTTTTCGCATCGCATGGCCCAACAGCAGTGGGCCAGCGTGGATTACCGAAAAAATATCTCTATCATCGGTCTGGTGCACGGCGTCGGAAGGAAGGAGATCGTGGCCATCGGGTCATACGCCGATGAGGGTGAGGGGCAAGCCGAGGTCGCCTTTGTGGTGAAAGAAGATTATCAAGGGTTGGGCATTGCGAGCCGGATGCTGGCGCAACTGGAGAAGATAGCCCGCGTCAATGGATTCAAAGGCTTCTCGGCTACCATTCTCAAAGAGAATACGGCAATGGAGCATGTCTTTAGAAAGCGTTACCCCAATGCCGATATCCGTCATTCCGGAGGAGGGGAGTTGATGATCCGAATGGATTTCGACGCCAAAACGGACCCTTTCGAAGAGCAAGATTAGATGTCCCGGATGAACATAGGATCGGAACAATGGAAACAACTGCTCATGACCGGTGCGGCTCAAGTGCAGCTGGACCTCAGCCGCGATCAAGCAGTCCTGTTTGCCCGATACGCCCGGCTTCTGCGGACATGGAACGAGAAAATCAATCTGACCGCCATCACCGATCCGGTGGATGTGGCTGTGAAACATTTTCTCGACTCCCTGGCGCCGTCGGCCCATCTCCCGACGCGGGGCCGTCTTCTTGATATCGGCAGCGGCGGAGGTTTTCCGGGGATTCCGTTGAAAATCATTCGACCGCATCAGCCCATGGTGCTGATCGACGCCGTGCGCAAAAAGATCAATTTCATCAAAACCGTTATTCGTGATTTGGATTTGCAGCTGATTGAGGCCCTGCATGTCAGGGCGGAGGATTATTTTGAAAACTACACGCCGTCGCCAGGCTTTGATGTCGTTGTCAGCCGCGCCCTGGCGGATGTCGATCTCGTTATCCGGCTGGCGGTGCCGCTGCTGAACCGCGGAGGGCGGCTTGTCATCTATCAAGGCCCCCAGTCCGTGGAAACCGGCGAGGCCGGCGGGAGGGTCCTGTGTGGACAAATACCGTTGAGTCGAACCGTTAAGTCATACCGGTTGCCGCACACCGGGGACCGTAGGGCGATCGTCGTTCTTGAGCGTTGCCAATGACTGTCGCTAGTCGCGTGATACTGAGCTGCCCGAGGATATTCCGGGAGTCCCGCTTCGTCTTGCCGCGATGCCCTTGGCAGCCGCCAGTGCACTGGCCGGTGTGGTGATATTGGCAATGCAGGCCTGGATGGCCGCTTTACGGATCAGGCTGTCATCGATCTGTCCCTGCCCGCCGGTCGGCGTGTTGATCACCATCTGGACATGCCCATTTTTTATTTCATCCACCAGATCCGGTCTGCCAAATCCTAATTTGCGCACCGCCTCGGAATGTATGCCGTTTTCCGCCAGCACGGCCCGCGTGCCCTTCGTTGCCATCAGCTTGAATCCCATCTCCTGAAAAATTCGGGCGGGCTCCAGGATACTGGCCTTGTCTTCATCCGTGACGGTTATCAAGACGGTTCCTTCAGTAGGCAGCGGCGTGCCGGTCGATTCCATGGCTTTAAAATAGGCCAGGCCGAATGTTTCGGCGGTGGCCAGGACCTGACCGGTTGAACGCATCGCGGGCCCCAGCAGCGGATCTTCATTGGAAAACACGTTAAACGGGAAAACTGCGGCACGCAGCCCAATGCGGGAAGCGGATGCCTGCGGCAGAGTCAGATCGTCCATCGTCTCGCCGGTCATCAGTCTCACGGACATGCCTGCAATAGGGATGTGGTGCGTTTTTTCAATCATACTCAAATTGCGGGTTGCATGGCAGCTCGCTTCCAGCAGGTAAACCGTGTCTCGATAAATAGCAAAGCGGAAATTGATCATGCCATTGATCTTTAAAGCGACGGCTATTTTCCGACAGTATTCACCGATAGTGTCAATATGCCGGGGTGCAATACTGTAAGGCGGTGTCACACAAGCGGAATCACCGGCATGCACCCCCGCAAGTTCAATGTGCTCCAACACCGCCGCAACATGCGCTTTGGAACCATCGCAAAGGACGTCGGCCTGAGCTTCGATGCTAAATTCTAGGAATTGTTCGATAAAAAGGTGTTCAGGCGGTTCAAGTCGCCGAGTTTCCAGGAATGTTTCAAGCATATCGGCATCTCTGACGACATGGGATCTGGTTTGCGACGAGCACGATACCGGCTGAACCAGTATCGGAAACCCGATCGAACGAGCCGCATCGACCAACTCGTCGTCGCTTTCAACCAGAACACCTGCCGGTTGGGGAATGCCGATCCGGCGCATGTGCTCGTAAAACGCATGCCTGTTCTGCAACAGCTGGATGGTTTGAATCGGCGATCCCATCATCGCGACGCCTGCTTCCGACAACCCTTGGATCAGATCATACGACTGCACTCCTGCGAATTGGGTAATGACACCTGTCGGTTGCTCCCGCCGGATGACAGTTAAAATATCTTCCATCGTCAACGGTTCGCAGTAGCACGTTATCTGTGTCGCGAGTCCGGTAGACAGGCTGGTTAAATTGCAGTTGAGCAAGGAGACGTGGTAGCCTTTTTCCTGAGCTGTCAAGGCGGCCTGGTATGCGCCGTAGTCGCAATCCGGCCCCTGACCAATGCGATGAGCGCCGCTGCCGATGATCAACAGGTTTTTCCCGCCGGTCGTTGCCTTCTCCTGTCCCTTCAGGCCGTAAGTCGAAAAAAACCGAGTGGAATCGGCAGACGATCGGGCAAACCAGAATGGCTCCAGTGACATATCCGCCGCTGCCTGCTCCAATGCCTGGATTGAGCTGCCGGTCAGCCTGGCCAGGCAGGCGTTTGCGAAACCATCGGTTTTGGCTTGACGCAGCAAGGCGCTGTCAAGAGCCTTGCCCGGCATGGTGCGCAGCGATTCTTCCAAGCGGATCAAATCCATCAGCTGATCCACGAACCATCCGGAATATTGCGTTCGCTGAATGATCTCGTCATGTGCCACTTTTTTTCTAAGCGCCTCAAAGGCCAGCCAGATTCGACGGCTGGAAGGCGTCGCCATTCGCGCCAGCAATTCCGATTCGGATAGATGCTGATAGTCGGCGTTTCCAAATCCTTCATTGGATCGAGAGGCCGCTCTTGCCGCTTTTTGCAGTGCTTCCTTAAACGAGCCCCCCAGAGCAATCCATTGCCCGAACGACTGCATTTGCGGGCCGAGTCTATCGGCCGTCTGGTCCAGACTGTCAAAATCCCAACGCGGCCATTTAACGGCAACCACCGTGCTTTCGGGAGAGTCCGAGCCTGACTGTTGCATGGTGCCGACAAAGTCGTTCAAACCGGAACCGATCGCCAGCATGGCGGCGGCTTCTCCGATGGATCTGCCGATGACGCGGGCGACCATGGCAGACGTCCGGGTGTAGCGGGGATGAACCGCCAGGACGAGCAGTTGCTCATCCGCCGGGTTGTAGGCAAAGCGGATCGTGGCGCCGCCGACAATGCCAAGATGATTTGAAATAGCGATGGCATCATGCTCAAGGCGTTTGTGGATCTTTTCCGGCAGGCTTTGCGGCGGGCAAACGGCAAGGGCATCGCCCGGATGAATTCCCGCTGTATCCAGATACTCGACACAGCCCGCAATCAATGATTTTCCTCTGGCGTCACGTAAAATTTCAAGCTCTGCCTGGCGCCAGGAATGCAACGATGCCTCAACGGAATATACTTGGGAGGCATCCGCAGGCAGCCGCGATGCTTTGGATCTCAATTCGTCCTGGTTATAGGCCAGGATGCCATCGGGCATTAAATCGGCATCGTTGCATCGCAGCACCACTGGAAATCCGATGGCCTGGGCCTGCTCAACGGCGGCGTCGATACCGTTGAGGGTATAGATAGGGGGCGTATGGTGCCCGATTTCAGCGAGTGCCGATTTCAAGGCTTCGCGATCCAGCAGACGAGAAACGCATTCGGCTGTCGGGCCCAGAAGCGCAACGTCATGCTCTGAAAGCGTGCCGTCCTTTGACAGTCTTGACACGAGGTGTAAGCCTTCTCTTCCGCCGAATGCCGGCAAAACAGCATCAGGGCGCTCCGTTTCGATGATGAATCGCAGGGTCGTAGCGGTCAGTGGCTCGGTGTAAGCTTTCTCGGCTTTCTCAGATC
Source organism: Desulfobacteraceae bacterium (assembly GCA_050291625.1). GTDB lineage: Bacteria > Desulfobacterota > Desulfobacteria > Desulfobacterales > Desulfosarcinaceae > JARRKU01. The sequence goes on from JBNKKC010000140.1 coordinate 101,495, forward strand.
TTGTCAGCAGGGCATCGGGATTGGAATCGACGACGATTATGCGGCAGCCGGCCTTTGCAAGCGCCCGGCAGGCCTCCAATGCGCCTTCGTCACATTCTCCGCCTTGGCCGATGATATTCGGCCCGGCACCAATGATAACCACCCTCTTAGCTGTGAGCTCCGACATCGCCCCTCCTTTTTGGGCCAGCGCAATCGTATTGACCACTCATGTGGCTCTATGTGTGTCGGCAAGCGCCTTAGCCTTATGAAAAAATATCAGACTAACCGCATCAATGATGAAAATCAAGGCCAAAGCAACATATCGATCCGTGCCGCGGCGACATGCGATGGCTCTGCAGGCAAGGGTCTATTCCCTTGACATTGCGGAAGATAAAATCTACAAATGCCAATTTGATGTAAAAGACGTTCAGATTGGCGGAGGCTATAATGGATTATAAAAAGACGCTCAATTTACCGTCCACACCGTTCCCGATGAAGGCCAACCTGGCCCAGCGCGAACCGCAGCAGCTCGACGATTGGGAAACCGGAGGACTCTATAACGCCATCCGTGACCGTTCTCAAGGCCGGCCCGGTTTCATCCTTCATGATGGACCGCCGTATGCCAATGGACACATCCATATGGGTACCGCCTTAAATAAAATACTCAAGGATTTCATCGTTCGATCCAGGCAAATGGCCGGATTTGCAGCGGCCTATGTGCCCGGTTGGGATTGTCATGGGCTGCCTATTGAGCACAATGTCGAAAAAGAGCTCGGCTCGCGTAAGAAGGAGCTCAGCCAGGCGGACATTCGTCAGAAATGCCGAAAATATGCCGAGAAATTTATCGATATTCAACGCGACGAGTTTAAGCGTCTGGGTGTGATGGGAGATTGGCAAAATCCTTACCTGACCATGAGCCATCCCTATGAGGCGGTTATCGCCAGCGAGTGCTGCAAATTTGCGTTGGATGGCAGCCTGTTTCGGAGCAAAAAGCCGATCTACTGGTGCTGCAGCTGTCAGACGGCTCTTGCCGAAGCGGAAATCGAATATCAGGATGAGACCTCTCCGTCCATATTCGTTAAATTTGCGATGATCGATGACGTGACCGATTTACTGCCGGCTTTGGCCGGAAAAGAGGTGTTCATGGTGATCTGGACGACCACTCCCTGGACACTTCCGGCCAACCTGGCCGTCTCCTTAAATCCGGAGATCACCTATGCGGCAGTGGAGACAGCCGGCAATCAGGTGCTGATCATGGCAAAGGAACTTATCGCATCATGCCTGGAAGCTTTCGGCATAGCAGACCATACCATTTTGGGTGATATAGCCGCCACCGAACTGGAGAAGCGACGCTGCCGGCATCCGCTCTATGACCGTGAGTCGCTGATCATCCTCGGTGATCATGTGACGCTGGATGCGGGAACTGGATGCGTGCACACGGCACCGGGGCATGGACGGGAAGACTTTGACGTCGGACTGATCTACGGGCTGGATGCCTTTTCTCCCATCGATGATCGGGGATGCTTTACCAGCGACATACCGGACCTGGAAGGGCAATTTGTCTTCAAAGCCAACGCCGTCATCAACCGGGCTCTGGAGCAGAAGGGGGCCTTGCTGGCTGAAGAAAAGATAAGCCATTCCTATCCTCACTGCTGGCGCTGCAAACAACCGGTGATTTTTCGGGCGACGCCTCAATGGTTTATCTCCATGGATAAAAACGATTTGCGGCAGGCCTCGCTGAAGGCCATTGATCAGGTCAAATGGATACCGTCGTGGGGGCGCGAGCGAATCTACGGCATGATCGAGAATCGGCCCGACTGGTGCGTGTCGCGCCAGAGAGCCTGGGGGGTGCCGATAACGGTCTTGACCTGCACCGAGTGCGGGCATCCCTATATGACAGAGCCGTTGATGGAGCGCATTCATAATCTGTTTTTGGACCGCGGCGCAGATGCGTGGTTCGAGGCATCGGTCGATCAGTTGTTGCCGGACGGCGCGGTCTGTTCGCAGTGCGGTCGGGACCGATTTGAAAAAGAGACGGACATCCTGGATGTTTGGTTCGACTCCGGTGTGAGCCACGCCGCCGTCCTGGAACTACGCGACAATCTGCAATGGCCGGCGGATCTCTACCTGGAAGGCTCGGACCAGCATCGCGGCTGGTTTCACAGCTCGCTGCTTACCGCTGTCGGTACACGCAAGGCGGCCCCATACAAAGCCGTGCTGACCCATGGCTTCGTCGTGGATGCCGAAGGCAAGAAGATGTCCAAGTCTATCGGCAACACGATTGCGCCAACGGAAGTGATCAAACAATACGGCGCGGAAATCCTGCGTATGTGGGTGGCTGCATCGGATTATCGCGACGATATTCGCATATCGGACAAGATTTTAAAACAGTTGACCGATGCCTATCGGCGGATTCGAAACACAAGCCGCTTTCTGCTTGGGAATCTCAACGATTTTGCTCCGGACAAAGATGCCGTTGCCTATGAAAAAATGACGCCCATCGATCGCTATGCCCTGCATAATCTGCAGGGATTGATTGAAACGGCACGCAAGGCCTACGACAGCTACGAATTTCACATTATCTATCACGCCCTGTTCAATTTCTGCACCTTGGACCTGTCCGCCTTTTATCTGGATATCCTCAAGGATCGTCTATACACCTCCCCCATGGATGACCCGGCCAGGCGAAGCGCGCAGACAGCCCTGTATCGGATTGCGGATAATTTAGCACGGCTGATGGCCCCCATCATGGTGTTCACTGCCGAAGAAATATGGAAATATCTTCCTTCAGGAAAGGACAAAGAGAGCATTCACCTCAGCAGCATGCCGGAGGTTGATGAAAGATTGCGAGATGCCGCCTTGGCAGAACAATGGCAGGCGATCAAACTTGTCCGCAGTGAGGTGACCAGGGCCATGGAAACGGCGCGATCCGAGAAAGTCATCGGGCATTCTCTGGATGCGTCCGTTGTCGTCGGGCTCGACGATGATTTATTTGAACGGGTGGCCCCTTATCAAGATGACCTTCGGTCGATTTTTATCGTCTCAGAGGCCGCATTACAGCGCGGCGATGTCGAAGGCGGCGTTCGCAGCTCGGATACGGCGGGCATTGTCGTAAAAGTGTCTCCGGCCTCCGGCAAGAAGTGCGAGCGATGCTGGGTATACGATACTTCGGTGGGTGAACAACCGGAGCATCCAACGATCTGCAACCGGTGTTACAACAGTTTGCAAATCATTGAGACATCCGGAGAGCCGAATGAACACCCGTGACCTGTGGATCAAATATGCCAAATTTGCGGCCGTCGTGGTACTGGTCGTGCTGCTGGACCAAATCACCAAGACAATGGTCATCAGGATGATGCCGCTGTTTGACAGTATTGTCGTGATACCCGGGTTTTTCAATTTGACGCACGTGCACAATCCCGGCGGAGCGTTTGGGCTTCTATCGAAAAACGGTGCGGTTTGGCGTCATTGGCTATTCCTGGGGGCTGCCGTTTTCGCGCTGTGCATTATCCTGTTCTTTCATCATCGGACACCTAAAGCCCTGCCATGGCTGGCCGGCTCATTGGCAATGATTTTCGGAGGGGCTGTCGGCAATATGATCGACCGTGTTCGTTTTGGTGAAGTGGTTGATTTTCTGGATGTCTATGTTGCCAGTTATCATTGGCCGACATTCAATGTGGCCGATAGCGCCGTTAGCGTCGGCATCGCTATTTTTATCCTTCATATCTTGCTGAAAAAAATGCCGTTCTAACGCTCAACGGTTCTTCCTTTGCCCTTATCTGATGCAGTAATGATATTATGAGTGAGATCAAACACAGCCAACTCGGGCAATACCTGAAAAAAAAGGGACCGGACAGCCAACCGCCGGTCGGTTTAATCCATGGGCAGGAGATGCTGGTGGAACAGGCTTTGGAGCGTTTGATCGACCATCTGCTTGAAGCGGCGGAGCGGGATATGTGCTGTGAAGTAGTGGAGGGTATTGCCGACAATATTCCTGACGCTCTCGAACGGATGAATACGTTTGCGCTGTTGGCGGGGCCGAAAATTGTTGTTTTCAAAGACGCGGAGTTGACAGAGCCGGGCGATCATTTTCGCACATTTTGCGAGGCCGTCAAGAAGGGGTTCCCCCCCCGGCATCACCTGATGATGACCGCCCATGCCAAAGTACCGAAAAAGTCAATGCTGCACAAAACTATTCGTGAATGCGGGCTGATTGTAGATTGTCATGTGCCTTCAGGCGGGCGTCGTTCCGACAAGATTGCGCAGCAAGATGTTTTGCAGGAGACACTGAATACGCTGTTGACCCAATCCGGAAAGCATTTGGCTGCCGGTTTGTTTGACAGGCTTTGCCGATTGACCGGTTTCGATCTCCGTACCTTTGCCCAGAATATAGAAAAGCTGATCGCTTACACCGGACAGCGACCGGAAATAACCGGACAGGATATCGACCATGTGCTTCGGAGCACCAGGAGCGATCCTGTCTATGAGTTTACCAATGCCGTAGCGGATCGGAACGGCGCACAGGCATTGCAGTTGATGAAGGCCTTATTGAGAGACAAGTGGCACCCTCTGCAGATTCTTTCCGCGCTGGCGGGACAGATACGAAAACTGCTGATGGCCAAGGATTTTACGCAAAGTGATTCCGGTCGAATCTGGACTGCCGGCATGTCTTACCACCAATTCCAGCAGCAGGTTTTGCCCATTATCCAAGCCTATGATGATCAGAATCAACAGCGAATCGAACAGTGGTTTGCTTCCAGTGATGCGGTGCTTTCCGGCAAGCTTAAAAAAAGCGCTGCCGACATGCGTATTGCACCGAACCCGAAAAACCCGTATCCTGTTTTTCAAACGCTAGTTAAATCGGATCGATTTACCCGACGCACACTTGTGTCCGCCCTTTTTCGGCTCAATCAGGCCGATCTGTCACTCAAATCGTCGGGCCAGGATGCGGCACTTGTTCTGCAATCTCTCGTACTTGAAATATGTGGCGATGGATGACCACTTAAAGGAGAGCGCCATGACTATTCCAAAAACCAAGATCGTCTGTACCATCGGACCCGCAAGCAACACCCTGGAGCGGGTGTGTCAGCTGATCGAAAACGGAATGAGCATGGCCCGCTTGAATTTCTCACACGGAAATTACGATGATCATGCCGCTATGATCGATATCGTTCGCCAAGCCTCTCATCAAATGAAACGGCCTGTGGCTATTCTGCAGGATCTGTGCGGGCCTAAGATTCGGGTAGGGGATATTCCAGGAGAGGGCCTATTACTCGCGGCCGGACAGAATTTGATATTAACTACGGATGGGCGGCCGGCACAAGACAACCGGATATCGGTTTCATTGGGAAATCTGCCAAACCAGGTGAAAGCCGGGGATCGAATCCTGCTGGCCGACGGGTTTATGGAACTCATGGTGGAGCGGGTCACCGAAACAGAAGTGAATTGCCGCGTTATCACAGGTGGCTTGCTCACCTCGCACAAAGGCATCAATCTGCCGACACGCAGCCTGGATATTCCGTCGCTGACCGAAAAGGATCGCCGGGATTTGCTGTTCGGGTTGGAAAAGGGTGTCGACTATGTGGCGCTTTCATTTGTCCGGACAGCCAACGACATCCACATGATAAAAAAAATCATCCATCGCCAGAAGTGCCACACTCCGGTCATAGCAAAGCTGGAAAAACATGAAGCGCTGGAGAATATCGATGCCATCATGGCAGCGGCAGACGGATTGATGGTGGCCAGGGGCGATCTTGGCGTAGAAATCCCTCTCGAGAATGTTCCCAATTTGCAGAAACAGGTTGTGAGAAAAGCCAATGCATTGGGCAAACCTGTGATCATAGCCACGCAAATGCTGCGCTCTATGGTGACCTCGCCTCGGCCGACCAGAGCCGAAGCTGCAGATGTCGCCAACGGCGTTCTGGATGGCGCCGACGCGATCATGTTGTCGGAAGAAACAGCCATTGGTCAGCATCCGGCGGAGGCCGTTCAATACATGGCGCGCATCGCGCTCAGCGCGGAGGAGAAGTTTCCGCATACGAAATACCTAAAGGTGATGCCGAAACGAAATACCGCTGAATCGGTCTCCTATGCGGCCGTGATATTGGCCAGTAATCTGGATGCAAAAGCCATCATCGCCACGACACGGTCCGGTTCCACGGCAGCGCATATCGCACGGTTTCGTCCGAAACAACCCATTATCGCCTTGTCCCCGGACAAAGATGCCGTTCGCAGAATGGCTCTGCATTGGGGAGTGATGCCTTTTTACCTTCCTGAAATTGAAGATACGGACGAGATGGTCGAAAAGGCTGCCGAGGCTGCGCTGGAACAGGGACACGTTCATCGCGGCCAGCAGATGGTGATCACGGCCGGACGACCCATCTGGGAAACCGGGACCACCAATATGCTATGGGTAAAAGAACTCTAACCAAAATTGAGACGGACCGCGTTAAGTTCCTTTTCTGGAGCGGTTTGTTCGCTACGCCAGTTTTAAGTTTAAAGTGTAAAGTTTTAAGTGAATGTATTCTGCCTATTAATTATGGTTGAACTAACGCATCATGCACTATCAATACTTATCCACATGTATTTACTTGTTTTTATAAAATCGATTCAAATCCTCAACTTTAAACTTTAACCGTTACACTTTATACTATACCTTTAATATAGCCCCGAAAGAAGCGTTGAAATTCAGATGCGGTCATGGTAATCCTGCTTTCTTATCAACTACCTGGAGGAACTCATGTACCGTGTGGGCATCATAGGGGCTACCGGCTATGCCGGCGCCGAACTTGTGCGTATACTGGCCGGACATCCCGACGTCGAGCTCCGCAGCCTGACATCGCGTCAATATGCCGGCGAGCGATTTGACCGGATCTATCCTTCCATGGCCGGTTGGGTGGATCTGACATGCGAGGCGCTCGATATCGACGCCCTGGCCGAATCGACGGATGTGGTATTTACGGCGCTGCCTCACAAACTGCCAATGACCATCATACCGGAATTGCTGAAAAAAGACGTTAAGGTAGTGGACCTTTCCGCGGACTTCAGATTTAAAGACCTTTCAACCTACGAACGCCATTACCAGCCCCATAGCGCACCCGACTTGATACCGGAAGCCGTTTACGGCCTCAGTGAAATCTATACGCAGCAGATTCGTCAGGCCCGCTTGATCGGCAACCCGGGTTGCTATCCGACATGCACGCTGTTGCCCCTGATACCACTGATCCGGTCCGAGCTGATCGATACCCATGGCATCATATCGGATGCAAAATCGGGTGTCAGCGGCGCCGGCCGCAGTGCAACGCTGACCACCCATTTCTGCCAGGTCAACGAATCGTTCAAGGCATACAAGGTCGGAACCCATCGACATACACCGGAGATGGAAGCGATCCTTCAGGAGGCCGCCGGCCATCCTGTATCCCTGACCTTTGTCCCCCATCTGGTTCCCATGAGCCGGGGGATGCAGGCCACCATTTACACCCGCACTAATAAGGGTGTAACCGGACGGGATGTGGATGCGTGTTTGCAGCAGTTCTATAAAGGTCGCGCATTTGTCAGGCTGTGCGGCTCGCTGCCGGCTGATTCCCTCAACGTCAAAGGCACAAATTGCTGCGATATCGGTTTTGTGCATGACGATGGCAGTCGATGCCTGATCCTGATGTCCGCCATCGATAACCTGGTCAAAGGAGCGGCCGGTCAGGCTGTGCAAAATATGAACCTGATGCTGGGGCTGGATGAAACCCGAGGTTTGCTGCCTCCGGCATATCCGATTTAAGGGCATAGGAAAGAATAATTACTCTTTACAAAAGGAGAGCAAGATGACCGCAAAGCTAATTAAGGGTACGGAAATCCGCGAGCAAATCTTGGAAGAGATTACCACCGAGGTTGCCGAAATCAAGGAAGCGCACGGGGTTGTTCCAGGCCTCGTTACCATTCTGGTTGGCGAAAATCCAGCTTCGATCTCTTATGTGACGCTGAAGATTAAGACAGCGCACCGGGTGGGATTTAAAGAAATTCAGGACTCGCAGCCCGAAGATATTTCCGAAGCCGATCTGCTGGCATTAATCGACAAGTACAACAACGACGACAGCATCAATGGGATTTTGGTCCAGTTGCCGTTGCCCAAACACATCGATGAGAAGAAAGTTCTCAACGCCATAGATCCGGACAAGGACGTGGACGGCTTTCATCCGGTCAATGTGGGACGCTTGATGATCGGCGGGGACGAAGTCAAGTTTCCGCCGTGCACCCCTGCGGGTATTCAGGAGATGATCGTTCGTGCCGGTGTGGAGACAAAGGGTGCGGAGGTTGTCGTCGTCGGTCGCTCCAACATCGTCGGAAAACCGATTGCCAACATGATGCTGCAAAAGGGCCCCGGTGCCAACTCGACCGTGACGATCGTACATACCGGTACAAAGGATTTGGCCTCGCACTGCAAACGTGCCGACATCCTGATCGTGGCAGCCGGTGTTCCCGGACTGGTCAAACCGGAATGGATCAAACCGGGCGCCTGCGTCATCGATGTCGGCGTCAATCGAGTGGGTGAAAAAATCAGCGAGAAGACCGGCAAAAAGATCGCTATTTTGAAAGGCGATGTCGATTTTGATGCCGCCAAAGAGATCGCCGGTTCCATCACGCCCGTGCCCGGAGGCGTCGGCCCGATGACCATCACCATGCTGATGCTCAATACCCTTAAATCCATGAAATTCAAACTCGGCATCTAATGTTATGTCCCGGAAGTTGGCTTAAACATATTTATTCAATTCGAATGCCTTTTTCCATAAAGTCATTCCGGCGCAAGAGACTGTGTCGTAATTGACCCAAACGACGACATTTGGAGTTGACGTCATTCCGGCGAAAGCC
>JBNKKC010000141.1:0-18636 GCA_050291625.1 Desulfobacteraceae bacterium
CTGGCCTTGCCAAAAACATGATCTGAACGTCTATCGAGTCAGTTCATGTGTTTGGTCTGCTTTATCGGTCGTCGCCGTATTGTTAATTCAGCTTCCTCCCTCTGGCCTTGCCAAAAACATGATCTGAACGTCTATTATTGATAACGATCTCCACAATGGTCGCAATCGGGGTTGCGCCGCACTTGAAACTCATTAAAAGCCATGGCCAGGCCGTCGTAATGGATCATGCGATCGGTCAGCAGATCTCCTTTGCCCAGCAAAAATTTGATCACTTCCGTGGCCTGGATGGTGCCGATGATCCCCGGCGTGACGCCGATCACCGGTGTGACGCCTTCCGGCAGCGGTCCTTTGTACAGGCAACGCAGGCAGGCGGACTGGCCGGGAAGGATGGTCATGGCCCGTCCTTCGAATCCGTTGACGGCGCCGTGGAAAAAGGCGATGCCGCCGCTTACGGCGGCCCGATTCACGATATAGCGGGTCGCCATGTTGTCCAGGGCATCCACCACCGCGTTGCAGCCCGCCACCAATTCGGTGGCGTTGGCAGCGTCGATTTTGGCGTTGCGCACCTCGACCTGTATGTGCGGATTGATCCGGATCAGTTTGTTCAGGGCGGATTCGCTTTTGGGTCTGCCGACATCGAGCTGCCAATGCAGCAGCTGGCGATTGAGGTTCCCGGTATCCACCGTATCGCAATCGATCAATCTGAGATACCCCACCCCGGCCGCCGCCAGATACATGGCGATGGGAGACCCCAGCCCGCCGGCGCCGGCAATGACCACCCTGGCCTTTTTCAAGCGCTCCTGACCGGCGCGACCGACCTGCCGAATCAACATCTGGCGGTCATAGCGCTGCAGCTCCGTGGTTGTCAGATCGGTGTGCGACACCGGCATCTCCCTGTTATCTGTATTTGTAGGCCAGCGCCCTTAACCCCTCGGCACTCGACTTGCGTGCGCAGCGCGAACAGACCTCCCCATCGACCGGTGCGATGCCCTCGGCATCGGATCTCTGTTTCAGGGCCTGCTGAAACCGTTCGGTGAGATGGGGTTGGCCGCAATGGCTGCAGGCCAGCAGCGGCTGGCTGGAGACCACCGTGCCCGTAAATTGGGTGCGGACCTCCGCTGATTCACGCACCACCCGAATGGCCCCGGTGGGGCAAACCTGATCACACGCCCCGCACCCCACGCAGCGGGTCCCCGGTCGAAGGAAATCGTCGAAGGCCAGCCGTCCCGCCTGGGTGGGCCTGAACCGCAAGGCGTCGAACCCCATTTCGCTGCAAACCAGCTCACACGAGCCGCAACCGATGCACAGATCGCATCTCAGGCAGCGGCCCACTTCCTTGCGGGCGGTTTCATGGTCCAGTTCGTGTTCGACGCAGTCGTAGCTGCAGACCCGCTGTTCCGGCGTGCGTTCGGCGATCACCGCCCGTTTGGGTTGCGTGCGTCGGGCGACGTCCACCGGCAGGGGCGCCACCTGGCTTCCGGTTTGAGGCACCGCCCAGGCGGGGTCGGTCATCGCCCGCCTTTTCAGAAAATGATCGATGGATTCGGCGGCCTGTTTCCCGGCGCGGATGGCGTTGACCGCCAGGCCCGGGCCGTGGACCACATCTCCGCCGGCAAATATGCGGGGATCCTGTGTGGCCGAGGTCGCCCCGTCCACGCAGATCAGTCCGCGTTCGATATCGATATGGTCCACTTCCATGACACAGGTCAGATCGGCGGCCTGGCCGATAGCCAGAATGACGTGATCGACCTCAAAGGTTTGGGTACGGGTCTCATCGTATTGGGGATTGAAACGGCCCTGGTCATCGAAGACCCGGGTGCAGCACTTTACGGTGATGCGGTGGTCGGCGGTGATCGTCAGGGGTCCCCACCCGTTTTCGATGACGATCCCCTCTGCTTCGGCCGTCCGGACTTCATTGGCATTGGCCGGCATCTCGTCGCGCTGCTCCAGGCATACTATATGAATCACTTCGGCCCCCTGGCGCCGGGCGGTCATGGCCACGTCGATGGCCACGTTACCGCCGCCCAGCACCACGACGCGCGATTTCAGCCTGGGATTCTCTTCCCGGTTGACGGCTTTCAGAAAGTCCAGGCCGTGCAGCACGATGGGCAAATCGATGCCCTCGATGGGGATGGCCCGGGCCAGCTGGGTGCCGATGGCCACGTAAACGGCATCGAAGCCCAGTTCAAACAGCTCGTCGGCGCGCGCCACGCGGTGATCGGTTTCAATCTGTACGCCCGATTGCCGGATCCATCCGATCTCCTGGTCCAGGATCTCCCTGGGCAGGCGAAATTCCGGGATGCCGTAGCGCAGCATGCCCCCGGCCTTTTTCTCGGCCTCGAAGACGGTCACCCCATGCCCCCGGCGGACCAGGTAATAGGCCGCCGTGAGACCGGCCGGTCCCGAACCGATCACGGCCACCTTTTTTCCCGTTGCGGCCACCGGTTTGGGCAGCGGATACCCGCTCTGGGTCAGCGACATGCGGGCGGCCACGGCCTTCAGGGGTCGGATGTTGACGGGTTCGTCCACCTCTCCGCGCAGGCAGGCGGTCTCGCAGGGTGCCGGACAAATCAGCCCGCAGACGTGGGGCAGCGGGTTGTCTCTGACAATCAGCTCAACGGCCCCGGCATAATCGCCCGAACCGATCAGGGCCATGAAGCCGGGGATGTCGATATGGGCGGGACAGGCGCTCTGGCACGCGGCCGGCAGGGTCACCCGGCACCGGTCCGAAGCGCATGCCCGGCCCTGGATGTGGTCCTCCCAAACCGCCTTGAAATGGGTCAAGGCGGTTTGCAGGGTTGCCGCAGCCGGTAATCCCTGACCTTGCATGGCATCACCCAACGCAGCCAGTTCGGGCAGCATCCATGACTCCCCCCTGCCCAGTGCGACCTGGGTGGTCAGTCGTGCCGAGCGGGCCATGGCATGTTGCCCCTGACCGGATGGCGCCGCACCGGCTTTCCAGTGAGCGTAGAGGCTCTTGCGGAACAGATCGACCAGGCAAAGCGCGTCGGTGACGGGCTCTGCCGTATCGTATTCCGGGTTGGCGCCGGCCTGCCGGATCTGCCGGGGGGTCAGCCGGTCCGGCGGTGGGGAGGGCGGTAAAAATCCGGCCCTGCCTTGATCCAGCATCCATCCCAGGAGAGGACGCTCCGTCGGGGTGGTCGGGGGTCTATCCATACGCTTGGCGACTCCTGGTTGCGTGCAAAAATTAAGTGGTGATGCCGGACTGCAGATTCTTCGTCAGGGTCGCCGCCATCTTTCGGTATTCGCTGCTGGTCTTGGCTTTGCTCTCGAAACGGATGGCTCTGGCATCGCAAAAGCGCGCGCACTGAGGCTCCCCGTCACACAAATCGCATTTCATGACTTTCTTGCCGACCATATCATAATCCATGGCGCCGAAGGGACAGGCAGAAATGCACATGCGGCAGCCGATGCACTTGTCATAATCCACCGACACCAATCCGGTGAACTCGTCTTTGGCGATGGCCCCCATGGGACAAATAGTCTCACAGGGTGGGTCATCGCATTGGCGGCAGACCATGGGCATCACCTGACCTTCGAGCTCCCATTTCAACACTCTGATACGGGCCCGGTAGGGATTGACAGTGCCTTCATGTTGAACCGAGCACACCTGTTCGCAGATACGGCAGCCGGTGCATTTGGCAGCGTCGATAATCAATACTTTTTCCATTTTATTTACTCCTTGTCGGCCCTATAGCAAATTGGACGGCTCATGATCCAGACCCAGCGCCTTGAGTTTCTTTTTGGTGGGCACGCCGCTTTTGTCCCAGCCGTGGTGCTGGTAATATTCATCGACCATGGTCTTGAATTTGTCCCGGTCGATGCTGCGTCCCCGCACCACCGGCAATCCCAGAGGTGTCGGTTCGTCATGGTAGCGATCGACCAGCTTGTCCTGGTCGCGGGTCAACCCCTCGCGGATGTTGAACAGGCGTTCCATATTGTAGCCCCGCTCACCCACCCGGAAGATCTCTTCGGCGGTGAACTCCAGGCCGGTGTTGAAATAGATCAGCTTGGCCCACTCCTCATAGGCCGGCATGTTGGGTCCCAGAAAGATGGTATGGTATTTACAGATGCCCAAACAATCAACGGCTTCGTAAAGATGCTCCTGCCACATCACCTGCCACGGTTTGCCGTCATAGTCGCGGTAATCGGACGTCAGCGGCCCGTCATAGGGCACCGGGCTGCTGTAAATGCTGCGCAGCACTTTTTCGGGTAAATGATAGAGGTCGATGGCGGGCCGGCCCCGGAGATGATCCGAGCCCCGCGACGCCACCGCCACATTCAAGGCCAGGCCGGGGGTGGCGCGCTCGTCGGAGTGCAGGTTGCTCATGCCCTTGACCTGCACCAGGTATTTGGCCGAATCTTTGCCGATGCGTCTGGCCGCCTCCAGGGGGCCGTCGGCCAGGATATCGCCGATGCCGTCGCGCCTGGCGATCTTGTGGACCATTTCGATAACGGCCTCGTCGTTGCCCCAGGTCAGATCGAGCCCGCCGGTATCCTTTTGGGTCAGGATGCCTTTTTCATACAGCTCCATGGCCCACCCGATCATACTGCCGGTCTCCAGGGTGTCCATACCGTAGGCATTGACCAGATGGTTGCACACAAATACGGTGTTTTTGCTGGTGCAGCCCACTTCGCCGCCGAAGGCGCCCTGGGAGGTGTACTCGGGCCCTTCGTCGAAGGTTCCCTTATACTTGCCCTCCTTGATAATGTACTGGCCCCGGCAGTGGACCTGGCAGGCGAAGCAGCCGGCGGTGCCGATCATGTCCTCTTCCAGCGATTCGGGTTCGATGTCGTCGGCATTGACCAGTTGGTTGGCCTGGAAATTACGGGTGCGCACCAATCCGGTGCTGTTGGTCACGCCCCAGATAAACGGGGTTCCCAATTTCTGCATGGTCTTGGCCAACTTGGACGACACCACCTGATCGATGACCTCTTTGTTGTATTCCAGGGCCTGCCTGGGATGGGCGATCTCGATATCCATCATGCCCCTGGCCGCCACGGCCTTCAGATTCTTGGATCCCCAGATGGCGCCGATCCCGGTCCGGCCTGCGGCGTTCTTGACACCGGTGCGGATACAGGCATATCGGACCAGATGTTCCCCGGCCTGACCGATGCACAGGGCCTGGATGTCGTCATCCCCCAGTTCCTGCCGGATCAGGGCCTGGGTGTCGCGGGAATCGGTTCCCCAGATGCCGGCGGCGTCGCGGATCTCTATTTCACCGTCATGGATCCAGAGATAGACCGGTTTTTCAGCCCTGCCTTTGATCACCAGGTGGTCAAAGCCTGCCAGGCGCATCTCCGGGCCGAAAAAGCCGCCGATATTTGAAGATCCGACATAGCCGGTCAAGGGGGATTTGCCACCCACGTGGGTTCGGGCCGAGGCCGAAGCCAGGGTGCCGACCAGCAGGCCGGCGCTGATCAGCGCCACGTTGTCGGGACCGAGGGGATCGATGCCGGCCTTGGTATGATTGTAAAGCAGATACATATCCAGCCCCCTGCCGCCGAGGTACTTGCGCCGCATCTCGATGGGAATCGGCTGGGTGTCGATCTTGCCTGTGGTCAGGTCGATATAGGCGATTTTACGGTTCAGGGCCATGCTATTCATCCTCCTTTTCCGCCATCCTGGCTTGGGTCAGTTTCTCATGGGCGTCCCAAACCGGCCCGCGAATTCTGGGCTCATCGGGATTGTACCACCAGACGCGCCACTCAAACCCGCAATGAGGGCAGGTATAGATGGAGGCGCCTTTGGGCGGTGACAGGCGTTCGAAACACGCCAGACATCGAAACGCACCGGAGGTGCGGTTTTTGGCTCTCTTTTCGAGTGCACTCTCTTTGGTTTTGGTCATGATCCCTCCGAAATTATTGTTCAATATACCGAACTTAATATCGTCTAAATTTTCAAGATCTCTCTTGCGAAGCGAAAATCGCATTCACCCTATATATAACCCATATATGAATTTCGCTTAACATGTAAAGTCTTTTTTTAAAAATTTATATTGACGCCAATGTTAAAAAAAGCTAAATATTAATTAATTTCGTTCATTATAGAGAACTTTATGCGATGAGTGTCCGCCACTGCCGCGATAAAGGAGAGCCAAATGCCGTCAGCCGCCAAAAAGACAAATGGTTACAATGCGCCCGCCGTAGAAAAAGCCTTCCGCCTGCTTCGATTGGTGGCCAACTCCGACGAGGCGGTGCGACTCAGCGATCTGGCCGGTCGCCTGGGCATCAGCAAAGGCTCCGTCCATGGTCTGATCCGCGCCCTGGTATCGACGGGCGCCCTGAACCAGGACCCCGATGACAAAAAAATCACCCTGGGACCGGCCACGGTGGAACTGGCCTTGAAAAACCAGATTTATCTCCAGCTCGGCTCCCGGACCCAGCCCAGCCTGGACGGACTGCGCGACCGCATCAACGAAACCGTTTTTTTCGGCCTGCTTCGTCCGTGGCGCGCCCTGATCATGGCTACCTCCGAAGCCCACAAGCCCCTAAAGATCTCATCGCCTCCGGGATCCTCGATCGTCCTGATGGCCGGCGCCCTGGGAAAGGTGTATCTGTCGCAGATGGACGATGCCGAGGTCAGCCGAATCGTCAAGGAGCATGGATTGCCGCAGTTCACCAATGCCTCGATCGTCGATGAGCCCTCTTTCATGCAGGAAATCGATACTGTCCGTCAATCGGGATATGCCCTGGACAGAGGCGAATACCTGTCCGGCGTCAACGCCGTGGCTGTCGGTTTAGGAAATCATTACGGACAGCAGATGGCGCTGTGGGTGGTTGGATTTGCCGAGTCCCTGCACCCTGGAAAGATCGACGAGGTGAAGGAACCCCTTCTGGCAACGGCTGACAGACTGCGCAAAACCCTGAACACCAATTAAAAAGGACCGCCACCCTCGCGGGTGGTGGTCCTCAACGGTCGGTTGAAAGGGCAGGCGGTCCGGATCGGGATCAATTCATTATGACGTCTGCCTTTTAACGCCCACCATCAAATAAATCTGACCGTCAGCCGAGCTGGTATCGACCACGCAGAACGTCTGACGGTCGGCGCTGACTGCGCCGTACTGGGTTGGCGGACCGATTAAAAGCAAACCTGAACTGCTTAAAATATAAGCAAAATATCCTGTTGTCCCGGCGGCGCCCGATGTATGGGCCAGAAATTCGTATCGACCCAAGCCCACGCCATCGAAGGTGGCCAGAACGCGGGCCGTCCAATAGTCGCCGGTCACTACGTTGTAACCGATCACGCTGGCAATGTATTCGCCGGACAGTTCCTCGTTCATTAAAGTAGCACCGGCTAAATCATCAACGGGCATCGCCACCATAACGGTTTCGAGATTGTTGGTCGTATCGGTATCGGCGGCCACGATGAAGGAACCATCCGCCAGGATTTTACCCTCCTCATGTGAATCTACGAATTCGATGTTTCCATTGGACGCGATGGTAAACGTAAAGGGCGCGGCGGCACCGACGGCCGCCGGATCGGACGATTGAGCAATCCGGAAAATACCCAGGCCGCCGCCTGTCTCCGTTGCCGCCGCGAGATACGTTTGGGCGACGCCCGTGGTCGTGTTGGCGGCAAATTTCATAACCATGTAGGGACCGCTGAAGGTGTCGACACTCATGCCGCTCCCCTCCCGCACCCCCAACATGAAATCCAACTCATCCGTCAGATCGGCCTCAGTCATGGCGATGATGTCTTGATCCTCGGAAAAGACACCGACGGGGCCGCCGTCGATGATAAAGGATCCATCCTCGAGGACCTCGTATGTGCCGGTGTCATCGCTGAAATCACCGTCACGGTCCTGATCGACACCGGCGGTGTCCACACCGTCCAGGCTGACGTCGAGGGCCATGGACTCGACATCCCAAGCGCCCCCACCCGTATCACCATGAAAATTGACGACCGTAAAGACACCCGCATCGATGAGCGCCGCTTCGCAACTCGCATCAGCCGTGTCAGGGGCTGAATCACAGTTATTGTCAACGCCATCCGTGCATATCTCCGTTTCCCCGGGATTGATATCGGGGTTACTGTCATCGCAATCGGTGTTGTCGATGACATAGCCGGCCGGGGGCGAGGCCGCCACTGTCGAATCGCCCGGATCGCCGTATCCGTCCCCATCCAGATCACGATAATAGGTGACATCGCTGCCGCCGTCGTCGCTGTCATCGCCGCCGTCGACGACGTCTCCGCCGTGGCTGCCCCCGCCGCCTCCGCCGCTGCAGCCGGCAATCACAACAAAACAGATGATACACGTCAACAGACAGATAAACCTGATCGCTTTAATCGTTCTCATCTCAACCTCCCTGCATCGATCGCTTGTTAAAAAAGCATCTCTTGTCGGCAAACAGGCTTTGTTTGCCCTTTGACAGCTATAGACGCAGGTGGATGAAATTTCTCGCAGGATAAAGGATGAGATTGGATGGGGACTACTTCACTTCTTCCAGTAAAACAACGTCGCTGATATTCAATTCCAGCATTTTGACACAAGCCTGAATTCTGACGATGTTTCGCGAAATGGCCGGAAAATCCTCGCCCATGCCAGCGAGCCTCTCAGCGGCTGATTTAATGCGAATCAGCTCATCATTCATGGCATGCAGATCAAGATTGGATTCCATAGGTCTAAATTCCCTTTTTTGACTGTTTTCTGAGGTCCTTGAAACGCTTGGCCTTGACATCATATTTAGGCAGGCGGCCGTAATCGTAAAACTCGATGCGATACCCCAAATTGGTTTTCAACCGCAGGCGGTCTTTGAGTGTGGCTTCAATGGTTTTAACGCGATCCTCATGGCCG
Source organism: Desulfobacteraceae bacterium (assembly GCA_050291625.1). Classification (GTDB taxonomy): domain Bacteria; phylum Desulfobacterota; class Desulfobacteria; order Desulfobacterales; family Desulfosarcinaceae; genus JARRKU01. Next base: position 8,820 of record JBNKKC010000141.1, read on the forward strand.
GGGGCCACTTCCACTTTGAGTTTGATGCGGTCTACATCGCCAAGTTTGTCCACCACGACTTCGTATTCGTCTCCCAGGCCGTCAATGCTCCTGACCACATCTTCAATGGCTGACGGCGCCAGCAGCACCCCTTTGACCTTGGTGATGTCGTCGGCACGCCCGATCACACCGCCTTTGATCAGGCGGAAGGTCCGGCCGCAATCGCAGACGGCACTGTCCCATTCGATGATGTCCTTGGCGTCGAAACGGATACAGGGCTGGGCAAAACGATCCAGGGCGGTGATGACCATCTTGCCGCGGCGGCCGGGCTCTTCGATTATGTCGCCGCTGTCGGGATCTTCGACCTCCACCAGGAAAAACGCCTCGTTAACGTGCATCCCGCCGGGCTGGGCTGTGCATTCGAAAGACCACGCCCCGATTTCAGTTGCGCCCGCATGGTCGTACACCCGGGCGTTCCAGGTATCCTGCATGCGCTTCTTGGTGCTGGGAATGCTGGCGCCCGGTTCACCGGCGCAGGTGATTTTGTTGATACCCAGCGCTGCAGGGTCGATGCCCATCTGGTGCTTGGCTGTATCGGCCATGCCCAGGATATAAGTGGGTGTGGCCATCATCGCCGTGGCATTCAATTCCTGAATTTTCAGGATACGCGCCTGGGTGTCCAGCACGCCTCCGGGCACCACCTCGCACCCCACCTTTTCAGCGGCGTAGTGCGCCGCCCAGAAGGCCACGAAAACATTGTACCCGAAAGGGAGAAAGACACGGTCCGCCGGCCGGTAACCCTGAGCCCAGAGGATATAGGCCCAGCACTCGGACCACCACTCCCAATCCTGCCAAGTATCGGCCTGATAGACCGGCTGGCCTGTGGTGCCGCTGGTCTGACGGAAGGCTGTGACCTGCTCAAGAGGAACGCAGAGGATATCGCCGTAGGGGAAAGGGTCCTTGCGCTGGATGCCGCGCATCATCGATTTTTCCACTTTGGGCACATGGCGGATATCTTCAAAACTGCGGATATCCTGCGGTCCGATACCGGCTTGATCGTAGAGCTTTCGATGAAACCTGGAATGATCATACGCCCACTTAAAAAGCCTCTTAAATTTGGTGAGTTGCAATCGCCGCAGTCTGTCGCGGTCAAGGGTTTCCAATACCGGATTCCAAAAAGGCGTGTTGTTCATTTTCAATCCCTTTATTTCAAGGTGACATGATGAAAAGGCATGATGATCTTTTCCGATCGAATCAACTCTCAGACAACAAGGTCTTCGATAAGGTTACTATAGTTGAAATCGACCGGTTGTGCCTATGACCGGGATCATAAAACGAAACAAATTTTCAAGGTCTCTGAAACATGGTTATGGGGAATATTGAAACATGTGACGATTGCAACCAATAGCCGCGGCATGCCATTTCAGATCCAAAAAGCTTCGCTGTCGGAATCTGCCAACGCTTCAGGTTTAAGGATTTCAATTTGGCCCCGTCTCTTTTCGATAATGCCGTATTGACGCAAATCGCCCAGGACCCTCAAAGCGGTCTCGGTGGTCGTCCCAACCAATTCGGCAATTTCTACCGACGTAAAGTTCAAAATGGGGCCATATTTTTTTACAAGCGTATGGAGGACGCGCTTTAATCGATCCACGACTTTTTTATCCAGCATGTCCAGAATGCGGCTGTTTGAACTGTCCACCGCATGCCCAAGCGTGTCGATAATGTTGATAATCAATTGAGGGTGGGCAAATGCGAATTGAGTAAAATCCTGCCTGTCAATAGAGACGATGGTGGTGTCCTGGGCCGCCTCCGCAACATAGTCGCGGGGCTGCCCCGTAAAGGGGCCGACCAGATTAATGGGTTCTCCCGATCCCGCCAGCAGATAGGTGATCCGTTTTCCCAGGGCAGAGTATCTGGATACACGTATCAATCCATCCTCTACAATTACAAAGGCATCACAAGGCTCGTCGGATTGAAAAACAATGTCGTTTTTGACATACTGTTTCAGGACCGCCAATTCGGCCAGATCCTTTCGCGCCTCCGCGGACAACCCTTTGAATATAGCTGCCCGATTGAATAACGCGATCTTTTTCTCAAATTGGACCAATGGGGACGCCTATGTTTTTATGCCTTTCTTTTCAGTCAGCAATAAGAGCTCTTCACCAGCTATTTTCTCTCCTCGTCTGGACAGGCGACTCACTGCAGGTTGACCGACATTCAATTTTTCCGATATCTTAACCGTTGTCATACCAAGTTTGCGATGCGCCCAAAAGCAAAGCAATGCTCTTGCTCTAACCGTTCGGGGCGATTTATCAGATGCCGTCACTTCGTTGGGTTCCATAGATAATACTTGAGCTACTCTATCAACAATTCGCTCAAAATCGTATCCTGAGGCCTTTAAACTATTTTTTTCTTCGAGTTGCTCATTGGCAGCCTTGAGCACTTCTGAGACAAAGTCACTGTCGCCTAATATGCGCTCATCTCCCTTTACACGGATTCCTGCTTTGCGATATTCCTTGAGAGCTGTCCAGCCGCCTGAACTTCTTATCAATCCACCACCAATCAAATCAGCCCTTTTGCCCTCATTGACACCTTTTTCAACAAAGGCCCTATATTTTTTGCGCGCGGTGCTAATTTTATCTGAAAATAATGCGAAAATATAATCAGTGTTTTGCCAAGGTTGTGAGTTTTTGTTCATGAGAACGCTGTGCCCGCACCATGGGTGCTTGTCCAGCTCCTTCATATCAGCAACAATACCGGTTCTCAGTGGATTCAAATGGATATAACGAACCAATTCTTTTAAATAAACGTCTTGCTGGCATAAATATGATTTGTACCTGTTTTGAAAAAGCTGACCGTGGCGCTTGTATTTTTTGTTGAACCATCCCGCATACCCCGTAAGTAGTCGACGCATCAAATTAGCAATTGGTGTTGCGCCGGTTCTGAGCAAAAGATGAAAATGGTTCGGTATTAGTGCCCATGCAAAACAATATGTATGTGTTTCGGGGATCAATTCCGATAGTCGTTCTAAAAGATTTTGCCGATCATAATCAGATCGGAAAATCTTTCGACGTTCAATCCCCCTAACAATGATATGATGCAGTGCTCCTGGGGCATCTATGCGAGCTTGTCTTGGCATAAATCTTCAGTATCAGACACCGTGTCCAGTGTAAAGCATAAATGCATGGACGTCCCCATTATTCGCCCACTGCCCTTGGTATGCTGCTCATTCGTCAAACACGTTTCGAACGTATCGCCTTGAGTTGCTTCAAGGTCTTGTCCTTGGAAAGCCTTGCATAGTCCTTAGATTCAACGGCGAAGATTGCGATGCGTCCCTCGGAGTCGCTATGTACACCCCAGCCATAACGCTTGGTTAACGGAGAAGCCCGAAGGCAGGGTTGCCCCTTCGAAAAGAACTCCGTCCGCGCCAGAGAATAATCCTTTCGTTCGATGCCATTTTTTATGGCGTAGACGAGGAAAGACACATCGTCCGACGTATGCTTGTAAGGATTACCGTTTAGCATCTCGAACTGTATGCTGGCGACGGTTGGCTTTCCACCTCGCGGGAGGGGAATCTCGGCCACCGTGACCGAGCAATCCTCCGCTACTGAAATGAATGTGTTTTCGTAGTTCGTGCTCTTCATCGCGGCCTACCTTGGGGCGTTACGTTTGCGGCATAACGCGCAGCTTCAGTCGCGAGCGAAGCGAGTCGAACTGAAAGCCGATGTTAGCAATTTCCTTTAAATTACGAATTATCAATCACATTTGCTCCAGTTACCGATATTTTGCAAGCGCCCCTCTTCAAACGTAAGAGGATAACAATACATACCGCCGCGCTCCTTAACACGTATGTGCCAAAGCTCAACTAAAGTTTCCTTTTTAACCTTTTCTCCTATTTTATTTTCATTTGTTTCTATACTGGTTTCTTTACTGATAAATTCTTTATTTAGAATTTCTCCACACTTGCTTAATTTTATTATAACTTCAGATGATGTATCATCTACGGAAATAATGTCATTCTCACATCGAATTCCTCCATAGGCTGGATAAGAGTATACTGTTAACAAAAACATTAAAATTGATAGCGTAAGCGACTTCACTTATCATTCCCCTTTCTTTTTGGATTTTATAGTTTGCGATAATTTATTATAGCTAAAACGCTCTGCGTGACCGGACGGGAAAACTAATTGTGCCGACGCAAATGCAACGATTAATGATGACTGCGAAAAATCTAAAAATGGCATCGTTTTCCCGGTCCTCTGTCAATGCGGTTGTTATATGATTCAGCTATTTAAATTGTTCTTTACGCTTAGGACTTGAAAGATAAAAAATTAGCCAGCAACCTAATACGAACACTAAAACCGCATAACCAACTCCAAAGTAAATAGAACTTGAATCAGGATGAATCTTTATTAAAGTTTTTGTATCATTAATGGCACCGAATAAAATATGAATAGTCTTTGTAGTAACTAAACCGATAGCTAATATACGAGCCCAATTTTTTGAGCCTATGATGCCAATTCCTGCAATTAGGAACAAAAAGCCCCAAATGAACCAAAAGATTTGTAGAGGGGTTGTTTGTAAAACTCCCGGAGTCCTGAAAATCGATACGAGGCTATGAACGCCAATGATAATGAATATGACTCCAATGACTTTGAGCTTCACTTGTTTTTTATTATCAATACTGACTCATATAACACCCAGCTTGAGAGGTGCGAATGAAGCGCAGCGAAATGAGCATCCTACTCAAAGCTGATGTTGGGCACTCCGGTATAAATGCGACGTTTAACCTTATACTGATGAACATTATACCAACTAATATTTCTTTCCAATGTAGAAGACATACCCATAGTATTCTTTATATTTTTCGTATAATCGCTGCTCATGCCTCTGATTTTCAATGAAGGCCTTTGCGGCATCATTACCTGCATGTCTCGCTAAAAATGCTTTCTGAACATCCACCTGAGGAGCATAGAAATGGTCTTTCCAGCAAATCTCTGGAAGAGAAAAACAGGCAATTGGAATATAGCCGGCAGATTGCATTTGTGTCATTTTTTTTGGGATGGTATCTATTTCAGAATATGCATCCATCCAAAAGTTTTCGATTTCGGTTGGCCGTATATCCGTAAACCATGATACTTCGGAAACAGCAATGTGACCGCCGGGCCTTATGAACTTACGCCATTCGTTAAGTCCACGTTCAAATCCGATATTATAGATTGCCCCCTCAGACCATATTAAATCCAACTCATTTTCATCAAATGGTAGATTCTGCATTGAGCCCACTCTACCAATTACTTTTCCATAGAGGCCCAGTTTCTTGGCATTTTGATTAAATAGATCAATGAATCTTGGGAACAGGTCAATCCCAGTGATTTTCCCAGGCACTCGCTGAGCTAACACCATTGTCTGCCCGCCAGTGCCGCAACCAATGTCTGCAATACGCGATCCTTCTTTTAGGCCTTCAATAAAGGATAGAGCTCTATGAGTAACATCAGGGCTTCCTGGTCCCTGACGTTCTAACCCTGCGAAATATTCGCAAATTAATTCAAGGTCAAAATCGTGTATGGATTGGATATCTGACATATCACTTTCTTCTTTCCTTTAACTCTATATTGATGCTGGATGCCCAACGTGTTTTTCACCTGCTGGTGTGTAGCTGCAGCGCAATACCAGTCAGGTGCAATAAATCGTTATACATTTTCATTCTCAATTGCATATGAATTGAATCCTTTAAGGAAAAGCCATATTGGAAATGCAATGAATTCCCACAAACCACCAGGAATATATAACATCGCTCCAGCGCCATGCACTGTATCTACAACACCAAAGACATCCAACAAGCCACTTGCAAATAAAAATACGTACCCGATAAAACCCCATACAGATAAAAACCGTGGAACGAGCTTTGATTGAAACAATAGATAACAAAGAAACAGGCTGCCAAAACCAAGAATAATCATGGCTACCTGATAAGATACATATCTCATTGAGATTGCTAAGGCACATAATGTTTGAAAATAGGAGGCATCAGGGGTGCCTGCGTTGATAAATTTTTGGCTCAAAACAATAAGATAAAGGTATACGATCGCTCCGACAATAAGAAGCACACACTCAATGACCCTAAAACTAACATAAGTGATAGCTATTATCTCACTATGTCTCTTTAATACGGGGTATAGAGCAACTGCAATACCAACAATTCCTACAGACATGATTAAAATAAGAAATGATCCAGTAATTACGCGAAAATCATTTGGATAAATATCAGAAAGCGGGGTTTTCAAAATAGGTGCTACAAAATACGCATCTATCATTCCTGCAATCATTGTAATTATGAATAAAGCTCCCACAATTATAGCAATCTTTTTGTCCGTATTCATATTGTACTCCCAATATTTGCTTATGTATAACGTAGCCTTCACCGGCGGGAACGGAGCGCAGCGGAGTTCCCGTCCGAGTGAAAGGCATGGTTGTGTGCAGATGAATTTATTGGCTCAATTTGGAGCTGGCGATACGATTAAGACTTACGCCGGATTCAGCAGCTTGGATGGCCAATTTTCTATGTACATCTGGAGGCACCCGAACCATGAATTTTCCGCTGAAATGTTTACTCGCGATTGGTTCGGGAATTGGCTCATCGGTTTTTCCCATGTCCAGTAATACATCCGCTACAAGATTTCTGATGCCTTTTAGAGCCCTTTCCGGTGTATCGGCCAGCCAACTTAAGCTGGGAAATTCGGCACACAGGCCCACGTACTCATTATCATCTTCAGACCAGGTAACCCGGTATGTATATTTGTCATTTTTTGTGGCCATGGCTTACCTCCAATTTTTCAATAGCCAAAAGCACCTGCTTGACTTGATATGCCCTGGCCTTTCCTTTGTGATTCTGGATATTTATTCTTGGATCTCCTTGCCAGGGTGTTTTGTAAATTCGATGACTGCTTTTTTTCTGACGTGGCTCACCGAAATAATGCTCACATACTCTGCATAAATCCGAAAACCGGACATCCCTCGGATTTCGTTTCAATATCAATAATAGGTCATCGATTTTTGTCATGGCTATATAGTATCAATATTGGTACTATTGTCAAGAGCCCAAATCGGGCTTGCTGGGGCGGCAGGTTAATCACACAACAAAAAGCTGTGGGGCGGCATGTTCCTCGCCGTCCCTACAAGCGCCAGGTTGGGCCATATCAGAATGCAAATAATCTTTGAAGTATTGAGATAACATCCAACTGGGCTCTCGAATCAATCGTGCCAAGCTTCTTGATTAATCGTGCTTTATCAATTGTTCGTATCTGATCCAATACGATCTGTCCTTTTTTCTTTCTAAAGGTGCAGAATGCACGGGTAGGATAATCTTTTTGAGCCGAGGTCATCGGGGCAATAATTGCAGTACGAATGTTTCGATTCATTTCGTCAGGCGAGATGACCAAACACGGCCTGGTTTTCTGAATTTCTGATCCAACAGTGGGATCAAGGTTTACTAAATAGACGTCAAAACGTTTGACTACCATTGCCATTCGTCTTCATCCCATGAATTTGAAATGCCATCGTCTATGATAGGTTCGTCGTCGCCTTTCTCACCCATTATTTTAAAAGCAGCATCCCAGCCCTCACGAGCATTTTTAACGGGCCGGATGATGATTTGATTTTTTTCAACCTCTATTTCGACATCATCCATTATCCCTGTTTGTTCGAGAATCGGTTTTGGGATACGCAGCCCTTGCGAATTTCCAATTTTTATTACACGTGCCCTCATAGATCCCTCCCCTATATCAAGGTAGGCACATTGTAATTACATTGGTAAGGAAAGTCAAGGTTTATTGTGTGTGGCCCAACATTTGGTGTCAGCGGGCGCATGGTCCTCGCGCTCTGCTGCACACCTTGGTTGGAACTTGATCCAGCATTTTTGTTAGATTTGCTGCTACCAGCATTTTGGGCCTTTGAGAAAAAGCTCTATGCCAAACTTGCGAATCCGGACGATATTTTGGACATTGGCACCAGAATGTACAGGGTTTAGCCAAGCAAGCGTCTTGCAATCAGAAAAATCATCACAATCCCAACATCCTTCCAAGCTTTTTTCTGTGCAACATTTTTTGATTCGGCAAGCAGTGCTACCGCCTCCTTCCTTGCACAATTTTACGCAATCCAATTTCGTCATCGCCGCAAGTAAGCGTTTCAAAATCAGGTAGTCCTTTAATGGCCCAAATTCCACCATTATTTTCGGTAGCCCAACTGCAAGCTTCTGAAAATCGGATGTTTCTATGGATTCAATCAGTTTGCCCGATAGTTCACCTATTTTCCCATTTCGAATTATGCAATCTCCACAGTAAAGGCCACAATATGCAACTTCTGAACTGTGAGGCATTGTAAAATCCTTTATAGTGGGTTCCAACGTCAAGCTGTGCGGCGAGGGAACCGAGTCCGACACCAGCGACAGGTTCGGTGACACTTCTTCCTTTTATGCAAATAAATAGCTACACAGTTTTCATGTATAATCGCAACAGGTTATGCAGGATTCCTCATGCTTAAATCCGGTTCTGCTACAGCGAAACGCTTTTCAACCTTATGCCAAACCGATGCGGGTAACGCTGGTGCCTCGTCATTGAGAGCGAACCATCGCACTCGAAGTTCCGCCATAAATGCCCCGAGCATTCCAGTGTCGGAATGCAGTGATAGTTCCTGTTCAATCTCAGCGCGTAGTGCTGCAAACCTACTTCCAGTTGCGCGATGCTTTTCCGCCCTCTCACCGAATCGAAGAAAAGTTTGTAGGCTGGCGAGAATCGCTGCCGCTAAGCTGACGGCCCCGAGAACGCTCGTTAGTGTTGTGCCTGGCTTGCTCTGAAGTGTCGCAAATAGAGCAGAACCCACCACGGCCGAGGATATAACAACAGGAACTCCCAAAGTGAGGTTAAGCCGACCAAGAATCACTGCTGCTTCATAGTGTGCAACCTGCATCCGGTGAATGCGGAAAAGCCACTGCCGTAAGAGATCAGCAGCGCTGCCCACTAAGTCTGGCTCTGTACTCATAGTCCCTCTCCTCTCACCGAACGTGCTGCTCTCCGGTGCGAGGAACGAGCGTCGGGAGCAGCAGCTTGATACTAGTTATGGCCTTCCTCCAGATGAAGGTGGTAAAAATGGAATACCCCTATTCCTAAACCCCTTCACCCAAAGGAGGCCAAATTATGCGGTTTTACAAGCAACAGCACAAATACTACTGCGGGATCGATTTGCAGTAACCGTCAATTTAACCCCATCTTCACAAGCTGAACCGACCATGGCATGATGCACCATAAATTTCATAGGAGGTGCACACATGCCGGAAGACAACCATCGAGCTGAACCCGATCCTGATCAATTGCGCAAGATTTGGAAAACCCACATTGAACGCTGGAAACAAAGCGGGCAAACACAGGTCGCTTATTGCCGGGAGCATGGGCTTAAGCCCCATCAGTTCACCTATTGGAAGAAAAAATTTGAACGGACTGATGCTGATATTTCATTTGTTCCACTGCGATTTTCCCGCAACCTGCCAGTGGCGGTCACGGGCTCGACGTTTAACTTGTACACCCAAAACGGTTATAAGATCGAAGTGGGTGCCGGATTTGACCCAGCTACGCTCAAACAGCTGATCAGCGTGGTACAATCGCTATGATGCCGAGGCACTTTTCCGGCAACATCTATCTTGCCGTCGGCAGCACGGACATGCGCAAGGCCATAAACGGTCTTTCGATCCTGGTCGAGCAAGCCATGGACCTTAACCCGTTTTCAGGGGACCTGTTCGTGTTTTGTAACCGCCAGCGTACGATCATCAAAATCTTGTATTGGG
>JBNKKC010000142.1:0-75019 GCA_050291625.1 Desulfobacteraceae bacterium
ATACCGCGACGACCGATAACGCAGTCCAAAAACATGCTCTGAACGTCTATAGGGATGTTTATCCGGGTATGACGCAAAGGTCAAACCCCATGCTCACTCAGCAGCAATTCCTGGTGAGCACGATTGAATGTGGGAGCGGCGTCCCGCCGCGACCCCCATGCCGCAAAAAGGAGATGTCGCGGCGAGACGCCGCTCCCGCAACACCTTTATATTATATTGCGATCATTGGATTTTTCCGCTCAGCAGCGAGAGCCTCAAACCGCCGTGATGCAAGGGCATCGATGCCATCTCAGCGGCCAGTCGAGGCAACCATCGGTCATGGGGTACGACCAGCGCCGCCCGCCAGCCTTTAAATTCGGCGGTCAATTTTGCATCGATCCGCCGGTAGAATTGTTGGATGTCACGCTCGTCATCCAGGCGCCGTCCGTAGGGCGGGTTGAGCACTATCAGGCCGCATTTTCCGGAAAACGAATCCGGGAACATCTTAAAGAAATCCTCGGCGCGAATCGTTATGGCATCGGTCAGGCCTGCGCGGTCCGCACTCGTTTTCAACCGCAGACATGCGTCTCTGTTCAGATCCGATGCATGGATCAAGGGTGCTTCGAGCGTTTCAATCCGTTTTGCCGCTTCAGCCATTAGATAATCCCACTGTTTCGGTCGAAATGCCGGCCATTGCATAAAGGCAAACTCTCTGAACAGGCCGGGAGCGATGCGCTTGCGGATCAGGGCCGCTTCAAGGCTGAAGGTGCCGGATCCGCACATGGGGTCGAGCAGTGGTGTGCCGGTCGCGTGATCATAGCCTGCCGTGAGCAGGATTGCCGCGGCCGTTGTCTCGCGCAGGGGAGCTTCAGCTTCGTGGGATTTTACGCCGCGCCGGTAGAGGCCCTCTCCGCTGCTGTCGATGGAAAGGGTCGCCGTGTCGTCGTCGAGGCGGATATAGAGGGTCTGGCCTGAATCGGATAGCGGCCCAATGCTTTGGGAACGCCAAAAATCTTCAATGGTTTCGCGGAGACGCACGGCCACGGCCTTTGTATGATATAGCCTTGACCGGTGCGAAGCGACCTTTGCCTGCGGTACCGCTCCGGGTTGCAGGTAGAGATACCAGACAATGGCGTCGAGACGCCTGCAAAACTGTCGAAAATTGGTCGCCTTGAATTGGGTGATCCGCATCAGTATGCGTCCCGCCGTGCGCAGGTGCAGGTTGGCTCGATAAAGATCCACCAACCGTCCGCTGAAAACAACGCCGCCGTTGACCTGCTCCACAATCTCGATCGTGTCGGAGAGTGTTTCCAGTTCCTGCCGGCAGACGCCTTCAAATCCGGGAAGTACGGATGCGAAAAAGGTCTGCCTGGGGCCGATAATATGTCGCTTGAGCTGTTTTTCTAAATTCATACAAAGAATAAAGTCCTTGCCAAGAAACACCTGCGATATTATTGTGGCAAAACTCGATTGAAGCTGTACCAGTTGTCCGGGAAATTGTAAACGCCCCGGTTCCGCCAATTGATTGCAGATCGCTGCGGTTTTGCAGAGATGGAATAAAGACCACCCATGACCAAGGTATTCATCGATAAAGCAACATACGATCCTGAGGTCATCAAGCCAATCATCGGGAAAATGCTGGACAGCAAAGGACCGGATTGGATTAAACCCGGCACGCGCGTTCTGATAAAACCCAATCTGCTGCTGCCCTCAAAAGCCGAACATGGCATCGTCACCCACCCCCAGTTGACGCGTTGCGTGGCAGAGTACCTGCTCGACAAAGGCGCCGAGGTCCAGGTGTCCGACAGCCCGGGGATCGGGAATTTTCACCGCTTGATTCGCGAAACCGGCTATGCAGGCGTCCTGAACGACCTGGATGTAACGCTCAAGGCGTTTGACCAGTCGGTGTCGGCGGATATCGGCGAACCCTTTGGTTCGATCGAGATTGCCCGGGATGCCATCGAGGCCGATGTGGTGATCAATCTGGCCAAATTGAAAACCCATGCCCAGATGTACCTGACCCTGGGGGTCAAAAACATGTTCGGCACCATCGTGGGGCTGCGCAAACCAGAGTGGCATATGCGCGCCGGTGTCGATCGCAGAACGTTTGCGCGGTTGCTGGTGCAGATCCATCAAAAAGTGAATCCGGCCTTTACCATCGTGGACGGCGTTATCGCTTTGGAGGGGCAAGGCCCCGGCAAAAGCGGCACGCCGCGTGAACTGGGGCTGCTGGTCGGCGGGGCCGACAGCTATGCCGTCGATAAGACCGTTTGCACCATACTGGGTGTCGATCCCCTGAAACTGCTCACCTACGAGGAATCGCTGGCCCAGGGTTATTTCGACGGCGTGGTCCATGTCAACGGTAATATCGAGATACTGGATGACTTCCGTTTTCCCGAACTGCACTCCCTGAGCCTTGGTTCGGAAGCCCTCAACCGGTTCATGCGCAAATACGTGATCCAGAAACCGATGGTCGACAACGACACCTGCAAACTTTGCGGGGAGTGCTGGAAGATATGCCCTGCCAAATGCATCAGCCACAACATCCGCGGTATTGCCTTCGACTACGATCCCTGCATCCGATGTTACTGCTGTCTCGAAGTCTGCCTGCACGGCGCCATTCACGCCAGAGAACCAATGCTGGGAAAAGTCTGGCGCAGGATAACGGATAAAAAAACCGCCGGTTAAACTCCGATGGGAGAAGCATTTCAAATCATCGATGTGTCACCGCGAGACGGGCTGCAGGACGAGTGCAGACAGCTGACGCCTGAGATCAGGCTCGAGCTCATCGCTTTGCTTCGCAAGGCGGGCGTAGGCGCCATCGAGATCGGCTCGTTCGTCAGTCCCAAGCGGGTTCCCCAGATGCAGGGTATCGACGCGATCTGCGCCGCCCTCGATTTTGATTCGGATGTTCACTACACGGCTCTGGTGCCCAATCTCACCGGCTTCGAGCGGGCCGCAAGCGCCGGTTTGAAGCATGTCCGGCTGGCCGTATTGGCCAGCGAGTCCCTGAATCGGGCTAATTTCAGGCAATCCGTCGCCGACTCGCTCGGGCAATTTAAGCGGGTCGCCGCATCGGCCCGATCGGCGGGTATCGCGTTTGGCGTGATCATCGGGGCCTCTTTTGGATGCCCTTTCGAAGGCCGTGTCCCCCAAAGCCGGGTGCTGCGTATCGCCGACGAGCTGGCGCAGATGGGGGCGGATGAAATCATGCTGGCCGATACCACCGGGATGGGGGTTCCCGGCCAGGTGGAACGCTTCTGCGGGGGTGTTATCGAAAAGCTGGGCCGCACCCCCGGCCTTGCCATCGGCGTGCACCTGCACGATACGCGCAACACGGGTTATGCCAATGCCTATGCCGCGTTCAGAGCCGGCATCCGCCGGTTCGACACCTGTCTCGGCGGTATCGGCGGGTGCCCTTTTTCCCCCGGCTCCCTTGGAAACATTGCCACGGAGGATACGGTTCATATGTTCAACGGTATGGGGGTCGACAGCGGCATTAACCTGAATAAACTTATTGCGGCCGCCAAATGGCTGACCGGGCAGCTTGGAAAAGAGCTGCCGGCGATGATCGGCAAAGCCGAACCCGTATTTCCGACGCCGGTGGATCGGCCCGGAAACTCCGACGCTTGATCTCCTGATTTGATGCCGCAAAGGCCTGCGCAAGACGATGAACCGGCATTAAAAAAGCCAAACCTCCGTGAGACTCGTTGAAATTGAGCCCCAGGGGGGTTGGCTTTTTTAGTGCCGGTCTTAAACTTATAATATCATGCAACCGTCCGGCCGGAGATCGGCGGCTACGGTCGAACCGGGGATATTTTGTGCCGGACGGATAAAACACCCCACTCTTCCGCCCGTACGATGATCGATACCGCTGTAGCAGCTCATTTTTCCGCTTTGATCATCAACCAACACATCAAGGCCCATTGATAGCCGCCCAGCCAGGCGATCACCAGGGCGGTCAAAACATAGTCCAGCGGTGCCCACCAGACCATGATTCTGGGCCAATACACCAGCACCAGTAAGGCCGCCGTCCAATGAGCGAGGCAGTATCCGCAATTGAACAATTTTCCGAGAAAGGTATTGCGCTGCTTGATCCAGTTTCGGGTGTGCTCGAAGATTTTCGTTTCGGTAACAGTAAAAGAGATCGAGGCGGCTATCATGGACAGATAGATGATTTCCTGCACGGCAGTATCCGTTTATTTCATGGGCATCCGCGACTGCAATGGGCGACGGGCCGCAGCATGTACTTGCGGTACCACAGGCCAGGGAGCAGCGCCAATTTAGCCATGGCGTTTGGATGTACGGTATCCATTTTGATCTCCTTTGTTGATGTGTATTATCTGTTTGATCCCCATCATTCCCATAGCTTTATTATGTGGCGGCGAAGATCTTGCTCCTCAAAATCGTCATTTTTTGATTTTCTGGATAGAAACGCCAGAGGAGCATAATGGTGGACGACACCATGAGGCGGCAGATCTTCCGGATTTTCAGCAGGTCCCGGCCACTCGACGTCGCCGGTGATGGTTCGCGCCGGAATCAGCCAGTAATCACCCGCGTAATATTGCGGTGCAGACTTTGGCGCATTTTCTTTTTTCTCTAGAACTATATTGTAGAATTGGATCTGAATTCCGTCTTCAAGATTGATCCAATTTCTTTCACCAAAGCCTTCCACAAGGGGAACTCCATCTTTATTTCCATTTTTCTGATCCCATCTGCGCAGGTAAGGATGCTTATCCGGATCCTTACCTACATTGGTTTCCGGTACTTGTTTCAATGTTATTCGCCGATTGTCATGATCGACGAAATCAACCTGTATCAATGGATCCGTGCTTCCTTGCAATGCGTATGCGTCATCATAAAGTTCGACCCAGTCATTTGGTTGAAGATCGCAGCGGCCGTCCCGCCCTAAATGCTCTAGCGAGACGACGTTATCGCTGACCCATTTAATGATCGGAAAAATCACAGATCCGTTTTCCCGTGACCATTTGAAAGTGACATCGTTATCACCACTGCCCTTGTGAATTTCAACCCGGTAGAGTTGATTTTCCGGTCCCCGGTAATGTGATTTGGGTGCAATCAGGCAAGGCTCTTTATTCTCTTTTTCTTTTCTTCTTGCCCTGGATCGCATGCGAGCTGACCCCGGTTTTTTTTCTTTGAGCAGTTCCATAAAGCCATGATAATTTTTATTCTTTAAAATATCATCGGGAATTTTTTTATTGGTTGGTTGGTACTGAACCTGCCATTCAATTTTAGCTCGCGTGGCCGTATCCGGCCCGCCAAGAGCGACTTCTCTGATGGAGTCAAACTCCACATGGCTCAGGTGTCGTTCCCAAACATCCAGATAGACCAGTAGATATTTCGCTGTCACACTCTTATCAATTATGATTCGTTTGGCTTCCGTTCCTTCGCAAAGGATGCCATTTACATAGTAGTGACCCGGATTGATTTCAAAGCCTGACTTATTTGCTTTGATAACCCCAAATCCCTTCCCTGGATTACCTTCAGTATCGCGAGGTGCACCATGCGGGCCGATCAGATCCGATGCCAGGTTGCGCAGATAGTGAACCATGATCGAGACATGTTCGTTCCAATCTGCATCCAGTTGTACTCGACCCTGCTGCATCAGCACGCGTGAAAAATGATGATCGGGTTTGAAGGTATCCCGGGTGAAATTTCCTCTGAATTCGCCTCGGATGCCGAATCGACATATTTTTCTATACATTGCTTCCTCCTAGCTCGAGACTATGATTCCCACTTCCATGCCCGCCGGAATGTATTCATCGAGACGGGCAATGAGATTGGCTCTGCGTTGGGGTTGATACAAATCATGAAATACACCCATCTCCGATTCATCGTCGGCTCCTTGTGTGATCTCGGGGGCGGTGCATTCGGATAGCTGACAGTAAGTGGGCTGGCCATAGCGTACGCTGTTGAATCTGGGCCTGATTCGTTTCTCTATGAGATGCGGGTCTTGTTTCTGTACCACTTTTATGAGCTGTATTGGTCGATCAGCCGTGACCTTTTCGATTGCCAGATCCGGCTGGCAACGGTAGCGGCGCGGTGTGCTGGATCCGGGTGTAACATAGCAGAACCGCAGGCAGCCCCGCTGTCGCCGGGCAACGATGATGCGGCCGTTAAAAATCACATTTTCACCCAGTTCGATGGCATGGGTTTGAATTTGTCCAAAGACCGTGCTGCGCACAATGGTCAAAACGGCATGGGCCACCGGACATCCCGGCGCACTCAAAGCTTCGATTTCCGAGTCCGTGGCATCGATGATGCTGTCGTTGATGCAGATCGGAATAGGCCCCAGACGAACCGCCTTGCCGATGCCCTGGCAGCGCGCCTGTTTCACCTCTTCATTGGATGGCCCTTCCTGTGTTGGATCGACAGACGCCTCAATGGGCTTATCGATATCCGGGTCGACTATGATCGATCCGATAATGCTGTGGTCAATCTTTACGCAGATTTTGGGGCTTGAAATATCCAGGCTGGATCCTGTGGCGCGTTCCGGCATGCATTTGCTGTCCATCGACCAGCCGGGCACCAGGGTCGAATGCCGAATGGTCAATTCGGCAAGATCGCCTTTTGCCTGCATGCCGCGACCGGCTACCAATACACCGTCAAGTGTAAAACGACTGCCGTTGGCACCGGTTACACACAGTGGATCGGGTTGACCGGGATGCCAATCCAACAGAAGGATGACCGGACGTTTGCGATTGGCCGCTCGCAGTTGGAGACTTTGCTGCCCCTGTTTGAATACGATGTTGAGTCGCTCGACATAGGCGTCGCTGTCTGTGATCTCCACCACAGCATGCGCAACCGGTTGCGTTGCGGAGTCCTTTTGCCAGGCATCCAATGCATCATCAATGGTGTGAAATGATTCCTTGCGGCCGACACGGTAAATCTTACAATCGTCCGGCTGCGTTATGTATCGTTCATATTCGCCACCGCCGAGATCCATGCTGAAGCCATAGTGGTAGCGGACCCAGACGCCGTTTTCAGGCCACTGATCTTTGGGAAAGGCAATCCTGCCAAGAACGGGGTCCACAGCCACGGTCTTTCTGCGCGGCGCGTAGTGCCAATCGCTTAAGTCGACGGGGACGATTTGGTGGGCGGGAATGGCTTTTCGAGCGGCGGCAGGCCCCGGTTTGACACCCTTCCAGATTTGTATGCTTTTCTTAGGCCCGTAAATCAGCGCTTTATGCTCCTCAAACAACCGGCGCCTGACGGGCACCGGCAAATTAAGTTCATCGGCGATTTGGGTAGGATCAGATTCCGGCTCAGGGCGCATATACAAAGGCGTATCGTTGCCAAGCACGCTGAAAGTGTAGCAATGGGAACCGGATTCGGAGCTGGCCGGTTCATGGTAGTAGGCTGACGTCTCGCTGACCGAGCAGGATTTCAAGCGCCATACAAATACACCGACACTCGGGATGTTATGACACCCCTGTGCATAAATCGAGTTGATACGACGCACATCGATGGTATGCGCATACCTTTCGAAGGGGCTCTCGATAAGATCCAGCCGGGACCCTTTGCGCACATCCACCGTTGCAGCGCGATCAAGCCTCAGATGGTTGAGCGACTGCGTCCAGCCCAACAGTGTGTAGAATTCCACTGCCCGCGCCGGCCAGCCGGCCACGTCGTTGGCCAGCAGCTCCAACAGCGCCAGAGTGCCTTTGCGCCGGCGGTAGCGGATGGTGTTGGCCACTTCCCTGCGCGGGATGAGGAAGCGGTTGCGCGCTCGCCCTTGGGGCGAAACCACGTGCGACGGCTCGCCCGCCTCATGAACGGGTTCGTACCCGATTAAGGCCCCGATATAGGGAACCACCCACTCTTCGCAGGTTTCGATAAACCAGTTTTCGTAAAGCTGCCGGATGTCGTCTTCCACCAGATGAACCTGCTCGCTTATGACCCTCAGCAAGGCTTTTAAGGGTTCACCTTGTTCGGCATCCCGTATGCGATAGATCGGCGGCAGCAGTTCGTACAGGCGATCTTCTCTCGAATCTTTCATGGCGGTCTCACTCGATTCGGTTTAGGATTAACGTGTCGGGCAGCTCGGGTGTTAGAAAAGCAAGCTGCGCCGGCCGCATCACACCATCTTCCCACCCGGCCAGGTTTACCCGGAGCCTGTGCCTGACACCATTGGTGGTTTCAGCATTTCCGTATTTTTTGCATGATTTATATTTGGCGCACCATTTTGAAAGAATACGTCCGTTCCCTCTATCGCACCAATTGTCCATATCATCGCTGGGCCATCGGGTAGACAAGCAGTCGACCGCATCGGATATTTCATCGGGCGTCAACAATCGCCTTTTTTCGTTCTCTTTGATTTTTTCCGGAATGCCGCCAAAGGCGTCGACATCCACGTAGGCAACGCCCCTTACAGCCTGCATGACACTGATAACCTCGCTGAGCAACACGTCCTGGCCCAATTCGCGGGATTCGAAGCTGAAGGCATCCAACAATGCGGCACGCAAGCGTTCTACTACCGCCTCCCATTGATAGTCCGGCAGGAGACAAACGCCGGCGCTGATGACGATCATCATCAGTTCGCGCACTTCCAGACGGATGGGTTGGAACGGATCCCCGAAATCATGCAGGGCCTGGTGAAGATTCAAAAAGAGATCGGAATTTTCATCGATGGGATTATCGTCCGCTCCGGCGATGGTGACATGCACCAATTGGCGTCGACCGTCGGGTATCTCCACGGCGCTCGCCTTGCCGATGCCGGCATAGACGCGGGCAAAATCTTCATAATCCTGGACCGACACCAGGCGGTCGAGAGCTTTGACCGCCAGCGGGGTATTGTTGCGCGCGCGATACCTGCTTTCGCGATCGGCACCTCCGGATGCCCGCAGAGGATTGATGACCTCTTTGACTCCCAGGGGCTTGCTGACCAGGAGCGAGATCTGTTCCGGATTGACATTGCCGGGTCTTCCGATGCCGTTGCGGTAGCGCGCCTTGACGTTTTCGACGCCGGTCGGCAAACGGGCGCCTTGGATGCCGTTGCCGAATATGAGCGTGGTCTTGTCTTCATTGTCGGTCCGGGTGATAAAGTTGCGGTCGGTGCCCTTCAGGCCGACCAGGGTGTCGGCCTCGTGCCATTGCAGGTCGTTGACAAGCAATTTTAAGGTGCTGTCCACTCCGGCGGGATTGGATGCGGACATATAGGTGAGCGGAAACTGCTTCAGTTCGAAAGACTGCAACGCCTTGCTGCCGTCTCCGCTACCCAGGATTTCTTCCCGCGTTTCGCCGTGGGTGGCCTTGACCACATTGCCGTGGATGGTGATGGTCTCCCGCTTGAAACAGTATTTGAGCTCCTTATCCAACGTGATGTAGGTATGATTCTTTTCACCGCTGGCCTTAGAGTCTGAATCGATATCCTGCGTAACAGACGCCAGCATACCCAGCTCGCTGAATTTGACGCCGCTGGTGCCCTCGATATGGCGTTCGCCCGATACAATGACCCAGCGACCCGACTCCAGACCTTCGTAGAAACCGTCCAGCTCCAATGGGGCATCATCCAGGCCGCCGCATAAAATGGTTTCAATGGGCTCTTCGGCCAGTTCCAGTTCTTCGGGAACTCCGTATACGGTGGTTGCGCGCAAAGCATCGAAATCATCGTCTGTGGGACTAGTAGGATTCATCCCGGTCAGGGTGATCCACTTTTCGCCAATCTCGATCTTGGTTGTGGGAGCTGTTATTCCATATTCCGAGCGTTGCCTTGAGTGATCGACATTAACAGCCCGGACGATGAGTCGCTGACCTGTCGTCAGGCGAGTAACGGGCGGTTCAATAGCGATCCAGCTGCCTGTAAGGATTGTGTCGTATTTTGCGTCCAGATAGATGGCCATCTCTTGTTCATGTTCAATGCGCCCTCCGCCTGATGCAATTACATGTACCGAGCTTTCAATAATGGGCCAATCACCAATAATCGAGATGGAGCCATCTTCATTTATTCGAGTGAGTTTTGGAACATTATGGCCGAACAATGATGCCGTCTGGCGCAGAACATAAACCTTGATATGGCTATCCGATGTAACTTTGGCATTGGCTGCAGCCTTGGACAATGTATCGCGCAATACCGGAGCAAACCGTTTGACTGCCGTGTAACCTGTTTCGGACTTGGGCTTAAACTGCTCTGCTAAAGAACGTTTTAATCGCAGAGCGTTGCGCGGCGGGATGGAAGGCGACTGGGTCAAGGCCTCGATGATGTTTAATTGTGGCGGTTCCGGCGGTTCGGTTGAATTCGTCATGCCGGCTGGACTGTCTAAGGCCTGATCAGCATCCGGATCAATCAACATGACCAGGGTTCGGTCGGCAACCGTATCGGCAATGACTTCTTTAGCACGATAGAATCTCGGAGTACTATCTCCCGAGAATCGGATCAGAATTGGATCGTTGGGCTTTAGATTTGTGTTAATGCCTTTTAGATATACTCTGGGATTTAGTTCCGAGCCATCCGGTTGCATGTCCTTAATCGAGTCGCTGGTTTGCGGCTTTTTCAAGCGCGGCCGCAAATTGTTCCACCTTGCCCTGGCCATCAAATCTTCGCTGGTTTCAAACGATTGCGGCAGCTCATCCGGCCCGGGGATACTCTGAGCCCGGCTGCCGGCAGGAATGACGACCTCTTCGCTCATTTTATCGTCGAGGGTATAGGCCAGAAAAACGCTGGCGGCGACACCGGGTTGCAGCTTGTAGCCTACCAGCCGCCCCAGCTCCAGAATCGAGCGGCGTTCGGTGGCGGTGGGCAGGTAGCCTTCATTGGCGATGCGCTCCTGATAGAAGGTCAGTACATCGGCAATCACTGCCCAGGCATCACACAAGGCGATGGAGGGATCGTCGGCGTTACGGGTGGTCAGGCCTTCCAGGGCCGGGAAATCAGCGCTCGACAGACGCGCCAGCATGGTCTCGAGGAAACTGGCATGGGTGCCGATGCGATAGCGAAGCCGGGACAGTCCCGGCCGGTTGGCGGTTGGCAGCGGTGTGGTGATTGCCGTGCCTTCACAGCAGCCGCAGGCGTTACCAAAAAAACGTTCAGGATGGCAGCAGTCAGGACACTTGGTTTTCATCTTCCACCTCTTACATCCAGTATCAATTTGCCGTTTTCCGGAAAACTGGGATCGTTGTCCAGGCGGGCGATTTCAAACGGCCCCAGCGGCAATAAACCGTCTTCAAGCTCTTGGTTGTCAAGTTCGTCAAGACGCTGAAATCGAACGACCCGCACGCTTTCCACCCCCTCCACCACTTGGGCCGTTGCCACCAGCCTGCTCAGAAAAATGCCCTCGCCAAAGGTCAGGTTGTCGGGATGGAAAAACCCCTTGCGCCCGTCGGGCAGGGTGCGGTTGGAAAAAAGATCCAGCAGGGCCGCTTTGACGTGACCGCGCAGATAGTTGGGAAGGACGCACACCAGTATTTCGATATCCAGCGGCACTCGGTGCGCCGATTTGACCACCAGATCGTGGCCCATGCGGCGGTAGCGGTGCAGCCGTTGGGAGATGGCATCGATCAGTTCCGGGTCTGCAACGTCCCTTCCCAGAGGGTCCACCGCCACCAACACCTCATACCAGCTGCCGGTCCAGCGCAGCCGGGCAACGGCGCGCTGGACCGTATCTTTGAATTCACGCTCCACGATGGCGGCGTAATCATCCGCAATGATGGCGCGCTGCAGCTCTTTGCGAAATCGGTGGGGCGCGAACAATTTGGCTTCCGCTACAGGTTCAGGTGCCGTGCCGCCGCGGGCGGGCATGGGGTTGCGTGCGCGCAGGTGAACGCCGCTTAATTGGGTATTGCGCAGCACCAGGTGGGAGATGGCTTCTGCGCCGACGTTGCCGCCCAGGCCGTTGCCGACGCGGTAGGTTGCTTTGAAGGTCGTGCCGGCATCGGGCTGTTCGCCGCAATGATCGTCGCCAAATCTCAAGTGGGCGCGGCCGTCGTCATCGACTTCAACCACGAAGTGCTGCGCATCTTGGTGACTGCCCAGCAAATCGGATTGCGGAATCCAATACAGATCGCCGGTCGGGGCCGGATCTCCCACGAGCCGGATACGCGGCAGGGCCAGACGGGCATCCTGGGTCAGCATGTCTGACGCCGCAGCATCGGATGCCACGGGCTGGCTGAAGGTCAGGGGCGCATCGGTCAACGTGGGCCGGTAGTATCCCGGTGCCACGACGCGATCGGCCGGTAGTCCTTCGGCGATGCAGCATTCTAACTCGTCTCCTTCCGGCACGGGTTCCAGATCTTCGGTCCTGGTTTGGCCGTGGTCCACGAGGATGACATTGCCATAGGCAATACTGACGTTTTCAAGGATCTTACATTGCGGCGGCGGCCCGAGGGACGACAGGCACAAAGCAAAAGGCAGCGCATCCTCCTCGCGCCATTGGATGTCGACAACGGGTTGATGGTTGAGGGGGTCGATGTCCGCCGTCACACGTGTCAAACGCACGGCGTGCCGGTGCGTGGGATCGGCGTCTCCTGAATGGCCGGTCTGCGGGCCGATGATTTCCTGGAAGATTAAAACATCACCCGGTTTGAGATGCAGCAAGGGGGCGCTTGTCTCCGCTTTGGCCGCCGCAGCGGACGCCTGCTGCGAATCATCGGCTTGATCCGGATCTTGCGGCTTGTCCGGACCGGGTTTGCCGGGATCTTCTTCGGGCAGTCGGCCGATCAAGGTTGCACGGCTGGCCCCTTTGGGCAGGCAGCACTGCCGGTCGCCCCAGGTATAAAAATGTAAAATACTGTGGCTGTGATAGAGTTCTATCGTTTCAGGTCCCATGGGCTCGAAGATTTCATAGGCATGGGATGAGAGCTGAGCGAGATCTTCTTCGGACAGAACGCCGCCTACGGTTTGAAACGCATTGTTCAAGCCGGTGATGAAGCAGACATCTTGGGGATTCAGCGACACGTCGCTGTCGGTTTCAATGCATACCCAGGCCCGCGCATTGCAGCCCTCGTGCAGCACATAATCCACCAGACGGGCGTGCCGCCTCACGGAGATGCGCCGGCGCGCCGTGTCCAGGTAGGCTTCGGTGGCCACGGCGTCCTGATAGTAGCTCAGGTAATCTCCCACGTAGGCCAGCACCTCCACCAGTGCGATCCCCATATCCGGCACGTGGCGCTCTTTCCATTGCGGCATGACCAGGGCCAGCCGATCCAGGATCAGCCGCCGGAAACTGGCATAATCTTTGGCCAGGTAGTTGATCTCCGGCTCCGCCGGTTTATCGGCTGGGCACACCTTATCCGGCTTGCAATCGAGATCCGAGGGGCAGTCGACCCTGAAATTGAAATCCAGCGCATGATAGCGCGGGTCAAAATCTTCATGGGGCTGCCACTCGTTCTGATCGTTGCGTTGCACCACCCTTAAGCGGTAGGTGGAAAAGTCACCGACCCGATCCACGGTCACCACCATGTGGTCGTCCAACTCCACCTGATTGATGTGCTCGACCCGTACATCCAGCACCTTGATATCGCGGATACGCCGGCCGCCTTCGATGCGCACCTGGTCTGTTACCAGCTCAACCGGCGCCTTGCCCAAGAAAAAGACCGTCAGGGTATGGCGGTCTTCTCCGACTTCCACATAATCCAACCCGTTGAGACGATGGTTCACCCTCACGGATTCGCGTCGTTGCTCGTCGATGCATATCAATTCCGTCATGGCGTCATGCTCCGATTAAAACTAGTGGTGTGAAGCTCCTGGGTGCGCCGCACCAGGTATTGGATATCAATGCGCAGGCTGGCCTCTTCGCTGATCACTTCAAGGGCCTTGACTTCAATCAGATCGCCGAGCCATTGCTGAAGGCCGGCCTGAATGGTCAATTGCAGGGTTGCGGCCAGCTCCGGGCTGTTGGGGGCAAAGACCAGTTGCATCACCCCGCTGCCGAAATCGGGCCGGTTCACCCGCTCGCCGGCATTGGTGAACAGGAACTGCTCGATCATGTCCCGAATGTGATCGTCTTCATCGGTGGCCGCGGTGCGACCTCGGCTGTCGAAATGAAACGGGTAGTCGATATGCATCATATTGCCCTCACATGGCGCTGACGCGCGTTTGGGTTGCTGCGATGATCAGCGGCGTTCCCGTGGGTGTGCAGATGGCCTGGCTGCTTTGCACCAGCAGCGGCTGACCGTTGGAAAGCACGCGGGTGGTTCCGCTGACCCACTGCGCCGTAACGCACGGTCCATTGGCCGCGGTGGGCGGCGGCAGCGTGCAGCCGGCCACCACGTACGGCGCCGTCATCAGTACCGTGGGCTGACCGCTGACCGTTACACGGGGATTGGGTGCGGTGGGGGTGGCCTGTCCGGCATGGGCGCACATGACCTGGGCGCCGACATGAAGTAAGAAGCCAGGCATGGGTTCCTTCCTGAGTTCTGTGTGACCTGATATACGTTCTAGGTCACCACAAGGGCCCCGTTGTTCACTGTCACCGTGGGGCCAGTCATGATCAGGCTGGCGCCTCTGCCGTTCTGGATATAAATGCCGGTGTCATTGACAATGATGGAGGCGCCAGCGGCACTCTTGAGCATCAATCCACCGGTCGGACCGGGCAGGTCGCTGATCACAAAGCTGTGCTGACCGAGTGTTTGCATGACAATATTGGGTGAAGCCGGCAAGCCGGCATGCACCAGCGGAGGTATATCCGATGAAGCGCCCCAGCGGCATCCGACCCAAATAGGGTAGTTGGGATCGCCGCGCTCGAACTCCACCCATACCGCCGCGCCAATGGGCGGCACCATATAAACACCCATCCCCGGTCCGGTCGGTCCGGCAAGGGGCGTACATGGCTCGGCCCACGTGGAAGGCACCACGTTGAGTACGTCCGGAACGTTGATCAGAAGGCGACCCCGCAGTTCGGGATCGATATTGTTGATTACCGTGCCGCGGTATTTGCCTAAAAACGGCTGTGTCGTATCGGAATTGGTCATGGCATCACCATCGGTGTGTTGGAGATCAATCCGTCCCGTGAGAGACTGAAGTTTTGTTTGTATTCGCCCTTTTTGATGTTGTGGGTCACGCTGTCCACAAAATAGAGCCCGTCATATGCAATCCCGGCACCACGGACCCCGACCAGCGTCCGGGCACGCAATATCTGTCCGTAATGCAGGACATCCAGGGAGCCGTTTCCGCTGATGGCGGTGGAGTTGTTCATCAGGAAGCTCAAGATATCTCTTGCCGCCTCGTCGGGCTGCAGCTGCGTTCCGCGATCATGCAGTTCGATCTTTGCCGGCGGTGTGGGGCGCAGACCCAGCGGCGGCTTGGTCGCACTGACGTTGGGTACGGGAATCGGAATGGGAATCCTGCGGGTGAAGGGATCCAGGATGGTAAAGATTCGGATTTTCTTGGCCAGACCGTCGAGTGAGAAACTCAATGTCTCGACATTGGTGTGGGCGTCCATGTTTACGCTCAAAGCGCGCTGGGGTAGCGGCACGCTGATGTCCGGCCCGAAGTAGGCAATGCTCTGTCCCGGCAAGGGGCCGGGATTGACATAAAAGACATAGCCGTTTCGGTTGGCCAGGCTCTTGATATAGGCCAGGTCCGTCATGCTGGACTGGGCCTCGATCTTTGAATTTTGTGTTTGTACCGTGGGTATGATGGGCGGGATGATGGCCGGCACGATGCCCAAGGCGGCATAGGGGGCGAGAAGCAGCGAAATCCGTCCGATATCGGGCGTCGCAGGGAAGGGCATGACTTTTTCGACGATATCCATGGCCACGCTTAAGTCCTCTCCCGTAATGGTCAAGGTCGATTGACCGGGATCGTTGGCCGGTTGCAGTTCCTGACGCGTCACCAGGCCATCCATGAGCACGTTGGGGGTGCCGTTGAGGGTTACGATGATGATCACGCGCGTCACCATGGGATCCAGGTACCCGGCTGGAAGCATGATCTGCAGCAACGGCGATGTCTTTCCCACGCTGAAACGCAGCTGGAAGCCGCTGCGCTGCCGTGAACTGGTGACCTGCACGCTTTGCAACGCCTCCATAACAGGCAGTGGGACCGGCACGGGTATGGCCGGCCCAATCATCAATGTTAAAATCGCATTACCCAGCAACATACGGCGTTCCAGGGATTCCTTCGGGCATCGTGATCCGTAATCGACGTCCGATTTCAGCGGTCAAGTCAAACGGATTCATCGCCCTGTTGGCGTCACAGATCCGCCAGAATTGAAGGGGATCGCTCAGGTAATGCGCCGTGATATTGTCAAGACGATCTTCCTGTACCACCTCATGTTCTTGAAGCAGTGAAAAGCCTTCGGGCGAGGGGACAAAACGGCGTTTCAGATAAACGATTGTTGTGCCCTCAGCCGTTTCCCATGCCGCTGTCTCGATGGCGTGGTATCGACTTGTTGGCGGGAATAACATGGAATATACGGGTGTCATGATTGCGTCCCTGTTGTGACGTTTGCGGTGCTGTTGGCCCCATTCAACAGGGCCATTGCTTCCTTGGCTATCTGGTGCGTCATAAAGATACTGTGTCCCGGATGCAGTACGCCGAAGTCCTGGTAGCTGAGTACCGTCAGTGATAACTCCACTTTTGCTTGTATGGGATTCAGTGCGGGGTCATAGGCTTCCTCGGTGATACTGAAACTTGTCAAACGAACCGGCAGAACCCGTTTGGCGCCCCAGGTGAAAAGCACAAAAGGTCCTTCCACGGGCAGGATCTCGATGGAGCCGATGAGTGAAAGCGCCGAATTCGCCACGACGGCTGCCGTTTTTGGATAGAGCATCATCTCCAAAGCCGAGAGGCTGGGATAGATACCCATTTGAGTCGCCGTGGAGTTGGCTTCTTCCAACTGATCCGCGGCATCGATTTCAACGGTCAGGGTAATCGTCTCTTTGGGTGGTCCACTCAAACGCATGGCTTCGCCTGGATCGCCCTCCTCGCCGGCTGCGCGAGCTTCCAGACGCCGTGTCATGGTCGTGGGATTGTATTGAAACACCACGATACTGGCCAGAGGATTTGTGATATCTACGCCCACCAAGGCGCCTTTGATCAAGCGAGGCGAACCGGGGAATTGAGATGTCATAATGTCACCTTGTTGACTACATTGCTTAAACTGTTGCTGCCAGTTTTAATACCCAGCGTTTGAACTTGCCCTGATCGGCGCTTGCCTGATCCGTGACTTCCAGTTCCCAGATGCCGTCGATCGGCTCGCCACGAAACGCTTGCAGCGTGGGTGTATTTGCCCAATTGAGGGATTCGCTGGATTTGGTTGATGGCCTTAGCCGATTTGCATACGTGCCGGTGAACTCTTAGCCTCTTTTTGCCATCGCAGCACAGGGGTTTCCACACTCTCGCCGAGAACAGGTTTTTGCGGTTCCCGTGTTAAACCATAGCCGATTCGTATGGTTATATCGTAGACGCCCTGCGGGAGCATTACTTCTGAATCAGTATTCCAGATACGACTTAACGCCAAAGGACAGGACAACTCGATATGACGCACAACGTGCGTATTAGGTTTTATTTTAACGACCTCTGGGTTGAAATATCCGTATACTTCCACACCGGGTTGAAGTGCGGCTCTAGCGTAGGACAGTTCGACATCCGAGCCTTGTTGCCGCCAGACCAGCCAGCCGTCGTCAACAAGCCAGATTGGAGCTGATCCGTGATTCTCCACGCGATAGTCGATGATCGTCGTGCCCGGATCGGACCCCTTTGTGATATGGGTAATGTTCACTTTGACCAAGGCACGCTTCCATCGGTTTTAGATTGGTGATCGGCTATGGAATGCGATCGGTAATCCGATAGCGGGTTCCGTGTCTGCGATTATATGCGTTGCGCCAGCTTTCACAAACCGCTCGGAAACTAGACCAAATGACCCTGCCCGGTCTTGTTCTGTTCCGCCAGAATGATTCACCGCAATTAGGATCTTTATACGTTCCCCGCAGTTCGATGCCATGCTCTGCTCTCAATTGATTTTCCCTCCGGACGGCCAGTTGATGACCGCCTTCACCCCGAGGTTTGGCCACGTTGGGTCCATGCGCACCAGAGTCGCCAGGCCATGCATGTCCGCACAATTCATGGCCAAGAACCAGCCACGGATCGACGTTCAGCGCCCGACCGCTCACCGTGGCCGCGCCATATAATCTACGGTTATTGGGTGATGGCGCGAAAACGGTGCCACCTGATCCACCGGGTATTATTCCATTGGCTGCATCGCGATTATCAAAATCGGTATGTGGCCAGGCCGAGTCATCTATTTCAATATGCCAATCATGTGATGAACTGACCATGTCGCAGAGGCAACTGCATCCGGTTGGGTGGGTCGATATCATTGCTCTTGTCGGTGCTGGACCGGCAGCGCCCGGAGGCATGGCCGTCGGTTGTGTGCAAAATGCGCTATTCATATTCACCGCCCCTGTTGCGGCGTTTGTCGTGACACTTCCAGCGGGACAGATGCTTGTAAGATATTGATTCGCCGTAGCCGCGTTTGTCTGCACCAGACCCCTACCGGTGGGATTTGGGATATTACTCCTGGGCCGGCGAACTTTAACTCGGCGTTGCAATACAGGGACGCGCCGGCCATAGGATGCGATGGATACGCGATCAGACATCGCACGACGTGCAAGATCATCTGCTTCTGTCTCCGCTTCGTTATTCTCTAGTATGACAGAACTGGAATATCCTTTGGAAGTATGACTGCCCTGCTGAACAACATGGACTAATTCATGTGCCAGCAACATGTTACCTTCACTTGTTTGCATGGTGTGGCTCTCGGATCCGAGCACCACATCTTTGCCAACGGTGTAGGCCTGTGCATTGACAGCCCGGGCAGACTCCGCTGCTTTGCGATTCGTATGAATCCTTACGCGGCTAAAATCGTACCCGAACCGTGATGACATAAAATCGCGAGTCGTTTTGTTGAGGGGTTGGCCGGAAGAACGCAGCACCTCGTGAACGATGGGAGGTGCTAGGGCCGGTTCCGGCTGTCTGGCGGTACTGCGCCGCAAGACAGTTCCCTTCATTTGATCATCGTCGCAATCGACAACCCCGGCCGATTTGGCGAAAGGTCACCTGCGCTGGAGCACTGCACGCTTGGTAGGAGTGAATGCCGCGTTAGCACCAGGCATGGGAGCTGTATGAGGCTTTCTTTGCAAACATGCCATCATCGGTTTTTCCTTTTTAATTCACCTCTATCCGTATGTTGTTTGGAAGGCAGTTTATCTACAATAAAGCTTCGGCAAATTCCGAGAATGAATCAGCATTATCTAGACTGTCGTTGGCAGAGCTGTCTCCGATCGGTGTGAGCCCTTGATATCCAGCTTGGTGGCGATAAAATTTGTCCGAAACACCACCAATGTGATGTACGAACTCGTGCAGCAAGCCAGTGCTTTTATTATTTTTGCAGATGAAAAAGGCCGGGCAAAGGCGAACGACAGCTCCGGGACCTGCGGCACCACATGTCCATCCATATGTATAATTTGAACAGTCCGGATTCGGCACACATGGATCAGGTCCTATACAGGGAGCGGGAAACGGAACAGGTGTGCCACAGGTAATACGGGCGCCCGTCAATAGATCGACGCGTGTGTCTCTTAAAACATCGCGAACTTGCGTTGCAAGGGCGATGTTCACCGCACCCGGCGCATTGCCCGGATTAAAATTTTCCGCCAATGCGTTCTCAACATCACTGGCCAGTCTGCCGGCGCCAATACTTTGATTCAATTTGGCAACGGCGTTCTGGGACATTGAAACAGCACCGGAAAGGGCATCCCGTCCCTCATTGATCTGATCTGCGTTACATGTACCTGTAGGAACGTGGCCAAACATCAGCGCCAATGCATCCTGGTGTTCCGATGACGAGAGATCTTCGCGTACTTCCTGGAGCAAGTCTCCATAATCTGCTGCCTCATATGCATCAATTACGGCCTGCAATCTTGGACCCGGATTGGGATCGGTGCTGATCTCCGTTAATACAGCACTCAGCCGTTCCTCATCGGTGCCTGCACCTTCGACGGCCAAGGCGATTTCATCCTCAGGCCGCATCAGACCTTGCTGTTCTAAATTCAATGTGGCTGTTTGCTCGGCGTCGCTGAGTTCAGCGGTCAATCGATCCCGCAGCGACTCACCATATGCGCCTTGATAGGCGGCCCGTATGAGGATCAACTCTGCCGGGTCGCGGCCCGTTAGTATGGCCTGAATTTCCAGTTCATCCGTTCCCGGACCCTGAACGGCTTCGCGCAGCCGTTCGGCGATACGGATGGGATCCGCTACCGGATGCAGCAGTCGCTGCGCGCGCGCGTAGTCCGCATCGGATAGTTCTTCACGCAGCCGTGTATTCAATGGGAAACCGGTCAACAACCTGAAGCGGGCTTCGATTTCTCTTAACTCCGCATCGCTTCGTCCTGTTAATGCCGTATAAATGGCCTCCTCGTCGGTACCCAGCCCCGCCATTGCGGCTTCCAACTGGTTGGCGATAACCGTGGCGCGGTCCTGCGCGGTTGCCGCTCCGCCGGCGGCCCCCGGCAGCATTGTCTGAACATAGCGCCATTCGCTGTCAGTGAGCTCGTCCTGAAGATCGGTCAGCAGCGATCGGTTCGTCATTTGCTGATATGCCGTCTGAATCTCATTCCATTGGTCGGCGCTGCGTCCGGCGACGGCGGCATAGATCGCTTCTTCGTCCGTGCCCAAGCCGCGCATGGCGTTGTATAATCGTCTTGCGGTTTCCGTAGCGGCCGTTTCACCGCGCAATAGGGATAAGGCTTGGGACAAGTCATCCCCGGAAAGTTCATCGCGCAATCTCGCCTCTAAGGTTTCGCCGTTGGATAGCACAACATACGCCGCCTCAATGGCAGCGATTTCAGCGGCCGTCCGGCCGGTCAGGGCGTTGAATATGGCCTCTTCATCGGTGCCAAGGCCCTCGACGGCGTTTCGGATCGCTGTTGCGATCTGTTCCGCGGCGGATCTTTTTTGAATCGTTGGGCTGCCGGGCATCGTCTCGATTGCGTGCTCGATGGCCAGGCGGCCGGTATCGGCGAAACGATCGGCTTCGCGTTCATAGATATCCCCGGGGGTGGAGCGATATCCCGGCGGAGGGCCGTTTGGGCGATGCTGTTGATGCACGTGGGCCAATTCGTGCGCGATGAGGTTGACCCCTGCCGCTGTGCCGGTTTGATAGGCGCCCCTGGCAAAGTAGATATCGGTGCCGGCGGTTAGCGCCGCCGCAGACTGGCCATGGGCAAAATCCGCTCCGTGATTGTCATCATGGACCCTTACGCGATCGATTAACGCGCCGAGACACGGTTTAAAGCGCTGTGCTAAAGATGCCGACAATGGACGGCCGTTCCTATGGGATGACGATGGGGACAGATGCGCTTGCGGCTCGGTGTGTCGGTCCGATTTTCTGCGCTGCAAAACCGATTCTTCTTCTTTGCACTCATCGCACTGCCCGCTGCCGGAGGTGTGCTGACCGCATGCACACCGGCGCTGTAAAATGCCCGATGCCTCCGGTGCGGTGCTCTGTTTTGTTTTATCCGTCAGCGGGACCCGTTCCAGGCTCATTTCCCGACATTCCTCGGCAGATCGCGCCGGCGATCTGGTGTCCCAAATCGAGCGGCGCAGGGTTTATACCGATATGGATTGGACTTCCGTGAATCATGCGTTTGCTATCGCGAGGCATAAAAGCTGAACCGATTCCATCGGCAATCAATAACCGGCCCAACTCGGATTGGACTGCCGTCTGCAACGTGATGCGCTGGTGTGGTGTCAGTACGATACCGTCCAACACCAAACGGTCAATATGCAGGTTGAGGATCACGTTGTCGCTCCGCTGAATTATGCCAGCTGAAGTCTGATTGTTTGACGGGTTGTTCCAGCTTTTCAAACTCCGTCCGGGCGGCCCGCAGCAACAGCGGCATGCTGACCGCCGTACCTTCGTGGGCCGCCATGAACGCGGCGTTTAGAGCCACATTATGAATGCTGCCGCCCGACAGATTGAGTTTGGCCAGATACGCAAAGTCCAGTGCTGGATCCGTTGGCGTGCCGGATGGAAATACGTTTTGCCAAATCTTTTTTCTGTGTTTGTGTCCCGGGAAGGGAAACGTCACGATAAATCGCAGGCGGCGCAAAAACGCCGTGTCCAGGGCACTTTTCATGTTCGTGGCCAGAATGGCAAGCCCGCGATAGGCTTCCATTCGTTGGAGCAGGTAGTTGATTTCGATATTGGCGTACCGATCATGGCTGTCCTTGACTTCGCTGCGCTTTCCGAACAGGGCGTCCGCCTCATCAAAAAACAGAATGGCCCCGCTGTCTTCCGCACCGTCGAAGAGCTTGCGAAGATTCTTCTCGGTTTCGCCGATATATTTGCTGACGACGGCGGATAGATCGATGCGGTACAGATCGATTTGGAGCTCGTTGGCGATGACCTCCGCCGCCATGGTCTTGCCGGTGCCGCTGCCCCCCGAGAAAAGAGCGCTGATGCCGAGGCCGCGGTTCATTGTCTCCCGAAAACCCCATTGTTCGTAGACCCGGTTGCGCTGAGCGACCTGGTCGGTTATTTGATGCAGCAGGTTTTTTTCTTCGCGTGGCAGAACCAGTTGGTTCCAGGTGGCTTTGGCGTCAATGCGTTGCGCCAGGTTCTGCATGCCTGTTCGTGAGGCCATGCGGCAGGTCTGCCACAACGTTTCTGCAAGCGAGGATTGGGGCTTCGAGCATTGCTTCAAGGCTGTCTTGGCCAGTCGAAAAATGTGGTTCTGGTCGAAAGAAAATTGTTCGGCCAGCCGCTGCGGTTGTCCGTTGGCTTTGTTCTTTAAAGCGGTATTCCATAGCGTCATCTGTTCATGCCGCGTCGGTTTGTTGATTTCATAGGCAATGCGTTGACGGGTCGTATTGAAGCCGCCTTCCATCACGTCGAGAAATACGACGCCGTGGCTGCGCTCCAAAAGGCGTTTTAGGTGATTCTGCTCGGTATCACTGGCCGTACCGATTTCGACCAGCAGCGCCAGCGGCATCAGCATGGACTCGCGCTGCCAGAGCCGGGCGAAGGTTTCAATATCGCCGGATTGGCTGGGCAGCGTTCTCAATTCGAGAGACTGCAGGCTCAATCCCAATCGCCGGGCTGTATGTGAGGCCACAAAGCGTTTGCTGGCTGAATCGCGACCCACCAGTTCGACCACGGGAAGAACATAATCGCTGTTGGCGTCCTTCAATCCGGCCACGATGTGATCGACGGCTTGTTGATGCGATGGCGGCACTTGCTCCGGTTCAAGCGGGCTTTGTACTGGATTGACCAAAGGCGTTAAACGATCGTCCAGATAGTTGAGCCCCTTGAGGTAGTTCAGGATGCGTTCATCGATTCGCATTGCCGCTGTCGTCAACGGCTGCGCTGCGGGCTGGTTGATTTCAATCAGGCGCCAGTATCTGAGGGGCCCATGGGGTGACAAGGTATTCCAATCGGGATTGTCGAACAGTGCAAAGGCCAGCGCGAATGTCGGGTGGGATTTATTGAAATCATCTTGAACGCCGGCACAAAGAGCGGCAATCCGGGTATCCAACTCGGTGGCCGCACAAAGCGACAACATGTGGCGATCAAAGGCCGACAGCCTCAAGTGTCTCTGCAATAGCACCATTGCCGGCGGTGGGTCGTTCTTTTCCAGCGACCGTATCGTCTGCGCGGCGTCTGCAATCTGTGCATCTTTGGGTTTGGCAGGCGGCGGAGGCAGCAGTTTGGGGGCGGCCGTTTTTTTGCGGCCGAACCAGCCGCATGAAGACTTGGCCGTTTTTTGTTTTGACAACCGTTGGACCGGCACAAGCCGCTGCAATTTGAGCCGCAGCCAGGTCACTGTGGCTTCCAGGTGTTGATCATTGATCTGGCGCCAGTCGGCCTGATCGTTCATTGGATGATCACCTCCATGGCCGGATCGAATTGCGGCGGCTTGACGCTGCGATCCACCAACAGGCTGTCCACCCCATCAATTCTTAGGCGTACGAAGCGGCTGCCCACAGGGGCATCTTCGATCGAAAACTCAAGCGTGTCTGTTTGCGTTGCATGGGGTTGTGCCTGGATCTCACGGTCTCCCAAAAGTAAACGTGCGTGCTGATCCGGGCGTATCTCCGGGCTGCAGGTGAGGGTCAGGGTGACATCGCCCGCACCGGTGCGCGATACCGGGTTCGGCGGTGCAATGCCAACGATGCGCGGGGCCAGTGAGAATGGAAGCAGGTTGGTGGTGCGGTCTTGTTCGCCGCTTTTGCTGATCAATGCATCGACGGTATGAAATCCCACCATCCAGTTGGCCGGATCATCGGGAATCTGAGCGGTCAGTTGCTCCGATGTGCCTCCGTCAAAAGCAGGCACTGCGACAGGATTTTCCAAACGGGGATGTCTAAAGCGCAGCGTTAGGGTATCACCATCCAGATGGTGCCCTTGCAGGATAAGAAGGTCGCCCATGGTTGCGCTCGTTTGATTATTGGGCAATACAATCCGGGTCAGCGTGGGATAGGGTGGGATCAGGTCGGGTTGGGAATCCACACCTTGATCCGACTCCCCGCGTTTCAACACCGGCAGGGGCGTTTTGGCCGGCCTTGTGCTTTCGATCAGGACCAGCGACACCTCATAGCTGGTTGAGAGTTGGTACTCGGTCTGAAAACTGGTCCATAATTTGGACATTTTTTCCAGGCAAAAGGCTTCGGGTGTAATCCGCACCCGTTCATACTGGGTGTGAAGATCCGTACCGGGCAACGCCGCCTGGATCTCCTCGCGTCCCAACAAGGGGTGGTCGTGGAGGGCGCTCATGGCACGTCCCATCAGACGATGCCCCATGATGTCGTCGTCATTTCTGCCGTAGGCGGTAATCAGGTATCGAAGGACCAGCGCCAGCGGCGGCACGGCGCTTTCGCCGTTTTTTGAGGTCCCCGGCATCGGGGCATTGCTGAAAGCCGTATTTACGGCTGTACCGAAAAGAAAAAGATTGAGCTGGTTGGCCGTAACGCCATTGCGGGCAATTGACGGCGCCTTGGTGGTTACCGTGGTATCCAGCAGTTCGGTATCATCGTGTGCGGCACTTGTCAGCAGATTGCGCAGTGTCGCCGTGACGGCGGCAATAGCTGTTGGACTGCTCATGTTGATCCTGCCTGTTCCCGTTGTTTCAAATAGTGGTTCAGACTCATGACGCCGCTGAACTTTTTGCGCTCCGGCCGTCGTCGGGTTTTTTCAGTCGGAACGGCCCGCACTTCAACACGTCCGATAGTGACATTGACCACCGGTTCATTTGGGGTTGCGGGGGGCGATTTCATCTCCTGGTCTCTCAGCTGCGCGGCCAGCCGGGATACCCAGAACGGCGGCTTGAGTCGATCAGAGCTAAGGTTCGTATCCTCTCGCACCGGCTCTTCGGCAGCATGGATTTCAGACGGCAGGATCTTCAAGTCCCCGGCTGGCACCACTATCTTTGCCGGGTCCCTTTGTGGCTGTGCCGTTGAGGGACGTTTCTCTGTCGATCCCGCCTCTTCTTCATGAACCGCTTGCCGCGATGTTTTCGCATGGCGAGGCGTCTGTTCCGGTGAAGAATCCGTTCTATGCCGGTGCAGTCTCGCAAGGGTTTTTTTTACTTGCTGAGCGGACTCGTTTTCAGAACAGTGGTCGACCATGCGGGACTGGGCTATCGCAATGGGGCCGGTCTGCCTCAGCTCAATCGTCTGGAGCTCTGGCCGTGCCATTGGGCTGGCGGAACCATTGGTTCGCTCTTTAGTCTTTGGCTTACGGATCTCATGTGTCTCAGAAGCAGTCCGCTCGATATGGCGATGATGTGGATTGAATTGATCAGGCCTTTCCGGTGATAGGTCGGTCGGTCGTGCAGGTTGCGTGTCTGGAGGCTTTGGCGGAACGGATGGATCGCTTGTAACGACCGTCTTGTTTTGCTTTGTTTCAAGCGTTGGGTTCTGCGAAGATCGCAATAGCGGTTTTTCCTGCAAATCGGTTTGGATGGCGGCCACTTCCGATGATCCGTCAGGTTTAAAACCCTCTGATTCGAATCGAGAAAAGGGCCGGGGCTCTGCAACGTCACAGGTGCTTTGATGGCGATGAAGCAAATTTGAAAAGAAATCATTCATGGATGGACCAGCCCAACATACAATTGCCGGCGCATGGGACTGAGTTCCAGAATCTGCCCTTCGGACCAACCGTAATGGCTGGCCAGCTTGTGAATCGTCAGAATCATGTTCTCCGCCCAGCGATGGATTTCGGCCCATAAAAAGCTGGCAATATCAAAAAGGATGCGCCACTGGTGGTTGCATGACGGGCAGGTCAGTTCGATACGGATTTCCGCCTGTGGATCAAGCTCCTCCATGCGGCGGCTCAATTTTTCGAGCACTTCAGTGGGCAGGCTGCCGATGTCGCAGGATTCATCGGCATGCCGGGCTTCAAGAATACAGCGCCTGAGCAGACCGCTGCGGGCCGATTGATGGTCATCTGTTTCCAAAGCGGCGGCGATGTCATTGCTGTCGGGGAGACGAAATTGCAGTTCAAATTCAGCGACTCTCAGGCAAAAGGCCTCTGAGCTGTCCAGGTTGGGCTCTGCGGGTATCCATAAGTTGGCAATGCGATTTTCCCACTCCACGCGTTCGGTGCATCGGGGACAACGGGCCGTATTGACCAGGCGCGGCCCGAACATCCATTCCCGCAATTGGAGCAGCATGGCATCGCGTTGACCGATGCGCAATCGCCCGATGGCCGCCGCATCCATTTCGGGGCAGGCCTCGGCCAAGAGGGTGAGCACCCTTTCCAGCAGGGTCTGGTTCACGCCGCGCTCCCAAACCGCCAGCAATGCTGCCGCTGTCAACGGTTCCATTATCGGCTAATCTTCCGGTTCGGTAAACTCGGGTTCAGTCGGTTCGGTCACCGCGTAATCCCTTTCCCAGCCCTCGTTTTCAAGCTTCAATGTCTGGATGGCCACGGCGTTGGCGCTGGCATCCAGCTCGGGCAGGGCCTGGTACTCCGATACCCAGCAGCGGAAGACATTATAGGCGATGGCCAGCTGTCCGGCTTCGTTATACACTTCGATGATGACGTCTTTGCGAAAGTCTTTCAGCGACACCTCGCTGCCCAGTCCGGAGCCGAAATTCCAGACCTTGTTGGCCCACTTTTCGAATTCCGTATCATGGGTGACACCGCGCTCCAAGGTGATGGCTTCGTATTTGGATTGGCCCGGCGATTTGCGGACCGTGCTGGGGTCTCCGCCTTCACGGTGTTCCACCAGCTCGGTGGTGCGTTTGAGGGCGCCGATCTTGCTGACCCCCGCGACATATTTTCCATCCCATTTAATGCGAAACTTAAAGTTCTTATAGGGATCAAATCTTTCCGGGTTTACGCTGAATTGAGCCATTGCTCCCTCCTTTAGACTTCAAGTTCGCCAGCAATCTGCTGGAGTTTGATGATGACAAATTCCGCGGGTTTGAGCGGGGCGAAACCCACCACGATGTTGACGATGCCCCGGTCGATATCGTTCTGTGGGGTCGTCTCCTTGTCGCACTTGACGAAATAGGCGTCTTTGGGAGTCGTGCCTTGAAAGGCGCCCTGTCGGAACAGGTTGTGCATGAAAGCGCCCACGTTCAGCCTAATCTGGGCCCACAGCGGTTCGTCGTTGGGTTCGAAGACAACCCATTTGGTGCCGCGAAACAGGCTCTCTTCAATATACAGGGCAAGTCGCCGCACCGGGATGTATTTATATTCATCGGCAAGCACATCGGCGCCTCTCAAAGTCCGGGCCCCCCAGACGACGCGACCGATGATCGGAAACGTGCGCAAGCAATTGACACCCAACGGATTCAATTCACCGTTTTCCGCATCGGTCAGCTTAACCGACAACTCGGGAACGCCGCGCAGTGTGGCTTCGATGCCGGCGGGCGCCTTCCATACACCGCGCTGCGTGTCGGTCCTGGCCATAACCCCGGCCACGGCGCCGCAAGGAACGAATGTCTCCATTCGATTTTCGCGCAGCGGATTGGTTTGTTTCAACCTCGGGAAAAAGATGGCGGCATTCTTGCTGACGGCGCCGACACCGGCTTTAATACCGGCAACCGCTAAATCCTTATCCTTCCAACTGCTATGCGGGTCGACCAGCAGCATCGCGCGCCGTTTTTCACAATAGGTCGCCGCTTTGGCGACAAGCGATTTATCGACGTTGCCATCGGCAAGGTAGGGCGGCAGGCACAGCAGGTTGAACAGATCGACCTGTTCGAGCGCATAGAGCCCTTTGGTCGAGTTTCCGGTAAAATCATTGATCTCGAGGCGTGCGCCGTCCGACGCGGCCAGTGCGGCCTTGGCCTCCGCCACCGCAGCTTCTTCGGTTGTGGTATCTGCATCAGGATTGGCTTCTTTTTTATCCTGAAGCGCTTTCTCGGCGATCGTAACCGCATCTTTTTCTGCCTTGGGAGCGGGCGGGGTGTCTTCCGGATAGTCGCCTTTCCAGCGGACGAGTTTTGATTCGGCTTTCAGAACCTTGTCCACGCGGCGCAGGCTCTCTTTGAACGAGAGATTCAGGTATTTCTCCGTGTCGCCGCCCGGGCCGGCATCCCGCACGGTTAGATTAAAAAGATCGCCCTTGGTCAATCCCAGATTAGCGGCCACCTCTTCCGACACCTCCGTATCGGTCTCGGCCCTTAAATAGGCGCCCCATGCACCTTCGTACGCGGCCTCCATGGCGACATTGCCTACGTTCAGCTGGGTTTTGGCCGGACTGGCGCCTTCGCTTGTATCCGTATGGTACAACCGGACGATAACGGCCTGGGCGCCGCCATTGACGAAGAAATCGCGAACAGCGTAACTCATGCTGCTGTTGAGATCCAACCCGCCGAAGATACGCTCATAATCTCCGAAATTGTTGATGGTTTTGGCTTCGTTTACCGGACCGCGTTTGGCCCTGCCGATGAATGCGGTGATGGATGTGGCCACACCGACGATGGTACGCACACCGCTGGGGATCTCTTCGATGTACACGCCCGGATAAGTTGTTGTGACAGGCATTTTCACCCTCCTTCCTCAGATCGCTGATTGTCTGGGGTATCAATATTGATAGTAGGACTTATGGAAAGAATCAGGTTTTGATGGGACCGAAATTACGCTCATAGTCATCGATAGCCGTCTGCAGCGTCACCATCATCGCCTTGACATGAGCCGGGCTGGTTACGATGCGCATGCATTGCTCCGCCTCCTCGTTTTCATCAAATTGCTGGCTGAAATCGAGTACGAATTCAAAGGCGTTATGGCCAACCCGGAGGCAGTTGGCATACTGCCCGTCAAAGCGGTTTTTACGGCTGGTGGATTCGTCACCAGTATTCATGTTTGTGTGTCGATATCTTTTTATTCTTCTTGTACCCAAACAGAATGGTCGGATAAAAAGCCGGATCGCTTGCTATGAAGTGAGCAATATCAATGCCAGACGGCTTCAAATTCGTGGTTGTATGGTTAAGTATCCGAAATTATAGTGATCGGTTCAAGAAGTTGAAAAATCAGGTGCGGAGTTTGAAACTAAAATGTCATAAGTGTCACAACACTGCCGTGCATCCTGAAAGCCGGGGAAATCATCAGGACCGGCATCTGGTCAAGCTACTAAAGGATTTATTGAATGCGATGCGTGCGAAGGTGATGTGATACAAAGGGCTGTTACACATACTGTTACAATGTGACAGCCTCGATTGAAAATGAGAGCCCTCATTGCATTTCGGTAATTTTCAGACGAGACATTTTACGATAAAGGGTCATGCGAGACCAATGCAGTTTCCGGGCGGCCCGGCTTTTATTCCAGTTGGTTTGCGTTAAGGCCGTTAAAATGGCCCTTCGCTCTGAATCCTGCATGCACTCAAGATGGCTGAGCTGTCTGCGGAAATGGATTGGCAGGTCTGCGAAAGCGATCGTATCTTTGGATAAATTGATATAGGTCGCTTCCAACAAGTTCATCAGTTCGCGAATATTGCCGGGCCAATCGTAGCTGTACAATGACGCCATCGCATCAGGCGTTAGATCCTTCACTTGTTTTCCAAAACGCCGATTCAAATTCTGTATGCCGTATTGTACCAATGCGCGTATATCTTCCTTCCGTTTTCTCAACGGAGGCATGCTGACACGGGCGATATTCAAGCGGTAGTAGAGATCTTTCCTGAATTCATTTTTGGCTATTAATGATTCGGGATCCTTATTTGTGGCGGCTATGACTCTGACATTCAGAGGCAGGGCCTGTTTGCCGCCTAACGGATAAACGATTTTACGCTCGATGGTATGAAGAATTTTAGCTTGTATATAGGGCGTCATGTCGCCAATTTCGTCTAAAAAAATGGTACTGTTATTGGCTGCGGCAAATTTGCCCCTGCTGGGCGCCACCGCTCCGGTAAATGCCCCCCGCTCATAGCCAAACAGTTCGCTCTCAGCAAGGCTTTCGGGCAGGGCGGCGCAATTGACCGCCACCATGGGTTTGCCTGACCGGGCGCTGCGATAGTGGATCAATGCAGCGGCCAGTTCCTTGCCGGTTCCGGTTTCACCGGTAATCAATACCGTGCTGTCAGAAGCTGCCACTTTATTCAGGTAGTTGAGGGTGGCAAGCATCGTCTGGCTGTTGCCGATCATCTTCGGTGCATGCTCAACACAGGGGTGTGATGTGTGCTGACTTTTCCAATGGCATCTGTTATTGTTCAGTAGAATTTCGCTGACACGATTCAATAGCCGGGCATGAGGAACCGGTTCTTTGAAATAGTCACTGACACCCGCCCGAAACGCAGCTGTGGCGCGGGCCTCACTGCTTTTTTGTGAAATTAGGATGATAGGCAGGTGCTGATTCATCGCCTTTAAGCAGCGTACTTGGGAAAGATGTTCATCGGTAGTTTGTCCTTCAGAACCCATGATAATAATTTGCGGTCTTTCCTTTTTGGATGCGTTGATTACCTTAGACGTTTTCGTGATGGTTATAATTCGAAAACCGGGCGGCTTGAAACGATCGATAAGCGGTTCGATGTGGCTGGCGGTCAACCCTGAGGTGAGGATTAAATCCTTCATAGGTAGTCCTCCTAAAAGCCCCGAAACGCATCGGTTCACCTTGCGTTGGGCACAATAAGGCGGGTATTGCGATTGCTCCCGATAAGGCATGTGGCCTGGTAATGGATTTAAAGCCTAAGTTACATGAAACGTTGATCAAAATGTGAGCTTGATTGAATCCGCTTAAAGATGGAATGTCGATACGACTAGATGAAAACCCGATTGAGATTTGATTGTAATTGAACGCGGATGTCA
This sequence comes from Desulfobacteraceae bacterium, assembly GCA_050291625.1. Classification (GTDB taxonomy): domain Bacteria; phylum Desulfobacterota; class Desulfobacteria; order Desulfobacterales; family Desulfosarcinaceae; genus JARRKU01. The sequence goes on from JBNKKC010000142.1 coordinate 31,191, forward strand.
TGATATTTATAAAACAGTTTATGTCCACATGCAGTGATCTATGTCACATTATCAAAAAACTGTGTATATATACATTTTTCAAGATCGATGCTGGCGGCATAGACTAATAACATATGTATGGGGCCGTATTTGATTTTTTATAACTGGCGGGATATTGACATCAAAATTTAAAAGAAATAGCTATGGTATCACTATCTGTATTTAATCAGGAAAGGAAGGTTGCCCATGGCAGGGATTAACAAAGTGATTATCGTTGGCAGATTGGGAAGAGATCCTGAGCTGCGCTACACGCCCGATGGAACGGCGGTGGCCAACTTCAGCGTTGCCACATCCGAAGAGTGGAAAGACAAAAACAGCGGAGAGAAAAAAGAGCGAACCGAATGGCATCGCATCGTTGCCTGGCGGAGGCTGGGCGAGATCTGCGGCGAATACCTTTCAAAAGGCCGTCAGGTCTATGTCGAAGGCAAGCTTCAGACCCGCAGTTGGGAACAGGACGGCGTTACGCGCTACACCACCGAGATTGTCGCCACCGATGTGCAGTTTTTAGGCAACAAAGATGATGCCGGCGGCGCACGCCGCGGCGGCGGCATGGATCAGGGATATCCCGAACCGCCCATGGCGGACACCCAGGATGACGATATTCCCTTCTAAAGATTCCATAACATTCGGTTATGATGACGGCAGTTGGTCCGGTCTGGCATGCCCTCCGGGAACAAATCGAAAAACCGCTCCTTCAAATGCATACGGATGGGCACCGCGCGCGGCATGGACCGTCTGGCTTTCGTTGGATGCAAATACCGGCGCATTGGCAGCATTCGCCAAGGCCTGCAATAGGGCATCGCATCCGTGGACCGGTGCACAACCATGGCATTCGATGCGGGGGACAACGCTGCCGTATGGCGTACTGACCGGAACGGGTGCATACGGACTGCTCCACAGCGGCTGAACGCTTCTGAATTGGTTTGTGTCGCCGGCGTTGAAGCTTTGACCAAATCGAAGGCCAAAAACCCCGGCACCCGGTATTTCGATACCATGGCATTCGATGCGAATGGCGTCCAATGCCTGCGAGGCATATTGACTCGTCATTTCAGTCATAACGGCGGCTATCGTGTCATGCTCACCAATCAGGGACTGCATGGCATACTGGTCGTGCCCCGGGGCTATGCCCAATCGGCTGATTCTGGCCTGCATCCTGAGTATTTTGTTGACCCTGGGGTTGTGGCGTGGAACCGCCACCGTAAATCCCCGAGGTGAACGCTGATCGACAAGATGGAGATTAATACCCATTTTGAGTGCCTTCCTTTCTGGCAGTGCCTGCCGTCCTTATTCCCGAGGGATTTGGTTACCGCTGCGCGATGGCATTGTTCATGTCGTGGGGATTTGGCACATGAAAGGCGTGGAGAACGTTGGTCGTGGGCGAGCCACTTCTTGCAGCGCGATACGATATCAAGGTAAGCGGTGTGCAATAACTAACAAATATTATTTTTCAATTGGCTGTTCAATGTCAATAGAAACCTGCCGGTGAACTGAACGTCCATAGGAAAAAACAGGGGCGTCAGGTGCATGACGCCCGACGCCCCGACTGGATAAATTGGTTGTTAGGATGATTTATCTTCTTCGATCTTATCGGTCTCTTTTTCGTCTTTTACTTCTTTTTCGCGTGTTGCACTGCGGAAGTTGCGAATGGCTTTTCCCATACCGTCGCCGATTTGGGGCAATTTGCCTGCACCGAAGATTATCAAGACGATTACCAGGATGACAATCATCTCCGGCATACCCAATCCAAACATAGGATCCTCCTGCCATTTGAAACACAAATGAGTTGATGTGTGCGTTCGGTCAACTACTCTCTGTCATCGCTTTCAGGACGCAATTCCTCCAGCAGTTGACGGAATTCCTTTGAACGCAGGTACTGGTCAATAGCGCCCTGGTATTCTATCCAGGACCGCCACACCTTGAGCCACGTATGGTTGTGCCAATACGCTTCCGGATCGCCCTTTCCCTGGAGGCGATCGATATATTCGATATACTCTTCTGCACAACTGTCGCAAAAGTTATAAGGAATTCGCGGATTATCCGTCGGTTTCTTGTTGTCCGGTCCCAGGCCGGTGCCGCATCGCTCACATTTCGATGCGCAATGGGTGCACTGGAAGACCTTGCGGACCGCCATAATTTTCCGTTTGCGTGCGAGCTCGCTTTTCTGCTTGGCAGAAAGCTTAAGCTTATCGTCTATGGAAATAATTTTGCTCATGGTCTCCTCGCGACGCATGCATCCAATCCTGTTCGGATAAAAACCGAGTCAAAATTATAGCACCCGGGATCATAGGGTGTCAATCGACGTTCCGCATCATTGGATACCCAACAACCTTGTACTGTGCCCATACCCGTGATACATAAACAGACTCCGGCAATCGTTTGCGGGCCGTTGCCCGCTGCTTGAACCCTGTCGTTCAGCGGGCAACGGCCCGCTGCCATCTTTTTTATGCAACGATAGGATGATTAACGGCCGATGAAGGCCATGCAAGACGAGGACGCTGAGACGATGTCAAATTTTAAACCCGATGGACGCGCCATACTGATCGGCAGTCAGCCGTTGACGGATCACAGCGCCGCCCTGGAACTGGTTCTGAGCCATGTTCCGCAGATCCCCAACTGGGTTCAGCTCCCTGTGTTCAAGCAAGAGGGTATGCTGGATCAGTTCATGTCGGGCATGCCCGGTCTGGTCTGCACCGACGATCGCAGCTACATCGATACCCGGGCGGATGATTTTGACCAGCAACAGCTTCTCTTTTTCGAAGAGTACCTCCAGGCGGCCGAGCCGGGGTTCGACTGGGACAATTCCAGGTTCGCCATGAGCCGCACCGATGCCGAGGGGTTTTATGCCCTGCTTCGAGCACTGCAGCCGGCTCCGGATCACCTGCATGCCGTCAAAGGGCAGATCACCGGCCCGATCACTTTTTGTACGGCATTGCACGACCAGGAGGGGCGCGCCATTTTTTACGATGACGTCCTGCGGGATGCCGCCGTGAAACTGCTGGCGTTCAAGGCTGTCTGGCAGATCAGACACCTGGCGGCGGCGGGCGTGCCGGTGATCATGTTTATCGATGAACCGGCTTTGGCGGGCTTCGGGTCTTCGGAATTTATCAGCATCTCGAAAGAGGATATCCTCACCTGCCTGCAGGAGGTGATCACCGCGATCCATGACCAGGGCGCGTTGGCGGGTGTCCATGTATGCGCCAACACCGACTGGTCCCTGCTTTTGGATTCACCGGTGGATATTATCAATTTCGACGCCCACGGCTATTTCGATCGCTTCATTCTCTATTCGGACCAGCTGCTCAGCTTCATGCAGTCCGGGCGTTTCCTGGCGTGGGGTCTCGTGCCGACATTGCAGGCGGATCAGATCGAAGCAGCCACCCTGGAGACACTGTGGCAGGACTGGACTGCCAAGTCCGGTCGGTTGTCGGACCTGGGCCTGTCGCGGGATACGATCCGGGCCCAGTCGTTTATTACGCCCGCCTGCGGCACCGGATCCCTGACACCGGACCTGAGTCAAAAGGTGCTGGTGCTGACGCAGGAGCTGTCGGGGCGTGTGCGGCGGGGGTAGCTCGCCTTGCTTTAGCCTATTTGCCCTATCGAGATAGGCGATCGTACTTTATTTCACATGCGCGAACGCAGTGTTAAGTTTAAAGTGTTAAGTTTTAAGGGAAGGATTGGGCCTGATTATTTCATTTAATTATCTCGGGTCATGATGACCAGAGGTCGATCTACTATTTGGATGGATCTATTATTTGCTTTTAATTTGGGAGTTTGAATGAATACATCCGCTTTTACCGGTGCCAGCCATTATGTCCTGGATGACGAGCTGGCGCAGATCGTTAATATTTCAATGGCGTTGGAAATGCCCCTGCTGCTCAAGGGCGAGCCCGGTACGGGCAAGACCATGCTGGGCCATGCCATTGCGGAGAGCCTGGGCATGGCGCTGATCGTATTGAACGTGAAATCGAGCATGAAGCTCGTCGAAGCGCTTTACCAATACGACACCTTGACCCGGCTCAATGACAGCCGTTTCGGCGACAGCCGGCGTGACGTCAGCGACATCGAGGCCTACATCAAAATGGGAAAGATCGGCCAGGCCTTTACTGCAGATAGAAAATCGGTCCTGCTCATCGATGAGATCGACAAAGCCGATACCGATTTTCAGGATGACATGCTCGATGTTCTGGACCAGATGTCCTTTGACATTATCGAAATCGACAAAACCATTCAGACGAAGCATCGGCCGGTAATCATCATTACATCCAATGCAAAAAAGGATCTGTCCGATCCTTTTTTGGGGCGGTGCAATTTTCACCATATTGCGTTTCCCGATCCCAAGATGATGCGCAAAATCATCGATGTACACTTTCCCGATATCAGCGATGCGTTGGCCCAAAACGCCATTCAGGCCTTTTACCGTCTGCGCAATGTGGAAAATATCGAAAAACGTCCGGCCACCCGCGAGTTGATCAACTGGATTCGTGCGCTGCAAAGCGAACCGGAGTTCAGTCCAAAACGGCTTGCCAAGAACGAGCTGCCCTTTCTGGGCGTGCTTTTCAAGAAAAGCCGCGACTATGAACTGGCCGGCGAAGCCATCAAGCGTAAAGCTCTTTTCTGACCATGCAGGCCGGGCGGCCGCCGTCCGGCCCGATCCGACCGAAAGTCTTTGGCCTCATGTTCATCGATTTCTTTTATCAGTTGAAGCATCACGGTATTCCGGTTTCCCCGACGGCGTTTTTAACGCTGCACAGGGCACTTGACCGTGGCTTGATTGGAAGTCTGGAGGACTTTTATACGGCTTCGCGCTCGATTCTGGTCAAGAGCGAACGTTATTTCGACCTGTTCGACCAGGTGTTTGCCCACTATTTCGAAGGGGCGGAGCTGCCGGAAACGCATGGACTTGACCTGGATGCGCTGGCCCGGGAACTTCTGGAACATTGGCTGCAGGACCCCAAAACACTTGCCGGTGTGCTCGGTATGGATGAGGAAGCGCTGCAGCGGATGTCGCCGCAGGAGCTGATCGACTATTTTAAAGCGCGCTTGAAAGAACAAACCGAACGCCATGACGGCGGCAGCCGCTGGATCGGTACGGGCGGAACGTCGCCGGTCGGCCATTCAGGGTATTACCCGGGAGGCATGCGTGTCGGCGGCGTATCGCGCAATAGATCGGCGGTCAAAGTCGCCATGGATCGACGGTATAAAGATTATTCGCTGCGGGGGCCGCTGACACGGTCGATGATGGGAGAGGCGCTCAAGCGCCTGCGCCATTTAAGACCGGCGGGCCCCAAGGATCAGGTGAATATTGACCAGACCATTTACCGCACCATGAAAAACGGCGGTGAGATCGAGATCGTATTCGACCGCCGTCTCAAAGACCGTCTTAAAGTGATGCTGGCAATCGATAACGGCGGCTGGTCCATGGATCCGTATATCCCCGTCGTGCAGGCGCTCTTCGACTATGCCCGTGCACAGTTCAAGTCGCTGTCCACCTTTTTTTTCCACAACACGGTCTATGAGACGTTATGGGAGGATCCCGCGCGCTATAAAAAACCGCGACCCATCCGGGAATTTGCCCGTCTCGATCCTGAAACCCGCTTTATATTCGTCGGAGACGCCAGCATGGCACCTTACGAGCTTATGGCGCAGGATGGATCGATCTATATTACGGAGCGCAGCGGTCGGCCCAGCATCGAGTGCCTGAAATACCTGTCCCGCACCTTCAGACACTCGGTATGGCTCAATCCCACCCCCCGGGATTGGTGGAGCTACACCCGAACCATCGGCGCTATCGGTAAGATTTTTCCCATGTTTGAACTCTCGATTGACGGGCTGGAAAAAGCCGTCGCCCACCTGATGCGCAGATGATGCCGTGCATCGGATTCACGGTTGAGGCCCAAGGGTCTTACAGAGACGTCCACTGACGACATTGTGAAATAAATGACATAGGGGGGCATTGATCGGAAGCCTAATGGAGATCCTGCGCCCCGGGCTTGCGAAAGGCCGCTCGATAAAGGGTTTCATCCGTTTATCCGTGATATTTTCCCGCTATCCCGGCGGGGGCGGCCGATTGGCTCTCAAAAAACCAGAAAGGCAAGGACGCTGCCTGACGCGCCCTTGCCTTTTTGGCTGATCGCAGGTTTAAATCTATTCCTTGACCCTGTACCGGCTGAACACGACCAGTCCGATCAGACCGGCCCCCAACAACAGTGCCGTAGCGGGATCGGTTGGAGCACTCGTCTCTGAAGTTTGATTTTGCGTACTGATAGCCTGTCTGGTCTCTGCAGCTCCCCGTGCCGTCTGCTCTCCCTTATTGGTGGCCAACGCCGGAAGCGTCCAGATCAGAAAGGCCAAAAACATATAGATAGCTAACTTTTTCATTATTACCTCTTACACGTCTCAATGAGCGAATGATTGTTATAGTGAAGCCTTTACGGTTCATAAAGCAAGTGGTATGCCAGAGCGCATCTATTTTAATTATATATATTAATATTAATATATTATGTAAAAAAGAGAAATTTGTCGGGTATGAGCGAGGCGTGATTTACTGAAGTGAATTACTTACTTATTGTAACCTTTTTTACATAGTGTGGTGTAAAGGTAATGCTTTTCGATTGGCTTTTTTTCCGCTTGCCGCCAAAGCGGGATGCAGCCGCACCATCGATAATCCGGAAGTCCGCTGGTCCTTATCTATACCATTAAAATATGGATTCTTTTTCAGCACTTAGGCTTGAAATTGGTAAAATTCCTGTTCAACATCAAACAGCATTCGTGGTATGGAACTCTTTACAGGTGCACAGAGATGTAACCATCTCGATACTTGCGGTTCCTTATTCCCGACAAAAGATGTTGCCGTTCCGATGATTTGCCTCCGGCCTGCGACCGCAGCCCGGCGGCGAGCAAGCGGACCTGCCGTTACCGGTGCATAGGCTTTGGAAACAACGGGGCGCCTTTGCAGGAGGCGGGCCGATGACAGGTAATCATACTTAATCCTTGGATGGGAATGGCCTTTCCTGTTCAGGCATGACGTTGAAAGGAGTCTCAATGCTTTTTCGATTCTTTGGCGGCTTGCGACGGAATCACAGGGCCTGCAGGAGAGTATCGATCTGGAAAAGGCACTGGATCATCCTATGGTGGACGACACTCATCATGGCGCCGCTCGGTGCCTGGGCCCAGGAGTCATCCAACCGGCTTTCGCTCGGTGATGCAATCGATGCGGCACTCGCCCGCAACCCGCAAATCGTTGCAGCAAGATACCGGGCCGATGCCGCCGACTCACAGGTCGACGGTGCCCGTTCCGGACTGCTGCCGCAACTGGCTATCTCTGAATCTTATACCCGTACCAACAGCCCGCTTTGGGCCTTTGGCACCAAACTCAATCAAGGAACGATCCAGACGTCGGACTTTGCTCCTGAGCAGTTGAATGATCCGGAGGCTGTCGATAATTTCAACACCGCGCTTAATCTGTCCTGGAATATTTACGATGGTGGAATGACCTGGAGCGGTTATCGCCAGGCGCAAACCGGTGCGGAGGCGGTCTCTTACGGCCTGATCCGAACACAGCAGCAAGTGATTTCCCGGGTGGCCAAGTATTACGTCGGATTTCTGCTGGCGGTGGAAAATCGAGATGTCGTCGATCAATCCCTGCTGACGGCGCAGGCCCATCTGAAACTCATCCAAGACCGCCAACGCTCTGGATTGGCAGTAAAAAGCGACGTCCTGCGCGCCCAGGTGCGCATCGCCGATCTGGAGCAGCAGCGGCTGATGGCCGACAGCCGGGTGAAGGTTTCCCAGGCCATGCTGTACGCAGCCATGGGGAGCGGGGACACTGGTCCGATCGAACCACAGACGCCTTTCGATAAATGTGTTTTGCTGGAAGGTGATTTGAACCACTGGATCAATTTGGCGTTGTCCCGACGACCCGATTTGAAGCAGCGCCAGCTTGAGCAGGTCATCGCCCGCAAGGCGGTGAGCCGCTCGAAAGCCGGCCATTGGCCGCGCCTGGCCTTGCAGGGCAATTATGAGTTCAATTCGGAAGATTTCAGTGACAGTCATGACAATTATACGGTCGGCGCCGTCTTGCAACTCGACCTCTACAGCGGTCAGCGAACCTCCTCCATGGTTGCGGAGGCCAAAGCCAATCTGGCTGGAACAAAGGCCAATTACGACGGGGCGGTCCTCCAGGTCAGAGTCGAGACTCAAAGTGCGTATTATCAAGCCCAAAGCGCATGGAAATCCATTGCCGTCGCCCGCGCGGCGGTCGATCAGGCGGATGAGGGACTGCGAATCGTGGCCAATCGATATAGCGGAGGGCTGCTGACAATCGTTGATTTGCTCGATGCCCAGGTCTCCCTGCAACAGGCCCGCACGAAGGTCTTCAAGGCACTGCACGATTACAAGGTGGCCCGCATCGATCTGGCTCTGGCTGCGGGAACCATAGACAGGACGTTTCGCTAATTTTACAAATGGAGCAAATGATGAATAGAAGATCCATTGGTCCTTTGATTTTGTTATTGGCCGTCGCATTAACAGTCGCTTGCGGTCAGAAGATCGAACCCGGCACGACGGAGCAGGGTGACCAGACGTCCGTCAAGGCGGAGGTGGCAGTCGCCCAAATAACCCAGCAACCCTTTATGTACGAGGCGGTGGGCACGGTGACGGCCAGAACGGCCAGCACCATATCCAGCAAGCTGATGGGTACGGTGCGTGCGGTGCATGTGACCGAAGGCGATCTGGTGAAAAAAGGGGACCTGCTCGTGACGCTGGACCGGCGTCAAGTGGAGGCCCGACTGCAAGAGGCACAGGCCAATGCCGAAGTGGCGGCCAAAGAGTACCGACGCTATCAGCAATTACTCAGCACCCAATCGGTGACCCAACAGGAATTCGACCGGGCCGAAGCGCGCCATCGTCAGGCTCAGGCGGCGGTGGCGGCGGCGACCGTCAGCTTGAAAGATGCCGACGTCAGAGCTCCCTATGACGGCCGTGTCGTGGCAAAGATGATCAATCCAGGCGATTTGGCTTCTCCGGGGACGCCGTTTTTAACCATCGAACAGGAAGGGCTTTTCTGCACCGATCTGGTATTGCCGGAGCGCCACATTCAGGCGGTCAAGATCGGACTCGAAGTCCAGGTGGTCGTTCCCGCCCTGAGCAGTCAGGTCATTGCCGGTGAAGTCGGTCGCATCATCCCGTCGGCCGACGCCCGCAGCCGTTCGTTTCAAGTCAAAGTGGGCATGCCGGAGGGCTTGGATCTAAAATCGGGGATGTTCGCACGTGTCTTCATTCCGTTGGGCGGCACCGGCATGATGCTGATTCCGCGATCTGCCGTTGTGGACCAGGGCCAACTGCAAGGTGTGTACATCGCCGATGACACGATGACGGCCCGCTTCCGGCTGGTGCGAATCGGGAAAACCATCGGCGATCAGGTCGAAGTCGTTTCCGGTTTGAAAGCCGGCTGGAAGTATATCGTTAAGGCATCGCCCAAATTGAAAGACGGCGTTAAAATCGAGGAGAGCGGGATATGAACAGCACGATGGGCACGGCGGGCAGGATTTCCCGATTTTTTATCGATTCCAAATTGACGCCGCTGGTGATTCTGGCCTCTCTGTTGCTTGGCATTGCAGCCGTCATCGCTCTTCCACGGGAAGAAGAGCCCCAAATCATCGTGCCGATGATCGATATCTTTGTTCAGATGCCCGGCGCGAGTGCCAAGGAAGTCGAACAGCGCATCACCAGCCCCATGGAGAAATTGCTTTGGGAGATCCCTGGTGTCGAATATGTGTATACCACATCCAGTCCGGGTATGAGTATGGCGGTGGTGCGGTTTTATGTGGGGCAGGATGAAGAAGAGTCGATTGTACGCCTGCAGTCAAAGCTTGCAGCCAATTACGATCGCATTCCCTGGTCGGTGGCTCCGCCGTTGATCAAACCGCGCTATATCGATGACGTACCGATTTTGGCATTGACCTTCTGGTCCCGGGAATTGGACCGATACATGCTGCGCCGCGTGACGGCCGAGGTTGAAAACGTCATCAAGCGCGAACCCGATGTATCGATTACATCCCTGATCGGCGGTGCCGAACGGCAAGTGCGCGTGCTGTTCGATCCCGTACGGCTGGCCGCGGTGGGCCTGGATCTATCCCGTGCCGCGATGATGGTGCAGGCGGCCAACCAGGAGGCGGACGCCGGAATGTATCCATCGCCTCAGGGGCAGGTGACGGTGCATGTGGGCGGATTTATCAAAACGGTAGAAGACCTGGAGCGTGTCGTATTGGGTATTCACGGCGGCCGCCCCATTTATGTTCAGGATGTCGCGACCATTGTCGATGGGCCGGCCGAACCGAATCAATACCTGTTTTTCGGCACCGGGCCTGCGGCCGAAGATAAGCATATCGAGGCCCGGGGCCGGTTTCCGGCCATCACCCTGACGGTCGCCAAACGCAAAGGCACCAATGCCATCTCCGTGGCGGAGAACGTCCTGCATCGCATCGAGGACATTCGCGGCACCATCATCCCCGACAACGTGAAGATGACCGTTACACGTCATTATGGTGAAACGGCCAAGGAAAAATCCAATGAACTGCTGTACCATATGGCGATCGCCGTTGTTTCCGTCACCCTGCTGATCTGGCTGGCGCTTGGCCGCCGGGAATCGGGGGTCGTGGCGCTGGCCATTCCCGTCACGCTGGCTTTGACCATGGCGACCTTTTACTTTTACGGTTACACTCTCAATCGCATCACGCTTTTTGCACTGATCTTCTCCATCGGTATCCTGGTCGACGATGCGATTGTCGTGGTGGAAAATGTCGTGCGCCACAACCATCTGCCGCAGAATCAGGGACGCAGCCGCTTCAAGGTTGCCATCGAGGCCGTGGACGAAGTGGGCAATCCAACCATCCTGGCCACACTGGCGGTGATTGCGGCCATTTTGCCCATGGCATTTGTGGGCGGTCTGATGGGCCCTTACATGCGGCCCATACCGGTGGGGGCGTCCGCTGCAATGGTTTTTTCCCTGCTGGTGGCGTTTATCGTCACACCATGGGCCGCTGCACGACTGCTTAAAACAGGCGGCGGCAGCCATCAGCACGATACGGCAGGGGAAGGCTGGAGCACGCGCCTCTATCGGAAAGTGATGAATGCTTTGATTCACAAGCCGATGTGGCGCTGGTCTTTTCTGGCGGGTGTCGTGGGCCTGCTGGTCCTGGCCTGCGCCATGGTGGGTGTCGGGCTGGTGCGTGTCAAAATGCTGCCGTTCGACAACAAAAGTGAATTTCAGGTGATCATCGATATGCCTGAATCGGCCACACTGGAAGCCACCAGTGCCGCAGCGCTGGAAATGGCTGACTATCTGGCCACGGTCAACGAAGTAACCGACTACCAGGTTCATGTGGGCACTGCCGGCCCGTTTAACTTCAACGGGCTGGTACGCCACTACGACCTGCGACGCAGTGCGTACCAGGCGGATATCCAGGTCAATCTCGTCGAAAAAGGGCACCGCAAACAGCAGAGCCACGCCATTGCCAAGCGGCTCAGACCCCATCTGCAGGACATTGCAGGGCACCACAACGCCCGTGTAAAGGTGGCGGAAGTCCCGCCCGGGCCGCCGGTGCTGTCGACCCTGGTGGCGGAAGTATACGGGCCCGACTATGAACGGCAGCGTGAGATCGCCGCTCAGATCATGCAGGTGTTCGAAAAGACGCCCGGTGTTGTGGATGTGGACTGGTTTATGGAAGATTCCTATCCACGCTACCAACTGCAGGTCGATCGGGAAAAGGCGGCCCTGCACGGCATCAGTCCGGTGCAACTCTCCGAAACCCTGCGTATGGCACTCAGCGGACGCCAGGTCGGGCTGCTGCATCAGCCCAAAGAGCGTGAAGATGTGCCTTTAATTCTGACGCTTCCCCTGGACGAGCGGGCCGATGTCAAGCGCCTGGAAGGCATCATGATGCAGGCGGCCGACGGCAATTTGATTCCGCTCTCTTCGCTGGTCAAATCCACACTGACCCCGGCGGATCGAAGCATATACCATAAGAACCTCATGCCCGTGGTCTATGTGACCGCCGATGTGGCCGGAGTCAAAGAGAGCCCGGTCTATGCCATCCTGGAAATGCGCAAGATGATTGATACCATCGAGCTGCCCGAGGGATACCACATGACACAGCATACCGCCAATCTGCCCGACAGCGACCGTAAATTTTCGATGAAGTGGGACGGCGAATGGCATATCACCTACGAGGTTTTCAGAGACATGGGCATTGCCTTCGCCGTGGTGCTGGTATTGATATTCGTGCTGGTCGTCGGCTGGTTTCAGTCCTTTTCCACACCTTTGGTGATCATGGTTGCCATACCGTTTTCGTTGATCGGTATCCTGCCGGCCCACTGGGCCATGGGAGCCTTTTTTACGGCTACGTCGATGATTGGCTTCATAGCAGGCGCGGGAATTGTGGTTCGCAATTCCATTATTCTAGTGGATTTCATCGAACTGCGGGTCAGTGAAGGCGCAGCTTTGGACCAGGCGGTCATCGACGCCGGGGCGGTTCGCTTCCGGCCCATGCTGCTAACGGCGGCCGCCGTTGTCGTCGGCGCCTCGGTCATATTGTTCGATCCCATCTTTCAGGGACTGGCCATCTCCCTGATGGCCGGTGAAATTGCCTCGCTGCTCTTTTCCAGGATGACGGTACCGATTCTCTACTTTCTGGACAAACGCTGGGAAATGGCGCACGGACACGCACCGGGGGGCCGTCACCGGCACCAAGAGCAAATAGAGGGATAAGCCATTGGCCGTCTTTTTCATTTAAGGTCAGGGTTTTTTGGACATCTTAATGGCCAGCACCAACTGATTGCGGAGCAGTGACAGGTACTTGTGCTCGAGAGCGTTGACAGGCGGACCGGGATGGTCGTAATCCGCATAAAATGCACCAACACAAATTGACTTATATGAGACGGGCAGGAAGATGAAGGCTCTGGCATTGATACCGGCTTTGTACCAGTGCGGGATCAAATGCAGCAGATCCGGTGAGTGCGAATCCTCTACCATCAGATCCTGGCCGGATGCAATGGATTGATTGAACAGATCCTGTGCCGAATCGATTCTGAACTTCACATCTCCCACGTAGCGATCGATATCGGGGCCGTAGCCATAGCGGGCTTCCATCAGGCCCTGCCGACTCTCATTGACGAACATAATCACGCGGGTGCTCCGCAATGCGCGGTACATGATTTCGATACTCATCAGAGCCACATCGTTCAGGTTATGATCTTCCGTCATCGTGGCAGCGATCTCCTGGATGCCGTCCATGATGATGCTGATGGCGTCCTCCGTATTGGTGGCCGGCGCCGATGTCTGAAAGGCTTTGGGACTGAATAACTGGTAGGTGTTGATTTGCGCCTTGCTCTCGCCTGCGAGCGTCTTTTTCCGTGCCTGCGGTCCGGCCAACCGTTGCAGGAATTCGCAGTTCTCGGTATCCAACTGCATGGCCTCCGCATGTTGATAGACGCGTTCCAGGCTTGCCGCCAGGACCATGCTCAATTGCTTGTCGGAAATCGAGAGATGATGACGGTAGCGGTGCAGCAGTTTTTTGATGGCGTCATTTCGATTCGACCAGGGAATTGTGATGACAATTTGGCTCAATGCGTCGGTGAAGTTGGCCAGAAGGTTCAATGGATTCAAGTTGACATGTTTTCGCTCGAGTCGGTCCGCAGGGATCGGCGCCATGGCATCGCAGATGACCTTCGGCAATGCCCATTCCCTGGAGATCTTCGTTCCCAGGGCCCGGTAGGAAACTCCGAGAACCTGCCGGACGACCGATTCCTCATTCGAATGATCCGGCGAGATGCGATGTTTGATCTCGTTATACTTCTCGGGCATGTTATAGATGGTCAACAGCTTGCCAAGCTGAAACAGCAGCGCACAGATAAACGCCTCTTCCGGGTCGGGTGCCGGTAACAATCCGGCGATCTCACGGGCTACCAGGCCGCGCCAGAAGGAACAATTTACGGCCGCTTTCAAATCCCTCAATTCGAACCTGTTGCGAAAATGATCGAACAACACCAGGCCTACGGCCATCATACGGACATTGTCATGCCCCAGGATAACCACGGCCCGGCTGACCGTCGTTACCTTGCCCGCCACGAATCCGTAGAAGGCGGAATTGACCAGCTTCAACATCTTGCTGGTCAACGCATAGTCTTTTAAAATTACATTCGCCAGATCCGATGCGGAGGAATTGACGTCCGTTTCCGATAGCTTTTTATTTATTTCAACGAGATAAGCCGATATAGCCGGAAAATCCTTGGTGTGCAGGATCCGCTTGACGATGGTATCCAAGGGGTCATCGCCGGCCCGGCCGGCACGATACGGTTGATCCGGTTGCGGTGGGGAGAGGTTTGCATTCACAGCGGCTGTATCTCCTTCATCAGGTGCCGGTGCTTCTGAGATTGTATCCCTGTTCGGTTCCTATGATGATTTTTCCCAGACTCATCCGGCAGTCCTGGAGAAAGGTCTGAAATTGAAGACTGGAGTATGCCTCTTCGCCGAGGATGAATTGAAAGGTCTGGATCATATTCAGACTGGTCCGGCAGCGTTCGCACAATTTACTGATAAATCCTGTCGTTTCAGGGTTTTCCTGAACGGTGGTAATCAGATCCATGCATGTCGTCTGCAGGTCCTCCATGTATGTTTCACACTCGGATTTAATGCGCGCCATGGATATCAGATCGGATTTGACGCACGCCCGCTCCATCCGGTTGACATATTTTAATATCTCATTGAAATACTGATGATAATTTATGAAAAACTGGCAGAAGAACTCGATTTTTTCCGCCGCTATCTGTTTGTCTTCCAGATATTGCCTCACCTTGGGCCAGTTTTCGATGACGTCGATCAGTTCCTTGAAGACCCTTACCCGCAGGTTGTCGTCGAGTTTGGAGATGTGGGCGATACCCTGGACTTTGGCAAAATTGTGGTCCTGTGTCAGGACGCCGGAAACCATTAAAAACGGAATCTTCTGAGTGGCTTTATTGGACTTTATAATGTTAAATACTTGATACCCATCGATATCGGGCATTTTGATATCACAAATAATGCCACAGTAGAGGTCGGGCGAAGCCGCGACCGTATCCAGGAACGCCTGGGGCTCCGAATAGGTGTCGACATCATATTTGCTGTTCCGAAACAGCCTCCGAAACACCTTCAACCAGCGCTGCTCGTCGTCGATGACAGCGATTTTCGGCTTGGCACCAGATTGGTTTAGGGTTTTGTCGTCCCTGTCCGTTTTTTTTGTTCCCATATGCCGCCTTAGTCAGAAATAGTGAGTATTGTCAGCACAATAAACGGAATCAGCTGAGGAGCGGCCTCTATGAATTTCAAGCGGGGCGGTGGCCGATGACATTGCTCAGATCACTATATCGGCAGGTTGACGCAAAACTTAAGCGTTTATCTGTGCTATCCGTTGGCGTTGCAACATATTTTCGAACCTCACCGGGCGAGGCACCGCAATCGCCGTTTCAGCCCGGACGCCAGATGGGATGGACGAAACGAAGTCATTGACACTTGCAGGAAATAGAGTCCTGCCGGTCGGCATCGTGTTGAAACGAAATACATGGGCGGATCCGGAAACCCGGTCCCGCCCATGGTCATCTACAGGCGCCATTCAGTGTTATTTGCAATAATTAGGGAAGAATAACACGGTCTATCACATGAATGACGCCGTTGCTGGCCTTGATATCGGCATTGATTACCGTTGCTTCATCGACCATGAGCCCATTGCTCTCCGTTCGAATGGAAAAGCTCTCGCCGTTCACTGTTTTGGCGGAGGTCAGTTTCACGGCATCGGTGGACATGACATTTCCAGCCACTACGTGATAAGTCAGAATAGATTGCAGCTTCGATTTATTTTCAGGTTTCAGTAGATCGGTCAGCGTACCGGCCGGCAATTTTGCAAAGGCCTCATCCGTTGGTGCAAAGACAGTGAAAGGCCCGGGGCCCTTGAGTGTATCGACCAGGTCGGCGGCCTGAACCGCCTGGACGAGTGTATTGAACTGACCCGCCGAAATAGCCGTATCGACAATATCCATCTCCATCATCGATTCTGCCGGTTTATCGGTTTTTGCATGGCTGCCGGCAATGACGAGACCGGGAATTGCGCCAATGATCATTGCTATTAAAATTATTTTTATCGTTTTCATTGTCTTATCCTTTTGTTGGTTTAGGTTGTCGGCATAGGCCGCTTTAGCTTGACGCATGATGCATCCTGGCAATTATTAAATACTTTTCTGTTGTTCGATAATAGGTAACCATGTCGCTTCGGTCATGCAAACGGTGAAAATCAGGAGGACAGTGGCAGTGAATTCCTACTATTGATCTTCTCAAGGCGGCTTGTATCTTTATGCAGAGTGTTTATTTTTATTCTAATCATCGACCTGCGTTCCTGCCTCTGATCAGATCCATTGCAATCAAAAAACCAAAAAAGGAGGAGACGCACCATGCATACTATTCTTGGAGCCACTGGAAACATAGGCCGTCATCTGGCTGAAATACTCTTAAAGAAGGGACAACCAGTCAGGGCGATCGGCCGTTCACCTCAAAAAATGCAGCCGTTAATCGATTTGGGCGCACATGCTGCTCTCGGCGATGCGGCCAATCTGGCGTTTTTGACCGAAGCGTTTACCGGATCGGATACCGTGTTTGTCATGATCCCACCCAATTATTCGGCCATTGATTTCATTGCCTACCAAAATGAATTCGGGCGCACCGTCGCCAAAGCCCTTGTCGATTCAAACGTGACCCATGTCGTCAATTTGAGCAGCCACGGTGCTCACTTGAAAGAAAACACCGGTCCCATCAGAGGTCTGCGCGACCAGGAGAAACGCCTGAATAACATCGAAGCCATCAATTGTCTGCATTTGAGACCCACCTATTTTATGGAAAATCTATTGATGAACGTGCAACTGATAAAAACGATGGGAATCAACGGAGGACATGTCAGGGGCGATTTGCCGGTTGCCATGATTGCCGCCCGGGACGTCGCCAAGGTTGCATCGGAGCATATGCTTGGAAGAGATTTCAGTGGAAAATCGGTCCGGGAATTGTTGGGCCCCCAGGATATCACTATGGAGGACGCGACCCGGATTATCGGCGAAAAGATCGGCAAACCGGACCTGACATACATCTACTTCTCCAGGCAGGATTACATCAGGGGGCTTGTTGAGTCAGGTTTAACAAACGATATGGCGCAATTGCTGGCTGAGATGAGTGCCGGAATCAATGACGGCCTTTTTGGAACGGGCCTGAAACGCACGCCGGAGACAGTGACGCCGACGAAGTTTGAAGCGTTTGCCGATGTATTTGCCCGGATATACGGCGATTAGGCCATTTTCTAGCGTTGTGTCCTACAAATAAGTTTAAAAATTAATGTCACTCCGGCGCAAGCCGGAGTCCAGTTGAAAACCCTCTGGATTCCGGCTTGCGCCGGAATGACTTAAAGGAAAAAGCCGTTCGAATTGAATAAATATATTGAACCCTGCCGCATGTACTGCTATGAATCCGATATTGCTTATTAGCCGATTAAGAGCGGCTCTCATAAAGAACAGAACGTTTGAATGGTGATGATGTCGCATTAGGCTGAACTGGACGTTGATGTGCTTTGAAAAAAGAGGATGGCGGTAATGGATCAGCAAGCTTCCGCGGACTTTTCTGAAAATGATCCAACAGCGATTTGCCGGAACAACAAGGAA
Organism: Desulfobacteraceae bacterium; assembly: GCA_050291625.1. GTDB lineage: Bacteria > Desulfobacterota > Desulfobacteria > Desulfobacterales > Desulfosarcinaceae > JARRKU01. Next base: position 48,957 of record JBNKKC010000142.1, read on the forward strand.
CAAAAGGTGACGCATCGCTGCAGCGATTGCCCGGATGCCGTGCTTTGCGATTTTGACTATTGCCTGCATTGGTGGCATTAGTTTTCTGCTGGTATGCCGGTGATTTATCCTATAGGCGGTGGCAAAGGCGGTGTCGGCAAGAGCTTTATCGCTGCCAGCCTTGGAGCCCTTCTATCCAAACATGGCCGCAAAGTGGTCGTCATCGATCTTGATCTGGGCGCCTCAAATTTACATACATTTCTTGGCATTAAAAGCCCTCAAAACGGTATCGACAGCTTCCTGGACAAACGCGTCGCGTCACTCCAAGACGTTGCGATGCCCACCAATGTTCACAATCTTTCGTTTATCAGCTCGTTTCACTGTGCCATGGAAATAGCAAATCTGTTTCATGCCCAGAAATTAAAACTGATTAAAGCCATAAAACAGCTGTCGTTCGATTTTATCCTGATCGATCTGGGGGCCGGCACGAATTTCAATACACTGGATTTCTTTTTAACCTCCACAGAGGGTGTGTTTGTCTGTACACCTGAGCCGACGTCCATCGAAAATGCCTTTCGATTCATCAAGTCGGCGTATCTTCGCCGGCTCAAACAGTTGATTAAACGAAATGAGTTTAACGCCACGGTCAAACAGGTTTCTGAAGAGGAACTGAATTCGATGAATTCGAGCGATATCATTGATTTCGTGCTCGACAGCGATCCGGACAACGAAGCATTTCTAAAGCGCCAAATCTCCAGATTCAATTTTAAATTCATTCTCAATCAATTTCGTAAGAACATGGACCAGGTATTGGGGAAGAAAATAGAGAACGTCTGCAACCGGCATTTTTATTCAAGATTTGAGTTTTTGGGCAATGTCGATTTTGATGAACGGGTGCTGGACGCTGTCTTTCACAGAAAGCTTTTTGTCCGTGAATTTCCGGATGTGAGGGCGGCGGTGAACCTGAAGAACATCGCTGAACGACTGGCGCAGCATGACGATAGACTTTAGGCGAATGTTTTCGGCGTGAATAGAGGGAAACGGCCGCAGGGTAATGCCGCGACGACCGGCAACGCGATCCGAAAGCATAACTTGATATCGGCTTCAAGATATCGCTTTTGACGTAAATACTTCAATAGCCCTGGGAGGCGGCTGGGCGCAATGAGATCATTTAAGGGACTAACGTACTACCAGATTTTACGGGTGTCTCCCGGTGCAACCTTGAACGACATCAAACAGGCCTACCGAGACGCCCTGGATCTTTATGAGGAGGATTCCCTGGCCACGCTTTCTCTTTTTTCGGATGTCCAGCGTGCTGCGCTACTGAAAGATATTGAGACCGCATTTTTAACATTGATTGATGACGAAAAGAGAGCTGTTTACAATCAGACTCTTCTTGCCGGCGGGCAGATCGATACTGCGGATCTGAGTCCTTCGGCGCAAAGAAAGGCTATGGTAACGTCGCAGGGCAGCACCGCTTCTAAAATCAGAAATCTCGACCGATGGGTAGCAAAGAAGTCTGCAGAGGCGGAGATAGGGTCGCTGGTCGATATGGTTGTCTCCAAGGACCAGGTGACCGGCAGTGATTTGAAAAAATTACGGGAAGCTTTTGGTATCGAGATCATGGAGATCTATGAAATCACCAAGATCAGCCCGACAAATATCTCCTTTATCGAACAAGATCGCTTCGATGATCTGCCCGCAGAGATCTACCTGAAGATGTATCTCAAGTCGTATGCTCAGATTCTGCAGATCGACCCGAAACATGTTGTCGACGGGTATCTGCGGCATATGGAGGCATCAAAGACGATGGATTGACGGTGATCGCATTGCCTTGATCATCTCCTTCTGTCGCAATGACAGATCGTCAAATCTGACACCGATGCCTTTCGCGTCGCGACGAGTGACGACGCCGTTGAAAGAATCGCTGCGCTCGTCGTTGGTTGAGGCCAGGGATATGATGATTCTCTGGCCGGCTTCGATGGGCTGTTCGGTTAAAATGTAGGCCCCTCCCATGCTGATGTCCATCAGGCAGCATCGATAGGTCCATTCACTCAGATCATAGTCCACTGCAACATGGCAGTCGAATCGCTCATGCCGGCGCTGGTCCGCCCCTTGATGAAGATCCTCGTCGATCAATCGACCGCTTTCCATGATCAGACTCATCAGCGGCTTGGTGATCTCGCGCGGGCATTCCGGTACCTTATAATCGATGTCGATAGCAACATTTTTCCATGTCAGGATCTGCAGGGCGGCCAGGCGGCCGTTTAATTTTCCGAGTTTCGCAGCGACAAGCCTTCCTTTCCAGAGATACAACCAGCCGCTACCTGCCTTGGCAGTGATGTTCAGGGAGCAGCTGCGATCATCGAGTTCCATCATCTGCAGAAAAGCGGGGAGGCTCACACCCCGGATCCGGCCGCCGTATTCAATATCCAACTCGGAAAAGATGCGTTGGACAAGCAGCGCGGTATCAAGCGCCTGGTCAAACAAAATGACGCCGTTTTGCTGTTTGACCTTGGCGCGCAACAATTCCGAAGCGCTGCCGGCCATGACGATGATACCGATTTGCGGATGGTTGCGCTTGAGCTTGGCGATTAATTCAATAGTGGCAATCTCGGGCAGGTGCAGGCCGGTGACCACCATATCGATCGAGTTGGCGGCGATGATATCAACCGCCTGCCGGTTGCCGCCGGCAGAAAGCACATTCAGAAAATTTCCCTGGCTCTTCAGCAACCCGACAATCGTATGCAGCGTGATCGTGTCGCTATCGACGATTAAGAGATGTTTCATATTGCCTTCCGGGAACAGTGGTACGAAAAGTGATGGGCGCACGCCGCTGAAGGCGGCTGGAACATGCCGCTGTCTACTGTGATCCGGATTTCATAGCATACTTTTATCGATTTTGCGACGTCGGATAAGATATCCACCGGGGCTGGATGTTCATCCTGGACCGTTGTGGTTGGGTGACCTTTGGAAGAGAAAGGGGCGGCCAGCAAGGGTGCGCTTTGGCAGTCGCTGGTCGCCCCAACTTACCGGGCATTCAGTCAGTGCGGTCGTTCAGCTTTCGGTCGAGATTCAGTTGTGCGTGCGTGTCAGAATTCAGTTGTCGTTCGGGAGGGTGATCAAGTCAGAATTAATCGTTCAGATCCGTTTCGCTTCAGCCAATATCCCAGATTCGTGCAACTCCGTCCAGCTCAGTGTCATTGTCGTTGAATTCAGTGCAGATTCCACCCCGTAAGTTAGCCAATTATAAAGCAATGACTGTGCCAGGGTTTTCAAAAAATAATTATCAATAATAACGGTATGATAAAAATTGGACAGTGTGGGCGTTTCCGATGTTGGGAGTTTTGACCGGGTGAAATGACCCATCGTGGGCGAAATAACCCATTTTTGGGTAGAGATTTTTATCCGGTTAATCCTCTTTCTGCATCGTCGCGAGATATGTTTTGGCGATGTTGGAACTGTAGACGATAATCTGTTTCATCAAATCCATCAATTCCAGGTGCACTTCGTGGGTCATGACCGATTCCGCGCGGGCATGCTTCAGGCGCTCCAGATGATGCACTCGGTATTTCAACTCGAGATCCAGATATTTTCGCTCTTTGGCCATAATCTGGTCGGCCTTTTCAAGATTCCGCTCCGCAAAAGCCTCTTTGAGGCGTTGCAACTGGCGGCAGGCCTTGCCATGGTAGATCAACAACTCCTCTTTGCCCTCTTCTGAAAAATCCACTTCCAAGGCCTTCTTTTTTTGCACCAGCGGCAGCATGTTTCGGTGAATCAAGTCGCCGATGCTCTCCATATCCTTGACGATGCCGATCATGCCGTAAATCTCGTTGGATTGCTCATCAGAGATCTCCAAGCGGCTGATTTGGATCAAGTAATCCGTGATCTTGGCCTGAAAAAAGTTGATTTTATTCTCCCGCATCTGAATGCCTTCGATCAAAGAAAGCTCGGGATGAAATTCGTCCCGCGTTGGTATTTCATTGACAAGCATACTCGCTTCATCGGCGGTTTCGGCCTCTTTGGATATCAAAGTCTTATCCGACATGAAGGGGACGATGCTGGCCCGCAGCATCCGTCCGACCAATTGGGCCATATTTGAAATTTCTTTGCGTGCCAGATCGATGGCCACGGCAGGGCTGACGATCGTCTGTTGATCCAGATGCCATTTGACCTGCCGTATGTCCTCGTGCTTGGGCGCGTCGGGCAGCATTCGGACGATCAATCGGCCGAAGAGACCGGTGAGCGGCAAAAACGCGAGCCCCAGTCCCACGTTGAACAAGGTATGGGCATTGGCGATTTGGCGAGCCAGCCCTGCCCCCATGCCGGCTGTAAAGGATCGGATGATGTCGGCAAACGTCGGGACCCAGAAGGCGAACAGCAGAACGCCGGCGATTTTGAACACCACATGGGCCAGGGCCACACGCTTGGCATCTCTGGATGTGCCGATACTCGCCAATCCCGCGGTGACACAGGTGCCGATATTGGCGCCGAAGATCATGGGAATGCCGGCCTCGAGGCCGATCAAACCCTGTTGGGCCAACACGATGACCAAACCCGTGAAGGCGCTGCTGCTTTGGATGACCGCGGTGATGATCGCTCCGACAAATATTCCCAGCATGGGGTTTTCCAGTTCCTTTAAGATCTGGATAAATTCCGGAAAGCCACGCAGGGGCTTCATGGCATCGCTCATGAGTTTCATCCCATAGAACAAAATACCGAAACCGAGGATGACCTCCCCCATATCGCGTATTTTTTCAGATTTGCCCAGCATGCGCATGGCGAAACCACCGGCAGCCATCAGCAAAGCATAGTCGGTGAGTTTGAATGCGATCAATTGGGCCGTAATGGTGGTGCCGATATCGGCCCCCAAAATTACACCCAACGACTGGGCAAACCGCATCAGACCGGACTGCACGAAACTAACCAGGATGACGGTTGTGGCGCTGCTCGATTGAATCACCATGGTCACGAAGGCGCCGACCAACAGGCCGATGACGCGATTGCGGGTCAGGGCGGCCAGGATCGTGCGCATCTGGTTTCCGGCTGACTTTTTCATGCCTTCACTCATTTTTTCCATACCGTACAGAAAAAATGCCAGGCCTCCGAAAAGCCCGATCGCCAGAAATCCCCATGAAATGTCAGACGCCTGTTGGCCGGCGGCATAAAGAGACGGTGCAAAAAGGATAGACAGTGTGATGACCACCAGTGCTGTTTGCGCGATTTTTTTCATTGGTCCCATTCCGATTTCCATTAAACGAAAACGGCCACCGAGGTGCCGGATCCGAAGATCGACTGTCTTTTCGAATCGTTAGAGCCGATATGACCTTCTATTGTGGATATCGGTCTCCCGGCGGACAAACTCAATACCAAATTGGCATTAAAGGATATTGAAATGCTTTACGTCTTTGCGCGAGATATTATACAATTGAAGATATGACCGCTTCACTCAAATCGTTTACCGTCAAAGATATTTTAAGACTCGAAGTGTCGCCCGCTTTGGGATGCACCGAACCTGTGGCCATTGCCTTGGGAGCCGCCGCAGCGGCGGCAATGCTGCCGGACCGTTCGGTGGACGCCATCGATGTGTGGGTGGACCCCAATATTTATAAAAACGGTATTGCCGTGTCTATTCCGGGCACCGATGGCCTTTGCGGCCTGGATACCGCGGCCGCCCTGGGAGCCGTCGGCGGGGATCCCCGGTTGAAATTGGAGGTGCTCGAACCCATCGACGAGGCCTGCGTTGCAGCGGGTCTGAAGCTTCTCGATGCCGGTAAAGTCAATGTGCATCTGCTGGAGGAGACAAAAGGTATTTACGTGCGTACGCTGCTCAAGGCTGGAAGCCACACGGCGGAAACCGTCATCGAGGGCATGCATGACAACCTGGTCTACCTGGCCCTGGACGGTGTTGAGCGCAAAGCGGTGCCCGCCGACCCCGGTGAACCAGGCAAATCGCCGGCCGTTCCGATTCATGAACTGGAAACGTGGCTGAAGGAATTGCGTCTGACCCAGCTCATGGCTTTGGTGGATCAGCTGGATGAACAGGATTTCGCCTTTCTGGAGGAGGGCGTCCGCTTCAATACCCAGCTGGCGCAGCACGGACTGAAATTCGGCAGCGGGCTGGGTGTCGGCAGGACATTGGAACGTCTGGTCCGGCAACGGCTGATCAAGCGCGACATGATTACCGATGCGCGCATCATGACCTCTTCAGCGGCGGATGCCAGGATGTCCGGCGTGAAGCTGCCGGCGATGAGTTCGGCCGGCAGCGGGAATCACGGCCTGACGGCCATTTTACCGATCGTTGCGGTCAGGAAATACCTTGAGGTCGACCGCAAAACCTACCTGGAGGCCATTGCCCTGTCGCATCTGATCACGGCCTATGTCAAGGCGCACACCGGCCGTCTGTCCGCCGTATGCGGCTGTTCGGTTGCAGCGGGGGCCGGTGCTGCATCCGGTGTTACCTACCTTCTGGGTGGTGATGCCAACCACCTGGCCGGAGCCATTAAAAATCTCACGGAGGATCTGGCCGGGGTGATTTGCGATGGAGCAAAGGCCGGTTGCGCTCTCAAACTGGCCACGGCGGCCGGTACCGCCGTTCAGGCCGCCCTGTTTTCACTTCAAGGCGTCAAGGTCAGCGATACCGACGGGATAATCCACGGCTCGCCCGAGGCGACGATGAAAAACATAGGCATCCTGACCACCGAAGGCATGATCGAAACCGATCGCACCATCCTCAAGATCATGCTGGAGAAGCACTTTTCGAATCCCTAATCAACAACCCCCAACTCGCGCATCAGCCACGCCTTGAGGTCCGGTTCCAGCCCATACACGCCTTTCAGTTCGCAAACATCCTTTTCAAACTGCGGCGGCAGTTCAAATCGGGCCAGCTCGATCGCTTCTTTCGAGTTGCGGCGAATGAGGTAGATGTAAAAGGGTTCGCGCCAGCAATTGACGACAAAATAGGTGGAATAATCACTGTCCGAACGGATCACATACTTTCCGCTCCCCCAATCGGTATTGCCCCACTCCAGATAGAGCTTGACAGCCTCCTCAGGTCCGAGGTCCCAGTTGATTTCGTTGATCAGATCGGTCTCCCGCTTCAGTTCTTCCAGTGATAGCATATAAAATCCTCCCGTTTAATTATCTTGAAACCCCTTCTAAAATGGGGAATCCCTGCTGCTGTGTCAAGTTACGTGGTGCGAACAATCTTTTGACCCTGAAGAAAGTGTCTTTCCAGCGCTGCGACCTCGTCCATGCGCCGGGAGGTGAGAAAGGTTCGATAAATAGCGTCGTCGCTGTCAATGGGATGTCCCAGTATCTTGCGTTCAAGCATGGCCAGGGCTTCGATGGATTTGTCGCATACCGGATAACCCCGATCATCCAGGCGGATGGCGGCGTCGAAATAGACCCGGGAGATGTTGTTGATATCGACCAGCTTCATCCGGCCCGATGCCGTCATGATCATGTTGCCCAGTCCCGCCAGGTCGGGAATATGCCTGGTTTCGTGAATCATTCGTTTGATTTTCGATACGAATTGCGAGGTCCGGCCGCGGGTATGCTCGATCCAGCGCCGTCTCGCGGTGTCGGATGGGCCCGCCGGATCGCCGAGGTCCTGGTAAAGGGCGTTGAGAAACCGCTCGCCATAGAGAAGATTCCAGGGGTCGACTATCTCGCCCGGGACATACTCCTGGAGTCCGCAGAGCATCATCTCATAGCCGTTCGGACCCAGGTAATCGACGGTGAACTCATTGGATTTGGCCAGGTAATCCGGGGCAAGATATTGTTCAACGATTTTGACGCGCTCTATTTCGATCAGGGCCTTTTGAGGGGCTTGCAGGCGCGTGCGAAACAGCCGGAATATTTTATACGGCGTGGCCCTGGGGAATCGCCTGTGGCCGTCGATCAGCGTTCCAGCCGCCTCGAGTTCCAGATCCTTCTTATGCAGGATCTCCATGACATGCGAACGCAGACCCTGCCGATAGTGCCTGCGAAACACATACGGGGCCGACGGATTGATGAAATTCAAACCAGCAACGTCATCGTGGGTGATATACGGCTTGTCCCGGATATCTTCCGGCATTATTTCAGACCTCCCCGTGGTGCAGGTTTTCCCGCCCGTCACCTTGTTGCGGCATTTCCATGGCTCGACACAAGGCATCATCTTCTAATTGCCAAAAAATGTCAAAAGTTCTGCCCCTTTTTGTCAATGATATGCATATTTCAACGGTTGGGGAACTGGAATATTTGATATATAGGTGAATAATTAATCCGAAGAAATTTGGCACGACAATTGCCTTTCAACGTAACCCGTTACATCTATTATTACTAATAGCTCCACTCTCGTTCAAAAAAATAGTCCGGCAGTTACGAATATCGACGCAGAAGCATAGCTTTGCCGTTTGACGTTTAGGGATGCCGGATTGATCAATAGATCTAACCAAAAATCAGCCTATCGGTGTTCATGTTTGACGAAGCAGATATGAAGCAGAGCGCAAAGCCGAAGTAGTGTTGTTCATTTTATTCGAGCTGTTTGATTGGAAAAGTGGTTGGTATGCAAATGCAGATGTATCCGTTGGGTGAAGTGAGAGCTGTCTTTTACACCACACGAATGCTTCGATTGCGCCTTCCCAAGCAACAGAAAAAATGCCTGCCAGATCATGTGGAGATAAAACAATGAGTCGCATCAATTCGAAGGGAACCCTTGCGGTCCTGTGGTTTGTGTTTTCTTTGCCCTGGGACACCTTTTCCCGTTAAATGTTTCCGCGTTTGATTCTGAAGTGGAAATGGGTCTTGCCTGGCTGCAGGATAATCAAGCGTCCGGCGGCTACTGGGGCGACAAAAACAAACTGCGGGATACATGTGCGGTTTTGGAAGCATACGATTTGCTTGGAGTATCCGGTACCAGCCATGCACATGCGCTCGATTATCTTCTCAACGCGTCCATCGAAAGCAATGATTATCGTGCAAGACGTACGTTGATTATGGGGGCCAACGGTCTGGATGACGATACGGAGCTGGAGCAGATCGGATCATGTCAGAATCCGGATGGCGGATGGGGCTATGCCTGCGGCTACGACAGCAGCGTGTATGACACCGCAATAATTTTGTATGAGCTGCGTAAGGTCCGGCCCGATTCTGTCGTGGATGCTTCGCGTGCCGTGAACTACCTGCTCGCGAGTCAGAATCCTGACGGCAGCTGGAGCGGCACAAAGGATGCTGACGCCGATATCAGAACCACTGCCATGGCGGTCACGGCGCTGAATGTCTATGGAAAGAAAATTGATGTGGCGGGTCCGATCGATACGGCAGTTGCATGGCTGTTGACCAAGCGAGTTGAGGGAAGTGGATTTGGCGATACTTCGCCCGATATTGAAGATACCTATTATGTCATATCAGCATTGTTGGATAGCGGGAATATTGAACCGGAAGTATTGCAGGACGCCGTTAACTTTTTAAAGGCCAGCCAGCTTCCCGACGGCAGCTGGGAAGGCAATGGAAATCGTACCGCCGCTGCGTTGCACCTTTTCGGATTCCTATCCCCGAATGCGGCTGTTTTTGCTTCCGATATCGCATTGCCCGGTGGGACGCTCAAGAGCGGCCAAGTGATTCCCCTTCAGGCAACCATAAGAAATAATGGCGGTGTCGAGATCACCGATTTGTCAGTTCAATTTCTGATCCGGCCGCAAAACCAGGATCCGATTCAGATCGGAGAAATATCGAATATCACGGTGCTTCCCATAGGTGGATCGGAAGTGGTTGAAGTGGAATTGGCCATTGGAGATCGGCTGGGAAACTGTGAAATCATCGTTCGCATCGATCCCGATAATCTGATTGCCGAGGTAGATGAAAGCGACAACCAGGCAATCGCAGATGTCGCTATCGTGCCGGCGCCCGATCTTGCAGTGAATAATAATGACTTCGACCTGTCGGCCGGCTCGATAGCGATCGGCGAGGATGTGACCTTGAGCGCCACGGTCTCAAATGTGGGCAATTACCACGCCCAGAACATCACCCTGTCGTTCTACAAAAACGCCGTGACGCCCGGCAATGAAATCGGTACCGCCGTCATCCCCTTTCTGCAGGGCGGTCAGCAGGAAACGCGTCAGGTGATATGGAAAACGGATCAGGTGGGTTCTGCCGTGGCACTTTTTGCCGTTGTGGATCCGAACCATGCCATTGATGAGGCGATGCGCAGCAACAATCAAGCCGAAAAATCTATCGAAGTGCGGTCAATCGACTCGCCAAACCTGGCCATCACGCATCATGATGTCGCTTTTATTCCCGAAGTCGGTTTGCAGGGGCAAAATGTTCAAATCTCGGCAACCGTGACCAATGAGGGGTTTGTTGCCGCCTCAACGATCGATGTCGACATTTATTTGGGGGATCCGGAGGATCAGGGCGTTTTGTTGAATCGATCGCAGATCGCTTCTCTGCAACCCGGTCAGGCGCAAACAGTTGTTTATGACTGGTCGAATCTTCAGGCGCCTGGTGAGCACATGATCTTCTTCGTCGTGGACGCGGCCAATCAAATTGAAGAATTCAATGAACAGGATAATAAAACATTTGCTCCCCTGAAAATCCTGTCCTATCCCGATCTGGTCGTCGCCGACAGCGCGATTTCATTCGATCCGGCGATGCCAAAAGAAGGGGATGCCGTAACAATCAACATATTGGTGCTGAACGCCGGTCAACAGGTTGCCTCAAATGTCGAAGTGACCGCCGGATTGAATGGCCAGACCCTCGGAACAAGGCAAATCTCAGCAATACCGGCCGGATCTCAGGGCGCAGTCCAATTCATTGTACCGTCAATTGCCGCGGGTGGGGTTTATGCAACGGTGGCACAAGTCGATCCGCAAAATCGTATTGCCGAGACAAACGAAGACAACAATCAGGCATCGCGCAGTATGGGCGTACAGGATGCGGATCTGTGGATCACCGAACCGTATCTGTCGCCCAACGGGGACGGGATAAAGGATGACACTCAGCTTTTTTTCCGATTGGAAACCAGCCAATCGGTACAAGTCCAAATAATCAATGAATCGGATGAAATTGTCAGAACCTTTGCCGGCGATGAGTTGGATGCTGCCGATGGCGGGATGATCAGGTGGGACGGCAAAGATCGGAAAGGGGTGGTCGTACCCGATGGCCGATACCGCATGGAGCTGCAGGACCTGAACGGCAGCGAGTTGGGGAGCCTGGTCGCGACGGTCGACAACAATCGCTCCTCACTAAGCGCAGCGATGGGCACACCGTTTCTGCTGCAGAATATGTTGAGCTGTAATTTGCCGTATTTCTATGAAAACTGGCAATGGTTTCCCGATGAAAGCGGTATCGTGTTTTCTGTGTGGGAAAGCGACCCTGATTTTCCTGACATCCCGAGCGGTCTTTATTCAATGTCGGCCGATGGCTCCGATGTCGCGCGAATTGTACCACCGGAATGGAGTATCGGCGTCGACCCCGTATATGACTATATTATCGGCGGTAACAGTACTGAAAGAGACTTTGCGCTGTCACCGGAAGGCAGCCGTCTTGCCGTCGTTTTGGAAAAAAGACATCGAACCACCGGGCGCAGCGAGATGATGCAGCTATGGGTTATCGATCGCTACGGCGAAAGCATGGTGCTGATCGATTCTCTTGATCTTGCTCAGGAGACAAGACGTCCCACAACCCGATTTTATGGTGATATTCGATGGTCACCGGATGGTTCACGCATTGCCTATACCATTTGGCGAAGAAGCACATTGAACCACGAGCTTTGGCTGGCTGCGCCGGACGGCACCGGCAAAACCAGAATTGATGCGACCGTTGAGCTTTCCAATAACTGGCTTAACATCCCCACATGGTCACCTGACAGCAGAAAACTGGCTTATCAAATCGATCGTTCAGACGGATCAAGCAGCGGTGCAGGTGACTATGAGCTTGCGGTATACGATACCGGCGGATCGGTTCAATCCATCTATGACCTTGGTTCAGATCCCTCAAATACAATGTTTGGATTGTTCTGGTTGACGGGCAATACCGTGGTTTTTATCCGTGGCAGATATCAGGACGGGCAACTCTTGATCGTTAATACAGACAATCCGGACCAACCGCGACTTGTATCCGAGCACCCCAATCCCTATTCGCTGAGCGTCAATCCAAGGGGCGGGCAATTTCTATATATTGAGGAGCTGGAGCAGTCGATAACGATTTTCCTGTCAAATGAGCTGGGCGAGACGTTTCCAATATACGAAACTCCTAGAAAATTGACAGGCGGCGAATCTTTAGGTGCGTTTCTTTTGCCGCCAGTCTGGTCTCCTGACGGAAGCAAGGTTGCCTTCGTCGACAAACTGTTCAATCAAGTCAATGACTGCCCCCACCATGAGCCCCACCTGATCGTCGTCGATACCCAAACGCGGCTTAAACAGGATTTCAGAATTCCGGGAGCCATCGGCTGCTATACCTATTCGTGCGTATATCAGAATGGATCGGAGTGTTATACCTATCCCGACCCGTCTGAAAACCGGGGAATCAGTCGATTGTTTTTTTTCATGGACAACAACCTGGATGTGCTGCTGAAAAATTACGACGGCTATTTCTTAATGAATACGAAAACCGGAAAGCGAAGCAATGATTTGCCGCTTCCCAAAGGGTATTACGCATTGCCGGCGCTCTCGCCTATGGCCAGATACATGACTTACCATAAAGAGGTCGACAATTCCGAACAATGTTTAATCAAAGGATACGAAACATTCTGGACACTGGGCTCATTGCTGAATCTTACGATGGATTTAAGAGCGGTCAAGGATGAATCCGCTATCGCTTTGAAAGGGATTGCCGCCGATCTCAATTTTTCGAGTTATGTGCTCGAGTACGCCGATGTAAAAAATCCCCAGGAGTGGAATCTGGTCGCGCCGCCGTCCGATATACCGGCTGTCAACGACGTTCTTGCGGTCTGGGTGCCGCCCCATGAAGGGTCGTTTCTTGTGCGGCTGACGGTTTACGACCGTGCCGGAAATCAGGCGTCGCGTCGCAAACGGGTCACATGGGGGGCATCGTCGAGCATCACCAACCTCTATACGGATCAGAAGTATATCTCGCCCAACGGGGATGGGATTCAAGACAGCGTAGCACTCAACTACAGAGTGGTCAGACCGGTCAATTTCGAATGTTTCATTTATGACGAACAAGACAATCTGGTGACAAGCTTTTACAGGCGTCACCAGGACATCGGTCCCGACCAGATCGTATGGGACGGCAGGGATGACAGCGGCGCCATCGTGGCGGATGGTCACTATCGCTTCAATGTCTTTGACCTTGACTTCTTCGTCGAGGTGGACAATACGCCGCCGGAGACGGATATTTTTTTAGGTGTCATTTTCGTCGAACAAAACTATTACGACCCCACAAAGAAAGTCTTTACCGGCTATCTTACCGATCTGTTTTGTCATGCCGGAGACAAGAATCTAACCGCATGGGAATTGACGATCGGAGAGGGCGACAGTCCGTTGGAATGGAACGAATTCAGAATGGGCACCAATCCGCTCGCCTTTAGAGAAAAGGACGCTGATGGAAACTTGGTGCCGGCGCCCGTTGCCCAATTCGATACGACGGAATTCCTGATAAACAAGAAATTTAAGATCGCGGTCAGCGATCGTGCCGGCAATACGAGTACGCGTGTTTCGAATTTTACCGCCCAGGTGTTTCTCATTCATACCTGGCGAATTCCTGTCGACAATGGAATGGAGTTCGGTGTTTTGCCTTATGGGCCATTATGCCCGGGGATTTCCGACGATCATTTTGTTGAAGGTCTTCACGATTTGATCGCCGTGGAGACGATCCGGGAACCTATTACCGAATGGGTGTTGCAAACCCGATTGGCAGGACAGGGTTGGACGGATCGATTCAGTACTCAGCAGATCGTGTCCGGCGAAAACACGATCCCATGGGACACTACCGGACTGACACCTGATGATGTCGAACAGGTGCGCTTCAAAGCGGTGACGGAATCGGGAGAGATTTTTTATTCCAGTATCGTTTGTGTCGGCAAATCGGGCGGTGGCGGCGGCGGTAGCGGCGGCATCGATAGCGGTCCGCCATGCAAACTTCCCGGAATCGGTGTCAGCGTCCAGCATACAAGCGCAAGCGGATGCAATCTGCCGTCAACCCGTGCTGTTTTGGATGTGATACCTGACGAGGACGCGCTCGAGCAAATGAATTTCAGCTATAATGAATACCTGGAATATCTGCGGCAGGCCTTGCTGGACTGCGGGCTGGAAACGCTTGCCTACTATATCGACGTCAACGACACCCTTGATCTCATTCAGCAGTTTGATATCGCGTCCGCTCCCGATTTCAAGGCCGCATTCGACAAGACCGGTTTCGCCGGCGGCAGTTACCCTCTGATATGTATCGCCGAAGGTCAGGACAGGCGCCATGAGGCCAAGGGCAGTATCGATATCGACACGTCGCTGCCCACGGCTCATATTTTTTACCCGAAAGAATCCAGCCTGGTTTGCCCGGTTGTCGAAGAGACAGGACGTTACGTCTACATTAACGGAGAGGCGATCAGTGTAAACGACGGAAGCGTTTTCTCCATTGGATATGGATTCGGGGACACGCCGGATAATTGGTATCTGGTTGCATCGACTCCGAACTATTCGGGCATTGGTGAGCTCGGCAAATGGGCCGTTACAGATCTGCCAAACGGAATATACACCCTCAAGTTGACGGTACGGGACAAGCTGGGCAATACAGGCTGCATCCAAAGCGGTGGTTTTGAGTTGTTCTACGAAGAAGTAAACCTGACCGCCAGGCAGGACAAGGCACTTTTTTCGCCCAGTGCCGATCCCGTGGAATTTGGCTACTATTCCACAAGCAGTGATGTCAGTATTGATGCAATTGTCTTCCGGGATGATATGTATATTAGAAGTATTGTCGCCGGCCAGCCTTTTTCAGGCCATGAGGAATTCATTCATTGGGACGGACGCGACGATGGCGGCACTGTTGCTGCGGATGGAATCTATCGCGTCGAAATTACGGCCACCAACCGGTGCGGCACCTCGAAAACGGTACCGCTGCTGGTAGAACTGGATAACACGCCGCCCGTAACCGATATCGCCTATCCCCTGTCGGCCGAAGATTTGGGTACCATGGTCGAAGTGACCGGCACGGCTACGGACAAGTACTTTGCCTCCTATCGGTTGGAGACCATCGATCCCGAGACCCGGCTGATAGCCAATGGTCAGGCGGAAGTCCGGGACGCTGTTCTCGGTGTATGGAATACCCATGACCTTTCCGGCCAGTGGGCGCTTCAGCTGACGGCATTGGACCAGGCCGGAAATGAAGGCAAGGCGATCGTACTACTCGATTTCAGCCAAAAAACCGAGCTGCTGGATGACTTGCGCGTCACTCCCAGACTCTTTTCTCCGAACAATGACGGTGCCGGTGACCAGGCTGTGTTGACCTATAACCTGATTGAAAATTGCACGGTTTCGATCACCTTCAGCGATGCGACCCAAAATCCGGTCAGGCAATTCGCCGACACATTGACCGCCGGCAGCCACACGATGCCATGGGACGGAACCGACGCCAACGGTGCGGTGGTTTCAGACGGCGTTTACACCATTGCCTTTACCGCCACCATGGCTGCCGATCCGGCCGTAACGCAGACCGAGCACCTGACGGTTCAAGTGGACACGACGCCGCCGGCCGTCGAGATCCTACAGCCTGCGGACGGGAGTTGCATCAATGGTGACATTAGCGTTGCAGGATCGATCACGGATGATCATATTGCCACTTACAGCGTTTCGTACATCTACAACAATCAAACAATCGTGGTGGATGAGGGGAAACAGAATCGAACCGATCACACCTTTGCAGGTCCCGGAGATCTTGCGGAAGGTCTGTATGAAATCGTTGTCGCCGCCGTCGACCGGGCCGGTAACCAAAGTGAGGTCCGACTCACCTGCGTGGTGGATAAAACCCCGCCGATAATTGAGCTTCTATCTCCGGCAGACCAATCGGTTTTCGGCTCGGATCACGCCCTTGTGACCGTTGAAGGAACCATCGAAGATCAGAATATCGATCATTGGAACATTCGCTATGCATCCCAGGGCGCGCCCGACCAGTGGGTGGACTTGATTGAACGCAGTCAATTGCCGGACACTCCGGTGCTGCATACCTGGAATGTGGCCGACGGCGCCGGTATTGCGGATGGCGTCTACACCTTGTCCTTATTTGCTGTCGACAAGGCCGGGTCGGAGTCGCAGATCCAACTCGAGATCCTCGTGGATAATACCGCGCCGGTGGTTACGATAGTCTCGCCGGCGGACGGCGGGTTCATTACAAAATCGTTTGCTGTGCAGGGCACGGTGTCCGACGAAAGCCTGCAGCAATACACTGTCGAGCTCTCCGCGGGCCAATGCCATGGCGCCTTCCAATGGCAGAACGTTTATTCCGGCAGCCAGCCGGTTGAAAACGGCGATATTGTCCGACTGCAGGCGCTTCCGCCGGATGGGCCGCATTGTTTGAAAGTGACGGCAACCGATAAAATCGGCCACAGCACAACGGCCCAACGATCGATCATCGTGGATACCACACCGCCCGAACCACCCGTATTGTCCGGCCAAGTGCTGGAATCGGTCCACGCGTCGCTGTCATGGTCGGCCAATACAGCGTCCGATCTGGCCGGCTACCGCCTCTATCGGGATGATGAGACCCTTACTGCACAGATCATCAGTGACACTCAATATCAGAATTCAGATCTCAGCGACGGTGTCTATCGCTTTACGGTAACCGCCGTTGATCAGGCCGGCTGGGAAAGCAAACCTTCGAATCCAGTCGAGCTGACCATCGACACCATCCCGCCCAATGTACGCATTGCGGATCCCCTGGACGGGACCATGGTCAACGATTTGGTCGATGTCACCGGTACAGCCTACAGTCGCGAAGATTTTAAGGAGTATCGTGTCTATATCGGTGCCGGGGACAATCCGGAACAGTGGACCTTGATCCGCACCTCTCCGCTGGCCACGGCATACGGCACACTGGCCAGATGGGACACCCTGGGGCTTGGCGAAGGGTCGTACACCCTGCGTGTCGAAGCCGAAGACCTCACCGGCAACAAAGCCGAGCATCGGGTGGTGGTGCAGGTGGACAACACCCCGCCGCAGGCGCCGGTATTGCTCACAGCCACCGCAAACGGAACGGCTGTCGATCTGACCTGGCAAGCCAACGCCGAACCCGATATCCAGGGATATCTGGTCTATCGCAATGACCAGCTGGCCAACGTCGATGGCTTGGTCGTCGGTGACCTTGCCCCCCATTTGATCACGGGGACCCGTCATACCGATGCCGGTCTGGCAGACGGCACATTTGCTTATTTCATCATCGCTATGGATCATGCCGGCAATACCAGTCAGTCTTCCAATGTGTTGTCGGTCGTTTTGGACAACCACAGCCCCACAGCGAACATCACCATTCCTCAGGACGGTTTTTCCTTTGACACGAAGTTTCTGGTCAAGGCGGACGCGACCGATACGGATATCGCTGCCGTCCAATTTCAGTATAAACGGGCAACAGACACCCTATGGCTGGATGTGGGCGAAACGGTCACCGCCCGTCCGTTTGTGATCTATATGGATCCGGCGGCGTTGAACATGACCTATGGTCAATACCAGTTACGGGCCGTGGCCACGGATGAGGGCGGACGCTCCGATGATGCACCCGCCTCTATCACCATGGTGTACGCCGACCTGAGTGCACCTGCGGCGCCGCAGGGCCTGGTCGCCCGGACCAATGGCCGTGATGTGACACTGGGATGGGACGCCAATTCGGAATCGGACCTGGCCGGCTACAATCTTTATCAGGTCACCGATTCGGCCCGTCTTCAGCTGAACCAAACGCTGATCGAAGAAAACCAGTTCAACCTTCCATCGCTTGATGACGCGCTTTACGTTTTTGACGTCACGGCGGTCGATGCCTCCGGCAACGAGAGTGCACCCGGTTTACCTGCCGCGGCAAACGTATACGCGCCTGAGATCGTACAGCCTTACACCCCCACAACCGACACGCAGATACAGATGACGGGCCATAGCCCTGTCGTCGATACCACGGTGGAACTGTTTCAGGATACCGGCGCAGGCGCGGCCGCATTGGGCGCCGTATCCGTAGACGGGCAGGGCGATTTCTCCTTCGATGTGACGCTCGCCCCAGGAGAAAACCGGTTCACCGCCCGGGCGAGCGATCCCCAAGGCAATATCAGCAGGGATTCCGATATGATCGTCGTGGTTTCCGATCAGGTGCCGGCGAGTCCCACCGGCTTGCTGGCAGAGGTGGTCGATCACACGGTCCGCTTGACCTGGGATGCCAGCACCGAGACCGACATTCTGGGTTACAATCTCTTCCGGGACGGTGACAAAGTCAATCTGTCAACGCAGGTCACCGAAGGGATTGCATCGGCCTCCATTGCCGGCCAGGCGGCCAACAGGGCCGTCGATGGCAGCCCTTACAGCAGCTGGATCGCCTTCCTGGCTGGGACGGAGCCTGCCGTTTGGTGGCAACTCACCTTGCCATCCCCATCACTGATCGACCGGATTGAAATCGACTGGCTGGATGGTGACGCGGAGTCTCACTATGCGGCCGGATCCTATGAGATCCAATTCTGGTCCGGCCACGCATGGGTGACGCACACAACGGTCAACGGCAACGATCAGCGCAATAATGTGCACCCGATTCAGCCGGGCTACGCCACGGATCAGCTTCGCATTGTGATCAGCGAAGCGTACACGATTAGCCCCGACAAGATGGTTGGCCTTGCTGAAGTCCGGGTATGGCAGGCCCATCCGATCGCCTCAACCGAGTTCGATGATGTCGATCTGGCCAATGGCGAGTATGCCTATACTCTCACTGCCGTAGATCAATATGGCTTCGAAAGCCAGCCGTCGGCGGAGGCCGAGGCCGTCGTGGGAGATGTGATTGCCCCCGAAGCGCCGCAAAACCTGGTCGCCGGCGCTGCGGATTCGGATGTGGTTTTGACATGGCAACCCAATGCCGAACCTGATCTGGCCGGCTACCATGTCTACAAGCAAACCGGCGAGTCGTGGTCCCGATTGACGGCCGCCCCGATTTCGGAAAACACCTACACGGAATCGGCCGTTGGCAACGGCACCCATACCTATCGTGTGACGGCCGTGGATACATCGGACAATGAGAGCGCCCCCTCGAACCGGGCCGATGCAACCGTGGCCATCGCACCGCCGCCGATGCCGACGGATCTGAATATTACCCCCGTTGCCGAGGGCAACGCACTTGAAATCTGCTGGCAGCCCTCTGCCGGAGCCGTTGCCGGCTACAACCTGTACCGCAGCGCCACCAGCGGCGGGCCCTATGAAAAGATCAATCAGGAACCTGTCACCGATACCTGTTATGTGGATACGGATCTAGTGAATGGACAGACCTACTTCTATATCGTGGTCGCCGTGGACGACTTCGGCAATGAGAGCGGCCAGACCACCGAGGGATCATCCGTTCCCGCCGATATCGTGGCCCCGGATCCGCCGGCAATCCTCTACCCGACCCTGCCGGCAATACCGTTGTCCTGGGCCTCGGGCAGCGTACAAGTCAGCGGCCTGGCCGAATCGGGCGCCGCAGTAAGAATCTTTAACGAGAATCGGCTGTCCGGCGAGGCAACGGCACTGGCGGAAGATTTCGAGGAGTCGTTTGACATCCCGACCTACGTCGAAACAGCCGTCATGTCATCGAATGGCCAGCATCTGGCCTACACCAGCAACAATGCCATCTGGCTGTATGACCTTGCCACCGGAGAACAGACCCGGGTGGCGCAGGACGCTGTTGCACCGGTCTGGTCATTCGACGGCAAAACCCTTGCCTATACCGCCAGCGATCAGAATTGGAATGAAAAGATCTATCTTTTCGATATGGAGGCCCAACATACGGCACTGTTGATCGATGAGCCGGATGCTTCCGTGTCGTCTCCTTCCTGGACACGGGATGGGACCCTGATCGCTTTTCAGCGATCCGGATCATCCGATCTTGCCGGCATCTGGATCAAGGACTTTGTCACCGGCAGCCAGCAGCGCGTCGTCGAGGGCTGGCAGGCAGCTTCACCGCTGTTGTCACCGGACGGTGCATGGATGGCTTACAACGATTGGAACACGTTGTATGTGCGTGATATGCGCGATGGCAGTGTGGTTCAGCTCGATTCGGCGGTGTATCGTTATGGACTGTCATGGCTTGCGTGGTCCCCGGACAGCAGCCGGTTGGCCTTTTTATCCAGCGCTGACGGTCCGGCCGATCTTTACGTGGTCGAAATGGATACCATGGACCGGCGGCGCCTCATCACCACAGACACCTATCTGATTGCCGTCGATTGGACTCCCGATGGCCGGTCGGTAGCTTACGCCGACCGGACCTCGAGCGCGGATCAGGTGTGGCTGGCCGCCGCCGACGGCCAGGGCGATGCGGAGCTTCTCAAAGCAGTCGGGCGGTACAGCCTGCGCTATTTCGACTGTGCCGGATCCGGCCAAATGGTCTATCTTGTCAACCAGACACTGGAACGGCAAAGCCCGGCCGGATTTTTTACCCTCGACGGCCTCTTGCTATCGCCGGGAGAGAATCCGATCTCGGCCCGGGCCATTGACAGCTCGGGAAATGCAAGCCCGCGTTCGGAACAGATCCTGCTGCTGCTTGACCCGGAATCGCTGCCGGACCTGGAAACCACAACGCAGGACATTTTCATCTATCCTGCCATGCCCATCGCGGGTCAGGAAGCCTCCTTGAGCGTACTGGTCTGGAACCACGGCGCAGTGGCCGCAAAAGATGTCGATGTCGATATAAGCATCTGGCGCAGCGACGGGACGTTTGCGGTGGCCGAGTCCACGACCATTGCCGTCATCGACGCATACGCCAACGCACTGATTACCGTCGCATCGGATGATCTCGGAAGCCTGGGAGAAAACACGGTCAATGTCAGCCTGGATCCGGGAGGGACTATCCATGAGCTGTCCGAACGCAACAACAACGCTCAAAAAACGTTCCATGTCGGCGAACGCGAAGGCGTCAATCTGATCGCCACCCTTTCAGGCGATGCCTTCGCCAGCAACAGCGATGTCGATATCGACATTGACCTGCTGAACAATGGTCCGGATACCTCGGGCACGCTGGAAGTCCTTATCGTGGATTCCGATGGCGCCACCATTGCTGCACTTCTGACCGACGCTCAACATCTTTCCTTCGGCAGCCGGCTGGACTACCCGCTGGTGTGGAATACCGGCGCCACCCTTGCCGGGAGATACTATCTCTACGCCTCTTTTGCAGACAGCATGGACATTATCGCGGAAAAGACCCTTGCCTTCGATATTGTGCCCGACATGGACATCGACATCGGCCTGACCACCGATAAAGCCCATTACGGCATCAATGAAAATGTCTTGTCGGAAGCGGCGCTGGTCAATCAGGGAGTCAACCATACCATCGAACAGCTCGACTTGTCGCTGACCATCGCCCGGGGCGGCATTGTGCTCTATTCTGAAGAAAAAACAGTACTCAATATGTTCCCTCAGGAGCGGCGCACCTTCGGATTCATCTGGAAGTGCGGTCTGCAGCCGCCGGGTGAGTATACGGCCCGACTGGCGGCCGTTCACGGCAACGACACCATCGCCGACCTGACCAAGACCTTTCTTATCGACAGCACCCTGGCGATCGATGGAGAGATATCGGTATCACCGCAAACGGTGGAACCCGGCCAATCCATTGATGCCCACTATACCCTGTCGGTCAGCGGTAATACGAGCGTGCCCGACATGCCGCTGCGCATCCTGGTTATCGATCCCGACAGCGAAGCGATTGTGGCAACCCATTCGGAAACCATTGCCATCGGCTCCGGAGCGTATGCCGGCCAGACGGTGCTTTCAACCCAGGGGCTGGCGCTCAAGAGCTACATGGTGGTGCTGCAGTATGAGCTGCAGGGCCAGACCCATTACCTGGGTCATGACGCTGTTACCGTCACAGACATGACGCCGCCGCTGCTGGACGTGATGTCACCCGTGGGCGGAACCACTTACAACGGGCCCATCGATTTGCAGGTCACCGCCCATGACGACATCACCGGTGTCGCCGGCGTCGAATACCGTGTCGATGACGGCCAATGGATCGTCCTGCCTCTGGCCGATTCCGGCAGCGGTCGATATGATGCATTATGGACGCCTGTTGAGGCCGACCAGGGTGAGCGCACCATCGCCTTCCGAGCAACGGACACGGCCGGCAACGTCTCGCAAACCGTCGCCGTTCAGATCCGCATCGATTTGCAGGACGCCTTTGAAAAACTGACCGGCACCCTCGTCCTGGTGCCGGACCCCATCTATCAGGGGCAGCAACTGCAGCTGATCTATGCCATCGCCAACGAATCTTCGCAGGCCGTTGCCCAGCTGATGGTTCGCTGCGTCCTGTCGAACCCGACCACTGGCGCGATCCTGCATACCCTCGAACGGTCAAGCGCTATCGACGGGCAAACCACCCTCAACGGCAACTTTGATTTCGAAACGACGCCGCTGACGCCGCAGAACTATCATGCCGCCCTGGTCATTGAAACCACGGGCACCGGCAATACCCGTATCCTGGCTCAATCCGATTTTGAGCTGCTGCCCTCGGTTGAGGTGTCTCAGGAATTGATTGATCAGACCAGACTCCTGGTATGGGTCAATGATCGCTGCCACCGCCATGGCCGCCATGATGAAGGCTACAACACGGATGAGAAGCGTATTACCAATGATGATCAGGATCTGCAAGACGCGGAAGCCAATGAGCCGAGCGGTGACAGTGATGATCGAGACGATGATGACATCGAGCGATCAGAAACTGTCAAGGAGGGCATTTCCCAGTGTGTGAATCCGGATCCCGGTTATCAGCGGTGTGTGGATATCGACCTGCTGGAATCCATCCTCTCCCGGGCCGCCTGGCATTATCGTATTGTTCGTGACCGCCGTGAGTTTGAGGCCGAGCTGAGAAGTCCTTTCTACACGGATGTCATGATTCTTGGCGATGCCGGGAACCTGCGGCCGGACAGCCTGGCAGAACTCACCGAGCGTGTCCACGCCGGTACCGGTCTGGTGTCATCGCTGTGGCTGGACAAGGGCTCGAAAAGTTCCGGCGGCTGCGGAAAGGACAAACAGCGCCTGCTTGGTGTCCAGTGGAAGGGTCATGTGTCCGGCCATACGCATCAGGTAGCGACTCTGGACAGCCCCATTACCGGCGAGGGCGAGATGTCGGCCCGCGGAAGGGCGGTGCGCGTCAACGCCGCCGATAACACCACCGTGGCCGGATGGATCGGGAAGCGGTCCTGGGGGCGGCATCACCACCAGCCGTCGCCGGCCATCGTGCTCAACGACTACGGCAAAGGGCGCGCCGTCTACTTTGCCTTCGATCTGGGCCTTACCTTGGCGCCGGAAAATGTCGACCCGATGGCTCAGCTTATTGCCGACACACTGGATTACGTGCACCGGCCGGTCAACACCAGCCGGGTGCAGCCCTTGCAGATGATCCCCGTGGTATTGGAACTCCGCTCCATGGGCACCGCCATGGACATCAACGTCACCGAGATTTTTGACGCGCCTTGGGCGGTATATGACGCGCATGCCGATCAATGGATCACCCAGAGCCCCTGGGATTTCCAGATCGCACTTGAGCCGGATCAAACCCGTACGGTCGTATATTACTATCTCGCCCCCGATATCCCGGGGACCTTCCAGACCAGCACCCGGATCAGTCTCGGCGACGGCGGTCTCGATACACCGCTTGACACATTCGAAAATACCTTCGAGGTCGTGCAAGACTCCCAGGTCCTGATGGAAAACATCCTGACCTTGCTGGATGACGCCCATCCGACGAAAAAAGACCGCAGACGGGTCAGAAAAGCCCGCAAGCTGGTTCAGCGCGTTCTGAATCGGGCCATCGAAAGTCGGCGTGATATCCATCGAAACATCGACGACGTATTATCGGCCGTCAAACAGCTGCGGGCCGCCAAAGAGACCGACTTTACCCAGGTGCGATATCTGCTCGATGATTTATTGATTGTTCAGCAGGCGATGGCCCATCTGTATGATACCGATGTCTGGCTCTCCCTTTATCAACAACCAATACCCCGCCTGGCGAGCTTGCCGCGCCTTTCGAAAATCGACCTTGGCAGGCACCGGCCGCCTCGCCGGCGGCTGCAGGATGCGGCCCGCATGCAACAACACAGCTCTAAACCCAATCCAGGCATAACGGCCAGGTTTTAAAGGATGCATACGATGAGCCCGCTTAGCTGGAAATGCGCCGATCGCACGTACCGATGGATAAGGAGAGGTTATCCGATGACACGACAACGCTCTGGCCGACCCGGACCCGCAAAAAAATCAATTGCGCCGCTGAATCGTCCATTCATCAAGACTTCGATCCTGTTGCTGCTGTTTCTGCAGCTGCTGTTCGTTTTGCCGTTTGACGGCAGGGCGGCGGAAGATCCGCCCGCACCATTGCCCCGGCAGCACGCCAGTGACGGTGATGTCGAAATACGCCTCAGGCAGATGGTCGGCCAACTGATCATTGCCATCGATGAAAACAAGGATCCCGCGGATCAGCTGGATGCGCTTATTCTGGAAATCGACGCCATGCTGGCGGACTTTGAAGAGCAGAAAGCACAGTTTGACCAGATCGAAGAGAAATTAAAGCAAATCGGCGCCTCCAGAGCCCTGGACAAACACTACCGGATGGTTGAAAAACTCGATCGGATCCAGGCGGAGATGACCGGCCACCTGGAGGCCATTCAATCCGCCCGGATTCAAGGCGGGGCCACCCTGCGGCAAGCCCTGCAACAATTTCAAGATTTCATCGAACGACATCAAAGCACGGAAGTGCGCCGTCCAAAAGCCGCCGGGAGCAGACTGCCGTGGCGTCTGGTCGAGCCGCAAGAAATTGTGCTGTTGGGCGATGCATCTTCCCTGCCCGCAGGCAGCGTGTCGCTGCAATCGCTGGAACCGCCCACCACCGATGATCTGGCCTCCACCATCGATGCCCCGATTACACCGGAGATCCGGCAGTTGGCGCAAAGCATGAACAACGATCCTTTGGAGATGTTCAGGTATGTCCACAACCAATTCGACTACGTGCCCTATTTCGGTTCAAAAAAAGGCACCCTGGCGACCTTGTATGAAAAAGAGGGCAATGATTTCGATCTGGCCTCTCTGCTCATCGCGCTGCTCCGGGCGGCAGACATCCCGTCACGCTATGTGAAAGCCCGGATTGTCGTGCCGATCCATGAACTCAAGCAGTGGCTGGACTTTCAGGATCCCATGGCCGCAGTGCGCTATATGAGCGCGGCCGGAGGATTGTTGGGGCAATATACCGTGGCCGGAGAGACCGGTTACGTCGGGATCGAGCACGTTTTTGTCGAGGCTTATCTGCCGTACGCCAACTATCGCGGAACCAGGGAGGATGACAGTGGATCCTTGTGGATCCCGCTCGATCCATCCTTCAAGGCGTATGAAGTGCTTCAGCCGGGCATCGATCTGGTCGCGGAGATGGGGTTTGAGTGGCGAAACTTTTTCGACGACTTCTTCAACAAATTGACCAATCAAAGCCCCATGGAACGCTACCGGCAACAGGTCGAGACGTTTGTGGAGGATACCTATCCCGGACAGACCCTGGACGATCTCAAGCGCAAGACCCGCATTGCCGCAAGACAATTCGATTTTCTGCCAAACACCTTGCCTTATTTGATCCTGGGCGTCGATCAGCGCTTTGCCGCCATCCCCGATGGATACCGTCATACGGTTCGGCTGGCCATGTCGCCGCTGTTCGATGTCACCCTGAATCTTCCCGAGGTTGCCGGACGGCGCATTACCCTATCTTTCGAAGGCGCCGGCGAACAGGATCGTGCCGTCATCGAATCCTACGGCGATATTATGGATACGCCGGCCTATTTGATCGAAGTGGTTCCCCAGATCAAGGTGGACGGCCAACTTGTCATTCAGGGCGATCCGGTCGACGCCGGTGTTTCACGGCGGCTGGATATGGCCTATTATCAGCCCGGGAAAGAGGCCGAACTGTTC
>JBNKKC010000143.1:0-2658 GCA_050291625.1 Desulfobacteraceae bacterium
CTTCTGATAGAAGAAAATAGTCTTTTTTATCAGAGTCCCAAACTACGCCGCCAAAAAACTCTTCGCGAACCAAGTAGCGGGGATTTTTTTTATTCAGCATTGTCGTTTTACGCTTTCGGATGTAGTCGACTGTTTTTTCAACTCTTTCATTATTTTCAATGTTCTTTCTTCTTGCTTTTTCTTCTCACTTTCTCTTTGCCGCTGCTTTTTTGTTTTTCTAACCATGATATAACTCGCTTAGTTGTGGTTAACAACAAGGCCTTTCGATACTGCTTCCCACGATATCTCATTGATCTCTGTGCGGAATTCACGATGAAGTCCTAAGAAAGACCTGCCACTGTTAAATTCATTTTCAATTTTTTCTTTGTATATAGGGTTCTGCAAAGCAAACGCGACGGCAGGTTTGTAATATTTTTCCCAAAGAACTTTCAGATCTTCTCCCCCATTTTGACAGATAAACCATTCATCAAATACTAAAGACCAATATTCATTTAATAGAATGTCTAATTCGTGAGGCTGGTACTCACCTTCTTTCGCAGCAAGATGATTGATCTTGATCTGAATTTCTCTTAGTTTTTTCTGGAAAGCCGAATGAAACTCCATTTGTCTAGATAGGCGGTCATCTTCTAAGCGCATTTCTAGTATTTTCAATTGCTCATCGGCAATTTTTGTTTGGCGCAGCAAATACCTAGTGTGCTTGACATATATCGTTATTGTGAATATAGCTACACACGCAGTTATGATGTCGCCAATTGCCGATAGGTAATCAGCAGATATTACGGTTGATAATGACATCTTGGTTTCCTTTTGTACGCCCAACGTTGAGATAAGCGGCCATCGTACGGCCAAAAAATATATGGTGATGGATGATCAGGGCTCCCTCGTTGGGGATGCCTCGCACTCGCAAGGCCGACTTTATCTCCTTGTTGGACAAGCAACGGAGTGCCTCGCGTGGATTTATTCCTTATAGAGGAAATTTTGCGCCGAGTACTACTCCGGTGAACCATTGGCTGCCCGCAACTCGGGCATGCGTGTGGCTTGTTCTTTACCGAATCGGCGGCCTTTTCCGGTTCAACCGCCAAACATTCCTGAATGCGCAGACGCCGGTTCCTTGCTCCTGGCGTGTAAAATCCGTAATAACGGACGCTGTGTTGTCCTTTCACCGGCACATGCCACAGAACCCGGGACATGAAATGCTCCGCTTTGAGCGGCAATGTTTTCTCCTTGCTGTCATGATGATCCCGATAGCGGAAGGTCACTGTCTCCGTGTCTGCTGAGATGATTCGGTAGTCCTTAATCGGCCCTCCGCGAAGATAGCGTGAGAAGTACTCAATGACCCTCCGGCCATGCTGATAGCCCTCCTGGATCCGGACATTCCAATCCTTTCCAGCCACCTGCGACAAGGCCTTGCGCCAATCCCTTTCCGTCCAATCGGACGGCAACTGGATTTCACCGGCATCATAAGCAGCGTTCAGCCAACTCAACCACTTGCCCCGGAATTTGGCTTTGAGCACCGCGACCGGTAATAGATAATCGTGCCGAGCCGCGCACCAGGTGTCGCCGGACAAGCCTCCACCACTGACCAGTATATGCACATGCGGATGAAAACTTAGCGTGCGCCCCCATGTGTGCAGCGCACTTACCATGCCCACATCGGCACCGAGGTAGCGCTCATCTGCCAATAGCTGCCGCAGCGTCTCCGCCGAGGCTTTGAACAATTTGTCGCCGCACCAGCGACGGTTGTATTGCCACACCGGATTCAGTTCGTGCGGCAGGGTGAAAACCACGTGGAAGTGATCAGTAGGAATCAGTCGGGACTCGATGTGTTCCAGCCACGCCTGGGTTTGCACGCTATGGCAACGAGGACAACTGCGGTGTCGGCAGGAATGGTTTTGCCTTTCTGTATATCCATCAGCCGGGCACGCCCATTCCTCGTGTCCCAGTGAATCACTTTGACAGGTCATGATCGCTTCGGCTGCCCGATATTGATCCATAGTCATTCCATGTCGCTTTTTATAATGCTCAAATCCTGATTTGAAGATGCTTTGCAAGGTCGCTTCCATGCCACTATTCCTTTATCCATATTTACGTTAACGGCGCTCGCAGTTCGCTATTCCTACTGCACTTTTTCTTCCATTTATTTTGTCCAACAAATGATTACTCGGACGTCACAATTTCTGACTTATGCCGACGGCAAAAATATTGACTTAGGCCGACAACCGTTCTATTTTCGTTCTCTTATTGAATACCCCAACGCACGAAAGTTTGCCCACAGGTCTGGGATATTTCGGGTGGGTTAATCACGTCCTTCGATTTCACGAATATTCGCTCCTTGATAGCGGTTTCAAGCGGAGATAGCCCCATTTTTGTGCATTTCGCGGATCGGCGCAAGCCGCTACACATCCCACCAGAGCATTCTCCACTCTAATCGCCCAGAGGAGTGAGCGCCTGCATTACTTTCCCTCCTGCCCCCCGCTTGCAGGGGAGAAATTGAATGAGGAGGGTAGTTTATAGAGGCTTTTGGAAGCTAAACGCGCCGCGAATGTCTCCTTTTTCGAAGCCTCTGGCCTTGTCCTCTGGATACAGTTCATCCAGCTTTTTGGCGACGTCTGCATCCAGTGCATGGCCGTGGCATTTGAGACAGAGTTCCCCGGTGGG
>JBNKKC010000144.1:0-39794 GCA_050291625.1 Desulfobacteraceae bacterium
ATCATCATGGCCGTCAGCTTGATTTATACGGATGAACAATTTCTGGCCGTCGCCGGCACGGCAATAGCGCTGCACCTGCCGGTGATGGTGATTGAAGGGGTGGTCACTGCCATTTGCATCACTTTTTTAGCAAAGGTCAAGCCTGAACTGCTGCCCTTTAAAAGGAGGGATTGATGCGGACTTCTGTTTTTAGATTCTGGTGTTGTACCGGCATGGTACTGGGAGGGTTGCTGCTGGGCACCGGCCCTGCCCAAGCCCATAAAGTGACAGTATTTGCATGGGTGGAGGCCGGCCAGGTGCACACCCAAAGCAAATTCAGCGGGGGGAAGCGCGTCCGAGGGGGCAGGATCAAAGTCCTGGACCAAAATGACAAGATGCGATTAGAAGGGACCACCGATGCGCAGGGTCATTTCACCTTTCCCACACCTTCAGGTGCAACAGCCCTTAAAATTATCTTAACGGCGGGTATGGGCCACACGAACCAATGGCAGATCAGCGCCCAGGAATTGGGCGTCGACAAGGCCGAAGCTCCCACCTTGCCATCGCGCGCACCTGTAACGGTCGCTCCAACCCATGCGCCGGCGATCCAACCGGCAATGGACCCGGCCGCCATTGAACAAATAGTGGAAAATGCCCTGGACAGAAAATTGGCCCCGCTTCGAGAGCAGCTGGCGGCACAAGAATGGGGTCTGCGAGATGTTTTAGGCGGCTTGGGTTATATCCTCGGCTTGATCGGTTTGGCCGGCTACCTTCAATACCGCAAACAGCAGGACCCCAAGGCCCCATCATGATCCAAGAGACGTTTGCCGAACACAACTCCATCATTCACCTCACCCAGCCCCGCCTGCGTGTCGTTCTGGCCACGGTGTACTCTTTTACGGTGGCCCTGATGAGTGATCTGGCCGGCCTGGCCATGGCGCTGGTTTTTTCCATGGGCCTGTCCATTTTGGCCCGGCTGCCGCTCAAAGCCTTGGCCAAGCGACTTGCGGCTGCCGCCGGGTTTTTGGCCCTGATCTGGATTGTTCTGCCACTGACCTCTGCCGGTCCTGTCATCGGCCACATCGGCCCCCTGTCCATCAGCAGCGCCGGCGTGATGCTCTGCTTGCGAATCACCTGTAAAACCCTGGCCATATTAATGGCTTTCAGTGCGCTGGTGGCCACCATGTCGGTTGCCACCCTGGGCCACACCCTGCATGGCGTGGGGCTATCAGATAAACTGGTCCACCTGCTGTTGCTGGCCTATCGCTATGTTTTTGTCATTCAGCAAGAGTACCGGCGTCTTTTGCGGGCGGTTAAAATCCGAAACTTCCGGCCGGCCACCAACCTGCACACTTACCGCACCTATGCTTATCTGGTGGGTATGCTCTTTGTACGTGCTTCGGAACGGGCCCGTCGGGTTCATCTGGCGATGAAGTGCCGCGGATTTGAGGGACGCTTCTATTCCCTGGACAGCTTTTCGCCGACCCGCTGGAATGTATTTCTGTCTCTCTTTGTAGGCGGGATGAGTCTTTTCCTAATTTTCAAACAGCTCTTGGGATAGCTGGTCGTGCACCTCTTGCAGGTTGCCCTGCATGGCGGCACGCATGTCCGCATCCAAACGCTGATCGTCGTTGAGTACCGCCTCAAAATCAACTAAATCAAGCCGGCACAGCGCATACAAGTGCCCTTGCTCCGGATCCGCCCAGTGCTCGGTAACGATGGCATGTTGCATGGCTTGCTGGAGCAATGCTTTAAGGGCAAAAGCCGATTCATTCGGATGGCCCCCATATGGCGCACTCTGTGCCAGGTCGGCAATATAGGCATCCAGCAGCCGCGCCAGGGCCAACCGGGCGTTGTTGTCCGCGTTGACCCGCTGCAACGTTCGATTTTTAAGCGCTGTGGCCTTGCCGACACCATAAAAGACTTTGCTTGAATCAATATCATATGCACCGCTGGGCTGCAGATACCAGGGTGTGGCCGGTTCATGGACAGCCATGGGCGCCGCGCAACCTGCCAGCAAGGCCATTACCACTAAAATGGTCTGAACAAGGGCACCCTTGCCCGGATGCACCAAACAAAATGGTTTGATCATGTTTTCATCCCCATCCTTTTGGCGGGCGATAACGCGAGGATCGATTGCGCCCGCACCAATACCTTAAGCGATCTTATGTCACTGCAGCCATTAAGTCCATACCCGCGGAGGCTAAACCCGGCCAAACATAAAAAGGGGGCCCCGGAAAATTCCGATTCCCCCTCTCTTTATATGGTAGGCGCGATTGGATTTGAACCAACGACCTCTTCCGTGTCAGGGAAGCGCTCTCCCCCTGAGCTACGCGCCTAAAAAAGTGGTGTTTTGTTAACACCGGCCCCCAGCGCTGTCAAGGGGAAAGGGGCGCTCGTACCATCAAGAAATAAAATGAATAGAATAGAGGTAAAACAATCACTAAGGAAAAATAATTCAGTTTAAAGTTTAAAGATTTAAGTCTTAAGCAAAGGATCTAACCGATTTTATAAAACCAATTGAAAACTGCCGATGGTTTAAGCATGCGACTTCACCTAATGGTGTAGTTCTAAAATCGGCACAAGGTATCCGACCTTTAAAACTTTAAACTCTGGTGACTTGGTCAGCGCTGACCCCCGTTGAGCAGCCATTGCCGGTCAATTTGTCAGGACCAATCAACCCTATCCCGGTCACCAGCATTGCTGGTCTCCTGCAAAATATTCATGCCGAGGTAGATGTAGTGAAAGCCGGACCCAATGGTAAAAACTGCCGTGGACCATACCATCACAGGATGCATCAGGACGAGTTGGGTATGAGTGGGATCGTAAAGGGACAGCAGCACCATCAATAGCTGGATTGTGGTGGTGCACTTGCTGACCATGGTGGGGTTGATGCTGTATTTCTTTTCCGTGAGGGTCAAAATGGCCAGCCCCAGGAGAATGATCACATCGCGGGTAATTACGATGACGGCCAGCCAAGGCGGAATCACATTTAAAATTGCCAGACAAACGAACGACGAAGTGAGCAGCAACTTGTCTGCTGCCGGATCGAGATAAGCGCCTAAAATGGTACGTTGGTTGAGTAAGCGGGCGATCAAGCCATCCAGGCCGTCGCTCAATCCGGCAATGGCGAACACCAACAAGGCCAGCGGGAACATATCCCGCAACAGCAAGATCACCAGCAACGGCGTCAGCAACACCCGTATCAGGGTCAACAAGTTGGGGATGCTTATCGTCGTGTTAGAACGGTGCAAATTATGGCCACCTCTCGTTTGATCATTTTATAGCGCTGCATATATAGATCAACGGGTTACCAACTGCAGTCGAATCATGCGTGCATCGGTTTCGATAATGTTGATACCGAAAGTATCAAAATTTTGTAACAACAAACCATCGGCCAGGGTGCGCGCGCTGCCCTGGTATTCCACGGACAGTACCGCCGCATCCGGCATCATCTCCTTGAGTTGGACGCTTTCGATGCCGGACATGGTGCTCAATGCACCCCGAAATTTAACAAAATTGGCGATGTTTCCGCCGATGCCCTCGATGGTGATCTGGGTATGCGCCAATCCACTTTGCCGGCTGAACCAGACATCCGCAATTTGCAGGGCCAAATCCTCTCCGCACAAAAGGGCGGCCTTTTCGATGGCCTCTTTGGCACCGGCATCGGCATTCTCTGATGCATTGAGTGCACTGCGCCGGGTTTGGGCAATCTCTTCGCTGCTGTCAATCCGGTATGCCTTCGCCGTAATCGTGCCGCGAAACGATTGAATGGTACCACCCATGGTGTTGGGGGCATCTTCCGCAATCGCCTGGCCCACGATAACCACCTGGGCTTTCATCTGTTGCCCCAAGGCAATGGCTTCGGGCACACTCAACTCAGGCGGATAGTTCTGGAGGGCCTTGTTTTTTCGCGGCGTCACCAACACAAAACCTCTTTCCTTTAGCACCTTACGCAAGGCCTGGGTGGCCCCGCCGATGGAAGTTGAGGGTTCCCCCCCCCACCAATACTGATACCCCACTGCATTAATATCTTTTTCGGCAACACAAAAAAGCACTCGCGGGTAGGGCTTCTTACCCACATGGATGCCCCTTTTTTTAAGGGCATTTGTAAGGCGCTGGTTGGACACGCTGGCTTGAATCATCACCCGATGGCGTTTGTCATGGGTGGATTCGGTCAGCACTTTATAATCGCGCACGTAAGTTTCTGCCCGGTTGAGAATGGCCTCGTTGACAATTTGAAAATTGCCCACCAGGATTTCATGGGGAACCATCTCTGTCAGCACGTCGGTAACTGCAGCGATTAGACCGCCGCCAATGGCCTCCTTTAAACTGGCAGACATATCGTCACCGCGAATGGGGCTGTCGCCTACCGCATAAACAACGGTAAACCCTTTGCTTTGCTGAGCCCACACCAAAGGTGCGGCCAGGAAAATAAGTGCCCAGACCACCAGCAGGCAATGGATGCCCCTGCTTTTAAGCATGAGAGAACCTCCTTGGGGATTTGACGCAGCATATCATGGATATGCCCAATATTACATCATAAATTTCTAATCAAAGCATAATCGGCAATATCATAAAAAAGGGTGCGTACGCGATTGTCCGGAAATAGGCCCAGCATCTTTTTCGCTTGTTCGATGTGATCACGGGCGGATTGACGAGTGTAGTCAAGGGCATCGCTTTTTTCAAGTATGCCAATCAACGTTTTAAACTGCGAAGGGGAAAATGTTCGCGCCTGGATCAGGTCGACCATCCATTGCCGATCGACAGAAGCGCCCTTTTCCATAGCGCGTATCAGGGGCAGGGTCAGCTTCCCCTCGCGAAGATCGGCCCCGACCTTTTTGCCCAGAACGGTGCTGTCCAGCGAATAATCCAACAAGTCATCAACCATCTGAAAGGCCATGCCCAGGTGATGGCCGTACCCATCCAAAGCCCTGACTTGTTCGGCTGAGGATCCATTGACCAAAGCCCCTACCCGGCAGGCCCCTTGAAACAGCACGGCTGTTTTGCAGCGGATGACTTCCAAATAATCCGACTCGGTCAAAGCCACATCTCCAATGCGTGCCATCTGTTCAATTTCGCCCTGGGACATTTGCTCAGTAATGGCAGCGATGGCGTTGATCACCTCAGGCGATCCGGTCAATGCGGCCAAGGAGAGCGCCCGAGCCAGCAGAAAATCCCCGGTGAGTACGGCCGTCGGTGGATCCCACTCCTGATGGGCGGCGGCGCTGCCCCGGCGCATGTCGCCACCGTCGACGACATCGTCGTGCAGCAAAGTGGCTGCATGTAAATATTCGAATATGACTGAATATTTAGCTGCATCATCGCCCACGTAGCCACACAGGCGTGCTGCCAAAACCATCAGCAAAGGCCGCAGGCGTTTCCCACCGGCAAAAAGGATATGGCCGGCCACGCGGGCCACCAGATCAAAATGGGGATTAAGGTTATCGGCAAGGGCCTTTTCGATGGTCTGGAGGTCCTGCTCAACGGCGGTCAATATTTTTTGCTTCAAATCAGTCATAATCTTACATCTTATAGTATCGACACCACACTCCAACTTAAAACTATATTTTTCCAATATCCATATCCCCACAGCCACAGGCTTTCAAGACATATATGCATACCGGCATTAACGTTTAAGCGTTGATCTATGAAACTAAAGGTAATCTCTTTATATTGAAAGCGAAAACTGGAGGCAATCGGGAGCAAGTGGGGTTGCCGGACGTTAGCCATGCGGTCTTAGTGGGGCTTAGGGGCGGAAAAGGATCAGCGTCCCGCATTGTTTGAGCATATGCGAGTTTGCGGGACGCCCGTTGCGCCCCTTAGTCCCACTTTGACCGTAATGGCGTGTCCGGCAACCCCACTTGACCCCGATTGCCGGCGATCCAACACCTCTTGTCGTACTTGCGCTTTGTGGATAACCGCAAACGTTTATATAGGCACCGCAATCAAATCATAATCCAGCGTTTCAACCACCTTTACCCTGGCGAAACAGCCGGTCTCCAGATCCAGATCGGTCCGAATCAAAACCGAGCCGTCCACTTCAGGTGCCTGAAAAATTGAGCGCGCCGCATAGATCCCCGGTTCGGCCTGTTTTTCAACCAATACGCACATGTCGTTGCCATAATAGCGGCTCATCATCTCCTCGGAAATGGATCGTTGCTGAGCCATGAGCTGATCCAGCCGTTTTTGAGCCAATTTGTCGGCCACCGGCTCCGCCAAACCGTGGGATGGCAGATCATCCGCATCCGAGTAGGCAAACACACCCAGGTGTTCAAATCCCACTCGGGCTGTAAACTGCATCAATTGCTGAAAATCGTCATCTCCCTCGCCGGGAAACCCCACCAATACCGTTGTGCGCAAAACCGCCTGGGGCACCGAGCTGCGAATGTCATTGAACAAATGCTGCAAATGGTCGGCCGTGTAGGATCGTCCCATGCGGCGCAACACGACATCGCTGGCATGCTGAATGGGAATGTCAAAATAGGGACACAGATTTTGATGCCTGGAGATGGCCTGCAAAAGGGCCGGGGTCACGGAGTTGGGATGACCGTAGAGGAAGCGAATCCAGACCGAACGATCCAACTGCGCCAAAGTTTCTAAAAGATGGGCCAAGTCCGTGGGTTGGGCCAAGTCCTGGCCGTAGGCCGTGGTCTCCTGGGCCACCAGGGTAATTTCGCGGACCCCGTCGGCAATCAAAGCCTCGGTTTCGGCGATCAAGGTATCCGGCGGCCGACTTTTTTGGTGGCCGCGCAATTTAGGGATTATGCAAAAAGTACAGGCCCTGTTGCACCCTTCAGCTACCTTTAGATAGGCTGAGTGGGGCGTCACCGGTTTTCGCATTACCGGCGCACTGATATCAAGGGTGTCTGGATCGGGCAGCAGACAGCGTCCGGGTGCCGCATTTTCGCTCACCGCGGCCACAATCCGATCATACGCCCCCGTGCCTAAAAAAAAATCCACTTCGGGCATGGCCTTGGCCGAATCCTCCCGATAGCGTTCGGGCAGACAACCGGCAACGATCAATCGACGGCAGCGGCCCTTGGTTTTATACGCGGCCAATGCCAAAATGGTGTCAATGGACTCTTCGGCTGCGGCGGCGATAAAGCTGCACGTGTTCACCACAATGACCTCGGCAACTGCTGGATCGTCAACCACGGACCACCCGTGCGCACCCAGGTGCACGGTCATGGTTTCACTGTCAACCTGGTTGCGCGCACATCCCAAACTTTCGATGTATATTTTTCCCATAGCTTGCAGCCGATTTGCCTTCTGTTTTAAGTGCAAGCACTCAGCGAGATCTTGATGTGCTGATAGTTTTAAATGTTAAAGGCGAAAAAGGCTGCCCCTCTCGAGGCAGCCTTTAACAAAATTTAACACAGAATCATGCTGATTTCTCTAAAGCGACTAATCTCGGAATTTCTAACCCTTTAGCTTCTTAATCTCTTCGGTCAAAACCGGTAACACTTCAAAAAGGTCTCCCACAATACCATAATCGGCTTTGGTAAAAATCGGCGCTTCAGGATCCTTGTTGATGGCCACGATCACTTTGGAGGAGGACATGCCCGCCAGATGTTGGATGGCTCCGGAAATGCCGCAAGCCACATACAAATTGGGCGAAACAGTTTTTCCGGTTTGGCCCACCTGGTCCGAAGCGTCCCGCCAGCCTTCATCAACAGCCGAGCGAGATGCACCCACCGCAGCGCCCAGGACATCGGCCAAGGCCTCTACGGTGGAATAGTCATCACCGCCCATACCCCGCCCGCCGGAAACAACCACTTCCGCTTCGGTCAAATCTAGCTTGCCGGTCTGCAATTGTTTGCTTGTCACTTGGGTGTACACTTGGCCGATGTTCACTGCCACTTTTTCCACGGCACCATCAGCGGGCGCTTCAACCGCCGATACAATATTGGGCCGCAGGGCCACAATGGCGGGTGTGCCGGTCAAAGCCACATCTGCCAATATCTTGCCGCCGTACATGGGTCGGGTGGCCATCACTTGCTGCTCGACCATGCGCAGGGCCACGCAATCCGTGGCCAGGGCCACATCCAGGCGAGCGGACAGGCGTGCGGCCAGCTCTTTTCCCTGGGTGGTCGCACCGACCATCAGTACAGCGGGCGAAACCCGGCCGACCACATCGGCCACCACATGCGTATAGGCATCGACGGTATAATCGGCCAGGGCGGCGTCATCGGCCACCCATATCTTTGCCGCACCATATTTTCCAAGTTCAGCAGCCGCACCTTCAACTCCGTTGCCCAATACCAGGGCTTGCACGTCGCCGTCCAGTTGTTGGGCGGCACTCAGGGCCTCAAAGGTCACTTTGCGCAGCGTACCCTCGACCTGCTCAGCGATCACTAAAACTGTCATCTTTAACTCCTTATCGGTAAAAGGCCTTCGTTCCGTCCTTTTAGCGTTATCTAAACCACAGCGGAAGTCATCCGCTTAGATTACTCCGGCCTCTTCATGCAGGGCTTTAACCAATTCGGCCACTTTGGCTTGGGCCGAATCGCCTTCGATGATGCGGCCCCCTTTGCGCTCTGCCGGCAGTTTCAACGACGTTAGCGTGGCTTTGGCAGCCAGCGCATCCGCATCCAGGCCCACATCGGCCAACGATTGGGTTTCCAGCGGTTTCTTCTTGGCTTTCATGATACCCGGCAAGCTGGCGTATCGCGGATCATTGAGCCCCCGCGTAGTCGAAATCAAGGCAGGCAGCGTCGCTTCAACTTGCTTGGTGCCGCCTTCCACCGTGCAGGTACAGTTGATCTTGCCGTCGACAATCTCTTGTTTGATCACCATGGAGATATTGGCAATGGCCAACAATTCAGCCACCGCGGGCCCCACTTGAAAATTATCATCATCCACAGCCCGGTGGCCGGCGATAATAAGATCATGGGGCATCTGCTTGATGGCGGCTGCGAGTATCTTGGCGGTGGCCAAACCATCACACACCAAATCTCCCGGATCGATCAAGGTCCCTTTATCCGCACCCATGGCCAGCCCGGTCCGCATGGCTTCAGTGGCTTTTGCCGGACCGACGGTCACGAGGGTCACATTGCCGCCCTGAGCCTCCCGGATTTTTAATGCCTCTTCAACAGCCAACTCATCATACGGATTGATGACATATTTCAAACCATCGCTTTTGATGGATACCCCATCATCGGCGATGGCGATCATTGACTCGGTGGCCGGTACCTGTTTAAGTAAAACCAAAATCTCCACTATGTGCTCCTTCCTTTGCATTACTTATTTGCGACAAGCCGGAAAAGATAATCACTTCCCGAGCCAAAGGCAAAAGCGTACCGCAAGCCTTCAAAGAGTGGTTTTAACTGGCATTTTTTGCTCAATCCATCAAAGCATACTGCCTAAACTACTTATATTATTGGATACAAATTGCCCAACGAAGCTTCTATAAGAGTAGCGATTTATTGTCAACGCCAAATCGCCGAATTTGCTTTGGATGGATAAGCTTGATTCGTAAGCGTATTGTTGAAATGAAAAATATCTCAAAAGCCTATCTCATAGTATGGTGCCGAGTGTGAATCGCCCGTTGCTGACAACAAGTTTCCGAATAGCAAGTGATGGAAATCAGACATGAATATAATTGAGCACAAAGAAACTTTCGCTCCTCTATCATCTGAATCTCCCCTTCAACTGTAAAGCCAATTCAGTGATTGATTTTGTCTTGACAGAGTGGACAGATGGCGCTATAAATTCTCGCATTGCGTATAATTATTATTGCTTTGCGATAAAGTAATCCTGCTTTTACATAGATACCGGTACGCTCGATGGGGATGTTTTACCGATCTTCGGTGTCTGGAACGAGATCATAGGCGGTTTCATTTGGTATTACAAAGTCAGCACGAGCGTGGGTTTTATCATAAAAGGCCGGATAGTCTGGTGGATTGTCAATCTGGCTTCACTATTTGGCCTGCAATCCTGTTTGCAACAAAATCTTCAAAGGAGGAGAGGAGGAGAGAAAATGACTAAATTGAGAATGCCTTGCCTTAACCGATCGTTTTTCTTTTTCAACCGAATCTGCATTTCACTTTTACTATTGGGCATCATACTAGCGGCTTCACCTGCCGCGGCCATTGATTTTGATGTCAAAGGCACGACGGTGACCGTGGGTGGCTATATAAAACTCCAGATGATCTACGACACCGATGGAACCACTGACCTGGGACCAGCTGACGGGGATTTGGCCGGCGGATACGATGTACCGCTGGAAGGCGGGCCGGGAGATGAAACGGCAGACTTTCGCATGACCGCCAGGGAGAGCCGGCTTTTTGTCAAAACCAAAGGCGATAGCGGTAACGGTGTATTGAGAACCCATATTGAGGGCGACTTTTTCGGGGACAGCCCCAGCGATTCGCATACCTGGTCCAACAGCACAACGCTTCGGCTGCGGCATGCATACGGATCGTACGCCACCGGCAGCAGCGAAATCCTGGCCGGCCAGACCTGGTCGACCTTCATGGACCTGGCCGCCGGCGTGCCCGATATGGATATCGCGGGAGATCCCGGGTTTTGCTTCGTGCGCCAGCCCATGGTGCGCTACCAGTACAACCTGCGTCCCGGACACTATATCGCCGCTTCCCTTGAAAACCCGGACCGCGGTTTGACAGTAGCCGGGCCACCCCTTTTCATCAATCCCGGAACAGCAGAAGATAAGATGCCCGATTTTGTCCTGAAATATTTTTTTGCCACTAAATCGATGACCTTATCCCCCAGAATCGTTGTGCGGCAGTTCGATTTAACCAATACCGCCACCGATCAAGGCGGAACCGCCACGGGTTGGGGTGTGGGACTGAGCGGCAGTTTCAAGGCCGGCCCGGCTCGATTCACCGCCACCTTCATGTATGGCGACGGTCTTGGACGCTATGGCGGTCTGGGCAATATCGCCGGCGCCGGTTTGACGGCCACCGACGATATCGAAACGATAGGGTTCATGAGCGCCAACGGCGGTATGACCTTGGCCCTGTCGGACTCGCTCACCTGGGCCATCGGCGCCGGATGGGCTGAAAACGACGATGATGCCTACACCGGCAGCAACGCCATTTTAACGGGCAATGCCACCAAGACGGCGATGGGCGTCCACACCAACCTGAAATGGAAGGTTACGCCGCGATTCGAATGGGCCGTCGGCGCAGCCAGATACAATCGTGAAGTGATGAGCGGCACGGAGGGCGAGATGGTTCGCATCCAAAGTTATTTCAAATACGACTTCTAGCTGCTTGCCGGGCTAAAGGTTCCGATGCACGCCGGCCGGTTTCCGCACGACACTTGGGGATCGGTTGGCGTGACATGGGACAGGGTTCCACTTTAGATGCGGGAAACCAAGTCCGCCGGTATCGTCCAAAGTGGCAAAAAAAAAAGTTGCGGCTCCGACCTGTCTACCAAATCAATGGCCTGTGAGCCGCAGCACCAGCCGATGTCATCGAATAGAGACAGCGCTGCACATAGTACCTGCACCTGAACATCCGACAGCTTGTTGGAATGCAACCAGTAGATTCTTTTCCAAATCAATACTCCGCAGTTCCTATGGGCAAAATCCAGCCGATGATGTCCCCAACATATGCCAAACAATAAACACAGGAGATAGCCTTGATGAAAAAAACAGTCACTTCAGTCATTATAGCACTTTTGGTGGGCTTTGTTTTTGCGCTGTCTGTTAGCGGAGCGATGGCGCAAACCATTGACCTGAAATTTTCACACAGCTTCTCTCCCAGACACACGATGCAAGTTAAAGTGTTTGAACCATGGGGAGCGAAAATCAAAAAATTGACCGGCGGCAGGGTAACGGTCACCATGTTTCCGGGCGGCGCTCTGGGAAAACCCGGTGATCACCATGCCCTGGCGGCTAAGGGAATCGCCGATGTGGTCTACCTGCTTCAGGACTATTCTCCGGGACGATTCCCCATGACATCCGTCTTCGAATTGCCGTTCATGACACCCTCCGCCAAAATTGCTTCAGAAGCCATGTGGAAAACCTATGAAGCCTTTCCCGAGTTTCAAAAAGAGTATGCCGACTACAAGGTGCTGGCACTCTTTTGCCATCCGGCCGGCCATTTTCACACCACTAAAAAACCCATCCGCACCATTGCAGATTTCAAAGGCCTGAAAATTCGCACCGCAAGTCCCTCGGTGACCGAGGCTTTGAAAAATTTCGGTTCCATTCCCGTGGAAATGCCCATCACGGAAACTTATACCTCTCTAGAGCGCGGCGTGGTGGACGGTACCGTTGTCCCCTTCGAGGGGCTGGGTATCTTCAAGCTGGATGATTTGGCAAAATACACTACGATTACGGACTTTTACACCGTCACCATGGCGGTATTGATGAACAAAGGAACCTGGGACAAGATGCCCGCGGATATCCAGAAGATTATCGATGACAACAGCGGTTTGGTGATGTCGTCCTGGTGCGGCACAGCCTATGACGCGGCTGAAGGTCCTTTCAAAGAACGGGCCATAAAGAAAGGCGTTAAGATGATCGAACTGTCGGCTGCGGACAAGCAGACCCTCCGCGACCAGACCAAACCGCTGAGAGCTTCCTGGATCAAGGCCATGAAAAAGCGTGGCCTTGATGGAGCGCCGGTTCTAAAGGGTGCGCTAAAATTTCTCGGATTGAAGTAGACGCGCAAATTACCAGCGCCTAAACGCAAAAGCTTGAAATGGCCGCTACCGTCCGAATCTCTTCGGCAGGGTGGTGGCCATTTTTTTCCTGCGTCAATAACGCAGGGTTTGCTTATTGATTCTCTTTTCGAAAGGCCTGTTGATTGTTCCGCAGTGTTTGACTGCCCGGGAAAAAGCCTCCCATCCGATAGGCATCACATATGCGAGGGAATAAACAGCGCGATCTGCGGGAAAAGGGAGATGAGTATCATCGCCAGAACCGCTGCCGCAAAAAAGGGCCAGATCCCCTTGAAGATGGTCTCCACCCGAATGCCGGGGGCGGCACCTTTCAGCACGAAGACGTTTAGCCCGATGGGGGGGGTAATTAATCCGATCTCCAGGACGATGACCATGATGACGCCGAACCAGATGGGATCGAATTCCAGGGCCTGGATGATGGGGAAAATGATGGGCAGGGTCAGAATCATGATGGAATAGACCTCCATCACGCATCCCAGCACCAGGTAGCCCAGAATGATGGCAAATAAAATCAGCTCTCTGGGCAAAGGCAAGCCGGTTATGAACTCGCTCAGCGTGGTGGGCAAACCGGTCAATGCCAAAAAATAAGAGAAGACGCTGGCACCGATGATGATCAAGAAGATAAAAGCGGTCATCTTGCCGGTTTCCGACAAACAGCGTGTGAAACCGGACAGGGTCAGCTTGCGTTTGATCAACGTTATGCACAACGCACCAAAAGCGCCGATTCCCGCCGCTTCCGTAGGCGTGAAAATCCCGGTGTAGATCCCGCCGATGACCACGGCAAACAACAGCAGCATACCCCAGGTGCCCGACAGGGATTTTATCCTCACCAGCCAAGAGACTGAAGGTCCGGGTGGCCCCATGACCGGCTTGAGGGTGCACTGGATGACAATGGCCAGAATAAACAGCCCGCTCAGCAAAACCCCCGGCAACAATCCGGCCATCAACAGCTTGCCGATGGATTGCTCGGTAAGGATACCGTAGATCACGAAACCGATGCTGGGCGGAATCAGAATCCCCAGGGTTCCTCCAGCCGCCACGCAACCGGTGGCCAGCCGTGGATCGTACTTATATTTGAGCATCTCGGGTATGGCCACCATGCCCATGGTGGCGCCGGTGGCCAGGGAAGAACCGCTTACGGCTGCAAAAAATGCGCACGCCATTACGGTGGCCATGGCCAATCCGCCACGCAGGTGGCCCATCCAATTGAAAACCGTACGATAGATATCGGTACTGATGCCGGAGATAAAAGCGAATTGCCCCATCAAAATGAACAAGGGGATAACGCTCAGGCTGTACGACTTGCTCTCGTTCATGGGCAACAATCCCAGCAGGTCGGTGGCCGGGCCCCACCCGATGAGACATGCGGTACCGACCAAGCCCACAACCATCATGGCCATGCCGATATACATCCGCATGGCCAGCAGACCAAAAAGAGATACAATGCCGATCAGGCCGATCCATTCTGAACTCATGACTCTGTCCGCTCCCCATCGGTGCGCGCCGCACTGAAAACATCCCTTAAAAATTCCAGGCAAAATGCCAGGCAGCCAATCACCAAAAAAGCGGCAAAGGGATAATCGGGAATTTTCAGAAGGACCGAGGCCTCGCCGGTCCTTCTGAGTTCCCAAATCCGCTGTAAACTCATCCAGGTTACCAGCAGCATCATCAGCAGGCAGACAAAGTGGTTAAAGCGCTCCAGAATATGTCGAAGACCGGCGGGCAGTCGATTGAAAACAATATCAACGCTGATGTGGGCCTTTGCCGACTGGGCCAGGGCCAGGAATGAGAAAACCATGATCAACATGAGATATTCAGTAATTTCATAGGCACCCAAAACCGGCGAATTGAAAAAATAGCGTCCGATGACGTCTGCAGTGGTCAGCAACATCATGGCGGCAAGGGCGCAATTGCCGATATAGGAGAGATAGGTGCCGAAGGATCGTCTCTTCTTCAAACTGGGCGGGTTTGCCATCGCGTTGAATTCCTTCCTCTACACAGCAAGGCAGAGTATCCACACGACGCGGATACTCTGCAACTGTGCAAAGTGTACTTACCGGCATCGTTTTCAGTGCGCTGAAATCGATGCCGGGGTCATCGGTTATTCTTTGGAAAATTGCGTGGCTGCTTCCAAAACGGCCTTGCCCGGAAGCCCCTTGGCTTCCATATCTTTGACCCATTGATCCTTCAACGGAGTGGTGAGATTAATCAGCTTTTGCATTTCACTGTCAGAAAAAGTGACTTCCTGCATACCGGTTTTCAGGCAGATCTGCTTCATCTTGGCATACGTTTGATCAAAGGATTTTCCATGCGCCCTGGAAAGCGCCAGACCGCTGTTTTCTTCAATGATCTTTTGGACATTACCGGGCAGGGATTCAAACTTTTTCTTGTTCATGGCCACCCAAAAAACCAGGGAATAGAAATCCGCCGGCGTGTAGAACTTCAACAGTTCATTCAATTTAAAAATGACGATACCGTCGAAGGGCATCACCACCCCGTCAAGCACTCCTCTTTCCAGCGAGGTATAGGTCTCCGTGACCGGCTGGGTCACGGGTACCGCTCCGAACAGCTGCAGTGCATTGGTGGTAAAGCTGCTGGCCGTTTTGATCTTCAACCCTTTGAGATCACCCAGGCTTTTCACCGGTTTTTTGACCGTGGCGAAAAATCCCGGGGCATGGGCGCTCAACATCAACAGTTTGGTATCGGCATACTCTTTTTGAAATT
Organism: Desulfobacteraceae bacterium; assembly: GCA_050291625.1. Classification (GTDB taxonomy): domain Bacteria; phylum Desulfobacterota; class Desulfobacteria; order Desulfobacterales; family Desulfosarcinaceae; genus JARRKU01. The sequence goes on from JBNKKC010000144.1 coordinate 15,358, forward strand.
CGGGAAATTTTTCATAGGTCTTCCAAATCGCCACTGATGCTTGCTCAGCGGTCTTGACCATAAAGGGCAATTCAATGACCGTGGTCAACGGAAATCGTCCAGGGCTGTAATCCGCGATATCCCAACCGATATCGGCGATATTTTTTTCAACCATGGCATAGGCCTGGCCTGGTTTTCCCAATGCGCCACCGGGAATGAATTTAATCTTCACCGCACCGCCGGAGGCGGCTTCGATTTTCTGGGCCCAGGGAACCAGTACGCCCTTATGCTGGGGATGCATAGGCGGATAAGGATGAGCGAATTTCAGCTCGATGGTCTTGGCCAATGAAGCGCTCGGTCCCACGATCAGCAGCAAACTCAAAATTGAAAAACATACACCAAAATAGAGATTTCTTCTTTTCATTACCCCGCCTCCTGTTATTTATGCCTGTCCGCTGTCAACACCAATTCCCTATCGCACATGAAATCAACAGCAATGGGCATTGATTCCGATAAACCCCCGTTTCCGCGTAACACCGGTGATCCTACATAAGGTTTCGAGAATCTCAGCCGAGGGAGAAAGCGGGGGCCCTCTCCAACATTGTCCTGACCAATTCAAATTTTTAACCGCTTTTGCTCTCGGGCCGACTTCGAGACCGCCACGGCAGTAACGATTAAAAGTTAAAAATTTGTTTATTAAATAGTATATATAATATAGTCTTATAGATGAATTTTTTCAAAAACTCAAGGGAAAAGATGTTTCTCCGGAAATGAAAAATACTTACTGATTACAGGTGATTATTTACATAGTCGAATTCACGTCGGCGGTAAAATCGTATCATGACCTTTCTATTGCAGAAGCTCTTGGCAGATCCTGAGTCCGGCGGCGGCGTCATTGGTCCAGAGGGATGCGCCGACGTAGCCGGCTATTTGTTCATCAATACAGGTACCACCGATGACAACCGGCGGTCCGGACTCCGGCAGTTCCCGCCCTAACAGGTGTATTGCCTGTTTCAGTTTTTCTACACTGGTGGTCAGCACGCAACTGATGCCGATAATGTCCGGATGCAATTTTTTGGCCTGCTCCAGAAAAAAGCGGGCGGGCACGTCAACGCCTAGGTCGATGACTTCGATCCCGTGACATTTCAGCAAAGTTGCAAACAAGTTCTTGCCTAAATCATGAATATCGCCATGGATCGTGCCGAGCATGATCCGGCCGCTGCCGCCATCCCCCTTTTTAACAGTAAGGTGTGGGCTCAACAGCTCGGTCGCGAGGCGCATGATTTCTCCGGCCATGATCAAGGCGGCGATGAAATATGAGCCGTTTTCGAAGCGAATCCCGATCTGGTGCATGGCCTCCATGCAGCTGGCCAGGAGCACCTCAGGATCGACACCCTCGGCCAACATATCGCGCAATTCTGCAAGACTGGCTTCCTCCTGCAGTTCGGTGATCATGACTTTTAAGCGTTTCAGGCGCAGGTCGAGAGGTTTGGCTTCGGGTCGTCTATTCATGCCAAATCCCTATCTTGCTGATCATGGGTACCTTTTCATGGCTGACGATATACCAACCGAATGCAGCCGGCTTATCGTCAAAGTCATAAAACAAGTGCTCCAGTTTAAACGCGGTTGCGTCTTTTTCCACGTTGAGCAACCCAGCCTCCCGTTTATTGAGCCGGGAGGGAAACAAGTGCAAAACACCCCGCTTGAAATTGGAATGTCCTTCCTGAAGGACCAATTCCGTTAACACCACCGTGTCCAGCATGGACTCCACGGTTGGAGCCTCCGGATCAAAATAGGAAAAGGATAGATGCAGGAGGAAAGGTTCGTTTTTGTGCAGGATCAATCTTTCCACAACCACCACCGGCTGGTCGGGCCGCAGACCCAGGACCTCCTTCTCCAGACCGGGTGTCTTTTTAATGGTTGCCTTGAGAATTCTCACCGCCAGGTTGTCCTTGTCGGCCAGAACATCGGTCATGGCATCCAGGCTGAAACTGCTGGCTGAAACCCCGACTTTGCGCACATAGGTACCTTTGCCCTGGGCGCGGGATACCAACCCTTCTTCTTCCAGCACGCTGACAGCCTGACGGGCGGTCATGGTACTGACCCCATGCACTTTGGCCAGGGCGGCTTCGGCCGGCAGACGCCCGCCGGGAGGATATTTCCCTTGGGAAATACTGGTCCTGAGAATGCTCGCCAATTGAGCATAGGCAGGCAACTTTGAGCGCTTGTCAATTCTCTTGTCGGTTAAAGCCATCGAGGAATTTTCAAAATCCTTTATCAAATCAACCTTTTTCCGGTTAGCGTTTTATTTAAGCAACTCGATCCCGAGAATGAAAAAATGACCATCTTGAACACGGACTGTTTTTTGAAGCAGCAAAGATAAGCTTTCCATTTTACCGGATTTTTTTGGAGCAGGTTTAAATTTAACGACAATGTATACCACAAGCAACTGCACTGGGCCAGCATCATTATTTAAGTCCAAATACCATCGCCCAAATATCAAATTTGGATTTTGACATTTGGCCTTATTCGTCCGATGATCCTTCTATCTGTCCCCATATCATTGTTTTGCGGATTCGCCGCCTTTATTGGGTCGATAGGCCCGTTCCGGTAAAATCCCGGGTAGATATTTTTTTGCTTGAACATTGGCAGCAAATCATCTATAAGACTATATTATTCACTGGCCCATTGGAAATCAAGCATAAACAAGAAAAATTGATCTCGATGGGTCGGAAGAACCATGGATTGAACTGGGACCCAAGTGATTTCGTCGGCCTGTCTCATCCCCAATTTACGCAGAGTGAGGAAAAATGATCGTCATCGGTGAAAAAATCAACGGAACCCGCAAAACCGTTGGCGCTGCCATTCGGGACCGCGATGCTGACCGAATTAAACAATTGGCCGCGGACCAGGTTCAGGCCGGCAGCACCTACCTGGATGTCAACGCCGGAACCCCCCCGGAGCGCGAGCCCGACGACATGGCCTGGCTGGTGGACACGATTCAGCAGACGGTTGATGCGCCGCTGTGCCTGGACAGTGCGAATCCTAAAGCACTCAGAGCCGGATTGGCAAGGGTTAAAAAAACCCCCATCATCAACTCCGTCAGCGGTGAAAAACCTCGCATAGATGGCGTATTGCCTCTGGCGTTGGAATACAAGACAGGACTGATTCTGCTTGCGCTTGACGACACAGTGGGCATTCCCGACACCAGCCAAGGGCGCCTGGAAATTGTTCATCGTCTGGTGGATATGGCCAAGCAGGGCGGATTGAAAGAGAAACAGCTCTTCGTGGACCCGCTGGTTACTGCCATCAGTACGGGGAATGAAAACGCCCTGCTGACCTTTGAAACGATTAGGATGATCCGGCAGGCCTATCCTGAAGCCCACGTCACCTGCGGACTCAGCAACATTTCTTTCGGCATGCCCCTGCGTTCTTTGATCAACCAAACCTTCATCGCCATGTGCATCCAGATGGGGCTCGACAGCGCCATCATCGATCCCAACAATCGAGACCTGATCAGCATGATTGCCACCGCCGAAATGCTCATGGGCCAGGATAAATTTTGCCAAAGATTTACCCGAGCCTTCCGGGCCGGAAAGATCGGCCCGCAAAACAACAAGACCATTGGAGGATAAAAATGGCTGATTTGAAAGATCTGTTCACCGCTGTCGTCGAAATGAAAGAAGATGACGCATTGGACTTGACACGAAGCTACCTGGAGCAAGGTGTGCCGGCCCTGGAAATATTCGGTTGTTATCAGTCCGCCCTGGCAGAGATCGGCAAACGCTTCGAGCAGCAGATCTATTTTATTCCCGAGCTGATCATGTCCGGTGAAATGATGAAGACCGCCGCCGAGATTCTCAAACCCTCCCTGGCAGGACAAGGTGCCGGGGCCGAGGAAGAAAGCGCTAAAAAACTCGGCAAAGTGTTAATGGCCACCGTCCAGGGCGACATCCATGATATCGGCAAGAACATTGCGACCATGATGCTGGAACTCAATGGCATGGAGGTTAAAGACATCGGTGTGGATGTGCCCATCGACACCATCGTCCAGGAGGCGGAGAATTTAAACGCCGATGTCATCGGCCTGAGCGGTCTTTTGACCCTGGCCTTCGATCCCATGAAAGCCGTTGTCGAAAAGCTCAAGGAAAAGGGCCTGCGCAATAAAGTGAAAGTTATCATCGGCGGCGGTCAGATGGACAAGCAAGTGTGCCTATATGTGGGCGCCGACGCATTTGTCACCGATGCCGTGACGGGGGTGAACACGGTTAAAGGATGGCTAAGCTAATTGCGAGAATCAATTAGTTCGGAGGATAGTATGCGTGCTAAGACGGACAAGCTATCGGTGATCGAGCGGCAGGATGCCTTCCTGGATGAATGGGTTGCGGCCGAAGGGATCCCTTTTACCAACGCACAAGACAAGGCCGCATACCAGGAGCGTGCCGGGCTCGTGGCGGACGCCATACGGATCAATCCGGCCATCAAGCGCGTCCCGGTCATGCCTTTGGGCGTTTTTGCCCCCACCATGCTGGCGGGGATCTCGGGGCATCAGGCCATGTATGATCCCGCAGCCGCCGGCCAGGCCAACCTGGACTATTGCACGACCTTTCAGCCGGACATTGCCGCGTCAGCGCCCCTGCTGATGTACGGCCCGGCCCTGGAGACCCTCGATTACCAATTATACAATTGGCCGGGCCACGGTGTCGCCGAACACCTCTCTTACCAGTTCAATGAAAAAGAGTACATGCAGGCGGACGAGTATGACCATCTGATCAACGATCCCACCGATTTCTGGCTGCGTTCCTGGATGCCGAAAACCATAGGTGCTCTGGCGCCTTTGGCCAACATTCCGCCGGTTTACGGTTCCATGGAAATGCCCATGCTGGGATCCTGGCTCATTGCCCTGGGCACCCCACCGGTGCAGTCGGCCTTAAAGGCCCTGATGCAAGCCGGCAAGCAGTGCTTTGACTGGATCAATACCCTGGCGCCTTTTCTGGATAAGATCAAGGCGGCGGGGTTCCCCTTTGGTGCGGGTAGCGCCACCAAGGCACCTTTTGACACGCTCAGCGACTCCTTCCGCGGCACCACGGGCACGATGATGGACCTTTTCCGCAGGCCCGAAAAGGTTCTGGAAGCCGTGCAGCGTCTAGTTCGGCCGATGGTTGATTTCGGTGTCGGCGGAGCGATGGCCAACCGAAATCCCCTGGTGTTCATCCCCCTTCACAAAGGCGCCGATGGTTTCATGTCTGACGAGCAGTTCGGCAAATTCTATTGGCCGACCCTGAAAGCCGTCATGTACGGCCTGGCCGAAGCCGGCTGTGTGCCGTACTGTTTTGTCGAAGGCGGCTACAACCAGCGCCTTGAATATCTTGCCGAAACCAGCGATATCCGTTGCCTCTATCTGTTCGACCGCACCGACATGGCCCAGGCGCGCAAAATTCTGGGCGGCAAGGTCTGTATCGCCGGAGGATTCCCGGTTTCTCTGATCCTGACGGGTACGCCGGATCAGGTCCGCGACGAAACCCGAAAACTCATTGACACCGCCGCCGGTGACAAAGGGTATATCCTGAGCATCGGCACCGCCATGGACGAGTCCAAACCCGACACCCTGAAAGCCTTTATCGATACCGGCAAGCAATACGGTACGTACGGATCCTGAATCAAGTCGCTCGCCGCTGTCCTGCCGGATGCGGATAACACGGCCCTGGGTGCGGCCAACGGCAAGGCGCTATGCCTTACCGGTAGCGGCTCTATCCATGTAACCCATGCTATTCAGGAGTCACGCAAATGAATTTGGCTAAAAACCTTGAGCGTTCAGCGTTCTACTTTCCAAATCGCCCTGTTATCGGTGAAGCCGGCGTCGATATCAGCTACGCCGAATTCAACAGCCTGGCCAATAAAGTGGCCACAGCCCTGATAAAGATGGGCATCCAGCCGGGCGACCATGTGGCCTTGTGTGCCGCCAATTCCGCCCAGTGGCTCGCCTTTTACTTCGGTGCCCTCAAAGCGGGTGCCGTAGCAGTAACACTTCCCCACATGCTCAAGGAAAATGAACTCAAGCTGCTCGTCAACCACTCAAAGCCCAAAATTATTTTCACCCAGGACGACAAGGTCGATATTCTTGAAAAACTGAAAAACCAGGTCTCATTGCAGACCATCGTCTGCGATGGCGGCGACCTGAGTTTCCGCCGCCTGTCGGCCCAGGGTGCAGCAACCTTTCAGGCCCTGGACAGAGAGCGGTGGGATACAGCGGCCATTTTATACACCGGAGGCACCACCGGCATACCCAAAGGGGTCATGCTGAGCCATGAGAATATCAATGCGGCTATCCATTGCGTCATGCTTCAGGAGCGCACGACCCAAATGGACCGCGCTTTGTGTTTTTTGCCGCTCAACCATGTCTTCGGCCAAATGCACATTATGAACACCACGATATTGAGCGGGGGCTGTCTTGAATTGATGCCCACCTTCGATATGGACGAAACGCTCACCCTGCTGGGAAGCGGCAAAGTAACCAAATTCTTCGCCGTACCCACCGTTTTCGTCCGTTTTCTGGATTTTGACGATTTAAAGGCCAAGTTGGGCGGTGTGCGCTACTCTTTCTCGGCTGCAGCAAGCATGGCCGCCGAGATCGTCCGCCAGTGGAAGGCCCGTACCGGGCTCGACATTTACGAAGGATACGGGATGACCGAAGCAGCGCCCACCGTATCGTACAATCATTACCACCGGCATGTCGTCGGTTCGGTGGGAACCGAAGTGCCGGGCGTTGAAATTCAGATTCGCGATACCGAAGGTCAGCTTTTACCCCAGGGCGAAAAGGGCGAAGTCTGTGTCCGGGGCCCCAATATCATGAAAGGTTACCTGGACAACCCCGAAGGAACACGGCAGGCCTTCTGGCAGAAGGGTTGGTTTCGTACCGGCGACGTGGGGATGTTCGACCCCGACGGCTATCTGTATATCGTTGACCGCATCAAAGACATGATCATCACGGGAGGCGAGAACGTATACTCTGCCGAAGTCGAAGATGTTCTGTATAAGCATCCGAAGATATCGGAATGCGCCATCATCGGGCTTCCGGACATGGAATGGGGGGAACGTGTGGTAGCCTGCGTCATTCCCAAGGCAGACGCCACCGTCGGTAAAAAGGAACTCTATCAATACCTGAAAGCGCGGCTTGCAGCGTACAAGGTCCCCAAACAGTTCCTGATTATGGACGATTTTCCAAGAAGCGCGGCCGGCAAGGTGCTCAAGCGGAATCTGCGCAACAGCTTCCTGGATGAAGGGAAGCAGCCAGGTCCTTAACAACAGACGCTCCCATAGGATCCAGCCCCGAAATATCCCAAGGGTTTGCCATTGCGCCCAGCGGATCGGAAAATCAAATACAGGCGTACCCCAAAATAAAAAAAGATACCATGATAGACCTTAAACTTAAAGCCATGCTCGATCAGATAGCGGCCGCCGGTGTTCCGGACATCGGAGAGCTGCCGCCGGAAACGGCGCGTCCGCTCTACCGGCAGATTCTCACCGCGGGCGACCTGCCGCCGGCAGATGTCCAGACCGAAGACCGGCGGATTCCCGGACCGGCGGGGCCACTCACGGTGCGGATCTACTCGCCCCGAGAAAAGGCGTCCAAAGCCCAGGGTCTTGTCCTTTATTGCCACGGCGGAGGGTTTGTGCTCGGAGACCTGGATACTTACGACTCGGTCTGCCGGGCCATCTGCCGGGAAAGCGGCTGTGTGGTGGTCTCGGTGGACTACCGTTTGGCGCCCGAGCACCCCTTTCCAGCGGCCGTAGAGGATTGCTATGCCGCCCTGGCCTGGGTGGCCGCCCATGCGGTTGAACTCGGCGGCGATGCCCAGCGGATCGCCGTTTGCGGCGACAGCGCCGGGGGCAACCTGGCCGCGGTACTGACGCTGATGGCCCGCCAAGGGGGCCCTGAGATCCGCTACCAGCTTCTGATCTACCCGGTCACCACCGCCAAGCCGGGAGAGCTGGCTTCCCACAATACCTTTGCAGAAGGCTACATACTGAGCCTCAAGGCCATGTGCGCCTTTACCGGCCACTACTTCGGCGATACGGTCCAAGCGCCCGACTTCCGGGGAGCCCCGCTCCTGGCGGACGACCTTTCCGGCCTGCCGCCGGCGCTGATCCTTGTGGGCGGCTACGACGTCCTGCGAGACGACGGGATAGCCTATGCCGAACGCTTGATCGAAGCCGGTGTAGAAACGACGCTGGTCGAGTATGCCGGGCTCTCCCACGGCTTCATCAACATGGCGGCAACCTTGTCAGGGGGCCGGCTGGCCCTGAATCAGGTGGGCGCGGCCCTGGGCCTCGCCTTGGGATAGAGATGCCGGACGCTATCCTTAAAGTTATCAGAACCGTCTTCTGCGATTAAATATGGGAGGATCATGGCGGCGTATCGTACACAATTAAAAGTTCGTTTCGGTGATATCGACCAGGCGGGGATTGTCTATTACCCCCGATTCCTCCACTATTTCCATATCGCTCTGGAAGAGTTCTTCGACCACGAATTGGGGATAGACTTCCCCACCATGGTGTTGCGCCATGGCATCGGGTTGCCCACCGTTCACCTGGAAACCGATTTCAGAAAGCCGCTTCGGTATGGCGACATTTTCGAAGTGGAGGTCCGTGTGTTATCCATTGGCGAAACCTCGATTAAATTCGGATATACCGCTTTTTTTGAAGGTCAAGATATCGTCGCCCTGGAAGGACATAATATAACTGTCTGTATAGAAATGCAGACGTTTCAAAAAAAGAAAGTCCCCGGCTGGCTCGAGGAAAAGCTGATCGCCTATCAGAAAGAATGCGGCATGGATTCATGAAAGGTCCGCCTCCGGAAGGGGCCATATCTTTTTCGACCAGGTGTTGACAAAAAGGACCGGAAAGAATAAATATCGTTTTGCAATAACTATATATTGCATTGCGATATCTATTCAGGCGGTATGTCCAACGGCAACTTTGAACTGCTACGCTTTTTATTTCTACTCGAACCGTCCGGTGACGGTCGCAGCCTGAATTGACACAGTTTATAAACACGTACATCATGGAGGTCATATGTTTAAAAACGCTTTTATTCCCTACAAAGGCTATTGGAGTTCACCCTTCTGCAAATGGCAGGGCTCCTTTCAAAATGAAGACTCGGTTCAACTGGGCGCAGCCACAGCCAGAAAATTCATGGAATTACGCGGCTATACACCGGATATTTTCGACGGTATCGTCTATGGCTCGACGATCCCCCAAAGATGGTGGTTCTACGATGCCCCGCATGTGGCCATGCTTTTAGGCAATTCGCACATCAGCGGTCCGCGTATGGCCCAGGCCTGCGCCACCTCCACCGTATCGGTCAACTATGCGGCGTGTAGCGTTGAGATGAACAGCCACCAAAACGTTCTGGTGGTGGCCAGCGACCGCATGTCCAACGGCCCCAATCTGCTATGGCCCAATCCTGCCGGTCCCGGCGGCAAACCTGAGTTCGAAAGCTGGATTATGGATGGATTCGGCTGGGACCCCACGGCCGATACCAACCCCACCGGCACGGCCGAAAACGTGGCCAAAAAGTACGGTTTTACCCGCGAACAATCGGACGCTATGGCAGTCAGCCGGTACAACAAATACGCCGAAGCGTTGAAAGACGACCGGGAATTTCAAAAGCGCTATATGATTCCCGTGGAGATCAAAATCTCGAAGAAAAAGACCATCACCGTAGAAGCAGATGAAGGGATCACCCCGTGCACATCGGAGGGGCTCGCCCGCCTGAAGACCCAACCGGATTGCATCCTGACCTTCGGCGCCCAGACCCACCCGGCCGACGGCAACGCCGGCATGATCGTGACTTCCAAAGCGCGCGCCCGGGAGCTGTCCGCGGACGAAAAGATCACCATCCAGATTCTGGCATACGGTTATGCGCGCGTGGACAAGGGATACATGCCCGAGGCGCCCACACCGGCTTCCAAAATGGCGCTGGAAAACGCAGGTATCCGTGTGGCGGATCTGGCGGCCGTCAAAACCCACAACCCCTTTTCCGTCAATGATCTGGCCATGACCCAACTGCTGGGCATTGATGACGCTATTTTCAACAACTACGGCAGCTCACTGATTTTCGGTCATCCCCAGGGGCCCACCACCATGCGGCTGCTGGTGGAGTTGATCGAAGAGCTGGTGATCAAAGGGGGCGGTTACGGCCTGCTGGCCGGTTGCGCGGCCGGTGACAGCGGGGCCGCTTTGGTAGTCAACGTCAACGGATAAGGAGACGAATAAATGATAACCGACACGAAATTATATCCGTCGTATAACAACCCGTTTCTCATTCAGACCGATCGCCCCCTGCCCGATGAAATGGCGGTCATCGGCGCCGGTCATATCGGCCCTGACATCGCCTATTATCTCCGAACAGGTCTGCCGGAGAAAAAACTGTACCTGGTGGATGTTGTCGAAGAGCCCCTGAAAAGAGCCGAAGAGCGTTTTAAGGGGTATGCCCAGAAAGGGATCAAATACAAGAAAATGACCCCTGAACAGGCCGATGCGGTGCTGGGCAACATCGTTTACACCACCGACTACAGCCAGATCAAGAACTGCGGCCTGGTCATCGAAGCGGCCACGGAGAATCTTGCCCTGAAAAAGAAAATCTTTTCCCAGCTGGAGCAGATCGTCGGCGCCGATACCATCCTGACATCCAATACCAGCGGTATTCCCGCCGATCAGATATTCAATGAGTTGCAGCATCCCGAGCGAACCACGATCACCCATTTTTTCGCTCCGGCCTGGCGCAGCATGGCCGTCGAGGTGATCAATTGGGAAAAAGTCGACCGGGATGTGCTCAACCACCTGATCTGGTTTTTTGCCAATACCGGCAAGGCGCCGGTGGTGACCCGCAATGTGTTCTCCTTTCTGCTCAATCGGATTTTTGAAAACTGGACCAACGAAGCCGTCTACCTGCTGGACCGGGCTACCACTTATCAAGTGGATGCGGTGACCGAAGCGTTCGTCGGCGCGGGTCCCTTTTTCGTGCTGGACATGTCCGGCGGAAATCCCATCACCTACGAATCCCAAACGCGCCGCACCGCCGAACGGGCCTGCTATGCCCCTCCTCCGTTGCTGTTGTCGGTCAATAAATGGAACATCAACAAGCCGGGCACCCCGGTGGAGATGCCGGAGGATCTGAAAGAGTGGATCCGCGACCGCATGTTGGGGCTGGTCTTTTCGCAGTGTTTCGACATCGCGGACAGAGGCATCGGTACCAAATCGGACCTCAATTTCGGCAGTATCATCGGATTGGGCTTTAAAAAAGGCGTTTTCGACATCATGGCGGAGCTGGGCGAATCCGAGGTCAATCGCATCGCAGCCAATTTTGACAAAGAGCGCCCGGGGTTTCCACAGCCCAAAGGCCCCATCCGCAAGTACACCGATTTTCCAAGGGATATTTTGGTCGATACCAAAGAGGGTGTGCGGATCATCACCATTCGCCGGCCCCAGGCGGCCAATGCGCTCGGGCTAGGGACCTGCGATGAGATACTGGCGGAGCTGAAAAAGGGCGACCAGGATCAGTCGGTCAAAGGCTTTGTCATCACCGGCTACGGCACCAAGGCCTTTTGCGCCGGTGCGGACATCGGAGGTTTTATCGCCACGTTCGACAACCGTGAAGCCGGTGTGGCCCTGGCCCGCGGGAACTCCCAGGTGCTGCACTATATCGACCGCATGAGCAAACCGGTGGTGGCGGCGGTCAACGGCCTGGCCATGGGCGGCGGCGTAGAGCTGGCCATCCGGTGCCATGCAATGGTGGCCGACAAAAGTGCTTTTTTCCAACTGCCGGAAATAACCCTGGGCATTCTGCCCGGAATGGGCGGTGCAGTGATTCCCTACCGCAAATGGCCCCATGCCTCCGCCACCTTTAACGAGATGATCGGGCAAAACAAACGGCTCACGGTCCAGGAGGCCGACAAACTGGGGATGATCGCAACGATCACCGACAATTATCCTGACATGATCGCGGCCGCCATCGACCAGGTCAACACGCTGGCGGGCAATGTTCCGACCATCAGCGAGGGACCGGTGGAGATCACCGAATTCGTGGTTCCGGACCAGCCGATGGCAGGCAAGCTGCCTTTGAGCAAGGAAGCACTGGGCATAGCGGCCCGTGTCGTGAACGAGGCCGCTGCCGCCGATTCGTTGGAAGCCGCCCTGGAAATCAACTACCAGGGATCAGGCGACATCTCCTGCATTGCGGCTTCGAAAGAAGGCGTGAGCGCTTTTCTTGAAAAAAGAAAACCGGATTTCTCACGATAGCCGATAACCGTTACGGGCGCGCCGCAACAGACGGGCGCGCCCGCTGGCGTCCTCTCTTTTATCTTTAAGCTCTAAATTTTTAATCCTATGCAAAGTTGACCACTAGACTCCGGCAGGCATGCCGTTGATAATAACGAAAACGGCTATGAACGCGAATGTGGCCATAACAACCGCCGCTAAAATCATTTTTCGCATTTCAACACGCTTAATGATACGATTGACAGTTGCGCCTACGGCGCAAATGCACGCGAATCATAGCAAGGCTACAATGAGAGGCGTCATGATGACCATTTTCAACTTATCTCCTAAACTTCACAATGACTCTGGATTTATTGGCTGTTCCGGTCCAAGTCTAAGGGTCAAGTCTACGTTTGACCTTTGCGGAAAGGATCAAAGGGTCAAACACAGACCCCAATGCCTTTCTCAAGCGACAGGTTGGGACATTTTTGCTGTGGTGAGGAAATCGATCACAACGTCATTAAACGCCTCTGGATTTTCTCTGTTCATTCCGTGCGATGCATTTGAGATCGTTACCTTTTGGTGATTTTTAAGGTACGGCTGGATTGCAGCATGCATCATTCCGTAAATGCGGGGGCTTTTATCACCTGTCACAAGCAGCACCGATGCGCTTATTTTATCGGCGTCCAGGCCATTAAACTTATCTTGCGCATCAGTGACAAGGCTTTTTAGCGACCATGCGTTGTCTCGACGAATCCGTTTGGCAGATTCAGGGAGTTTTTTCCAGGTGCCGTGCACACTCACTGCATCAGTGAATATCTCAAGTCCGTCATCCCATTTACCTTGTTGTAGACTTTCTATCGATGCTGTCACAAAAGCCTCGCGTTTTTTAAATTCCGAGGTTACTTCAGGTGTTGCAGGAAGCATATCGCATAGCGGTGCCGGATCGGCAAGCACCATGTGCCTCACTAGTTTGGGATGTGTTGCGGCAAGGATTAATGCAACGACGCCTCCACGCGAATGTGCAACTAAATTTACCGGACCAACTTTAAGTTTTTTTATAAATTTTGAGAGATCGTCGGCGTGTTGGCGAACAGAGAACTTATCTCCTTCACCATCCCAGCGTTCCGGATAGCAGTGACGCAGGCTAACAGCAATCGTTCGGTAGCCTGCACTGAAGGGCTCCATCTGAAGCGCCCAGGCACGGTAATCGGATAGTGAACCATGGACCAACACTAACGGCGTGCCTTGGCCGCGTTCAAGGTATGCCATTTCATAACCATTAACCTCAATCGTCTTAATCCCGTACGGCAATTTCCAACTTCGAGGTGACATGTTCATTCATCCTTGATTCTGACTTATACATCTAGTTTGAATCCTATATCCTCCTTGCTAGCTGGATATCCACCTCGGATTCCCCAATTTTCAAGTGGAACCTCCTTAAGAACTATGAGAATATCATCGCTGGAAATACCCAATGCCTTGAGCCCTGTCACAATTTCTCTATACAGCATTCGTTTTGCCTCGATTGATCGGCCAGGGAAAACTGTCATCTCGATAGTCATATACTTGTCAGACTTTCCCGGAGGAAATTCATAATTGTCTGGATCGATCTCGATAATCCTCTGATTTCGATCATGATCAGGAATTTTAAATGCAGTTACCAATGAAGAGTGTACCACCTCTAAAATCGATTTCCTGAACGTTATTGGCTTTCCTTCAATCATAGTCACGTTGACCAATGGCATGTCATCTCTCCAATGCACTATCGATTCTGTAGATCAGGTGCCCTTATGCAATTATTCGATCCTCAATTTCCCAGGCATGATCAACAACATGCCATGCCAGCCTGCGAACAAAATAGCGAGGAGACCAACGCTTACCGCCCCGTGGACCTTTCCTTGACAATTGTCCATTGATCGCTGCTTCCAAACCTCTAATGACTTCGCTCCGAATCCGGTCCTTTCGTATATCAATAGGTTCCATTTTAATGGAATGTGTCTTCCAACCTAATATTTTAAGATAACCTTCTTCTGCACTCACAACATGATCAACTATTTTCGATAAATCTCGGCCACCACCCCTTGGTCCCTTTTGAAGCTCTTTTCCCTTTGCCTTTATGATAGCCCTGTCGAATTCTATCCAGCAAGCATTCAGTAATTTCTTATATCGCTTCATTTGATCCGGGTAAACAACATCCCAATCGGTTTGAAGTTCTTTGTCTGGAGCCCCGAAATCCGTTGTGGTGTTCCCTTCCAAACGGGCTATCGTATTGATACGTGAAGTGGTATTCGGAGTATCGAATTCAAGTCCTGCATGTTTCACAATTTTTGAATATCTGGGAGCAGCATTCACTAACATTTTAATGGCTGACTGTTCATCCTTGCCGAAGCGACACCAGCCAGGCCAGGCAAGCGCAACGGCAAAGACTTTCTTATGTCCTATTTCAAGATAAACTTCATAGGAACTTTTTGAAATTGACAATGCAATATCCTCCATTCAGAGCCCTTAACACTTGCGTCATGAGCGGTTGTCGGCATTGGGGTCAAGGCTACGTTTGACTTTTCGGAAAGGATCAAGGGTCAAACGTAGACTTGACCCCGGATTGATTTCCTGCATGAAGTCATAAATTTCTTTTACTTTGCCTTCTGCTTTTTCAGGTTCGATCGTTTGGATTAGAGCCATGGTTCCTCCTTTTGCGTTATTGATGAATTGTTTTTTCGTACTCATGCGGAGGGACTTTCATTACCATATTACGCCTTCCAGAGAATCTCGTTTTTCTTTTCATTTTTGCCGCAGACCACTGCATCCGTGATATCAGGTAAAAATCTTTTTCATCGAATGAAATCTTCTTACCAGAAATGTGAAAAGGTAACTGGCAATGAGTGTACATACACATACAAAGATAAACTTTATAATGGGATGGATAACCAGCCATTTAAGTGACACACTGATCGAAATAAGAATCGGGGTGTGGAAGACGTATACCCCGAAGCAATTATCAGATAAGAATTTTTGGAATCTATTCTGCCGATTAAAGCAGGTCCGGAAAATTCCGATGAGACCTATTGAAATTGTCACACAGGAGAAGGATTCCCATAAAGTATACGCCAACGACTGCCAAGTCGGTCCTCCGGTATGTTGCTCACCTCCATTTACCGCACCTCCAAAGATCATCAAAGATCCAAAACAGGCATAGCCAATAGTCAATATGAAGATAAGCCATTTCATTCCTGTCTTGAAATCAATATTATCAAATAATTCTATCCTTTTGGAAATGATACCGATAATAAACATAACGATATAAGCTGAAAAAAAGGGGAACTGCAGATTCATAAAGGCAGATCCGATAGGCATCACAATTCTTATTAAAAAGGCAGGTATTGCAATTATCAGGGCCAACAGCAATATATTAATTGCATTGATCTTTGGCGGTTTGAACGATATCTTTTGTTTCAAGATATTTCGCAGCAGTGTGTATATGGCGGTAAATATCAATAACACTAAAACAAACCAGAGGGGTCCACTCCCGCTGAAAATATGCAGGTTTTTTATGCTGTTGATATAAAAATCAATAATGTCAACTTGTGGATAGGCCAACTTAACAGAGAGCTGATGGAGTATTAGCATATAAATGAGCAAAGGAATTCCCAGGCGATATAATCTGTCTTTAATGAATCTGGCAGCTCCCTTGATATCATAGGAAAGAGGTACAAAATATCCGGCCACCATAAATAGAAATGACATATCAAATGATTGCATAACGGCTTGAAAAGAACCAAAGAAAATAATCGATCCAACATCCTGAACCTTATTTTCAATATAGTACCAATCGCCAAAACCACTATATGTGACCGCTGTATGTACCATAACGACGACCATGATTATCATGGCGCGAAGATTATCAATGTAAGCCAGTCTTATTTTTTTATTCTGTTCCATTGATGCTTGTTCATGTGGCTCAACATGCGATTCCATCTGACCACACTCATTCATCTTAATCCGTCCGCTTATATGGTGGACAGCACCGCTTCCACAAATTTGAGTGGAGCTTCTTGAGGAAGATTGTGACCTGCACCGGGAATTTCCCGATGCTCATACTTTCCAGTAAAAATAAGCGACATTAAGAACGCCCGCCTGAATCTGTTTCAACATGGCCCTTGTTCCCCTCTTTGTTATAGGCGCAAAACCATAGGGACAAAGCGGATGCCATTGATACATTGCTCAACGTCAGTCGGTACGAAGCCCAACGTTTTATACGCCGTTATTGAATTGGGTGATGCATTGACGGTTATTTTCGAAAATGTTAAATCATTGATGCCGCATAGCTCAACGGCTTTTTGCAAAAGCTTTTTGCCTATTCCTTTTCGTTGAAAGCGACCATCCACAAAAAAGAGAGATATATGGTTGTTATCACGAACTTCGATTATGCCAATAATTTCCATGCCAAGTGTTGCGATAAACGCAAAATGATTTTGCTTTAGCTGGGTTTCTATTGCATCGGGCCTAATATACTTCATGAACTCATCGATACCATCTTGCGAGAACCCTGGGGCCACGTATTCATTAAACACGGCCGAAACAAAGTCAGAGACCCTGGCTTCATCTCCTCGCTTCATGATGCGGTATTTAATCTGCGAATCCATAATGGTCACGATCAAGTTCGATACAGCGGCGAACATTGGGCATAAGGCGCAGCGGTTTTTAGCCATCCTCCTTAATGCCCTGGTTCTACATTCCCTGGTCTTGTAAAAAACCCATTGCTGTTTTTATTTTTTCCTCATTATCTTGCGACGTCAACATTCTTAACAATGTAAAAGCAACATCTAAAGCGGTTGCAGGAGAAGTTGAGGTTATTATATTATGATCGACAACGATGGGTTGATCCTGTACATGGGCTCCAAAGCTTTCAAGCTGCTTTCTTCTTTTTCCACCAAGTAAATGGTATGTTGTTGCCTTCTTGTTTTTTAAGATCCCGCTTTTCCCGAGAGGTAACGCTCCAACACATATTGAGGCTATGATTTTCTTAGATTCATGAAATTGACGAATAATTTTCAGGAAATCTTCATGATAGGCATCTTCATAAAATCCGGCTTTTTCAAAACCACCGGGCACAGCTAAAGCATCATATTCATCAACCGATATTTCAGACAATTGGGTTTCTGGAGTAACAATTAAATTCCAAGTGCATTTAATTTTTGCCCTTCGACCAGCAGTTAATACACTTACAGGGATGTTTCCGACATACCGACTCCATCCAAGGACATCTGTGAACGCACTGGCTTCGTATCCTTCAAATCCCTGTGCTAATAACAAAAGAACATTTTTCATACTTATTCATTCCGTAATATTTCGTTTAAGACGTATAACGCATAGCTGAGACGCGCGGTTTTTGCGCGTCGTTTCTCAAGTGACTTGTTGGGCACTCGAATATTCATGCCATATGTTTTGAAACAATGTCCCATCAAGATCATCAATATCGCCCAACATCAAAAATTATGTGTTCGCTGCAATTTTATAACATGCCAGAACGTTATGGAAAAAGGGTTTTACACGACTTAAATTCTTATATTTTTAATATATAAAAAAATTAGTGTTAAATTTTTACTCAAAAAAAAGCATGGGTAATTTCGTATTTTTTATACTTGAACCTAAATCCGGCAGGCATATATTAGATTATTACTAATCATATTTTTTATTTATTTTCAAATAATGTTAATATCTTACCGACAAGGAGCGGATTTCCGGCGGAACCTGCACAGTCCGATCGCATTCCATAATTTGGTGACATATCGAACTTATATGGAATCCATATCAGTTTTTAGAAGAGTTATTCAGTGACGGGGAAACCGCAGTTGCGGCACCGGGGTTATTGATCGGCTGCCTTCCGGTATCCCAAGGCAAGCGATATTTGATCGGCCGCGTGGATCACTTTGGTCTTGAACGTGGAGATGAATGTTTCTTTGGGGATTTTCATCGAAGGCACCATGATTGTCATGGCTGCGGTCACCTCGCCGGTATCGTTTCTCACCGGCGCGCCGATGGTGGTCAAACCGTAGGCATTTTCATCGAAGGCCGTGGCGTATCCGCGCGCTTTCACTTGCTTGAGCTCGTTCTTGAACGATCGAACCGTGGTGATTGTATGGGACGTCAATTTAGGCAGGCCGTGGACAGCCAGGATCTGTTCGACGCGGGTGTCGGGAAGAAACGCCAGCATCGCCTTGCCCGTTGCGGTAGCGTGCGGCGCGATGACGGCCCCGATATTCATATTGATGTTGAGCAGCTGCTGGGTATGAATAATATCCACCAGGATAATTTGATCGCCCTCCATAGCCCCCAGTCCCACCACCTCGCCGATCTCGTCGGACAGGGCCTGCATGAAAGGGTGGGCGACATTTATCAGCTCGAGGTTGCGCGTGATGGTAAGGGCCAGTGAAATCATCCGCGAGCCGGCACGAAATCGTTTGGTCCGCTGGTCTCTCTCAAGCAGGCCAATCTTTTCCAGGGTATAGGTCAGCCGCTGGATGGCGCCAATGCTCAGATTGCTTTTTTGGGACAGTTCGGAAAGACTTAAAGGGGTCTCGCTGTGGCAGACTGTTTCAAGAACGCTGAAACCCCTGGACAGGGATTGCACGAACTGTCTCTGGTTGACTTCTTTCGACTTCATACGCTACTTGATGTCCTTCAGATTCGAAAATAATCCGAACTCATCTCCTTCAGATTTTCGGCCACAGAGGGGCGGAATTCCATCTGATTGAAGATGTCACGCTGTAGATCGATTCCGGGTGCAATTTCCGTTAGCAGCAATCCTTCCGGTGTCAACCGAAAGACGCATCGTTCGGTAACATATAAGATTTCCCGCTGCTCCTCAATGGCAATATTGCCGGAGAATGAAATCTGATCGATGTTTTGGATGAATTTTTTTATCTTGCCTTCACTGGTGATCTTCAATTTCCCATCGGTATAGCTCACGGCAAGCTGTTTGGTTTCGGTGAAGGTTGTCAGGAATACAACTTTTCGGCTGGCCATGGTGAGGTTGACAAACCCTCCGACACCGATGACGCGCGATCCGATCCGGCTGACATTGACATTGCCCCGGGGGTCGATCTGCGCCGCTCCCACACAGACACAATCGAGCATGCCGCCGTCATAGAAATCGAACATGGTGGGCATGTCGGTGATGTACATCGGGTTCAGCGATGCGCCGAAGCTGCCTGCCGGCGCCGGTATCCCGCCAATGGTGCCCGCCTCGTTGGTCATCATGATCTTGTCCTGGATCCCCTTTTCAGCCGCAATGGCCGGCACCAGACCCGGGATCCCGATGCCGATGTTGACGATGTATCCGGGTTGCAGTTCATCCGCTGCTCGCCGGGCGATGATATAATGTTCAAGATGCCTTTCGGCAAACCAACCCCCGGATTTTTCCAGAACCGATTGCATGTGGGGTTTGATTTTTTGGGCGGGCATGATGGTTTGTCCGCTGTAGGCCGGATTGAACGGTTCGATATAGGTCTGCCGCTGGTCGGGATCCACCACGATATAATCGATGGCCAAACCCGGGATGAGTATCTTCTTGCAGTGGGCTTTTCCCTCGGAGATTCGCTCAACCTGTACGATGACCGTGCCGCCGTTGGCTTTGGTCGCCATGGCCAGCGTCAGGGCGTCTATATAGGCGGCTTCTTTTTCTGCGGTAACGTTTCCCAGCGGGTCTGCCGTTGTACCCCGGATAAAGCAAACATCGATCTTAGGTGTTTTGTACTGCAGGTATTCTTTCCCGTCGAGCGTCACCACCTCAACCAGATCCTCCGTGGCCAGATCGTTGAGCTTGCCTCCGCCATACCGGGGATCGGCGAACGTCTCCAGGCCGACACGGCTGACAACCACCGGTTTGCGGCTGGCGGCGGACCGGTACAAATGAGAAATAATCCCCTGGGGAAAGTTATAGGCCGCGATTTTATTTTCGGCAGCCTGCTTGACAAACGACGGCGTGGTGACCCAGTGTCCCATGAACACTTTGGAGAACATGCCTTCACACCGGGCCAGATGCTCGGTCAGGGCGTCAAGGGAGTGCATCGCCTGGGCCGTGGAACCCCAGAAACTTAGATCGGCTGGAGCGCCGGTGTCCTGGAAACGGTCGTACAGTGCACAGCTCAACGCATTTGGATAGCTGGTTGCCGACATGGTGTTGATCGCAAGGGTCATCCCATCCTGAATGTGGGTCACCGCCTCTTCAGCGGATACGATTCTTGGAATCGTGAAAGGCATTGTTCGGCCCTCCTTTTAGATGATGGACACTATCGAACCGCCTCAGTTTCGATAAAATCGCAATGCGATAATAATATAACGCATAACGATATATGTAGTGGAGATGACCTGCAGTTGTCAAGCAAAAACTTGGATGTTGCCAATACCTGGAGCCACATTCCAGAACATTTTGGATATCGATTTCCGCTTGACAACCGGGACCGAAAGGGTTAGGAGTTCTCGCATAGCGTTTATTTATTATTGCAATGCGATACTATCATGATCGCCTCTCCTGCGCTACTGCTGAAGCGGATCCCGTGCCGGTCATACCCTGATAAAAACAGACCTTACCAAGAAAGGTGACGGAACATGCAACCACTATCCAAAGAACAACTGGAGATTCAAAAAGCAGCCAGAGACTTCGCGGAAGGTGAATTCAGGCCTATCGCCCGAGAGTTGGACGCGGCGTCCCGTTTTGACGAACGTATATGGGAAAAGGCGGCGGAATTGGGTTTCCTGGCGGTTTTTCTGCCGGAAAAATATGAAGGCCTCGGGCTGGGTTATGTTGAACAATGCCTGATTCTGGAAGAGTTTGCCAGGGTGGATCTGGGTATCACGCATGCCATCGAGTCCACGTTTTTCGGGACTCAGCTGATCGATCTTGTCGGCACACCCGAGCAAAAACAACATTATTTGCCCCCCATTTGCACCGGACGCATGAAAATGGGCATGGCCATCACCGAACCCGATGCCGGCAGCGATGTCTCCGCCGTCAGCACGGAAGCCCGCAGGCAGGGAGACGAATATGTGATCAACGGCGGCAAGGTCTTCATTACCAATTGCCGGCGCGCGGATTTTCTTGTCGTTCTCTGCGTCACCGACCCCGACCATCCAAAAGTTCACAGGCGGTTCAGCACGATCATCGTCGAGACCGACAGGCCGGGATATGAAGCCAATCCGTATCATGGCAAGCTGTCGCTGAGAGGTTCGGAAACCGGGGATGCCGTGTTCAAAAATGTGCGCGTTCCGGTGTCGAACCTGCTGGGCGAGGAGGGCCGAGGGTTTTATAATATCATGGCCTTTTTTGATCGCTCGCGGGTCCAGGTGTCCGCTCTGTCGGTGGGAACCGCCCAGGGCGCATTGGATAAAGCCGTCGATCATGTGCGCCGGCGCGAACAATTCGGTCGGCCCTTGGCCGCCCTGCAACTGGTTCAGGGGAAAATCGCCGAGATGGCGACCCGGACGGAAGCGGCAAGGTCGATCTGCTACCGGGCGGCGTCAAAGATCGATGCGGGTAACGTCGATCCGGCGCTCAGCTCGATGGCCAAATGGTATTGCGCCGAAGTCGCCGTTCAAGTGGCGGACGAGGCCATTCAACTGCACGGAGGCTACGGCATCCTTGAAGAGTATGATGTCGCCCACTATTGGCGCAATGCCAAGGTGTTGGAGATATTTGAAGGCAGCAAGGAAGTGGAGAAGGTTATTATTGCCAAAAAATTGCTCGGTAAATATTAACCTTGAATTCGACCTGGTTGCGCTGGGATTCTGGCTGATGGCCGGCAAACCCGACCCCCAGTCCTCCGACTATCTGGCCGGAGTAGGGGGTGCCAATCTGTTTCTTTTTGCCACCCACGGGGCCGCCGCCGATTCCGTCCACGCCGTCAAGGCCATGGAGCATGCCAAATCGCTGGCCCCTTCCGCCCGGATCGCCGGCACGTTCAGCTGTCCGGGTGAGGTCAACCCGACGGTTTTGGAAAAAGCCCTTAAAAAAGATCCGCCCCCGCCGTGGATCGGAGATGCGCCTGCGGCTGTCGGACATCCGGACAGCACCGACATTGTCCGGCTGACCGATACCATTAAAACCGCCTTGTCGGAGTTGATGGCCTAACCCTATTAATCCTGCTGAAGGGGGATGTTCCACTTCTTCATGTATTTCCATATCGCCGTGCGGCTCAACCCGATCCGGCGGCCTGCTTCGGCTTTGTTCCACTCACAGGCGTCAAGCAGATCGAGCAGCTCGGGTTTCGTCAATTTCGTTCGCCTGCGTCCGGCTGGCCGTGCAACGGCCGACGGCGCCGGGACCGCGGCTGTCTTGTCCGGTTGCCTGATTTCAATGGGCAGATCGTCGACATCGATCTGCCCGTGGTTGCAGAGTACGAACGCGTGTTCGATGGCGTTTTCCAACTCGCGGACATTGCCCGGCCAGGCATAGTTCATCAACGCCCGCAGGGCTGACGGGGACAGGCCTTTGATGGGCTTGCCTGTTCTCTTGTTCAGCAAACCGATAAAATGGTTGGCCAGCAAAGGGGTGTCCCCGCGTCGTTCACGCAGGGCGGGAAGTGGGATGGGAAAGACTTTGAGGCGATAGTAGAGATCCTCGCGGAAAAGTCCCTCACGCACTTTGGCATACAGGTCCCGATGGGTGGCCGCGATAACGCGGATATCGATTTTGCGTTTTTTGGAGTCACCGACGCGCTCAATTTCTCTTTCCTGCAGGACGCGCAGCAACTTGACCTGGATATAGGGGCTCAGTTCGCCGATTTCGTCCAGAAAAATCGTGCCGCCGGTGGCCTCTTCGAACCGCCCGATGCGGTCGCGGCTGGCCCCTGTAAAGGCCCCTTTGGCTTCAGCATAACCTTGTTCAATGATATGGCAATTTTGAATGTCCGCCGGGCAATTCTTGCCGAAACAGCGACTTCATGAGTCAATAAAAAAATGAAACCATTTCAGGACCGGTATCTCTATTAAATCATCAAAAATCCGGGAACAGTTCCGGGTATTGACAGTGTGGCACGCTATTTGTAGGGATGTGTGAAATGCATGTGCCCGATCCGGAAAGGAGTTAACGATGTCGGAGCATATCAGGAAAATCGATGATCTGGGATTTAACCAGGCGATAGAACATAGGATATAGCCATGCCCATTTACGAATGCGAATGCGAACAATGCTGAAAAACTGAAAGGGGTGCGACTCAATAATGAAACATAACAATCAAACGGATAAAACGTCCAAAAAAACCGGGATACTTCAAAAATTATTTGCCTGGATCGCTCAAGGAGCGGAAAAGCAGGCCCTGGAAAAAACAGCCTGCCTGACCTGACAGGTCAAGCCGCAGAAGTCTTCCGGTCGGGGAAGACCCAAACAGTAACGGTACGAATACATTTACATTAATGGAGGCAAATGCGATGTTTCAAGTCACCCCCCTGGCCACTCAGCATATGGTAAAATATTTCGAAGGCAAAGACATATTACCTGTCCGCATATTTTATAATTCAGGCGGTTGAGGTCCTCCGTCATTTGCCATGGCTCTGGATGAGCCGAATGACTCCGACCAGATTTTTCGTGTCGACGGATTTACCTATTTGGTAGACAAACAATTGTTGGCCGAAGCGCAACCGATCCTGGTGGATTTTAAAACAATCGGGTTCTACATTACCGGAAAATCCGCAAACCGAAACAGTCAGTGCCGGCGTTAGAGGCCGTTTTGGATCTTTACGGACAAGCGGGTCATCTGAAAGGATGACCCGGTATACCTTCTGGTGCCTGCCGACCAGACCCCCATGAACGAAGATATTATATTCAGCGAATCGGACATTAAAAACCTGATCTACAGCAAATGGGCCATTTACTCCGGCTTTACAACTCTGCTCAACGAGGCGGGCATCGACTTTTCCATGATCGACCGGGTCATCATCGCCGGTGGATTCGGTCGGTATCTGGACATTGAAAAGGCGGTCGGCATCGGCCTGCTGCCGGATATCGATCGCGCCAAGTTCACCTACACGGGCAACAGTTCCATTGCCGGGGGCTGCATGGCGCTGCTCTCAAGCGCGTGCCGTCAAGAGGCATCTCAGATCAGCAGCGCCATGACCTATATCGATTTTTCCAGCAACAGCCGCTATATGGACGAATTTACGTCGGCCCTGTTTTTGCCCCATACGAACTTGGGCAT
>JBNKKC010000145.1:0-6155 GCA_050291625.1 Desulfobacteraceae bacterium
AATAAAATCTGCTGCTATTCCAGCACCAAAACCCATCTTTACCCAAAATAATGCTTCTTCTTTTTGTGGAGTTTTCATAATTCTCTCCTTATTACTATGTTTCTATTTATTTTGAAACTACTTCTAAGGCGCGAAACACAACCCTAACGCTTTTGCTAGCGGAGTTCATTTGTCGGTTGGGTGGCGGTTAATATCTAGCTGCGCAATATTTCCGGCATATGGGTTTTATGTATTTATGATTATCAAATCCGGATACCAGATTTTGCCAATTATTCCATCGTCTCATACCGTTTCTCAAGCTATATACCGATTTAAATCCTTCCTCAGCTAAAAGTGATCCTGCCACACGGCTCATATGTCCGGTATCACAGACAAGGACGATGTCTTTATGATGGTGATCATCATATTTTCCATCAACCAAGACTTGCCTCAAGAAATCGTCAAATGGACTGGAAACTGCGCCTTTGATATGTCCGGCATTGAATTTTTCACTATCCCTTATATCAACCATTAAAACAGTAGTATCTTCCTTTTTTAATTTATCGATGAGTTTTAAAGGGGATATCTGTTTATATCCCTGGCCGAATAAAAGATTTTTATAAAACTCCTTCAGCCCGATTTCAGTTTTGAGTTTCCAGGAGTTTTTTATTGATTCAATATAGATCCCAAAATCAAAAAAATTAGTAATCGGCTCGATTGCATTGGCTAATGGCGTCATTTTCATTCTCCTTTTTGTATGTTTTAATCTGTAGACGGAATATCCCCAAAAAGGACGCAAAAAATGAGCGATTATTTTAATATTTTTGTAATGTTTTGGTTTGATTTTGAAAAAGGCAGGATGTATCGATATGGTTTTTTAATCTTTTTTTTGGTTTTTTATCTCTTCGTAGTCAAAAACATTGCCATATACATCACTATTAAATGTGCAACAATCCATAAGCCTGTCCTTTACCATTTTTCTACCCCTTTGAACTCTAGATTTAGCACAAGTAAGGCTTATTCCCTGTTGTTCAGAATATTCTTTCTGGGTTAATCCATTTATATCAATGGCGACCAAGGCATCCCGATACTTCTTTGGCAAAGCCTCAACAAATGGTTTAAGGCCTTGGATTATCTCCTCGGGATTAATAATCCCATTATCGCCAACATCCGATAATGTTTCAGATATCTCCGTATTTAGATGTTTTTTTCTATTCTTATTATAATAATCGATAATCGTATTCCGGGTAATTTGATAAACCCAGGGGATACATTTTTTTGCATCCTTTAATGAAGCAACATTTGTTTGCGCCTTGATAAAAACTTCTTGGAGGATATCTTCAACGTCTTCCCGGTTTGATACACGTTTATAAATGAATGCCCGCAGTTGATCTCTAAATTCCTTCAAGTCAACGTTGCATTTATTGGAAACGTCATTCATTTTTTATAACATTGATTTAAATGAAAAGACTCGTCATTTTTGGTGAGCATCCGCTCATAACAGTATTTTAAATCCAATCCGTCATTCATACCATAAATATTCGATAAGTCAAACAATCGACCGTATCATGGATAGACGACTCATATCATCTTGCTTACTTATGGGGGATTTCTCTGACATACGTTGTTTTACTTATTTGGGCACCGCCAGTGGTCTGAATCGATGGCCGATATTTATGGAATACGGAATGGATCACACATCAGAAATAATCCAGAAGGCCGTTTGCCTCACCCCGGCCACGCGGATCCAACGAGTTCTCCTGCCGACGGTAGAAAAAGGGCCTCAAATTGCGGGCCTGTTCGCGGGAGATGGAAATTCCCGCGCGCTGAAACAGGCGGTGAATGGAGGCGGTACCGGAGTGCCCCCCCAACACATACCGGCGGTCGCTGCGACCCACATGCCGGGGTGGAAAGGGCTCGAAGGTCCGGTGGTCCCTGAACATCGCCCGGCAGTGAATTCCCGACTCGTGCGTAAACATATGTTCGCCGACCACCGGCTGCGCCGCCCCGACATCCGTCCCTGAAGCGCGGACGACCAATCGACTCAACGATATAAGATGCGTGGTGTCCAGGGGGCAGTTCCAACCCGGCTGCAGCCTCAACACCATGGCGACCTGCTCCAATGCCGTATTGCCGGCGCGCTCTCCAAGGCCGTTGACCGTCACGCTGATCGCCTCGGCTCCGTTTTCGAGGGCGACCAGGGCATTGGCGGTGGCCAATCCCAGGTCGTTGTGGCCATGGAATTCCAACACCATATCGGGAACGCAACCGGCCAGCGCACTGACCAGTTCGGCAATCGTCCCGGGAGTTCCGATGCCGACCGTATCGGCCAGCCGGATGCGTTTTGCACCGCAGCCACAGGCCGCTTCGGCAAATTGCTTCAGAAACCGCCGGTCGGCCCGAGTGGCGTCGAGGGCGCCGATGGAAACATGGTCAAAATAACGACAGGCTAGAGGCACCAGGCTCTCCAGTTGGGCCAACACCCAGCGCCTGTCCTTGGCTGCGGCCGACAGCTGCAGCGGCGACACCGGAAAGCTGATGTGGATGCCGCCAGTTTTGCACCGCAGCGCTGCCGCCAGGTCCTCCGGATGCGCCCTGCACCAGACCGACAACCGACACCGCAGGTTGAGCGCAGCGATACGGCGAATGTCTTCCCTCACTGCGGCCCCCATGGCCGGGATTCCGACTTCCAGCTCATCGATTCCGGCTCGATCCAGATGTTCGGCGACGGCCAATTTCGCTTGCCGGCTGAAACAGACGCCGGGAGCCTGCTCGCCGTCGCGTAAGGTGGTATCGATGATATAGGGCGTCCGCCGCCCTGATGCTATTGCGTTTTCAGATCCCATTGTCGCCTCAAACAGATCATCTGGGTGGGGCACCATCCCAAGTTGTCATAAAAGTCCAAGGCAGCGAAGTTGGTTCGGTCCGCCAGCAATTGCAGACGGGTCATGCCGCGCTGCGTGGCCCACGCCTCTATGGCCGCCATCAGCCGCCGACCGATGCCGATTCCCCGATATTGTGCCTTCACCACCATGTCTTCCACCAGAGCCACCCATCCGCCTTCGGCTGTAGAGACCAAGGCCTGGGCGCTGCACATGCCCACGACCTGATCGTCGACCTGCGCCACCTTGAGGCAACGGTGTTTCCCGCAACCATCCAGGAGCAGCAAAAGCCCTTTTCGTTGCCGGTCGGCATCAACGGAAAAGTCGGCCTCGATGGTGAACAGCTCCTGAAGCAGTTCCATCAAGGATTCCACATCATCCGGCTGCGCATCACGAATCGTTGTGTGCATCTCTGATATCGTTCCATCCATGCTTTGGATAAACATGATCGCATCACCTTACGGCCGGAATCGACGGCTTCACGTTCAATTGCACAAAGCCGGCCACTTGTTTGCCCACGGCCAGTATGGCCTTGATTGCCGCATCGTCCGGGACGACCCGCCGGACCGGAACGAGCGGACACATGTCGTCATACTGGTTGAGACGTTTGATGCCTTCGGCCAGCTGTGCATCCAATGGACAAATGGGAGCCAGCCCGTCGACCAATCCGTCCAGGGTATGATCCAGGGGCATCTGCCGATGGAAAAGATAGACCCCCGCCAACAAATGCTCGATGGCCATGGCGGTCAGCTGGTACACCAGGTCGTTGGTGAAAACCGACGGCCGGGACAGGCCTTTGACGGCGGTGCCCAAGTACTTTCGTCCGGTAGTGATATGCTCCTGCCAGTTTAGATTTGAGTATGTTTCCATTTTTAACCTTCCATCGATGGCATCCTCGGTTCAAGAAATCCGCAGGGCTTCCGCCACCTCTCCATCCTCGAGGGCATCCAGAATCTCATCGACGGCGTCTTCGCTCTCAACATTTCCGTACCAGACCCCCTGGGAATGGATGACCATCACCGGTCCGTGATCGCAGGCTTTCATACAGCCGGTGCTGGTAATCTGGGCATCCAGGCCGCGATCCAGAATCTCGTTTTCAATATAGGGCAGCAGGGCCACGGAGCCCTTTTTATGGCACATCCCCTTGGGATCGCCGTCGGCTCGAAAACTGGCACACACAAAAATATGATGCTCGGGTTTGTCCATCAGAAAATTCTCCTTTTGCTTTCAGTTGAATGAATCAAAAACAGTAGAGCAGCCATCCACTGCTTGCCTCTCTCTATAGGAAAATGGTGTCCTTTTTTAAGATCACCCCCTCACCCGACCTCTCCCCCTCAAGGGGGAGAGGAGAACAGGATATGTGGTTGGCAGGCGCCGTCATGCTTCAGAGCCTCCCGCCGGAAAACCGGCGGGACAAAAAGGCGCCCGGGGGTGAAGCCGTAGTAAGACTACTGCGATCCCCCCGCAACGCAGGTCGAAGATCCCGCCAACAGCGGGGATCTGGAGTCCTCCGGCGCCGAGAAACATTGGGTTAGCCGCAGCCCAACGCATTACCCCCACACCCCGACCCGCAGGCGAAGGGGCGGCGCACGGCCATATGATTCAAACTCTCGCCGGCAAAAACGGCCCGCACCGCTTCGTCGATGACGCC
Source organism: Desulfobacteraceae bacterium (assembly GCA_050291625.1). Taxonomy (GTDB): domain Bacteria; phylum Desulfobacterota; class Desulfobacteria; order Desulfobacterales; family Desulfosarcinaceae; genus JARRKU01. The sequence continues at coordinate 4,513 of JBNKKC010000145.1, forward strand.
CTCGCACTCGATGACCTCTATCCCGCTTCCGCCAAGAACCGTTTTGGGTTTTTCACCCACACCGCTGACCAGAACAGCCCGGCAGTCCGACAAGAGGGCCGCCAACGCTTTCCAACGTCGCATGCCGCCTCCGGGTTCGGGTGTCTGCCGCGCTTCGATCAAGCCCAAACGGCCATGCGTTTCTCCATAGACAAGCACCTGATACGCCTCTCCCAGATGCTGGTTGACCAGCACTCCCTCGAGACTCGCCACGGCCACGTATGGCCGATGCGATACTTTCCGCCCATCGGGCTCAAGGAGTTCCAGATGCTGACAGTTCTTCAATGTTGCCATCAATCCGTCGGACGGCGCTTCGCCCAACAGCCCGACCGCATCGGATCGGCATCGCGTGCAATGGCGCATCTGCTTGAGATGTTGGCCGGCGGCCTTTCGAATCGCATCGACCGTTACCGGGGAAGGTTCCTCCAGATGTTCGAAATCACTGCCCGCATTTGGGTAGTAGGGCATGCAATTGAACAGGTCGACGCCCAGGGCATTCATCTTCACGGCGACGGCTTCGATATGATCTTCATTGATGCCGGGGATAATGATGCTGTTGACTTTGACGATAATGCCGCGCTCCTTCAGGCCTTTGATGGCGACCAGCTGTCGTTCGAACAGGATTTCCGCCCCCTGTTCGGCACGCATGACCCGCTTGCCGATGCGCATCCAGGAGTAGATCTTGGCACCGATTCGCGGATCCACGGTATTGACCGTCACGGTGACATGGCTCACCTTCAGGTCGGCCAGTTCGCCCAGATAGGATGACACGTTCAAGCCGTTGGTGGCCACGCACAGCATCATATCCGGATAGCGCTCCCGCACACGCCGGCAGGTCTCGAGGGTCTGGGTGGGATTGGCAAACGGATCACCGGGGCCGGCAATGCCCACTACACTGATGTCGGGCTTTTGCCGCAGCACCTCCTCCAGGTAGATCATGGCCTGTGCAGGGGAAAGCACGGCGCTGGTTACTCCGGGCCGGCTTTCATTGACGCAATCGAATTGACGGTTGCAGAACCGGCATTGAATGTTGCATCGAGGCGCCACCGGCAGATGCACCCGCCCGAATCGGCGGTGCGCTTTTTTATTGAAACAGGGATGGTGATTTAGGTTCATGGTCGTGGTTCCTGGTATCGGGTTTGTGGTTTCTGGTTTTTTTAGAGGTATGTATAACCGACATCCGATCCGGCTTGACGCCTCTCCAGCAATGTGTTGGCAATCCGGTCAAAGAGCGCCTGGGCCCCTTCATACCCCACATGCAGCAAACGGCTGCCGCCCACGCGGTCGTGGACCGGAAAACCGATGCGCACCAGGGGAATGTTCAGCTTGCGCGCCAAGCTGTATCCTTTGCTGTGGCCAATCATGATGTCGGGTTTTGCGGCACGCACGGCATCTTCTATCTCTATAAAATCGACTCCCTCGATGACGTTGACCGTTTCGCGACGTTTGGAATCCAGTGATTGAAACACGGCCGGCGCCAAATAGCCGCCGCCGTCACCCGTCGCACAAACCACCGGCACCACCCCGATTTCGGAGAGAAAATCCACGACGCCGGCCACCAGATCCGCCTCGCCGTAAACCACGGCACGGACGCCGTTGACGTA
>JBNKKC010000146.1:0-19368 GCA_050291625.1 Desulfobacteraceae bacterium
GATCAGAATGGCATTTCTATCAGATGGCTGGAGATACCGGCCCTGGGTGACGCTGGTGCCGATGAACGAGAGCGCCTTCTCCTCTTCCGGCCGGATTCCCACCATGACGGCACCGGTGTTATGCCGGGCGTTGTTTACGACAGTATTGACCCGCACACGCCGGCCCCAGCGGCTGTCGTCCGGTAGTTCTGTCTGAATGGCGCGCTCGACGATATCGGGATCGGCAATGCTGTTGTCCACCACCGGATCGTCCGGATAGTCCTGCTGGTGAATCTGAATGTGGCCTGTCAGGGTATCGATGTTGTTTTGAATCATCCCGCCGATAATCCCGCGCATCAGGGCACCCATAAACACCATACTCCATAGCCCGATGATCACGGCGGCAACAATCACCATTGTGCGTCGCGGATTACGCCAGATGTTGCGCCAGGCCATTTGGCATTCCATCGGTTCATTCCTTGTCAGATCATGTTACGTTCATTGCTTCGACTGGTTTCAACCGCCGGATTTTCAAGGCCGGGTAGAGAGCGGCGGCGAGTGTGATCAACAGCACCACCATCGGGCCTGCCGTTGCGGACAGCAGTGTCAGTCGCGGATAAAAGCGGCTGGGAATGCCGTACTGACTCAAGATCTCCGGAGATCCGGACAGATCGATGCCAACGGATTGAGAATAGGCGGTCAGTACACATCCCAGAAAAATACCCACGGCAACACCCACCAGCGTCATGCCGGCCGATTCGGTTAGCACCAGGCGCGTCAGACGGCCCGGGCGGGTACCCATGGCCATCATGATCCCAAATTCGTGAGTGCGTTCCAGGATAGCCATTAAGAAGGTGTTCATGATGCTGAAAGCCACGACCATGATCAGAATCAGATAGAAAAAGAATCCGCTGACCAGATCCATTTGGATGGCCTGTTTCAGACCCGGCATCAATTCATCCCAGTCCAGCACCACCAGTGGGCGGGTGTTTTTATATTCGTGCAAAGCGTCTTCCATTCGATTCTTGATTAGCGGTACATCGGCCAGGGTATGTCCCAATACCACCACTTCATGTACGGCTTTCGCCATCGAAAATACCTTTTGAAAGTCGGACAGCGGAATCTGAACAGTACCCCGGTCGAACGCGTCCATTCCGGAGTTGAAGACACCCTGGATACGGACAACGGTAGCCGCCATAGAACCGTCCAGGCCCTGGCCCATAATCGTGATTTCATCTCCCAGGTTAACGCCTAGATTGCGTGCCAACAGGCGGCCAACCAACGCTTTGGTCAGGCCTTCCGACCCGCTGCCTTCGGGCAGGTAGTCTCCTTCTTGGACAATGGTTTTCAGACTCGAGACCCTGGCTTCCCTGGCAGGGTCGACGCCTACAATCATGGCGCCGTAGGTTCGCTTGTGCGAAGAGGTCAGTGCGAAGGAGCGCGAGCGGCTGGTAAACGCTTCGACTTCGGGTGTTTTCGACAAAACCTGATACATGGTTTCCGGATCTGAAACCACAAGCTGCATTTTTTTGTTGTCGTTGTATCCCTTTGCCTGAATCTGTAAATGGCCGGTGTTGATTTTAACCGACGAGTTGATAATGGTGTCGTAGCTGCCGAATTGAAACGAGAGCATGAACACCAATGAGACGCAAGCGAAGACAATCGCCGAGATAGTCAACACGGTGCGTCGCGGGTTGCGCCAGATGTTGCGCCATGCCATTTTAATGTCAAGCAGCACCGCCCTATCTCCTTTGGTGGGTCTTGAGCTGATTGGTGGTGAACATCCGATCGGGCAAATCATCCAGGAATTTCAATTTAAGATAGTGCAGAACGGTATACTCATCTTCGACGTCGGCCGCCTGCATTTTCCATATCTGGGGAAAGAGACGGCCGCCTGTCATGCGGATGTCGGTTGCCGTCATGCGTTTGACCGGCCGTAGCTCCTCGTCGAAATATTCCTGTTCAATCATTACATGATCGTCCCGGATCTTGAGTCGCTGCATGCCCCATACCACGGGCGCATCGGGCTTGGGCATCGATTCGATGATGTGGACCAGGTGCCCGTCATGGGTTTCAGTGCCCACCAGCTTGTGAGTATAGTCGAACAGGATGCTGTCGCTTTTGGCCAGGTCGTTGTTGGAAAAATCCGATCCCATCCAGGCTTGGGCCATCAAGGAGGGCGGCAGTTTGATGACACGGTTGACCTTGGGGTTGTAAGTCCACATGTCACGCCCCTTCTTAAGCGTGCCGTTGCCCATATCCTTGGCAGGGGCCGTGATGCGAATCAGGCTCATATCCGTTCCTTTTGTCCAACCGTCCATCTGCATGCGGCGCTCCCAGTTCGGGCGGTGGATGACCATTTCAATCGTCGCTTCGGACGCACTTCCGCGATAATGCTTCACACTGGCTTCGATGATGGCTTGGGCGTCTGCGGCGGGCACCGCTTCGGCGAAACAAATAGTGAGAAACCATACTAAAAGCAGAATCAATACATGATGCCTCATGGATCCTCCAACGGGAATGACAAATAAAAATCTTTTATTTTCAAATTGATATACTGGCGACTGGCTTCGAGTGGGTCGAAATCGGAACCTAACCAGGCACCGATAAGGAGTTGCTTTTTTGACTTCCGACTATGTCAAGATAACGCTCGTGTGTCAATAACCATGTTAATCCAACATGTTGAAGGGTATCCAAATCACCCAACAGGATTGGGGCTCTATTTGGGATCATCCATTTCATAGTCCGGGTACAGCTTTTTTACGCAGTCAGGGCAAATACCGTGGCTGAATTCCGCATGCGAATGGCTTCTGACATACTCTTCAACCTGCTGCCAGTAACCGCTGTCATCGCGGATTTTTTTGCAGGCTGAACAAATCGGAATAATTCCCTGGAGGGTTTCGACTTCATCGATCGTTTGCCTCAATTTCAGAATGAGGTCGTCCTTTTCGCCATGGGCCTTTTCAAGACCTTTGACGGCGTCCTCCAATTTGGTATTGGAGATCCGCAACCGGTTCTGGGTGATAAGCCTTACTCGTTCCATAACCAGAGCGAACAGCGTTACAGTGATATAGCTCATCGAGATACGCAGAATGAGATCGTTGCTGTATGATGTGAAATAGGCGACCCTGTCCCCAAAGACAAAGACGATATGCATCAATCCCAGCAATAAAAATGACGCCAGGCAACCCGACTTCGAGCCAAGCAGAAACAGCGCAATAAGAGGATATGTGAATACCCACACGTAGGCGGTGCCGTTTACCCCTCCATTGGCAATGAGAAAAAAATAGAACAGACCTGTGGCTGCCGTCCCCATGAGACCTGCAAATGAATAGTTATTCGTCCTTCGCAGATAGAAAAAGAGCCACAGCAGAATAAAAAAGATCAAAAAGTCGACGGTACCCAGCAAATAGGCCTTCTGGGCAAAGGCAAGCAAACCTGAAAGCGTCAGAAAAATTGAACCGAGAATCGCTATGATATTGAGCAGATAGATTTTGCGCAGCACTTCAAGATCGGTATCGGGCGGCAGATTGCTGGAAATGATATTGACAAACAATTGTCCAAGTTTGCCGAAATTTGATGGTTGTTTCATTCGGCTCCCATTTGAATTATCCCCATAAATACCATGGCAACTTTCAAACGGTGCCCAGGGTGAAGTGCAAACTTGAGGCGGTGGTGGCCATCCGTATTTGCAGCCTTTGGCGTACACCGTTCCTGCATCATGAGGCAATGGCGGCGCTGCGCCACGTCCATGATATCATTTCTCGGTTGAACATAGAGATATTTTAACAAATATGCAACCGAGAAATAATGTATGATTTTGTGCAGACCGCTGAAAACGTCCGTGTTGGGTGGAATCAGTGCGTCAAGCCGGCGCGCCCGCATCTGAATGCAAAGGTGGAACGATCTGACGGCGCCGATGACCGGGAAGTGTCCCAACGATTGTCTGATACCGGCGATGTCGGCTTAAAGAAAAAGCTTGCCGTTTGGAAAGAATTTTATCATTTATTGTGTAATGGCAGAGCAGGATTATAAAACGCAGGCGATCGATCTGATCAATCAACAACATACGATGGCTCTTGCCACTGCCAGGCAGAATACTGCCTGGGCGGCACCGGTATATTACAGCTTTCACAAAACGTCCTTTTATTTTTTCTCGGATCCCGGTTCGCGGCATATATCAGAGGCCTTGGAAAACAAGCAATGCGCAGCCGCTATATACCCCCATGTCGACACCTGGCAGGCGATCCGGGGAATCCAGATGGCCGGCCGTATTCGATCGGTGCCCCCTGGTTTGGCAGCCGTGCAGGCGGTCCGGGCCTATGTAAGGAAATTTCCGTTTACCCAGTCTTTTTTCAACCCTGGACAAGCCCTGGATCTGGGCAGCTTCGAAAAACAATTTCATGTGCGATTATATCGACTGGAACCCGACCTTGTATACTATCTGGATAATCAGGTTCAATTCGGTTTTCGGATAGAAGTAAAATTGGGGTGAAACAAGCAGGCGTTACCGTCAACCCCGGTTTCCTAAATCGGATGCCGAAAGCCCTCCCATGTGAGCAGCTATAAAATGTGAAATTATTTTTGCGCGAGCCCTTAGGAGTTGTCATGTGTTCCGGCCGATTGCCGAATAATGCACACGATGATTAAAAAAGTTTCCCCTTTTTCCCTTTATCCACCCGGATATACCGTAACCTGCCGTTATTTTAGAATGCCAATTCTGGCATATGTTTTGCTGCGTGCATCTGTTCCAGTATGCTATCTAGCGAGGTTGCTGAATTGGATGCGATACACGATATAGGCATTCGTCCAAATTCTCGATCGGAGGTTATGCTCATGAATAAAAAGATTCTGATTATTGTTGTTTGCTTTGCCTTGGGAACCGTTCTGGCACCCAGGGCCAATGCCGACCTGGACGGTTTTCTCGGCAGACTCAATGTCCAGGCCAGAGCCGACTTGCCGGGTTTCAAAGCCAAGGCAAGTACCCAGTTCGGCATTCCGGTGCCCCATGTGCAGGGCATTCTCGACATCGTGCCAACTCCCGCCGATGCCTTCATGTGTTTTCAGATCGGCCTGATGATCGGCAGACCACCTCAGGCTGTAGCCGAGATTTTCAACCGTAACCGGCATAAAGGGTGGGGAGCCATGGCCAGGGAATTGGGCATGAAACCGGGAAGCGCCGAATTCCACGCCCTCAAACGCGGAGATTTCGCACTCACCGGCCGGCCGCACGGCAAAACCGACGGAAGTTATGGAAAAATCCGGCAGGGACACACCAATAAAGGCTCATCCCACGGCAAAGGTAAAAAGAAAAAATAAAGGTGCCGTTTCTGGATGGACACAAACCAAGGGAAAAAGATCGAAACTTGCTTTTTGAGCTTTCTGCGGGTTGTCGTTGACTCGAACTGTTATGATTTGCGCTTCTCTTTGGACATGCGCCGCCGCTCTTCGTCCCGCACTTCCCGCCGCAGAAGCTTGCCCACTTTCGATTTGGGCAGCATGTCGCGAAATTCGATATAGCTGGGAACTTTGTAGGAGGCCAGCCGTTCGGAGCACCAGCGGATCAGGTCGGCGCCCCCGACACCCCTGGCATCTTCCTTGAGCACGACGATGGCCTTGATGCGTTCGCCGACCCGCTCATCCGGAACGCCCACCACGCAGGCCCCGATGACGGTGCTATGGTTCTGCAGCACGGCCTCCACCTCAGATGCGGAGACGCGATATCCCTTGTGTTTGATGATATCGGCGCTTCTCTCCACATAGAACAATTCGCCGTCCTCGTCCTTGCGCACATAGTCTCCCATGCGGCAGAAGACCTTGCCGTCGATTTCGACGCAGACTTTTTCGGTCTCTTCGGGTTTATTCCAGTAGCCCTTCAGGGTATAGGGGGAGGATACCAGCAGTTCGCCGCTCTCTCCCTGCGCCACCGGCTCCAGGGTGGCGGGATCGACGATGACGCATTCGCGGCTGTTGAGGGGCAGACCGATGGTGCCGGGTTTGGGGGATTGATCGATACGGCTGTAGCACACGTGGCCCACTTCGGTGGATCCATAGACCTGATAGATGGGGATGCTGAATTGCTGCTGCCAGCGGTTGAAGACCTCCAGGGGCAATACGTCGCCGCCGCAGAAGCAGTAGGCCAGCGAGCTGAGATCATAGCGGTCGATGCGGTCGTTTTCCAGGATCATACGGTACAGGGCGGGAACCCCCAAAAACCAGCGGACGTTATTGCGCTGGATGCTTTCCAGGATGGCGTCCACCTGCGGCACCGGCATCAGGACCGTGGTGTTGCCTTTGTTCAGTCCGATGGACATGAACAGGCCCAGGGCCATGATATGAAACAGGGGGTTTACCGCGATGTAGACATCCCGTCCCTCCTGCAGACGATCGCCGGCGATGTCCCGGGTGACATCGTTGACATAAGAGGTCATGCCGGCATGGTTGCCGGGGACTCCCTTTGGAAATCCGGTTGTTCCGCCGGTATAGAGCAGGTAGGAGAGGTCTTGCATGGGATCGAGCTCCACCGGCGTTTCCAGAGGTGCGCGTTTCAGCAGGGTTCTGAACTGCAGGACGCCGTCGCCCCGGTCCACTTTCCCGCTGGGGATCTTATCCAGCAGTACGCCCAATGAGCGCTTCCAGGCCGGCAGCAGATCCACCAGGTTGGTCACGATCACGTGATCGAGATCGACCGTTTTTCTAGCCTCTTTGACGTAGCAGTAATTGGTGTCCAGGCAGATGACCGTATTGGCGCCGGAGTCCTTAATCATATACTCCAGTTCGTGGGAGGTGTAGATGGGCGATACGGGAACGATCACCGCTCCCAGTCTTTGGATTCCCAGGAAGGCGATCACCCATTGAATGCAGTTGGAAATGTAGATCATGATCCGATCGCCTTTGGATACGCCCAACCCCTGAAGAGCGCCGGCAAAGCGTTGGCTCAAATCCTGGAGGCGACGATAGGAGAAGTGCTGCCCCAAGTAAATCACCGCTGTTTGCTCGGGATAGATGCGACTCATACGGTCAAACCGGGTAAAGGTCAGCTCCTCAAGAAGGTCATTCTGATTTGTTGCCGTGGCCGTCATCGCTTTTACTCCTCAACTCCGAAATAGGCTGTCCGGATATCCGGGTTGTCCATCAACTGCTCGCGCGTTCCCTCCATCACCGCAGCACCGTTTTCAAGAATGAAGGCATAGTCCACGATGGGCATCACCGGCCGGGCATACTGCTCGGTAATGATGACCGATATTTTCATGGTATCGCAGATCTGCTTGGTGGCCTGGATCAAGGTCGCCTGCATCAACGGGCTCAGCCCCAGCAGAGGCTCGTCCAGGAGCAGTATTTTGGGTTGGGCCATGAGAGCCCGGCCGATGGCCAGCATCTGCTGTTCGCCTCCGCTGAGAAACCCGCCGATACGCTTTTTCAGTCGTTCCAGAGCGGGAAATAAATCAAAAACATACTGCAAGGTTTTGCGGGCATCGGCGCTGGAGGCCAGGTATCCACCGATTCGCAGATTCTCCAATACGCTGCTCTCTTTGAAAATGCGCCGGCGTTCGGGACACAAAACGATCCCTTGTCTGGCCCGCTTGCTGGGCTTGAGGCGGGATATATCCTTTCCCATGTAAGTGATCTCCCCCATGACGGTGATCCGCTCGCCACCGGCCATCTGCTCCTTTTTCCGGATATCCAGCATGATGCCCGAGAGGGTGTACATGAGGGTGGACTTGCCGGCGCTGTTGGCGCCGAACACTCCCACCACCTGGTTGGCCTCACAGGAGATATTGATATTGTTGAGGGCCAGCATGTTCTCGTAAAACACCATCAGTTCTTTTGCCTCAAGCATGGATCATGACCTCCTCTGCATCCTGGGAGCCGAAGTAGGCTTCCTTGACGCGATCGTTGGCCATTACGTCGGCCGGTTGGCCCTCCATGAGCTTTTCACCGAAATTGAGCACCATGATCCGGCTGGCCACCCGGAACAATTCCCGCAGGCGATGCTCGATCATGATCAAGGTGATGCCGTCCATTTGCAGGCGCTCGATCAGGGGCACCATGCTGGCGATTTCACTCATGCTCAACCCCGAAAAAATCTCGTCGCAGATGATAATATCCGGCTGCAGCGCCAGGCAGCGGGCCAATTCCAGTCGCTTGAGATAGCCGGTGGGCAGTGTGGATGTGGTTTTATAGGGGACATAGGAGTCGCGCTCGAAACCGATCTCCTCCAGGATGTCGATGCCCACGGTATTGCGGTCGCCCAACCGTCCGCCGCCCCGCCATCCGCCGGTCCGTTTGGCCCGGGGGGAAAACAGAGGGATGACCAGATTTTTATAGGCCGGCAGGCTGTAGTAGGGCCGCATGATCTGAAAGGTCCGCGTCACGCCCAGATCGGCAATTTTGTGGGGGGCTTTGTGGGTAATGTCTTTCCCCCTGAAAAATACCTCCCCCCTGGTTTTTTTGATAAATCCGGTGATGCAGTTCACTACGGTGGTTTTCCCTGATCCGTTGGGCCCGATGATGCCCAGGATTTCGCCTTCGTGAAGGTCGAAGCTGACGTTGTGCAGGGCTTTGATGCCACCGAAATGTTTGGTCAGTTCCACGACCTTGAGGATCGGCTCGCTGCTCATATCTTGGTCCACCTTTCAAACTGTTGATACTTGCGGGCGCCGTAAACCATGATACCCTCGCTGCGGAAGATGATGAAGCCCACCAGGATCAGGGCGTAGAATACGATGCGCAGGGTTCCGAAGTCGCGCAGCAGTTCGGAAATGGGGACCAGGATCAGGCAGCCCAGCACCGGCCCCACCAGGGTTCCGGCGCCCCCGATCACCGTGGCGGCGATGGGCAGAATGGAAAAGTCCAGGGCGAACTGCGAGATGCCCGACCACATGTAGATGTGCACCAGGCAGGCGCCGCTCAGGCACCCCATGGCCGAAGCGATGAAGACCGCGATGGATTTGTAATAGGTCACGCTCATGGCGGAGGCGCGAATGGCCTGGTCGTTGTCCTTGACGCCCCGCAGCACCAGGCCCAGATCGGTGGTGGTCAGCCGCCGGGTGCCGAACAGGATCAACAGCAGCAGGCCTGCGATCAAATACTGCTCGATCCAGCGGTTGGGGAAACTGTCGATGCCCATGATGCCGTCCGTGCCGCCGAAAATGTCGAGGGCTTCGATGACCCGCGCCATGAACAGGGGGTACATGAGACTGATGATGGCGAAGTAAACCCCGCGCAACGGCAGGCAGGGCCATAGCAAAAGGGTGCAGAGCGCGCCGCCCAGAAGGGTGGCCGCCGGGATCGTCAGCCAGGGCGGAAGGCCCAGGGAAGTGTTCATGATGGCGGCCAGATAGCCGCCCGTGCCGACGAAAAAGGCGCCGCCCAGGGAAACCAGACCCACATGGTGGGCCAGAAAATCGAAACTGACGGCCAACAGGGCGTAAATGCAGGTAATGGAGATCACCCGCTGCCAGTACATGTCGGGAAGCGCCAGCGGCAGGATCAGCAGACCGACTATCAGCACCAGCCGCGGCAGGATCAGATAGGACAACTCTCTATGGGACATCAGGGCGTAAATACTGTCGCTGCGGACTTTGATGCCCCGGTCGATGCGCTCTCGGCGACGTTGTTCGTTCACCACGCCTATACCCTTTCTTCCAGCTCTTTTTGACGGCCGAAAATCCCGGACGGCTTGAAAATCAGTGTCAGAATGATGGCCAGCAGGGCCACGACCATCTGGAAATGAGTGCCCAGGTAGACGACGGTCAGAATTTGGGCAAAGCCGATGAGGAAGGCGGCCAGCACCGCCCCCATCCAGCTGCCCAGGCCGCCCACGATGCACACGGCGATGGCCAGGATCAGCACATTATATCCCGATTCCACAACAATGTTGCCCAGGGGCAGCAGCAGGACCGCCGCCAGGGCGGCCAGCATGGAGCCGATTCCCATGGCCACCACCGCCATCAGGTCGGAGTCGATACCCAGCATCATGGCGGCGCGTTCGTCCTGGGCCATGCCGCGCAGGGCCAAACCGATGCGGGTGTGGTGGGTGAACAGCCACAAACCGGTCACAACAACGGCTCCGATGCCCACCACGCACAGGCGTTGATAGTCGACCGGGATGCCGGCGATCATGGTGCTGCCGCCGATAAAGGCCGGCAGGGTATAGGTCAAGCCCTTGAAACCGCCCCAGCGCAGGCCTTCCAGGATGGCCAGTCCGACGGCGTAGGAGGCGATGATCTCGGATATCTCCATGCCGCGGACCCGTATCAGCACGAACTGGTAGAGCATGGCCCCCAGCACGCCGGTGATGAGCATGGCCAGCACGATACTGACCAGGTAGTTCCACCCCAGTGCGTTGAGCAAGGTCCACACGATAAAGCCGCTGAGCACATAGAGCGCGCCGTGGGCGAAATTGGGCAGGCGGCTGACGCCGTAGACCATGGCAAATCCCAGGGCATACAGCGCCAGCGCGACACTGTTGATGGTTCCGTAGACGATAATTTCCATGACAGTCTCAATTTCGGTGATTCATGTCTAAAGTCCAGCAAACGGCTTCATTGTCCCCCATCGTTGCAAAAGCCATCTTTTTTATGCAACACTGGGGGCTATTGTTTCATCCAGGGGGGCAGCTTGATTTCCCCTTTGGCGATGCTTTTCGGATAGACCACCACCCGCTGTTTGTTCTGCCACTGCAGGATGCTGCCCACCGCGCCCTCCTTGGGATCTTTGGCCGGAATGACCTGGTGGGACCTGGGATCGAAGCGCAGTCGTCCGTAAACGCCCATGACGTCCGTCTTTTCCAGTTCGGCCACCACCTTGTCAGGGTCGAGACTGCCGGCCCGTTCGATGGCGTCGCGCAGGACATAAACCGCCATGTAGCTGCTGGAGGAGCCCAACCCCTCGGGTTCGACGCCCCATTTCTTTGCATAGGCGTTGTAAAATTTCATCGTCCAGGGAGTGGCTTCCGAGGGGGCGTTGCCGGCGTTGACCACGTTGCACAGGGTGTATTCGCCCTTGCCGTCGGTGGCCTTCCAGAAACCGGGCTGCTCCGCGGCCGCCAGGGTCGAACCAAAGGGCAGGGCCGGAATTTTCATTTCATACCACTGTTTGAGCAGGATGGCGCTTTCGGGCATGTCCATCCAGATGTTGATGATCTGTGTCTTGGTTCGTTTGGCCTTGAGCAGACCGATGGAAAAGTCCGTGGCACCCGTGGGATAGATTTCAACCCCGGTGACATTCCACCCCTGCTTGGTGGCCACATCATTCATGACCTTGGCCGCGCCGCGGGCATGGGAAACGTCCTGGGCGATGATGAAGAGGTTGTTGAAGCCGTATTTCTCCTTCAACTCCTTGAAGTTGGCGAACATTTCGCCCACCAGGTTTTTGGCTTCGCCGTGAATGCGGAAGCAGTATTTGAACTTGTCGTAATTCTCCGCCACCATGGCGTGGTACTTGGGCGTCAGTACGCCCGTACTCAGAATGGAAACTTTCTTGTATTTGGACAGCAGCGGCATCGCCGCCAGGGCCGCTTCGCTGCGCACCGGGCCGCCCATGATAAAATCGGCCTTTTTGTCCAGGATCAGTTTTTCCACGGCCAGCAAAGCCTCGCTTACCGGAACACCGGGCTCAAGATCGCGGGTGTCGATGACTTCCACGGCGAACGGACGCTTTTTTCCGCCGACCGCCACACCGCCCTGGGCATTGATCTCGTCTACGGCCAGCTTGATGCCTCTTTCCGCGTCCCATCCGTAAAGGAACGCAGTGGAAAGCGGGCAGCCCAGTACGACCGGATCTTCGGCCTGCGCCGGCGGCGCCGGCAGCGTCAGCAGTACAGTCGCCAACAGGGTCATGACCATTTGTACATACTTGCTCTTCATGTGGATCCCTCCTTTGTTTACAGCCACGGTTTCTTTATTTATGTGCTGTCGGTTCTGTCCAGGCCGAATTCCTTTATCTTGCGCTTGACCTGGGAGAGCGTGATTTTCAACAGGCGCGACGTCTTCTCAAGGTCCCAATGGGTTTTACCCAGGACCTCACGCAACAGTTCTTCCTCTTTGCTTTTCAACGATTTAATTTCCATAACAGAAGCCCTGACGAACATCTTCAGCCGCTTGGCAGGCAATGGTGGAAATAAAAAATCAGCAAACATCATGCCGGATATGAGGGCTGCGCCTGGTTGCGATGTAAGCGGTTGAAATGATAGGGATCGTTTGGGGGGGCGGTCCGTATGGGACACGGCCAGGTTATGCGGCATGGAAAGAAACTTGGCAGGGAGGGAAAGAATCTTTCAGGCGCTTTATTGTTTTTGATGACACGGCGCGCTTTGGACGCCGCAAAAACTTAGCATGCTTTTCGGCCCGGATGAAGGGTCGCAGGCCAGGGTAGTGTCCAATAAATAAGAAAAAAAGAATGTCACTCCGGTACATAGTCTGGCAGGCCGGAGTCTAGTTGAAAACCCTCTGGATTCCGGCCTGCGAGACTGTGTCCTAATTTAGAAAATGCACGTTTTTACTCTGTCATGCCGGACTCGATCCGGCATCCCGAAATGTAAGTAATTGGAATACCTGGATTCCGGCTTTCGCCGGAATGACGTCGGCTCCTAATGTCGTCTTTTGGGTCAATTGCGACACAGTCTCCTGCGCCGGAATGACTCAAAGGAAAATGCCATTCGAATTGAACAAAAATATTGAACCCAACTTCCGGGACACGACACTATGTGGAAGGCGCGAGTCCGTACTTCTTGATCTTGGCCCGCAGGGTGGGCAGGGAAATTTTGAGTCTCCTTGCGGCTTCGCTGCGGTTCCACCCCAACTGGTCAAGGGTAAACTGAATATGATGCTGCTCCATCCGGGCCAGGGAGTAAGTGTCCAGTCCGTGCGCCGGTATGGCTTGTTTCATCGAAAGGATATCGTCTATCTCGTCGCGCAGGATGATGCCGCCTCGGGCCCGTACCACCGCCTCCACCAGGACGTTTTCAAGTTCGCGCACGTTGCCGGCCCAGGGGTGCTGCCTCAGCCGGTCCAGGACGCCGCTTTGCAGCTTGAATACCGATGTTTTGAGCTCCAGATTGATTTTTTGTAAAAAGTGATTGACCAGATCTTCCATATCCTCCAGCCGGGCTTTGAGGGGCGGCACCTGAATGGTCACCACCCTTAACCGGTAGAACAGATCCTCACGGAAAGTGTCACGGCCGACCATGGCAAACAGGTCGCGATTGGTGGCGGCAATGATGCGGCAATGTGAGGGCAGGGGGTGCTGGCCCCCCACAGGCGTGAATTCCCGACGCTGGATAAAGCCCAGCAGTTTGCTTTGCAGGTTTGGCGACAATTCACCTATCTCGTCCAGAAACAGGGTGCCGTTGCCGGCCAGTTCGATCTTGCCGGGTTTTCTTTGAGTGGCGCCGGTGAATGCGCCTTTTTCATGGCCGAACAATTCGCTTTCCATCAACGTATCGACCACGGCGGAGCAATCCAGTGTGACGAAAGGTTCTTCGGCGAAAAAGCTGTTTTTGTGTATGACGCGGGCGATGAGTTCCTTGCCGGTGCCGGTTTCGCCCTGAATCAGGATGGTGGTCTGGTTTTGGCAGAGAATGCCGATCATCTTGAAAATCTTGCGCATCTGCTCACTGCGTCCGATGATCACCTGGGGGTTGGGCGCCAGCGGCATGGTGTCGATGGCCGGGGTATCGCGATAGGCTTTCAGCATGTTCAGGGCGCGCTGAATCACCGCTTCGAAAACATCGGCGTCCAGGGGTTTGTGAATGTAGTCGAAGGCCCCCTTTTTCATGGCCATGATAGTGGTCTCCATATCGTGGAAGGCCGTTATCATGATGACCTTGGTGAAATACGCCTCGGCCTGGATCCTTTCCAGAAGATCAAAACCGCTGCAGTCGGGCAGGCGGATATCGATGACGGCGATATCCGGACAGTGTTGTTGATACAGACGCCATCCTTTTTCACCCGTATCGGCCTTGAAAACCGTATGCCCTTTTTCACTCAGGAACATGTCGAGGGTTTCAAGAATGGAAACCTCATCATCAATTACGACGATTTTAGCCATATGCACCGCCTATCCGGGTCTGGACTGCAGCAGCATCCTGAACACCGCTCCGCACGGGTCGAGGTTTTCGAATTCGATCCTGCCGTTGTGAGCCTGGACAATGCGTTTGACATTGTTCAGGCCCAGACCCGTCCCTTTGCTTTTGGTCGTAAAAAAAGGCTCGAAGATATCCTGCTTGCATGCATCCGGGATGCCGCAACCCCGATCTGAGACCTCGACCTGGAAGAGGTCTTCCGTTCGGGGGGCTCGACGGCAGCCCACCGTGATGCATCCTCCCCGGGTCGAGGCCTCCAGGGCATTGAGCAGCAGGTTGATCATGGCTTGTCCCAGTTTGTCTTTGTCCGCCCGGATCTCCGGAAGATGCGCATCGAATTCCGTCATGACGCTGATCTGTTTTTCCTGGAAACGCATCTCAAGCAGATCGATGGAAAAACGTATCAGGTCGACCAGGGAGAAGTGTTGGAATCTCAGTTGGATGGGTTTGGCAAAATCGAGAAGCTCCTTGAGGATGTGTTCCAGCCGCTGGACTTCGCGCAGAGAGATATCGATGCGTTTTTGATCATTGCCTTTGAGCTGGGGATGCTTTCTCAAGATCTGCAGGTTCATCTGCACGGAAGAGAGGGGGTTGCGGATTTCATGCGACAGGGACGTTGTGACCTGGCCGATATAGGCCATCCGCTCGTTTTCGCGAATCCTGTGTTCGAGCTTGACCCGCTGGGTAATGTCCCGGCAGATGCCGATACTGGAAAGCCTGTTTTCGTAATAGGTTATTTTGGCCAGGATTTCGGTTGGATAGCTTTTGCCCTCCCTGGTCAGGCGCAGGTATTCAAATGTGCGGGGGGGCATGGTCTTTGTTTCGATGCTTTTTTCATACAACCGCATGACCTCCGCCCGGCTTTCCGGAGCGATAAACATGTAGAACTTTTCGCCGATGACTTCGGACAGATCATAGCCGTGCATCTGGCAAAAGGCTGGATTGGCAAACACCATGATTTCGTCCTGCACGACGAAGTAGCCGTCATTGATCTCTTCCACCAGGGTTTTGTATTTGCGCTGGGATTCTTCCAGCTGGGCCGTTCGCGCCCGCACCTTCTCTTCGAGCCGCCGGTTGTGTTCAAGGGTTTTTTCCTGGTGCATGGCCTGGAAATGGTCGCTGAAACGATGGATGGTGTAGGTCAGGCACCGATTGACGGCTGTGACCAGGGGCAGGAATTCATCCTTCGCCGTCTCGGCGGCGATCAGCGGCAGGGCGATGCTGCGGAATATCTCGAAGGCCGTTTGAACGTCGGACAGCAAAAATCCGGCTTCCAGGCGCAGGGTTGTGATTTTTCGGATGAACTGGTCGATGGGGTTGAAATCGTCCTGCACCAGCACGCTGAAATTGGCATCGTAAGCGGCCGTAACGGTACCGAACAGCTCCTGGCGGGGACGCCTGGCGTACATGGCTCCCGCCTCTGTTTTGAGACGGTCGACCCATAGCTCAATGATCGCCTCGCGCTTGTCGATCAGGAATGTCTCCAGTTCGAATCCCATACCCCCTCCGGGCATCGGCGGCAGCATCATGATACGCAGGTTCGCTCACCCCGCCTGCTGCTTCTGCTGAACGTTAGCTGCTCAAACCATGGCAAGTCAAGTCGCTTGTTCGTGTTGCAGCATTCACAGGTGAGGGCAAACGATCAACGACAGAGACGCTCCCCTCACGTTCCATCATTTCGGACTTGACAGCGGTCCTTTATTGTATTAATAAACTAATACAATAAAGCTCTATAACAATACGAGGGGCATGTGTGAGCATACCATTCAAACTGGACCTTAAAAGCGGCGTTCCCTTTTACCGGCAAATTATCGATCAGGTAAAAAGCGCCATTGTGACCGGGGCCGTCACCCCGGGAGATCGTTTGCCTACGGTGCGGCAACTGGCGGTGGACCTGTCCATCAATCCCAACACCGTCAGCCGGGCATACATGGAAATGGAGCTGACCGGCCTGGTGGACACCCAAATGGGCTCAGGCACATTCGTCAGCCACCAGAAAGTGGATCGTGATGAGATAGAGCGGCGGCGCATCCTGGATCAAATTTGTCAGGAATTTCTGGCCCGGGCCTCTTCCCATGGGTTCAGCCTGGATGACTTGCTGGAAAACCTGGAGCAACGCAAGCATTCCTAAGTGAATGGAATGAAAGGAGGCTCAATCATGGGCAAGAAAATAGGAACAACCAAATTGAAGGCTCTGGAGCAGTTCGCCACCAGCTTCCAGGCGGATTTTCGTTTCAGTCCGCTCAACATCATGGTCTTGATGGCACTTTGCCTGACCGGGTTGGGGTTGCATTTTTATGTTTTCCCGTTTGATTTACAGGTGGTGGTCACCGTCATGGCGGTGGCCCTGGGGCTATCCCTGTTGTTCCGCATATCTCAGATCTGGGAGGCCGTGCTGGTTTTGACGGCGCTGGCGGCATTGGCGGTATATCTTCGTCATCGGCCCGAGAGCTGGATCCTGGTAACGTTCATTTGCCTGGCCGGCCTGGCGGCTCCCTGTTTGCAAATCGCCTTTCAATGGGAAAGGGCCGTGCTGTTGCGACTGGGCAAATTCCGCGCATTGCGGGGCTCGGGCGTCTTTTTTATTATTCCGGTGTTTGACAAAGTGGCCAATTATGTCGATCAGAGAATCCGGGTGACCGATTTCCGGGCGGAGACCACTTTGACGATGGATACCGTGCCGGTAAACGTGGATGCCATCGCTTTCTGGATGGTATGGGATGCTGAGAAATGCGTCCTGGAGGTATCGGATTTCGATGAAGCGGTGGCCTTCTCGGCCCAAACCGCTTTGAGGGACGCCATCGGAAAGCACGAACTGGGTGAGATGTTGTCCCAGCGCGACAAACTGGGTCGGGAGATTCAGAAGCTCA
The DNA here is from genome assembly GCA_050291625.1 of Desulfobacteraceae bacterium. Lineage (GTDB taxonomy): Bacteria > Desulfobacterota > Desulfobacteria > Desulfobacterales > Desulfosarcinaceae > JARRKU01. Next base: position 16,936 of record JBNKKC010000146.1, read on the forward strand.
AGTTATGTCATCTGTCTGTAATCCTTTTTCTTGTTCGGAGCGACGGCGCATCCTGGATCAATTCTGCCATGAATGTCTGTTCCGGGCCTTCCTCATCTGGATCACGGCATCATGCCGGTTGACGCTTTCTAAATAGCCCGCAAAGCCGACCGCCCCTGGCAGGATGCATAAATCGTTCTTTGGACAGGCAAAATTGGAAACCGGGTTGCATCTGTCGTCTGGCCCTACGACCTCGATCCGCGGCTGATACGGGTTTTTGAGTGCGGCATGCATCTTGCTTTTCTTGTCGGGGTTAAAGCCGTCCCACCCTTCAATCGTGGCTATGATACAGAACTCAATATGATGTTTTTGCCTCTTGCCGGCGTGTCGAAAAGAGGTCGAAAACAGAAAAGGCGCTTCGCATTCTACCGGATTTGGTTGCAGCTCACACTCATGCTGAAAGGGATTGACCTGTGATGAAACGAACTGCCATTGACATTGCCCTCGTTCTTTGTTTTCTCCTCCAGGCCCCCGGAGCCTTTGCCGACAGAACCTCTCCTTTGATCATTGACCATACGTGCACCGATATCAATCTGATTCCCGATTCGGCCATTGATCAGGCCAAATCCATGCTTCACATCGCCTATGAACACACCTCACACGGCAGTCAAATCATTTCGGGCATGTCTGCCTTGCGTGATTTTCCGGCATTTGGTTCGAAATTTCAGTGGGGCAATGTCCCCGACGACGATGCCGTCCTCGATCTGCAGGACAATGCCATGCCGGCCGGGATCGATTTAAGCGCAGGCGAATATCTATGGTACGATGCCACTCGAAATTATCTGAACGACGGCGCCAATGCCGATGTCAATGTGATTATGTGGTCGTGGTGCAATATCGGCGGGCATGACATCGCCCATTACCTGGACCGCATGGAAGCGCTGATTGCAGAATACGGCGACGGCAGCGTCAGCCACCCGGTGCCGGTGCAGTTCGTTTTTATGACCGGCCACGCCAACGGAGGCGGCGAAGGAGATTCTTCAGACTCGCGAAATCAGTTGATCAGGCAGCACTGTATTGCCAACAATAGAATATTGTTCGATTTCGCCGACATCGAAAACTATGACCCGGACCACAACTATTACCTTGATAAAGGCGTGGATGACGCCTTGTACTATGATTCGGACAACAATGGCTCCAAAGACAGCAACTGGGCATCGGAGTATCTGGCCGCTCACCCGGGTTCACAACTCGATCAGCTGGTAAATGGAACAGCCGGTTACAGCGGCTGCGGCGGTTGCGCCCATTCTCCCGAGGGAGGAGAGACGAGCGACGCCAGATTGAATTGCGTGCTCAAAGGCCGTGCCGTCTGGTGGCTCTGGGCCCGCCTGTCCGGCTGGGGCGACTGCCTGGTGGCTCCCTCCGATCTTGAGGCCCAGGCAGACTCGGCAAATCAACAGATCGAATTATCCTGGACCGATACCGCCACGGGCACCAATGAAGACAGCTTCATCATTCAGCGGCAGGTGGATGACGACTCGTGGGACAACGCCTATGCGAGCGTGACCGCCGATACTGTCGCTTATGCCGATACGGGCCTTGCCGTAGGCGTCTATCGGTATCGAGTCGTCGCCCATCTGGACAATTCGGGAGACGGAAATCCATGCGACTCCGGAGCTTCAAACGAAGCTTCCGCCGAGATCATTGCCCAGGATGATACGGACAGCGATGGAGACGGTGTGCCGGATAACCTGGACGGATGCCCTTACAACGGCGATAAAACAGAGCCCGGCATATGCGGTTGCGACGCATCGGACATCGATTCAGATGGTGATGGAACCTTCGACTGCAATGATCCGTGTCCGGCCGATGGCGGCAAGACCGATCCCGGTCAGTGCGGCTGCGGTGTGGCGGATACCGACGGCGACAGCGACGGCGTGGCGGACTGCAATGATCCGTGTCCGGCCGATGGCGGCAAGACCGAACCCGGTCAGTGCGGTTGCGGTGTGGCGGATACCGACGGCGACAGCGACGGCGTGGCGGACTGCAACGATCAGTGTCCGGCCGATGGCGGCAAGACCGAACCCGGTCAGTGCGGCTGCGGCGTAGCGGATTCCGACAGTGACAGCGACGGCGTGGCGGACTGCAACGATCAGTGTCCAGACGACGGCGATAAGACTGATCCCGGTCAGTGCGGCTGCGGTGTTGCGGATGTCGATACCGATAGCGACGGTGAGCTGGACTGCAACGAGGCTTGCGATAGCGATCCGGATAAAACCGAACCGGGAGTATGCGGCTGCGGTGTTGCGGATAGCGATAGCGACAATGACGGAACGCCGGATTGTAACGATCAGTGTCCGGCGGACGCCGACAAGACCGTGCCGGGACAGTGCGGCTGTGGAGCTGCGGATACCGACGGCGACAGCGACGGCGTGGCGGACTGCAACGATCAGT
>JBNKKC010000147.1:0-3655 GCA_050291625.1 Desulfobacteraceae bacterium
CTGAAATCTCCGGCGAAGAGCAATTCGGTGTCCAGCTATTGAAGCGTGCCCTTGGAGCTCCGATCAAGCAGATTGCAGCCAATGCCGGTTTTGAGGGCCCGGTGGTGCTCGTGCGCGTTAGGGAGGGGCAAGGTAATTTTGGATTCAATGCCGAAACAGGGACCTATGGGGATCTAATGAAGGCCGGGATCGTGGATCCGACCAAGGTGTCACGCTGTGCCCTTCAAAATGCCGCTTCCGCGGCCGGCTTTCTCATGACCACGGAAGCGATGATTGCCGACAAGCCCCAAAAGGGAAGAACCTCGGTTCCGGCCGCTCCGCCGGAGGATATGTATTAATGATAACTATAAAGGAGGGTAAAAGGATAACGTGTGGAAACGCATTCAATTTTCCTGAAAAGGAAATTATCCTGATGCCGGCAAATTCCCGTCAAATCATAAATGAGGTCATCAAAACGACGCATCTGGACAAGGCCCTGCCGCTGCTTCTGCTGCTGGGCCTTGGGATCGGTTCGCTGAGCATGACCCCCTCCAGTCTGCCGCGCGTCAAATGGACCATCCGAAGCTTTGCCATTCATCAGGTGCGCCGGCTTGCCGAAAAAGCGCTCAAGATCGACAATGAAGCCGATACCCACCGGCTGTTGAATCGTGCCTTGAAGGCTGCCGGCCTCTGCGCGCTCGTTCGCGAGAATTGATCTTTCAAAAAGCGAAAACGGCTATACACTTAACCGATCACGAGATGTCAGGGCTTGCAGCGCCAAAGGTCGGTGCAAGCTGTAACACTGAACCGGTCCTTGAAAAACAATTGAAGCCATTCGGATTATTTGATATTATTTTAAAACGTTTACATTAGTGTCGATAATTATGAGATCATTAAATGGAAAAAAGTTTTCTAGAAATTCACAACAGCATCTTGGGGTCGATTCGCGAACCCTTGATTCTTTTAGATCCGAGTCTGAAAGTCGTAACGGCCAATCCCTCTTTTTACCGGACATTTAATGTCAAGCCCGACGAGACAGAGAGCGTGCTGATATACGATCTTGGCAACCGGCAATGGGACATCCCCAAGCTAAGGAAATTACTGGAAGATATCCTTCCTCAAAACACCGATTTTCATGATTTTGAGGTAGAACATGACTTTGAAACCATTGGGCGTAAGATCATGCACCTGAATGCCCGACGGATTTACGATCAAGGCAAACAAACTCAGTTGATTCTACTGGCCATTGAGGATGTGACCGAACGCGAATATTACAAAAAACACCTTGAGGAGTTGGTTGAAGAAAGAACGGTCGAAATAAGAAAACTCAAGGAGCAGCTCGAAGCCGAGAGAGCCTATCTTCAGGAAGAAATCAAACTGGTCTACAACCATGAGGACATCGTCGGTAAGAGCGATGCCATCAATTACGTGTTTTTCAAGGTGGAACAAATCGCCGGCACCGATACAAACGTGTTGATTCTTGGAGAAACCGGAACAGGCAAGGAATTGGTGGCGCGTGCCATTCACGGCACAAGCCTGCGAAAGCATCGCACCCTGGTCAAAATGAATTGCGCCACCCTGCCATCAAACCTGATCGAAAGCGAACTCTTCGGCCATGAAAAAGGCGCCTTCACCGGCGCGCAATCCAGGCGGCTGGGGCGCTTTGAAGTTGCCGACGGCGCGACCCTGTTTTTGGATGAGATCGGTGAACTGCCGCTGGAGCTGCAGCCCAAGCTGCTCCGGGTGATCGAAGACGGGGAGTTCGAACGATTAGGCAGCTCAGAAACCAGAAAGGTGGATGTGCGCATCATTGCCGCCACCAATCGCGATCTGCAGGTGCAAGTCCAAAAGGGCGCTTTCCGGGAGGATCTGTGGTATCGGCTGAATATTTTTCCGATCACCATGCCGCCCCTGCGTGAACGCCTGGACGACATCCCGCTGCTGGTCAATTTTTATATTGACCGGATTTCAAGAAGACTGGGCAAAATCATCAAGGTGATTCCGACAAACGTGATGGACGCACTGCGACAATACCACTGGCCCGGCAATGTTCGCGAGCTGGAAAATGTCCTCGAACGGGCGGTGATCAACTCCTCGGGTCCCAAGCTGAGACTGGTGGATGAACTAAAAAAGCCGCACAAGGATCTCGCAAAATCTGTACAAACCCTGGAACATGTTGAACGCGACTATATCAAGCGCGTGCTTGAACAGACCGGCTGGAAAGTCAGCGGCAAGAATAGTGCGGCTGAAATCCTGGGCCTCGACCGCAGCACCTTGCGCGCCCGCATGCGCAAACTCAATATCTGCAAGCCGTAAATTCTCATTCCGATTTCAAACCGCATTTATCTTCACAGTCCCCTCGTAGAAAACCGCAAAAAAGGCCATATCTGACCACTGGTTGCATATAACCTTTTTAACGGGTCGCCAATGGGTTTCTCGTACGTTCCGTTTTGCCGATTAATCCTGATAAATCATAATAATGAAGCCATGATGGCGAGCGCTAATAAACTGGCATGAAGATTGTAGTAATAAGTGCATATCGGCGTGATGAATTTTTTTGGCGCATCGTTGCCGAAGGACGGGGGCTGCAGAACAAATGGCGCATAAATAAAGCTTTAACTGAAAGCCACAAAGAAAAAAACGAACAAGAATTACGTATTGATCCTGATCACGGACGGTGATTTCCATCACTATATCAAACAAGCCATACCGAGTGAAACGAAGAGCTTATCAGCTCCCGTCGCAAAAGGAAGGACACAATAAAGAGGAAATATCCTATGAATGATAAAAAACCACAAACGCCTGCGCCGGAAACATGCGCTAGCACAATCTTCGAAATGAGTGGCGTTTCGTTTGAACCGGATATCGCGGCTGACCTGTGGCTAAAAATATTAAACCATAAGTGGCTTCTCTCGGAAAAAGTCGGCCGGGATATGGGGATGCGGACGGCCTGCATTGATTTCTTAGAAAACCTGGAGCAAGCTCCTGATGAGTACCAGGCATATAAACGAAAAAATACCCTGAAGGAGATGGGAGCACAGAAATCAAGCCGGGAAATATGGGACACGATCGCTGACTCGCAGCCCCCCAAACAATTAGTCCAGCGCAGAATAATTCTTCCTTTGACGGAAGCGAGTCTTGCCAAAAAGCATGGGGTTGTGAGTCCCAAAGCGATCCTATTCTTTGGACCACCCGGTACAGGGAAAACTCACTTTGTAAAGGCCATAGCAGGTGTCTTGGGCTGGTGGTACATCGAGATCGAACCGAGCATGCTTATGGTGGAAGGCGTTGAAAAAGTCGGTGCCAATCTGCGTGAAGTCATGCGGCAGGCAAGAAACCTGAATGACGTCGTCCTTTTTATAGATGAATTCGAAGAGATCGCAGGCAGCCGTGACAAGGCCGATCGGATTGACAAGTCCATTACCAACGAGTTTTTAAAACAAATTCCTTTGCTCAAAAGTCAGGCAAACAAAATACTGCTGGTATGTGCGACGAATTATATCCGCCAATTAGATACAGCCATGCTTCGCCCGGGAAGGTTTGACTGTATCATCCCGGTTGGTGGATTGGATACAAAGGGAAGGACAACCATCCTTGAATATTTTCTTTCAAAGCTCAATACCGGACCAATCGATCTGGGCCGGCTGATCGAAATGACATCCGGATTCACCCCTGC
>JBNKKC010000148.1:0-219992 GCA_050291625.1 Desulfobacteraceae bacterium
CGGTTAACAATCAATTCAGCGTAGGGCCGGGCTCTGCCCCGGCCGGTTGAAACGCCACAGACCAGCAAGGCGCATTGGCCATGGCCGGCGACGCATTTTAAACAAATTCCCACCAAGGGGACGACCTAAGTCTCGGCCGAAGGCTGCTATGAGAGCATTCGGATAATATTCTGCATCAATTGTGCATCGTCACCTTTTTGAAGGTTCATGCAGTGATCGTCCGGTTGTTGGAAAAAGTGGGTGCGACCATAGAGGGCATTGCAGATGCGATCGATCCATCGCATCTGTTGCCGCCATTGGGCGATGCTGCCGTGAGCGGCGCGGCTGCCTTGCAGCATGAGAATCTCCATGTTGCTGGTGTGGCGTCGGCGGTCAAAATCTTCGGCTTTGCACAAAGCTTGAAAAAAGGCGTATTTTTTAGCGATCAGAAAAGTAAACGGATCGCTTTGCGGGGCCAGCTCGGAAAGGAGGGTGAGCAAAAAAGCGAGGCAATCCTCGACATCCTCTGCATCCGGGGGCATTTTGCAACAAAAGTGGTGCATCAGCCGGATTTGATCCGCATGCCAGATCAGACGTGCATTGCGTAGATGGACCCGTATGCGGATGCCCGTCTTGCCGGGCCAATGGCGTTCTAGTGCCGTTGCGATCAAAGGCGCCGGCTGCCAGGTGAGGTTGAGGCGATCCACAAATGCCTGCAAGGCAAACGCCGGCACTTTGATGGTTAGCGTTGTGGCGCTGCCCGGCTGAATGATGGATGCACGTAGCGATTGTTGGCCCACCAGGGACTGAATGGCGGACAGGTCCTTCGTACTGAAATGTTCGTTACCCCATCGGGATTCATACCGGATTTGGAGGTCCCGATCGGGGAAAAAAAGCAGCTCTTGTAAAGAGTCGAGTTCGCCGCCGGTCTCGGATGCAAGAATCGCCGCCAGATCAGTGGTACCGAAAGTGGCCTCCATATAGTGCTGCACGGTGTCGGACAGGATGATCCCCTGGGTTAAAATCGAGCGGATCCACTGGACCAGGGCGGCCCTTTTTTTGTGCGTTGCCATGGGCGGCATAGATATCAGAAATGATGCTGTTTGACCAGTTTAAGGCCATCTCCTGGGATGAGGTTCACAGATGGCCCCTTGGGTATTGATGCCGGGCGTGGATTGAAACATGCTGCGGTGCAGGCATTGCTTTGCCCCGCAGGGGCGCGGCCTACCCGGATATGATGGCCCTGGCGCTTTGTGCGCTGTGGCGCACTTGCCCTATATAGAATTCGATCAGTGGCATGGGTTGGTGTCCGACGCCATCTTCAGGCGTTAACAAAGGCGCCGATAGATTCAATGTGGGTTTTCAAGGCCGCCAAGGCGGATTCCAAACCTTCGAGTTGATTGTTGTTCGCATTTTCTTCAATGGTTTTGGCCACATCGCTGACTTCCATCAATCCCAGGTTACCTGCGGCACCTTTGATGGTATGGGCGCTGCGCATCACTTGATCGGCATCGCTGTTGGCCATGCCGGCTTGGATTTTTTCAAAGTCGGCTGATCCGGTCATGACAAATAGCTCGATCAGCTCGCGGTACTCATCCTCTTCCAGGCCCAAATTTTCGCCTAGCGCTTTAAAATTCATGACGCCTCCTTATTAAAGACATATTTTTTTATGATATCAAAAACCACTTCTCGTTTGATGGGTTTGGTGACATAGTCATTCATGCCCGCTTCCAGGCACATTTCGCGGTCCCCTTTCATGGCATGGGCCGTCATGGCCACAATGGGGATATCCGCAAATCCTAAGCGGCGCAGGGTTTGGGTGGCGGCCTTGCCGTCCATCTCCGGCATCTGAATATCCATAAAGATCAGATCGTACGCCTCGGGCGAATTGCTGAACTTGGCCACAGCTTCCTTGCCATTGTCGGCCACATCCACCTGATAGCCGGCTTTGCCCAACATCATCACCGCCAGTTTCTGGTTTACCGGATTGTCTTCGGCCAGTAAGATATTCACGGAACGCTTCATCTCTTCACGCACCGAATATTGGGTTTGCATCTTATGGGTCAGGTTGCAGGCCTCGCCCCCCTCCAGCGCTTCACCCAACAATCGGGCGATCATTTGCAGCAAACGATCTCTGCGCACCGGCTTGGCCAAAAATCCCTGGTAGCCGATCTTTTCGCACTTTTGCGCATCGCGTTCCAGGCTGGAGGACAAGGCGATCAGCTTGGGCGGATCATTGAGGGTCAGCACCTTTTTTGCAACGGCATAGCCATCCATTTCCGGCATGCCCAGATCGATGAGACAAACATGGATCGGTTTGCCGTCGGACTTTCCCTTTGTTACCGTCTCCAACGCCTGATGCCCATCCCCCAGACAGATCACTTCCAATTTAGCAGTACTGAGCAATTGTTCCAGGATTTGACGCGTCCCCGCATGGTCGTCCACGACAAGCACACGTTTGCCTTTTAATACACCGGGCTGGACGCGTGTGGTGGCGGGGTTTTCGGCCTTTTGCAGAAGTGCCGTAAAATGAAAGATGCTGCCTTTGCCCATTTCGCTCTCTGCCCAGGCATCTCCCCCCATCATATTGGCCAATTGCTTGCAAATGGAAAGGCCCAGACCCGTACCACCGTATTTGCGGGTGGTGGAGCCGTCAGCTTGCTGAAAAGGCTCGAAGATGGTGCCCACTTTTTCTGACGGGATACCGATACCGGTATCGCGGACTTTGGCGTGCAGCATGATGCCGTCATCGTTCTCCGCATCCAATTCCAGTGAAAGTTCGATTTCTCCTTTGTCGGTAAATTTGGGGGCATTGCCCAGCAAGTTGGTGATCACCTGGCGAAAGCGCAGGGGATCGCCCCGCACCAGGGTGGGCACATCGACACCGATGTGGCAAAGCAGTTCGACGGGATTGTCGCCGATTCGGGGCCGGACCAGTTCACAAACGTCATAGGCCAGTAATTCAGGGTCGAAATCGATGGTTTCGAACTCCAGTTCACCGGATTCGATTTTAGAAAAATCGAGAATATCATTGATCAGCGAGAGCAGGGCCTCGCCACTGCGTTTGATGGTTTGCGTGTAGTCGAGTTGGGTGTTATCCAGACAGGTTTCCAACAGCAAATCGGTAAAGCCGATGACGCCGTTCATGGGGGTTCGGATCTCATGGCTCATGTTGGCCAGAAACTGGCTTTTGGCCCGGCTACCGGATTCGGCTGCTTGCATGGCCTTTTTGAGCTTTTGTTCGGCAATTTTACGATTCGTGATGTCTTCTACGGTACCGGTATAGCGAGCGCCTTCATCGGAAAAAACGGGTGATGAGTGGACATGCACCCAGCGCTTTTTCCCTTTCGGGGTGAGGATGCGGCAATCAATGGAAAAAGCATCCATCTCCTCCAACGCGGTCTGCCATTTTCCGGTGACCGCTTCCCTATCCTTTTCCAATACATAGTCAAACCACTGGCTGGTCAAACTTTCCACAAGGTTGATGCCGAATATTTCCTGATAGCGGGTATTGGTGTAAAGGCAACTGCCGGATTCATCGATTTCAAAAACACCGAAATGGATGGTTTCGGAGATGAGGCGAAAACGCTCTTCGCTGTCTTTGAGCGCTTCTTGGGCCTGGCGCGTCTTTTCCTGCTCGGTTTCCAGCGTCTGGATCCGTTTGACAAGGTCAATAAGGGTGGCCTTGTTATCCTTGTTGGTGGCCGCATGCCGGGGTTGAACTTGTTCAGTCCGCCGCATGGGTTTTTGAATTTTTAAATTCTGCGGGGGTGCCATCTTTTAGCGCCTAATCTTCGTGGTTAAAATACCCGACCCATGTCAAAGCTTTCAGCGTCCGTAACGATGCAAATCAGCGCTGGAAAAGCCTGAATATATACCTTTCTGGTCTTCCGATAATTATTATCGGTCAGCAGGGGGGGGGACTTTAGAATTCGGACCCGAATAAGGCCATTGAGGCTTTTTATTGCGCAGATATTTCTAAATGAATTTGGCCATCTTGATCATCAGATCATGCTTGGGTACGGCGCCGGGGATGTGTTCCTTGAGTTGGCCGCCATCAAAAATGAAAAAGGCGGGAACGCTCAAAATGTTGTATTGGTTGGCAAGGGTGGGGTTGGTCATGATGTTGAGTTTGCCCACCCGCACTTTACCTTTGGTTTCTGAAGCCAGCTGGTCCACTTGGGGTCCTGTGGTGCTGCATACTCCGCATTGGGGTGACCAGCCATAGAGCAATACCGGCAGCGGTGATTGCAAAACATTTCGCTTAAAGTTTGCGTCCGTCACCATGACCGGGCGGCCGGTGAGAATATCCTTGTCCTGTAAAGGGGATTTGCATCGTCCGCATTTGGCACCGGCATGCAGCTTGGTCAGGGGCACTCGGTTTTTGGTGCGGCATTGGCTGCAACGCAGGGTCAGCTTTGCAGATCCGTTGTGCCCGTCGTCCGTGGGCAGCGGTTGATGGCAGCGACCGCATTTGGCGATTTGCCCCTTTTCAGTTGCATTGATTCGGTTTTTGGCGCCGCAATGGATGCATGGGATGATCAATTCATTCATCTGCACTTCCTTTCTGTTGAAAATCCGACACAGACTATAATAATTCCTTCCTTACCTATGTAAACAGCTGCTTGCCATTGATGGCGCTTGGGATTTTTGGTAGGGGATGGGTCATGGAGTTGCCTTTTGCCCACCGTCTGGGTCAACGATCCTATTTTTTCGACCCGGGTATCCGTTTTGAATGCCAGCAGTGCGGCGCATGCTGTGGCGGCGAACCGGGCACCATTTATCTTTCCAGGACCGAAGTTTTCGAAATCGCCGGCTATTTGAACATGGCTGCCGCAGAATGGGTCGGTCGGTTTTGTTATCCGTATAAAGACAGCTATAGCCTCGATGAAGATGCCCAAGGCCGCTGCTGCTTATTTGATAATGGGTGTACCGTTTACCCGGTGCGGCCGATGCAGTGTCGCACGTTTCCCTTTTGGTTCAGCAACTTGCGCTCCATCGAGCGTTGGCGCAAAGTCGAACAGGCGTGTCCCGGAATCGGTATGGGCCGTCATTACGATCGGGACCAAATTTTAGCCATCGTTCGAAGTACCCTGCACTTTTGATTTTTTTACCCCCACGTTGATAGAAAACGCTAAAGAATCCGCCCGAATTGCCGTTAAACATAATGGACGCTGCTTGTCCACGGGTTGAATGGATAACCCTATCCCGGATAAGCTGATAGATCAGCCCTTATCGCTGGATGCACCACGGAGGAAACCAATGGCGTATAAAATTTTAACCGTCGATGATAGCAAGACCATTCGCATGATCGTAAAAAAAGCCTTTGCTACCTATAATTGTGAGATGTTCGAAGGCGAAAATGGCGTGGAAGGGCTGGCTATTGCTGCCAAGGAAAAGCCGGATCTGATTATTCTGGATATCACCATGCCGGTGATGACCGGTATTGAGATGTTGGAAAAACTCAAAGCAGAAAGAGACTTGAAAGATATCCCCGTGATTATGCTGACCGCTGAATCCGGCAAAGACAATGTAATGAAAATTGTAAAAATGGGTATCCGCGACTACATGGTCAAGCCGTTTAAAGGCGATCAACTCATTGAACGTGCCAAAACGATTCTAAAGCTGGCCCCCAGACCCAGCTAAAAAGGCTTAGCCCCCCGCTTGTACCCATCCATCCCGGCGCATCTTTGATGCGCCGGTTTTTTTTGCCCCTTTTGCAATTTTCACCATAGGCAGCAGGTTCGCTTCTCCTTATGCGGGCGTCAGCGGCCAAAATATGGGCAGCACAATCATCAGCACCACCAGTATGACCAATGTCAGCGGCAAACCGACTTTGATGTAATCCATAAATCGATAGCCACCCGGTCCCATTACCAGCACATTGGCCGGATGGGAGATGGGCGAAGTAAAACTGGAAGAGGCGGCCATGGCGATGCCCATCATTAAAGCATACGGTGATATGCTCAGACTGGTCGAAGCTTCCAGGGCGATGGGCACCATCAGTACCACCAACGCGGCTGTCGGTATAATGCTGGTGGCCATAAAGGTAATGGTCAGCAGGCCGAACAGCACGGCGTGGGGGCCCATGGGTCCCAAGGTGTTCACCACGCTTTCGGCCAACAGTCGGGCCGCCCCGGACTGCTCCAGCGCAGTGCCCAAGGGCAGCATGCCGGCAATTAAAAAGACCGCTTTCCATTCAATGTGGCGGTAGGCTTCTTCCATGGTCAGGCATCCGGACAGAACCATCACTGCTGCGCCAAGGACCACGGCAATATAGATGGGCAGCCAACCCAAAATCACCGGCACCAGCACTGCAGCCATGATGGCCAAAGCGATCTTGGCCTTATCTTCTCTGGGTTGCTGCCGGACCGCGTCGGTCAACACCAGAAAGTCGGGTTCGCGTCCCAACACTTTGAGTTTATTGCGTGGGCCGTAAAGCAGTAAAGCATCGCCGAATTCAAGGGCCATGTCGCGAAGATGGGTTCGATGGGCGCGGCCTTTGCGCCACACAGCCAGCACGGTCAATCCAAATTTTTCTCTGAAATTCATTTGCTTCAAACTCAGGCCTGACAGTACGGTATGGGGTGAAAGCATCACTTCCACCAGGCCCACCTTATCATCCTCAAGGACGGCAAGGTCTGCCGGGTGAGTACGGTCTTCAATAAATACGCCTTCCAAACCCTGCATCAGCAAAACAGAAATCATATCCGAAGCGCCCGCGACAATCATCCGGTCATTGGGTTCAAACCGGTCTTGGGAAGCGGGCACCAAGGCGTCGCCATTTTGGCGGACGAGACTCAGAATCTGAATATCCAAGGCATCGCCCAATCGGCTTTGATTGAGCGTTTGGCCCACTAGTTTGGAAGCCGCCGGCACCCGCAGTACCCGTAAGCGTTCGCCCGGCAATTTGCTGTGTTGCAGCGCTTCGGGATCAAAGCGCTGTAGGGGCCCGAAATTGGCATCGCCTTGGAAGCCCTCAAGGTGCGACCGCGGGCCATGCACAATCAAAACGTCCTCAGCCATGAGGGCCAGATTCTTCAAATCTTCATCTACATGACTTGTGCGGCGCTGCACTTCTATGACGTTGAGCCCAAACCGATTGCGGAACCCGATACCGGACAGGGTTTGGCCGATATATTCACTGGTGGCGGCAAGGGGCAGGGCCGCCACTGCCATGCCATGGGCGTACAGGTCGTGCACATCGATACTATCGGTTTCCACCAACAGTTGGCCCCAATGGTTCATCTCCTGGATCCGGTCATGCCGACCTTCCACAATCAGTTCGTCATGGGGCTGAATGGTTTCCGTGATGTCAGGGGCCAGCAGAGTCTGCCGGCCGCGCGTGATGCCGACAACATTGAGTCCCAAGCCTGCACCCAGGCGGCTTTTGGCCAATGTCTTGCCCACCAGGGCCGATTCCGGCGGTATAATGATCTGAAACAGACGCTCTTGAAGTGCATATTGTTCACGATAATCGTGCTGGATACGAGCCGTTTCATGGGCTACACTGCGTCTGGGCAGCAGGCGTGTGCCGATCAACGTGACAAAGGCGACGCCACAAACCATGACCGTCAAACCGACGGGTGTGAAATCGAACAACCCAAAGGGGGTCAGCCCGTTTTGACGCAAAGCTTCGCTGACCAGGATATTCGGCGGTGTACCGATCATGGTGGTCAATCCGCCCAACAGCGATCCGTATGCCAGGGGCATCAGCAGGGTTGAAGGCGAATGGCCTGTTTTGCGCGCAATGTCCATGACCACCGGCAGCATCAGCGCTGCAATGGCCACATTGTTCATAAATGCCGACAGGACGCCGGAAAGGACCATGATAATGACCACCAGCAGAGTGATATTGGGGCCGGCCACCTTGAGCAGTTGGCGCCCGAGAATATTGGCAATTCCGGTGTGCGTCAGACCGCCGCTGAGAATAAAAACAGCCCAGATGGTAATGACGGCCGGATTGCTGAAGCCGGCCAGTGCATCCGTGGGGCTGACGACGCCACTGGCGGCCAGCACGCCCATTACCAACAGGGCCAGCACTTCCAAGGGCATCCACTCGAAGACCAGCAGCACCGTAACCGCCACCAGAATGGCCAGTACAATCATAATTTCAGCAGACATGGGCTCACCTTTTATGGAAATGTCCGACGAAAAGATTCGTGAAGCCGACACTCAAAGCAAGGGGATACAATAGATTGTTATATTGCTATAGCAGATGCTAAAGTGCAATAGATGAAGCAAGGATCTAGGTTAATTAAAAGCATCGTCTCCTAAAAGAAGGGGTGACGGTGCAACAGGTATACAATGGTCGAAGCAGATAAGATCAACAGAGGAGCCGGTTTGCCTTGGCCGGAGCTGACGCGGGGTCGTTTGATCAAGCGATACAAGCGTTTTTTAGCGGATGTCATGCTGGATGATGGAACGGTGGTTACCGCCCATTGTTCCAACTCAGGCCGCATGACCACTTGTAGCGAACCGGGCCGGCCGGTGTTTCTCTCCTTTCACGATAATCCCCGGCGCAAGTTGAAATATTCCTGGGAGCTGATCGAGATGCCTTCGTCTCTGGTGGGAGTGAATACCTTGTTGCCCAATCGGTTGGTGGCCCGGGCCGCGCGCCATGGCTTGCCCCCGGCGCTGGCCGGCTACGATCAGGTGAAACCTGAAGTGCGCATTAACGGTCACACGCGCCTGGATCTGAAACTCACTGCCCCAGGCCGGCGGGATTGTTTTGTGGAGATCAAAAACTGCACCCTGGTTGAGGACAGCGTGGCCATGTTTCCCGATGCCCCCACCACCCGGGGCCAAAGGCACTTGCAAACCCTGGCTGCTTTAAAAAATCAGGGCCATCGTGCGGTGATTTTTTTCCTGGTGCAACGCACGGACGCCGCACGGTTCAGTCCGGCACATGCCATCGATGCCGAGTATGGTCGACTGCTCCAGCAGGTCGCCGCTTGTGGGGTGGAAATTCTGGTTTTTGATGTCGTCATTGACTTGGAACGGATCACCCTGGGCCGGGCTTTACCGTTGCAGCTAAAGGGCTAGACTCGATCCGATGCTGTATTTTGGGCGATGGCCGGTGGATTGCTTCTGCGAAAGGTCAGTACGGCGTCCATGGAAAACAGCGCCAATGCGATCCAGATCATCACAAAGGTAATCAGCTGGGCCGTTGAAAAGGGTTCATGGTAGACAATGACCGCCAGCAGGAAGGTGCAGCTGGGGGCGATATATTGCAAGAAACCGATGCTGATAAAGGTCAGAAGACGAGCGCCGGTGGTGAACAACAGCAGGGGCACTGCAGTGAACAGGGCGCTGGCCATGAGCAACAGGTCGGTTTGGCGGTCGATTCGAAACAGGGCTCCGGTACCTTGATGATCCAGGAATAAAAGATACCCCGCCGCCGGAACGAACAACAGCAGGGTTTCAATGCTCAATCCTTCCAGGGCAGGGACCGGTGCGATTTTTCGGATCAATCCGTAAAGTGCAAATGAGAAGGCCAATGTCAAGGCCACCCAGGGGAACTCTCCGATGGAGAGCGTCAGGAAAGATACCCCCACCAGGGCCAGGACCACGGATGCAAGTTGAAGCTTGCGCAGGCGTTCGCCCAAAAAGAGCGTTGCCAGCAGGACATTCACCAGGGGATTGATATAGTAGCCCAGGCTGGTCTGTAAAATACGGCCGTTGTTGACGGCCCAGATAAAGGTGAACCAATTGATGCTGACCAACACGGTGGTCACTACCAGCATGCCGAAGATCCGCTTGTTTTTCAATACCGCTGCAAAGTTGCTCCAACGCTTGAGCAGCCACAACAGGGGCAGCAAAAATAGAAACGACCACACCATGCGGTGCATGAGGATCTCAAAGGGCGGAACGTGCGCCAATTGTTTATAGAAAACAGGACAAAGCCCCCAGATTAAAAATGCGCATGTGGCGCTGGCCAAACCTGCTAAAGATGGTTTTGATGCAGTGGGTGGCACGGAGATATCGCCTTTGCGGTTTGGTGCAACGCTTAAAAGAAAAGATTAAGCGAAAAAACTACAACCTTTTTCTTTTAATGTAAATCATCGATTGCCGGATCGGGTTGGCATTGTCGGTTGTCAACTCAGACACAATGACATAAAAACAAAAATGGCTTTATGCGGTTATTTAGAAAGCGCAAGTACGACAAGTGGTATTGGATCGCCGGCAATCGGCGTCAGGTGGGGTTGCCGGACACACCATCGCGGTCTAAGTGGGGCTAAGTGGCGCTGCGGGCGTCCCACAAACTCGCATACGCTCAAACAGTGCGGGACGCTGGGCCTGCGCCGCCCCTAAGCCCCACTAAGACCGCATGGCTAACGTCCGGAAACCCCACCAGACGCCGATTACCTCCAGTTTTCGCTTTGAACATAAGAAACATCAGTTTGAGATTTATAGATAAGCACTTAAAAATAAATTGCTTCTAAAATGGGGACCAAGATGACTTTTCCAATTGTGGTGCGAGTGGTTTTGTTGATGGTCGTTTCGTCGCTGGCGGCGTTTCCTTGTGATGCAAAGATGTATAAGTATAAGAAGGACGGTGCCTGGCACTTTACGGATTCGCCGCCCCGTGAGGTGCTCAAAGAAAGTGAAGTGGTGACCGGCGTTCAGGAAAATGCGCCTGCACCGTCGCCCGAAGGGACGCCCCTGTTGACAGATTACCCGGCGCTAAATTTCCTGGAAAAGGTGGCCGCCGCCACGGTGGCCGTGAAAAGCAGCCTGGGCTACGGCAGCGGGTTTTTTATCACAACCGACGGCTACCTCCTGACCAACAAACATGTGATACGCACCACCAGCGAGCAGACTAAAGAGGAAAAAGAGTATTTCGATGGTGTCGATGGCCGTATTAAAGCCGCGCAGGCGGCCCTGGCGGATGAAAATAGTCGTTTGGCGCAGTATGAGGCCAAACTCAGGGAGCTGAAGCACCTGGCCGAAGAGAGCAACGGTTTGCGTAAAAAGTCCTATCAAGACGAGTACGCCTTTCGAGAAAAAATTTACCGGGAAGCGAAAGCCGAATATGAGAGCCGCCGCCGAAAATTTGAGTCGCAAAAAAAAGAGTACCTGTCCAAAAAGTCCGACTATGATTACACCCAAGTGGTGGCCAATTTATCCCGCAGCGTTGAAATTATTCTGGCCGACAACATCGTCATCAGCGCCCGTCTGGTGGCAACCAGTACGGATCATGACCTGGCGTTGCTGAAAATTGACGGTTACCGGACACCGGCGGTTAAAGTTTCCAAAAGCACCTTTTTAGCCGGGTTCCCGCTTTTTGCGGTGGGCAATCCGGCCCGGCTGCAAAACTCGGTGACTTCAGGTATCTTTTCCGGTTATGAACGGGGGTTTATCAAAACCAATGCCCAAATCTATCCGGGCAACAGCGGCGGCCCCCTGGTCACAGTGGATGGCCAGGTTGTGGGTGTGAATACCTTCAAGCAATTGACCCGTAAGTACGAGGGGCTTGGTTTTGCCATACCCATCCGCACGGCGTTTGATGAGTTTGGCAAATACCTGCGTTGAAGAACCCATGGAGGTGTCAATCGTTCGAGGGGCCGGTGTTTGACTTTGATAGGAGACTATTATACCACCATTGAGCGATTTTTGATATGAATGCATTTGATCCGTGACAGCTTGAAAATGAACTCAAAACCACTTGTGGATACCCTTGCCAGCCGCGAAAATCTGGTTCGTGTGCTGGACAATCTTAACGAGGGCATCATTGCCCATGATTTACAGCGACGTATCTACTTTTTTAATGCCGAGGCCGAACGGATCACCGGTTTCAGCCGCGCGGAAGTTATCGGACGCGACTGTCATGCGGTCTTTGACGGTCCGTTTTGCGGCCAATGGTGCAAATTTCACGACAACCCGCCTGCCACGGGGGACCATGTCGAATATGAGCTGAACATTACCACCAAATCAGGAGATCAGCGTCGGGTAGAGTTCAGGGCCACTAAAGTGCGCGACGACGACAACAGTTTTGCGGGGATAGTGGCCGCATTTCGGGACATGACTGAACTGCGGGATTTACAGCGCCGCAGCGGTGAGATGATGCGGTTCGCCAGCATCATCGGCGGTCATCATAAAATGCAGACCGTCTATGAACAGATCACCGATGTGGCCCAGTATGATTTTCCCGTCCACCTATATGGCGAGACCGGCACCGGGAAGGAGTTGGTCGCCAATGCCGTGCATAACGAGAGCCGGCGCGGCGGTGCACCGTTTGTGCCCATCAATTGCGGGGCGCTGCCCGAGGGCTTGATTGAGAGCGAGCTGTTCGGCCATGTCAAAGGCGCCTTTTCAGGGGCCATACGCGATAAAAAAGGTCGTTTTGAACTGGCCGACGGCGGCACCTTGTTTCTGGACGAAGTGGCGGAGTTGTCCAAACCCATGCAGGTCAAGCTGCTGCGCTTTTTACAAGAGGGTACCCTGGAAAAGGTGGGTGGCGAAAGCATCATCGAGGTCAATGTCCGTGTGATCAGCGCCACCAACAAGGATTTGAAAAAAGAGGTCCGGCGCAACAACTTTCGCGAAGATCTTTTCTATCGACTCAATGTGATTCCCATCCAGATTCCCCCCTTGCGGGAGCGCAAAAATGATATTCCTCTGCTGGCCAACCATTTTTTGGACCAGGTGGCGGATCGCAGCGGCCATCGGGCACCTAAAATGAGCGAGCCGGCCTTGGCCGCGATGATGGATTATGCCTGGCCCGGCAATGTGCGCGAACTGCAAAATGCCGTTCAGTTCGCCATTGTCAAGTGTAACAAAAAAATTATCCTGCCCCGGGATTTGCCCCTGGAGCTGGCCCAATCCGACGGCGATCCGCACCGCCGCGGGCCTGCCCGAAAGCTGGAAACCCTAAGCGTGCGTCAGGCCCTGGCCAAAGCCGGCGGCAACAAAGCCAAGGCTGCTCGTTTGCTGGGCGTTGGCCGCGCCACCCTTTATCGCTTTTTAAACGACCATCCGGAAGCGGTTGCGCCGGAATAATATTTCGACTACCTTTGGGCTTCAATCAATTCGGCAACTTCCCTGCTTCGGTTCATCTTTGAATAGATCAATGCGTTGCGTCCTTCTGAGTCTGCCAAATCCTTCGAAGCCCCATGTGACAGAAGAATTCGTGCAACATCGGTGAAATTATATTTGCCGGCATACATCAAAGCGGTGATGCCGCCCGCTTCCTGGGCGTTTACATCCGCACCCTTTTCGCAAAGAATGATTACCATGTCTGTGTTGCCGTTGTAGGCTGCGGCAATGAGCGGCGTGCGCCCGCCCTCGTCATTCACATTGATCGACGCGTTATGGGAAATCAACACTTCGGCAGTGTCCAAAAAGTTGTTGCGTGCGGCAAAGCCCAAAGCCGTTTCGCCATCCTTGCCCTGGACATTGACATCGGCGCCATTTTCACACAGGTACTTGGCGATATCCGTATAACCGTACCAGGCTGCAACCATCAGCGGTGTGTAGCCGTGTCTGTCTCGCTGATCAATTTGACCTTTGGCCACCCATTGTTTGAGTTCATTAAATCTGTAGGTTTCTACTGCCTCATGGATGGCGGGGGTGCTGCAGGCTGTCAATAGAAGACTGGTCATACATAATAAAATCAACTTTTTACTTGTCATGCGGCCTCCGTCAGGTTCTGGTCATTGTCATTTGTGTCTTTTTGATTTCGGCATGGGAGCGTAATTGTAATGCGTTTGGGATATTTAAACGATTCCCTGGCCGCCCTTGATTTTTTGCGCATTGGCAAACATTAACTCTAATGTTCGGGCTAACTCAAAACCATTTTTTAGGATGCACATATCCATTAGGCTAACTTTTTCTTGACTTTACCTTTTAGGTGTTAGTAAAAAGCCATCATCACGCCAAGAAGGTGTTCAATTATCCAACTCCACAATTAAAGCTGCAGCCACGAAGGCGCTGAAAAGAGGGACCTTGTCCTTCGCGCCTTTGTGTGAATTATGAGAACCTCACACGAGGTTCTCTTTTTTTTTGAGTCAATCGGAGAGGGCATGTTTTTCGCGGAAAAAGAACAAATTCGCAACTATTGGAATGGCCGGGCCAACGTCTATGCGCATGAATACGGACATGGTTTTTCACATCATTCCGAACCCGACCTGTGGCTCAGATTGCTTAAACGCAATCTGACCCTCAAACCGGGGGCTGATGCCCTGGACCTGGGGACCGGTCCGGGTTTCATGGCCTTAGTACTTGATCGGCTCGGCCTGCAGGTCACCGGCCTGGATGTTTCTGAAAAGATGCTGAAAATCGCAGGGGACAATGCTGCGCGCAATGGCGCCGCCGTGAAATTCATGCAAGGCGATGCTGAAAACCCCCCTTTTGAAGACAAATCCTTTGAATTGATTCTCTGCCGGCATTTGACCTGGACATTGACCGATTTAAAAAAAGCCCTCGCCATTTGGAAACGTCTTTTGAAACCCCAAGGGGTGTTGACCATCATAGACGGAATCTGGGGGGTAACGACACCTCAGGCCCGTTTGCGCCAACTGGTTGCCGATGCCTTTCGAGCGGTGAAGCATAAAAGATGGCCCAAGGACTGGCGCCGGTCGTATGTCTCGGATGTCAAGGTTCTGCCGTACATCAACGGTTTGCTTCCCCAAACCCTTATCGAAACCATGGCCGCCTGCGGTTTTGAAAACATCCGCCATGACGGTTTGCGCGATGTTGTCCGGCACGAGCACCGTTTTGCTCCCCTGGAATATAAAATCAGGTATGGCGGTGCTCCCAGGTACCTGATCACCGGGACTTCAGCCTTAAGAGAGTAAGTTTGAATATGGCTTCACCTGAACCCATGGCAGCGGCAATGGAGTGCCCGCATTGCCTCACAATTTACTCTTGAACCAATGGAAAAGGAGGATGGCGTGAAAACGAGGAGAGGAATTTTAATTTTTGTGACGGCCGGTCTCTTGGGGGTGTATTTAACGGTTACACCGGTTTTCAGCGCAGAAAAAACCCTTAAAATCGGCTCTCCCTGGGGTGCCAAGACGCTGGATGTGCAAAAACAAGGATTCTTGTGGATGCGTCTGGGTGTTGTTGAAGGGCTGACCGACGCGGACCAACAGCTGCGCCTGCAGCCGGCTCTGGCCGAATCCTGGCATGTTTCCAAAGACAAGAAAGTGTGGACGTTTAAATTACGCGCCAATGTCCGTTTCCACGACGGGACCTTGTTTACTTCCGGCATTATGAAAGACTGTCTGACAAGACTGATGCAAAAGGGGGCGCTTTTAAAAAACGTGCCCATCGAAACCATCGAAGCCCCGGATGACAAGACCCTGACCATCACCACGCGCGTCCCTTTTGCTCCGTTGCCGGCCTATCTTTCCAAAGGGGAAGCCGCCGCCCTGGCACCGTCATCTTTTAATGCTCAAGGAGAAGTCATTCAACCCGTCGGGACCGGCTTTTTCAAATTCCAATCCTGGAAAGTCAAGGAAGAAGTGGTTTTGTCCGCCTACCAGCAGCACTGGAGCGGGGAAATTCCCAAAGTCCACAAAGTCGTCTGCCGTTGCATACCCGAGGCTTTAACCCGCAGTGCCATGCTGCGAAGTGGAGAGCTGGACATCGCCCAGATTTTACCGCCGGATCTGGCCGAGTCCATGGCCCGTGACCCTTCCTGCAAACTGCAATCGCTGCCGATTACCCGTTGCCGGATTTTAAATTTCAACTTAAACAAAAGGCCGTTGTCCGATATCCGGGTTCGCAAGGCCGTGAATTACGCCATCAACCGCCAGGACCTCATCGATTTCGTTCTGAACGGTTTCGGGCAGCCGGCAAGAACCATTTTTCCGGAGCTTGTATTCTGGTCCGACCCTCAAGCCAAAGGCTATGCTTTCAATGTGGAAGCAGCCAGGCAGTTGTTGACCGAGGCCGGCTGGAAGGACGCGGATGGCGACGGCGTCAGGCAAAAGCAGGGCAAGCCGCTCAGCCTAAAATTGGTCACCTACCCCAACAGGGCCGAATTGCCGCCCCTGGCCGAAGTGATCCAGAACCAGCTCTCCCATGTCGGCGTCAAGGTCGAATTGGTTGTCGTTCAGGTGGATGCGGCCGATGAAATGCGAAACCGGGGCGATTTCGACATGTTTCTGGTCGGCCGGGGGCTGCTTTTCGTTCCCGATCCCAACGAAATCTTTATGACCGATTATTTAGCGGAGAACTCCCGGAAAGACGGCTGGGGCCCGTTTCACTACCACAATGCCAACGTAGATGAACTGCTTCTGGCGGCCCGGTCCGAATTCAATACCGACAAGCGAAAGGCCATGTATGACCGCGTTCAGACCCTTTTATTGGAGGATGCGCCCTCCGCCTATCTGAATTATTACGTCAACGTGGATGCTCTCTCCAGCAAAGTCAAAGGCTACCAAATGCATCCCAACGAACAGAGCTTTCGCCTGGAAAGCGTGGAGGTTCTGAAATGAAGCCGGAAGAAGTAAAAGATTTCATGCGGCAGGATCGCTGGAACCAAAGCAATGCCATCGCCTATGACGCCTATCGACGTCTTTCAAGGCGGGAGGGATGGGCGCGGTTTCTGGACAAGGTGTTAAGTCAGGTGTCGGCTGGGGCCACAGTCCTGGAAGTCGGTTCAGGCACGGGCTTTATCACCTCGATCCTGGTGAAATTAGGTTTCAGGGTTGAAGGGATTGACCTGTCAGAAGCGATGCTGGCCGTGGCCAGGGCCAATCTCGAGAAGGAAGGCTTTGCTGAAAAGGTTCATTTATCCCAGGGAGACGCCGAATCCCTGACCTATCCCGACAATCACTTCGATGTCGTGATCAGCCGCTGGGTCCTGTGGACCCTGCCCCGGCCGGCAGAAGCCATCCGCGAAATGGCGAGGGTGCTTAAACCGGGGGGCACTGTCGTTTTGATAGACGGCAGTCGTCACAAACCCGGCCCTTTCGGTCAAATGCGCTCCAACCTGGTCAACTGGATTCTGACAGGCCGACGCCCGGGCTGGCGCGGGCCGAATTACAAGGCAGTGGAGCGTGCTTTGCCCCATTTCAACCCGGACCAAGCCGCCGGCACCTTCAAAGCCAACGGCCTTGACGTCCTCGATGTCCGGGTGGCGCTGGAAAATGAGACCGATGGAAAAGTCTATGCATGGCTGATGGGCGGCGCCTGGTCCTCCTATTACGTAAAGGCGGCGAAGCCGTCATGATGCGCTTTGTTTTGAAACGCCTGTTGGCACTTATTCCCGTGCTTTTCGGTATCAGCCTGGCGGCGTTTCTATCCATGGCCCTGTGCCCGGGGGATGCCGCCAAAATCAGCCTCATGTCCCTGATGGAGGCTGAAGCGCCCCCACCCGCGGCTGTGGAGGAACTCCGGCAGGAGATGGGGCTCGACCGGCCGCTGGCCGTTCAATATGCATTCTGGGTGAAGAGAGTTTGCTGCGGCGACCTGGGGCGCTCCTACCAGACCGGTCGAAGCGTGGTTGAAGAGCTCTCCAAGGCTTTCCCAGCCACGGCGTTGCTGTCCGTGGCGGCCATGATCCTCACCATCTTGCTGGTCATTCCCATGGGAATCACTTCCGCAGTGAAAAAAGGCGGGCTCTGGGATAAAGCCACCCTGGCCGGTTCGCTGCTGCTGATTTCTGCCCCGAATTTCTTCCAGGCCATCATCCTGATTCTGGTTTTCTCCATCAGCTGGAGAATCTTTCCGGTGGCCGGTTTTGGAACGGCCAGGAACCTGATCCTGCCGTCCCTTGCGTTGGCCCTGTCCAACGCTGCCATTTCCACCCGGCTGATGCGCACCAGCGCCTTGGAAGTCTTGGGAGAAAAATTCATCACCGTGGCCAGGGCCAAAGGTCTTAGCGAATGGCTGGTGATCTGTAAACATACCTTGAGGAGCGCGCTTATTCCGCTGACGGCCTATCTGGGAACCCAGTTCGGCTACTTGTTCGGAGGGGCGGCCGTGGTAGAAACCATCTTTCTCTGGCCGGGGCTGGGCAGGCTTTTGGTGGATTCGGTCAGATCCCGGGATGTTTTCGTGGTGCAGGGTTGTGTCCTGGCCATCGCCTGCTCGTACGTGTTGATTAATTTGATGACCGACTTGTTACACGCTTTTCTCGACCCGAGGGTTAGACATGCAGCCCATAGCTGATTTCTTTTCCAAACCCGGCTCCAAAGGGATATGCCTTGGCGGTGCCGCCCTGCTGATCATTCTGACCATCGGTATTTTCGCCGAAGGCTTTGCACCCCATGATCCCACCCGGCAATTTCTCGCCCGGCGCCTCACCGGCCCCAGCCATGAATTTCCCTTGGGGGCGGACGCTTTGGGAAGATGTGTGTTAAGCCGGATCATTCACGGCATACGTCCCACACTGGGTCTTTCCCTGGCCGTCACAGTGGTCGTTGCTTTCATCGGCATGGCTATGGGGCTTCTGTCTGTCGTCATTCCTCACCTGGACGGTTTGTTGATGAGAATCACCGATTGTTTTTTTGCCTTTCCCCCCATTGTGTTGATTCTTGTGGCCGTCAATATTTTAGGGCCGGGAATGATGAGCCTGGCTGTGGCCCTTTCACTGCCGGGATGGCCTAAATACAGCCGGGTCGTTCGGAGCGTGGCTTTGAGTTTGAAAGAACGGACCTTCGTACAGGCCGCCGAGGCACTTGGGGCCGGACGCTGGCATATTCTGCGCCGCTATTACCTGCCGGCTGTTTCGGCCCCGGTATTAACCATTGCCACCATCGGTGTCGGTGGAAAGATTGTTTATATCGCCGGGATGGGCGTTTTGGGCCTGGGCGTGCAGCCCCCCATTCCCGAATGGGGAAGTTTGCTCTGCAAGGGGCTCCCTCTGTTGGCCGTGGCGCCCCATGTATCCATTTACTCCGGAGCAGCCATCGTGCTGGCTTCGGCAGCTTTCACCTTGTGCGGAGAAGGTCTCAGGGATTTTTTCGATCCCAAAGGCAAGGAAGTGGAGATGGCATGGCGGATCTGAGCGGGCCGGCCCTCGCATTGGCCCATTTATCGATTCATTTGCCCACCACGGTGAGTATGGTACGGGCGGTGGAAGATTTTAATCTGACCATAAACCAGGGCGAGAAATGGTGCTTGCTGGGAGAGTCCGGCTGCGGCAAAACCATTCTGGCCCTCAGCCTGTTGAAACTGCTTCCCGCCAGTGCCCGCATCTCAGGTTCCATCCGGGTGGGCGATAAGGAGATTCAAAGGCTTTCGGCGAGACAATTAAGGCATCTGCGGGGCCGGGAAGTCGCCATGATCTTCGAACAACCGGCCTCCTGTCTGGACCCCTTGTTTAGCGTCGGTGACCAGGTGGCCGAGGCCGTTCAGGTGCAAGGCAAAACCAGCCGCCGGGCGGCGCGGGAAAAAACCTTGGACTTGCTGGATAGGGTTCGTCTTCCGGATCCGCGCAAAAGATCCCGGCAGTATCCGCACGAATTATCCGGCGGCATGATCCAAAAAGTGATGATCGCCATGGCCTTGGCCCGAAAACCCAGGCTTATCATCGCGGATGAGCCCACCACCGCTTTGGATGTATCGGTGCAAATCCAGATTATCGATCTGTTCGATTCTATTTTGGAGGAAACCGGTGCTTCCCTCTTGTTGATCAGTCACGATCCGGACACGGCCAGACATCTGTGCCGGAAAGCCATGGTGATGTATGCGGGTCGCATGGTGGAAAAGGGAAACCTGGCGGATTTGTTCACGGTGCCCAGGCACCCTTATACCCTGGCCCTGTTTGAAGCCTTATCCGGAGAAAATCCGAGGCCTATTCCAGGGTGCGTTCCCAGTCTGACATGTACTTTTCCGGGTTGCGCTTTTCAACCCCGTTGTACGCTGGCGCTGCCGCTGTGTCGCCAACTGGAACCTGAATTCAGAGGAAATCTAAGATGCCATCGTCAACTCCCCTGCTCCGCGTTGATAAGGTAACCAATGTTTACAAAACCGGCTTTTGGGGCCATCGCACCTGCGTCGCCCTGGACAACGTCTCCTTTGAACTTGATACCGGCCGGACGCTGGCCGTTGTCGGGGAATCGGGCTCGGGCAAAAGTACGCTGTGCCGCACAGCCTTGGGATTGACTCCTCCGACGTTCGGCCGGGTGGTTTTTGATGGACGGAATCTGGCCGATCTCAATGGAGATTTGAAGGCCTATCGCCGCCGCATGCAAATGGTCTTCCAGGATGCGGACGGAGCACTCAACCCGCGCATGAAAGTGCGCGAATTGCTGCTTGAACCGGCCAGGATTCACAAGCTGCCCCTGGATGATCCGGACCAATGGGTCGCCGCGCTTCTCCAGCGGGTCAATCTGACCCCGGACCTGCTCTGCCGCCATCCCCACGAACTGTCCGGGGGTCAACGCCAGCGCCTTTCCCTGGCCAGGGTGGTTTCCCTGTCTCCAAAACTGATCGCGGCCGACGAGCCCATTGCCTCCCTGGATCGATCAGCCCAGGCCGAAGCCCTGGTGCTTTTGAAAGAAATTCAATCTTCCATGCACACCGCCATTTTATACGTCACCCACGACCTGAGGACCGTTCAATATCTGGCCCATTTCGTGGCTGTGATGTACCTGGGTGTTTTTGTGGAATACGGCCAGGCCAAAGACGTGCTCCATCATCCATTGCATCCTTATACCAAAGCCTTGATGGCTTCGGCCGCCTTGGGAAGCGGTCCCGGTCCTCATAGAAAATTTTTAGAAACCCATCCGGCGAGTTCCTTCAACATCCCCTCCGGCTGCCGTTTCCATCCCCGCTGCCCTGAAGCAACCGGTATATGCTCCCGGGAAATACCGCCGCTGATCGAGATCTCTGAACAAAAAAGAGTGGCCTGTCTGGCCTTGGAATCGTCCGTCCCTCATATCAATGAAATCATATAAAAGACTCATCGCAGGTTATCTTTTTACTTTGGTATGCGTACATCGTCATCATCGTAATTGTCGCTCTCCGCAGCAATATGGTATACGGTGCAGTTTGACAGCGATCCAATGCTCTCACGGTTTAGGATATCTGAAGAAATTTCATGGTGCTCCCGCTTTCTTTACTCTACGCCGATAAAAGCGGTATTCATCTGCATCATCTGCGGATGCCATAAACAGTGTTCCTGCAAACAGTAAAAAAAAACGTGATCAAAAATCAGTTCATCGATTTTCTATGCATTCCTATGAAATGATTGTATCCAAATCCGGCGCAAGTTTCTTTGATCCAGGAAAAGAACTTTTCGCTGCCAAGCATTGATAAATGGCTCTTGCTATCAAGGACCCGGCCCAGATTTTGATCCTGTTTTTGGGCCATCAACTGTAATAGATAGGTATCTGCATCAACTAGAATCGATTCGTACCTGCCGCGAAACAGCTTTGCGTCACAACTTTGGCTAACATTGCATTTTTGGGTATAAACGCCGTTGAGATGTCTCATACAACGGGACAAATTAGCATTCGGATAGTCTATATTCTCAATGGTCTTGACATATACGAGCCTTAGCGGCCAGGACATGTTAAGGCAATCGTAGACTTGACCCATTTCTTTGTGATCAGCTATAGAAAATTTGGTTCTTTTGTTGACAATTGGTACTTATTAAAATCCACCTCTAGCGGTAAAGGCACAGCCATGCCGAGACGAGCGCGGTTAGATTCACCGGGGACCCTGCACCACGTCATCATTCGAGGTATTGAAAAAGGTCCGATCGTTGATGACGATGA
This sequence comes from Desulfobacteraceae bacterium, assembly GCA_050291625.1. GTDB lineage: Bacteria > Desulfobacterota > Desulfobacteria > Desulfobacterales > Desulfosarcinaceae > JARRKU01. The sequence goes on from JBNKKC010000148.1 coordinate 21,657, forward strand.
TGATCGCCAAACATTTGTGGATCGAATGGGCGAGCTATCCCAAGAGCTCCAAACACCGGTTTACGCTTGGGCTTTGATGACCAACCATGCACATATCTTGCTGCGTAGCGGACAGGCAGGGCTGTCATCGTTCATGCGTAAACTGTTAACCTTTTACGCAGGGTTTTACAATCGACGCCACCGCCGGCATGGTCATTTATTTCAAAATCGCTATACGTCCATTCTTGTTGAAGAAGACGCGTATTTTAAAGCACTTGTGCGCTATATCCATTTAAATCCATTGCGAGCGGGCATGGTGGATGCTTTGGCGAACTTGGATCGCAAAAAAGCAGCATCCCAGATGATTCAAAGCTGTTGCAAAGATGCCGGCATCGATGGCCAGGCGCTTCTCGGAGGGAGCCGCAATCGCCAGGTATCGAAAGTAAGGCGTGATTTATCTCATAAGCTAACAAAAGAGTTGGGGTTATCGTTTGCAGAGGCCGCGAGACTGTTAGGGGTATCCACATCGGCCGTATCAAGGATAATAAGCAGGAGTGGGGTGAATAAGTAACAATAGTCAACAACGTCCCCCAGATGCCCCAAAAAAACTTTTAGTCTAATTGAGGTGGCGGAGAGTTATGAACAGAAAGCAAATGCTAAAATAGACATTATGTTCCGAGTGGATACAGATCCAGAATTGATAGGATTGACAAAAAAGGAAAAGCAAGAATTAATTACAAAGGCACATTACGAACATGTAAAATCAAATAGGGAGCGATTAAAGGCAGGAAGTAAATTTGCAGTGGATGCGCAAATAGATATACTTACACTTGGACTTGGACCTAAAAAGTAAATTGCAAAAAGCAAGAACAAACACTAACCTCAAATTTCTATTTCAATTTGGTGCAATAAATCTATGAGTTGGGATTATATTGATATGAAAAAACATATTTTATTTTGGTTGGTGGTCATTCTTTTAAGCGGAATATTGTTAGTTGTTATTTTTGGCAGACAAGCAGTTACTTACATTGCGATTAAAAAGGCATATAAGAACAGGTATTCATTCTTACAAATTATACCTGAACAACTCGAAATTGATAAGTCGATAGATATAAGAGGGTATGATTTTTTTGCATACGGATATAAAGTTAAGGTTCCATTTAAATCCAATCCTGATTTTTTTATAAATAGTAGCATGAAAACTGGAACTTCTTTTGATTCCAATGGGTTTTCGGTAGTGTTTCATCGACCCAATGCATCACCATTGAAGACACATACAGAATTGCTTATAGATGCAGGCCTGTTAAATGACGTAGAACAATTTGAAAAATTGATTAATGAAAAGTACAATAGTTTTTATGCCTTTGTCAGATCGTCTTTTGATTCGACTCCTAGTGTTTTTTCTGTTCTATTTTCTAATAAAAACTCTAAACTATTATTGTATAAGCAAACAACAAAGTATTCTCATGTTTTATTAAGGCATACTGATAAAAGAATATATTTTTTTGAGACTTCTAATTGTAAAGGGTTCCAGGTCGGAGAACTAAAAAATGAGAAAAATGTTACTTTGTGGCTATACCCAAATGATGAAATTGAAATACAATTAGATATAATAGCTGCAAAGGGCAATTTGAGTCAAATAGATATTGGTATGATTATTTTATCTTTTAGTAGAGAAGGGGATATCTATGGGCCTCCTATGTTAAAGTGAGATAGTCGCGATTTAATCTGACACCCTGCTTGAATGGAACAAAATATGAGACGAACAAAAGGCAAAATATGGGGCAAAAAACATAGTCAACCTGTCCCCAAATCGGTTCCCAAATCTAACGTTCGGTCAAAGCGATGTCGCCCTGATGGCCGCCAGCCTGATCGAAAACGATTATATCTATCGTCTCGACGGGGTCGGCGCCGACGGCGCCATGATCATCACCAAGAAAAAAGAGCGGTTTACCCTGGCCGGTCTCACCTTCAACTACGTGCGGGGCAGCTTTTTATACAAGGGGGAGATCGGCTTGAAATTTCCCCAGCATTTCAACAATAGCGATATGCAAATCGAGCAGAAAGATGTCCTCGATGCGGCCCTGGGGCTGGAATATTCCCCGGGAGGTGCTTATACCCTTGGCCTGGAACTGGTCAATCGGCACATCGTGGATTGGGACAGCGATCTGGCCGGCGTACGGGAAAATGAAAGCAGTCTGGTCCTGATATGGGAAAAGGATTTTCTAAATGAAACCTTGTCCGTCTCCTGGATGTCCATCTACACAACCCCCAAAGAGGGGTATCTCCACACCTTGAAAACGACCTATGAATGGGATGATCATATCTCGCTGAAATTCGAGGTCTTCTACCCGGATATATCCGACCCCGAAAACAGCCTCTGGGTCTATCGCGACCAAAAGCAGGTGGCCATGAAAATTCAGGTTCAATTTTAAGTGGCCTGATTCTTTTATCTTGATCTTCCAGTTTTAGATTATAAAATGAGAAAGAATTAACTTGATGTTTCTCTAAAAAAAAGATAATCGCTCAGCACCGAAATCGCCTCGAGCCTGCGCGGACGTTCGATGACTGTAGAGATATTTCCATTGAGTTTTAAAGAATTTATTGAATTTCATAAAATTTTTCTCGACGGTCCCCCAACATTCGATACTAAAACCACCTCCAAACTTCGCAAGTCTGCAAAAGACTATCTTGAGATTGGAGGGTTTCCCGAAGTTCAGCATTTGGAGCGACATCCGCGCATGGAGATTCTGCAGAGGTACATTGATTCAGTATTGCCCAAAAATATCATCGAGATGGCTTTTAGAGTAAACCGGAATACATTTGATTTAAAGCTGTTCTCCAGATAAGTTATTGAAGCAGAGCAGTCTCAATGGCATCAAGCCGCTGGATAGGGTTGTTTTGACGGGGTAGATAGTGCAAAGGTTATCGTAGGCCGCTGGCGGCGACACCGTTGTGGGACGGAGTTGGATTGGATACCTGTAAAGGAGAATACACATGCGGTCACGACCTTTATCCTATATCTCATTTTTTCTGATGCTCGTCATTGTAACGCTGGCCGTTGGGTGCGGGGCAGATGGTGACGGTGGATCCGGCTCGGGCGGCGGCAGTGGGCCCGGAGAGGATCCTTCCGCGACCAACCGTTTCTCCTTCATTGTTTTCGGCGATCTGAACGGCGGCGGGTGTGCGCGCAATGCGCAGGTGCAGCGGATCGTCGAGCGCATGGCCGCCGAACAGGAGATCGCCTTTTATGTCCAGACTGGCGATATCATCGACGGCAGTATCGCTTCAGACGGTTCGGCGGTCTGTTTCGGCGGCGATCCCGTGGCCCTGGCCCAGGCCGAAGCCTGTGCCCAAGGTGTGGATAGCGGCAACATGGCCCAAATACTGGCTCCCCTTAAAGATCGCGCACCGATTCCCGGTCTGGTGTCGGCCTATTACCCTGTCATCGGCAACCATGACGACAATTGGGGCAGCGGCTGGTATCCCGATCCCTGCGGCCAGAGCATATGCCGGTTTTTGTGGCCCCTGGCGCCGACCGATTTCATCCGCCACACGGTCGAGGGCGATCTTTGCGGCACGGATCAGGGCCAAACAGCCTTTTCCGGGGATTTCTACTATTCTTTCCATTACCGGAACAGCTATTTCATTGTCCTGCGCGAAAACAATGACTACGATGGTATGATGTCGTGCAACGGCCAAGCCGACTGCGGCGCTTACTGCTCTGACTTCACCAATCCGGATCGAGACCAATACTGCTATAATGTGGCGCAGTTCGACTGGTTGCGCGATGAGTTGGAATACGCCGGCAGCCGTTTCGAACATATCTTCGTTTTCGCCCACGCGGTCCTGCTGGGCAGCGGCGACCATCCGCCCACCAGCGGCGCCCCCCAATTGCGGGACCTGCTGGAGCGTTATCATGTGAAGATCTACTTCAACGGTCATAACCACGCCTACTTGCGGACCTATGCTGTCAAAGGCGACACCCGGAACGACGCCGCCGGCACGGTGTATATCACGGTGGGTCCCGCAGGCGGCTGGCCGGGCGAGGGTGTGGATGCGCAATTTTCTTTCGCAGCGGCAGCGGCGAGTGATTGGGCCCAATACGGCAGCGAACACTACGAAGACCAAATGACCACCTACCTGAAAGTCACCGTCAGCGAAGAGGCCGTGACCGGTCAGCTCTACAGCCTGGCGGAGGGCGGCAACGCCGTGGACCGGTTCAGCCTGTCCGGAGCCTCGGGTGGCGCCGATGCGCCGCAGATTGCCGGTTGCGCGGTTTTTCCCCCTGACAACTTCTGGAACACGACGGTGGAAACCTTGCCGGCGCATCCCAATTCGGCAGCCTATATCGCCGGTATCGGCGCGGCCACGCCCCTGCACCCTGATTTCGGTACCGAGTGGAATGGGGCGGATATCGGCATCCCCTTTGACGTGATACCCGCGAACCAATCCCTGGTTCCCATCACATTCGGCTATTGGGATGAGAGCGATATGGGCAGCGCCGAATGCAATCCGTCCCATGACGAAGCCGTCGGTTGCTACCCCCTTCCCGCCAACCCGTCCATAGAGGGCGGCAGTGACCGACATATACTTCTGTTGCAGGAAGGAACCTGCACCCTCTACGAGATCTTCGCCGCTGAAAAGGATGCAGGGGACCGGTGGCGCGGCGGCAGCGGGGCGATCTGGGATTTGAGCCGGAACCAGATGCGGCCTCTGGGCTGGACCAGCGCCGACGCCTCGGGTCTGGCTATCCTGCCCGGGTTGGTACGCTATGACGAAGTGGCCGGCAGCGGTGAGATCAGCCACGCCATCCGCATCACGTTAAGCAATATCCAGTCCGGCTATATCCGGCCCGCCAGCCACAGCGACGGACGCGGCGGCCACGATCCTGATCTGCCCCCCATGGGATTGCGGCTCCGCCTGAAAGCCGATTATGATCTTGCGAGATTTTCCGTTCCGATCCAAAAGATCCTGAGGGCCATGAAGCGTTACGGCGTCGTCGTGGCCGACACCGGCAGCGACATGTATGTTTCCGGCCAGCACCATGACAACTGGGACGACGATCTGCTCAGGGAACTGAGCCGGGTCACGGCAGGTGATTTTGAGGCGCTCTACACCGGCGAAGTGATTCCCTATTGAAACTGTTTAAGGATGGGGGCAATACGCAAAGCCTGTTGCGATAAACGCTTGCTGAAAGCCCGTGATTGAGCCTGGAGCAGGGCCGAATGTCAAATGGTGCCGGCTCTTTTTCTGCCAAAGGGAATCCGCAGCTTGCGCATGCGATGGCGCAAGGTGCCGGGATTGATGCCTAAAAGCTCGGCGGCCCCCTCCTTTCCTTCCACTCTGCCGTTTGTCACTGCCAGCACCCGGCGGATGTGAGCGGCCGTCGCCTGGTCCAGATTATAGGATCCGTCGGCGGGCATGGCAGGCGCGGCTGCCGCTTGTGCTTCCTTCTGCGGTCCCAAATCCGGAAAGGATAGCGGCCCTTCACGATTGATGATAATGGCGCGTTCCACGGCGTTCTCGAGTTCGCGCACATTGCCCGGCCAGGTGTGGGCCAGCAGTTGATCATAGGCCTCAGGCGCCAGGGACGGGATGGACGTCAGTTTCAGATCCTGGGCCTTTTTATGGATAAAATGCTGGACCAGACCGGGGATGTCGCCGCGTCTTTCCCGAAGGTTCGGGATGGCAATGGGAAAGACCTGCAGCCGGAAATAGAGATCTTCCCGGAATGTTTCCTCCCGGATCATGGCCCCCAAATCACGGTGGGTCGCGGCGATCACCCTGATGTCAACCTCGATGGGTTCGGTGCCGCCAACACGTTCAATCTCTTTTTCCTGCAGCACCCGCAGGAGCCTGACCTGGGCCTCAAGGGGCAGTTCGCCGATTTCATCGAGGAAGATGGTGCCCCCGGAGGCCCGCTCAAAACGCCCCCGTTTCTGACTGATGGCTCCGGTGAAGGCGCCCTTTTCATGACCGAACAGTTCGCTGTCCAGCAGGGTCTCCGGAATAGCGCCGCAGTTTACTTTGATGAAAGGACCGTCCCGCCTGGGCGAGGCGTGGTGAATCGCGCCGGCAATAACCTCCTTGCCGACCCCAGTTTCACCCAGCAGCAAAACCGGGCTGGAAAGGGAAGCCACGCTGCGCACCTTTTGCATCACTTCCTTGAGTCCAAAATCGGCACCGATAATTTCATAACCGCTGATGCGCTGTAATTCTTCGTGCAGATACCGGTTGTCGTCAGCCAGAAGCTCCTTCAGTTCCAAAAGCTCCCGATAACGGCGGCTGTTGGACATGGCGATGAAAAAGGGCTGTTTCAATTGCTTCAGCAGGCGCAGATGTTCTTCATTGAACCTGTCCCAACCACTGGCCCACAGGGCGACAGACCCTACCCAGACCTTTTCGACAACAAGCCGTACGAGCAATGCCGACGACCTGCCCTTGCCCATTGCCCGGAGAATCGGTTTGGCAATGGGATGTTCATCCGCCCGGTTGAAAATAAATTCTTCCGTTTGGGCGGTATCTTCCACCAAAACCCGTTCCTCCGGTGAATAGGCCACCTCAAGATCCACCAGGCGGCCTCCGGAGTCATCGGCATGCACGTTCAGGGTAACGGTTCTTTTGGCCGGATTAAAATAGGCCAGAGCAGCCTCCTCTGCCGGAATATACGTCTGCAGGAACTGCAGGCTGCGAAACAGGGCCGCCTCGATCCGAAGCGTGCCGCAGATCCTGGTGGTCGCCTCCCAGAAAAAATCCCGGTCATGAAGTCTCAGTTCACTGCGATGCTTCAGGGTGTTGGACATCGCAACGGCAAAGGGTTCGCTGAGCAGGGAGAGCAGGTCGGCATGTTCCCGGGAAAAGCCTACTTTGCCTTCGGATCCCAGGACCAGCGTGCCGAAGGTTGTGTCTCCGGAGGTCAAGGTCAAGACGATGATCGATGTTGCCTCAACCTTATGAAGCAGCAGCATCTCATGGCACACCTTGTCCGTCAGGGGGTCTTCGATGAGATAGACCCTCTGCAGTCCTTTGCGGTACTCCTGTTTGATCTGCTCCTGGGCCTCGGCGGAAAGGGGTGTGAGCAGGTCGACCCCCCTGCCGCCGTTTTCATCGGCGATGGCGATGATGCGTATGGTGTCCAGATTTTTATCGTAGTGTTCCAGTGTCATCCAGCCGACCGGCATTTCCTGTTTTAAGAACTGCAAGGTTGAAAACAACGCTTCTTCAATTTCCAGACTGGAGCAGATCCGCAGCGTCGCCTCTCGGAAAAAATCGTTGTGCTTCTTGCTCATAAGAATCCTCCATTGCAGCCTAACTGGTGTCCGTCCGGAAAAAAATCCTTTTTGTGGACGGGAGTGCCGGGTGTTGGCCAATACTTGGAGACGGCCATCCATTCATGGATGGGCGCTAACTGTCGTATTTATCAGTTTAAGTCATTTCTGTCAAATACCACAGCAAATGCTGTCATATTTGATAGATTATAACCACTCCGTTCTTCACCACATACCCGTAAGGAACACAACCACCTGAGATATAATGACAAATAGAATAATCACGATTCTGGCATGCAAGTTGCCATATGCAGCCATCAGGAAAGCGAACAACGACTGACCAAACCGGAGACACCCCATGAATTTGATCTATTCACTTTGCGAAAGAGGTTTTCGATCATGAGACTGGCATCATTCACAGTTATCGTTCTTTGTTTGGTAATGCCGACATTCATCTGGGCCGCCGATCAATCAACAGTTCCGCAAACTCAGCAACAAGAGGTTGCACAAGCACCACCTCCGAAGGGGCCTCCCCAAGAGCTTGGGTTTTCGGCCAGCATTGCACTGGGGGGTATCTGGGTCCAAACCGATAGCCAGCTAATAGTTGACGACGATAACGAGGATGCCAACCTCAACGATAGCGATGCGTTTGACATATACTGGCCCCTGGTGTTGTTGGATTTAAACTATACGACCGATAGCGGCACCCAGTTTTATTTTGGCATACCCATGGAAGAAGCAGAGCTTGCATTCAAGATCGGAGTGGGCCAGGAACTGGGTCGAATGGGTCGGATGGATCTTTATATCTCCCCCGGGTTTTTGGGGGAAGTCTGGCAAGATCCTTATATAACCAGTGGCAAGCGGGAGGCAACCGACAAATTCGATTGGACCGTTGGAATTGAATGGGACCGGATAGGCAACACTGGCGCCAAGTTGGCCTATGCCGTCAAAAGCACTGACATTGACAACGATGTCATCGGTGATCGCATCGACACCCTCGAGCGCAGCGGCACGATTCACACCATCGGGTCTGAGTATGCGGTCACACTTGGCCAGGGGCTGACTCTCTCTCCGGGCCTGTCCTATACTCAAGCCAACATTGACGGCGCAGCCAATCGCTATCATGGCTATGGGGCCATAATATCGCTTAAACGGTTTTCCCCGAGGTATTTCTTTTTGGCCTCGTTGTCCTATAGCGAGAACCAATACGATGAGATGCATCCCATCTTCAACAAAACCCGCGAGGAAACAGCTTGGGGTGGGTTTGCACTGCTGACTTGGTTCAACCCGTTTGGTTTGGATCATTGGTCTGTTACCGGTGGTCTTGGATATTTCCGCAACGAAGCCAATCTCGACTTCTTTGATGCCACCACGACCATCTCAATGATGACAGTGGGGTATAAGTTTTAAACGAAACTGGAGACAGCCCATGAAATGGATGGAGTTTATCAAGATACAGACAGCATCATCAAATGTTGCTGCAAAAATACTGACGCTTGTTGAGCAGTACAAAGAGTGCCAAGGGTTGCAGGAGATTAAAGTGTTTCACCATGCCTCGGTTGACGATTGTTCGCTCTGTTTGGCCTGGAATACCGACTCACCGCAGCCCCAGGGCAGCGGCGTCGGGTTTATGCTTTGCAACACCTTGAGACAGTATGGATTGGTTGATCACGCAGTGTGGATCGAAAACGAAACAATTGAGGAGAAGGCATCATGAGACCAGATCAAAAACCACCAAGCTTGCTGAAAGAGAGGCTGCGGCGTGCCATTCCAGCCAAATTGCCGCTGCTCTTTCTGGTTGGCCTGGTCGCGGCCATCATCGGATTAACCGGAACCATCAAGGCGGAAAAAGCGCGCATGACTGAAGAAAAGAGTCAGGCCTCAGTCAAGGAGCGGCCACCGGCCAATGTGGTGCTGCTGAAGGTGGAACCCAGCACCATGCAGGACCGTATCAATCTGCCCGGCGTCATCGAACCGTGGGAACAATTGACCCTTCTGTCCAAAGTGCACGGCACCGTGATCGAGACCCTGGTCCAGGAGGGCGACAAGGTCGCCAAGGGGCAGGTGATTGCCCGCCTCGATCCGGCCGATTTTCAAATCGCCCTGGACTCCGCCCGGGCCGTCTATGAACTGGCAGCGGCTGACCAGCAGCGACTGGCCACCCTGTTTGAGCATGACATCATCCCGCGGGCCCAGATTGATAAAATCGATGCCCAGGTCAAGACCAGCAAAGCAGCCATGGAGAACGCGGAGCTCATGCTTTCCCGGTGCACCATTACGGCCCCCATTTCCGGCGTCATTCGACGGCTGGATGCCGTCGTGGGCCTGCTGCTCAATGTCTCCGATCCGGTGGCTGAAATCCTGCAGATCGATCGGGTCAAGGCCGTGGTGGGCATTCCGGAGTCCGACGTGGCCCTGGTCCGCAACATCGAACAGGTCGCGCTGACGGTGCAGGCCTTGGATGATAAGCAAATTATCGGCCGCACCCACTACCTGGCCAGCTCCCCGGAAAACGGAGCCAGACTCTATCGGCTCGAGCTGGCCGTTGACAATCGCGATCATCAAATCATGCCGGGCATGTTTTTCAGGGCGCAGGTCGTGAAAAAAGTCTACCGTGACACGGTGGCCGTGCCTATTTATTCGGTCATCAAGCGCCAGGACAAACAATACGTCTATGTAGAGAAAAACGGCGTGGCCTGCCAACTGCCGGTCAAGTTGGGGATTATTGACGATTGGCTGGTCCAGGTAACCAGCGGTCTTGCCCCGGGCAGCCGGGTCGTGGTGGAGGGCCACCGGGATATCGACCAGGGCTATAAACTCAACATCGTGCGGGTGCTCTCCGACCCACGGGAGGCATTGCTATGATCCTCTCTGATACGGCTGTTAAAAAATCGGTCACTGTCATGGTGCTTGCCGTGATCGTCATGGTTTTCGGGGTTTACAGCTATATGGTGCTGCCTCGCGAAAACGAACCGGACATCACGATCCCTTACGTCTTTGTCTCGACGAGCTATCGGGGTGTATCGCCTGAGGATATCGAGACGGGGATCACCATTGAAATCGAGAAAAAGCTCAAAGGCCTGGAGGGTGTCAAAAAAGTTCACTCCGTCAGTTCCGAGGGGCTCTCTTCCATCAATATTGAATTTGTGACCGGCACCGACATCGACAAGGCCCTGCGGGACGTCAAGGACAAGGTGGACGAGGCCAAAAGCGAACTGCCGGCGGACCTGGAAAATGATCCGGCCGTTTTTGAGGTGAATCTCTCGGAAATGCCCATTGCGGTGTACTCGCTTTCAGGCACCTGCGGGCTTCCCTGCCTGAAGGATATTGCCGAGGATCTCAAGGATGATATCGAGGGTATTGCCGGGGTCCTGGAGGTGGAAGTCACCGGCGGGCTTGAGCGCGAAATCCGCGTTGAGGTGATCCCCGACAAGCTGGCCTATTACGGTCTGTCCATCGCCTCCTTTCAGAACGTTCTGCTCAGTGAAAACCGCAACACGTCGGGGGGCGCCATTCGCATGGGGGATGGCCGCTTCCAGCTGCGGGTGCCGGGTGAATTCCAGAGTCCGGATGAAATTTACGGCTTGGTCATGGGCACCCATAACGGCCAGCCGGTCTACTTGAAGGACGTGGCCATGGTGGTCGACGGCTTCAAGGAAGAAACAAGCCGCTCCCGCCTGGACGGACGGGCGGCGGTCAGTGTGGCGGTTAAAAAGCGCTCCGGCGAGAACATCATCGCCATCAGCGAGCAGGTCGACGAACTGATTAAAAAACTGCAGCCGACCTGGCCCAACCATACGGAAATCGTCAAGGTGGTCGACACTTCCAGCGACATCAAGGAGATGGTGGCGGATCTGGAAAACAACATCCTCACCGGTCTGCTCCTGGTGGTGGCGGTGATCTTTTTCGCCATGGGTCTGCGCAATGCCGTACTGGTCAGTTTGGCCATCCCTTTATCCATGCTGCTGTCATTCACGGTTCTTTATCTGCTCGGTATCACGTTGAATGTCGTGGTCCTGTTCAGCCTCACCCTGGGTCTGGGCATGCTGGTAGACAATGCCATTGTGATTGTCGAAAACATCTATCGCTACATGGAACAGGGCGTCTCACGCGTGGATGCCGCCATGCGCGCCACGTCCGAGGTGGCGTACCCGGTGATCGGCTCGACGCTCACCACCCTGGCCGCCTTTTCCCCCATGCTCTTCTGGCCCGGTATCATGGGTGAATTCATGAGCTATCTGCCGCTCACCTTGATTATCACCCTGACATCGAGCCTTTTTGTGGCCCTGGTCATTAACCCGGCCCTGGCCTCCATGTTCATGAAAGTCAAGGGGCTGTCCGGCCGCGATGCGGACGTATCTGCAGAAGAGATCGCGGCAGGCGGTGAAAAGCCCGTCGAGATCAAAGGCAGGTGGCTGAAGGGCTATGCCAGGGCGCTCGAATTTGCCCTGGCCAGGCCGGTCACCCTTCTGATGATCTCTTTTGCCGTTTTGGTCCTGCTGTTTCAAGGGTGGATGCTGGCGGTGGGACTTGAAAAACCGGTGGAGTTCTTTCCGGACCTGCAGCCCAAATCGGTGTATGTGAATATGGAGACGCCGGAAGGGGCGGATCTTGAATATGTCGATCGGATCATCAAACGCGTTGAAATGGCTATTACCGGGGCCGTGCATAACGGAGCGGATGGTACCCATGTTTCGGACGAGGCTTACCATGAAGCATACCTGCCCAAGGAACATGTCACAGCCGACGGCAGCCGCCGTCAGGGCCCGAGCGATCTCGGCAATATCAGGAATATTTACACCAAGGCGGTGACCACAACCGGCGGCGCTTCCTTCAGCCCCAACACGCCGAACAATATCGGCATCCGTTTCCTTGATCTTGATGAACGCCAGCGTTCATCCCACGACACCGTTGACGAGATCAGAAAGAGGGTTGCCGATATCCCCGGCGCCAAAATCACCATTGCCGCAGCCCAAGACGGTCCGGCCTCCGGCCCGCCGATCAATATCGAGATCAGCGGTGATGACCTGACGGTGTTGGGCAGCCTGGCCAAACAGGTACGCGAGGTGATCAACAAGATCCCGCATGTCAAGGACGTAAGCGACGACTACACGGAGGGCACTCCCTCCATCCAGGTGGTCATCGACCGGCAGAAGGCGGCCCTGTTCGGATTGACCACCGACATGATCGGTTTTGCCCTGAAAACCGCCTATAACGGTCTGGATGTTTCCACCTACCGCGAAAGCAATGAAGATTACGATATCACTGTACAGCTGCCGGAACAGGACCGGCACCTGACCAATGTCCTGCGGGAACTGATGATACCGGTGCCCTCCGGTGAAATGGTGCCGCTCTCCACCCTGGCATCCGTCGAATACACCGGCACCGTCGGTGATATCGTCAGAATCGATAACGAGCGGGTGGTGACGGTCAAAGCCAATGTCGATGAGACTAAGATCCCCGGTCCCGTGGCCCGGGCCCAGGCCGAGGAATTGTTAAAGAAGGTTCCTCTGCCGCCCGGATATGAGCTCACCTTTACAGGCCAAACCGAAGACCAGCAGGAATCGGAGCAGTTTCTGGCCAAAGCCTTTGTGATTGCACTGTTTCTCATCTTTTTCATTCTGGTCAGCCAGTTCAACTCCATTACCATGCCGCTGGTCATCATGACGTCGGTCATCCTCTCCCTGGGTGGCGCCTTCCTGGGGCTGGCGGTGTTCGAACTGCCCTTCGGCATCATCATGACCAGTGTGGGTGTCATCTCGCTGGCCGGGGTAGTCGTCAACAATGCGATTGTGCTGGTGGATTATATCAATAAGCTGCGGGAGCGCGGCATGGCAGCCAAAGAGGCGGTGATCGCCGCCGGGGCCACCCGCCTGCGTCCGGTTCTGCTCACCGCCATCACCACCATCCTGGGCCTGCTCCCCATGGTCACCGGTGTTTCTTTTGACTTCCACCGCATCGCCATCTCCTGGGTGAGCGAATCCAGCCAGTGGTGGCAGTCCATGGCCGTGGTGGTGGTTTTCGGCCTTATGGTGGCCACCTTTTTGACCCTGCTGGTGGTACCGACTCTGTACCTGTTTCTTGATGACCTGGCGGTCAGGAGAAAAAACGCACGCTCTCGCATCCGGCAGTTCGCCGGCAGATTCCGGTTATCATTTGATTCATCCGCAAAAAGCTAAAACAGGGAAATAATGGGATAATGTCAACTTCGTGATCTTGGTGTTCTTCGCGGTAATTAAAAACATGACGTCTGGACGACTTTTTAAAAGGTTTATATCGACGCCGAGTGGTTGAGCGCTTATTATCAAACAGAATGGATGTATGTGAACCCTTGTCGATTTGCCGCACTACTGTTGTGTCCTACAAATAAGTTAAAAGATTAGTGTCACTCCGGCGCGAGCCGGAGTGCAGTTGAAAACACTCTGGATTCCGGCTTGCGCCGGAATGACTCAAAGGAAAAAGGCATTCGAATTGAACAACTATTTATAACACAACTTTCGGGATGCGATACCAGGGATATGGGCAAAAAGGAGGATCTTATGGATCAAGCTTTTGAGAATGCCGTTCAAAGAGATTTTGTTCCCTTTCGCCATGATATGGTCGGCAGTTTCCTTCGACCTGAGCCGATAGTAGAGGCACGAAAAAAGTATGCGGAGGGAGACCTGTCGCCTGAAGCCTTGAAAGATATTGAAGATGAAGAGATAACCCGGCTGGTGAAAAAGCAAATAGCCGTCGGGTTAAAAGCGGTAACCGATGGAGAATTTCGTCGATCCTGGTGGCACCTTGATTTTATGTGGGGGCTGGACGGGGTGCAGAAATCCGATATCAAGAGGGGATACCAGTTTAAACATGCGAATACCCGGGCGGAGACGGCCTGTCTGTCCGGCAAAATCAAATTCGGCAATCATCCGTTTCTGGAGCACTACCGGTTTTTGAAAGAGACCGTCGGCGACGATGTCATCGCCAGGCAGTCTATCCCTGCTCCGGCACAGCTCTTATCGGAGCTTCAGCGCCCGGAGAATGCGGACGCCACAGAACGGTTTTATCCCGACATCGAGGAACTGATAGAGGATATCGCCAAGGCATATCGGACGGCGATCAACGCATTTTATCAACTCGGTTGCCGCAATCTACAGTTCGATGACTGCACCTGGGGGATGATGTGTGACAAGGACTACATGAGGGCCAAATTAGGAGATAATTATCGTTTGGATTCTACCAAGACCCTTTATGTCCAGGTGAACAACAGAGCACTGGAAGGGCGTCCCGACGATATGGCGCTGACAACTCATGTCTGCCGGGGCAACTTCCGATCGACCTGGGCCGCCTCGGGCGGGTACGAACCGGTGGCGGACACCCTTTTCGGCAGGGAAAATGTCGATGCCTATTATCTGGAGTTCGACACCGAACGTGCCGGCGACTTTTCCCCGTTGAGGTTTGTGAGTGACGAGAAGCTGGTTGTGCTCGGTCTTTTTTCATCAAAAACGGGTGAACTGGAGGATAAAGCCGCTATAATCGACCGCATAAAAGAAGCGACCCGCTATATTCCCATTAACCGGCTGTGCATCAGTCCGCAATGCGGATTTGCTTCGACCGAAGAGGGAAATATTCTCAGTGAAGAACAACAATGGAACAAACTTCGGTTCATCAAAGAGATTGCTGATGACATCTGGACAGATAGACAGTAACGGAATCCGATCGATAACCGATACCTTTGTTCAGGGAAATCGTTTCAATTGTCGGCCGATCATACGCCTAAATAGCGCGCCTTCAACTGATGGTTGGTGGAAAGCTGTTCCGTATCGCCGCTCCACACCACTCGACCTTTTTCCATTATATAGTGGCGATCGGCGATCTTCATCAGTTCATCCAGGTTTTTGTCGATGATCAGGATGGATTGCCCATACTCTTTGATGACGGTCAGACCGCGCAAAATCTCCTTGCGGACTAATGGTGCCAGGCCTTCTGTCGCTTCATCCATGATAAGCAGCTTCGGATTGGTCATCAATGCGCGGACGACAGCGAGCATTTGTTGCTCACCGCCGGACAGTTGATTGCCGTAGTGGTTCAGCCGGTCGGCTAATCGGGGAAGGATAGATAAAGAGCCTTTCAGGGTGTAAGGATGTTCTTCCCGAAGCCGGTTGGCGGCAGTGGCCATGATGTTCTCATAGACGGTAAGATTGGGGAAAATCTGGCGCCCTTCGGGGACCAACCCGATGCCCATCCGCGCAATGGCATAACTCGGACGCTGATGAATGGATTTGCCGTCAAAGGTGATCGAACCGTTGATTGCCCGCATTAACCCCATAATGGATTTCACCGTTGTGGTCTTTCCCATCCCATTACGGCCAAGTAAAGTCACTACTTCCCCTTCATTGACTTTCAAACTGACACCATAGAGGGCTTGGCTGCTGCCGTAGTAGGCGTCGATGTTGTCAACTGCCAGCATCAGCCCTCCTCCTCGCCGAGATAAGCCTGACGGACGACGGCGTTGGAGCGGATGTGGTCAGGTGTGCCGGAGGCCACAGCTTCGCCGTAGACCATTACCGTGATCCGGTCTGCCAGGGAGAAGACCACATTCATGTCATGTTCAACCAGGAGAATGGTTACCTCATGCTTAAGGCTTCGGATCAATTTGGATAATTCGACCGTACCGCCAGGCCCCATGCCGGCATATGGCTCGTCGAGCAGCAGTATCTTTGGATTGCCGGCCAGTGCCATACCGACTTCCAGTTGTCTTTTTTCGCCGTGGGATAAGTTGCCGGACACCAGGTCTTCGCGATGTTCAAGTCCGACACGCTTCAATGCCGGGCCAAGACGCCGGCGAAGCTCAGGGTCTGCAGAGGCGCCTTTCCAGAATTTGAAACTGTGGCCCAAGTGCGCCTGAACAGCTAGAGAGATATTTTCTCCAACCGTCAAATGCTCGAAAATCGAAGTGATTTGATAGGAACGCGCAAGGCCGAGTCTGGCCCTTTTGTGAACCGGCATCCCGGTAATATCCCGGTGATTGAAAAAAATACTTCCGGAATCGGGTTGGAGCTCACCGGACAGCTGATTGAGGGCTGTTGTTTTACCGGCCCCGTTTGGTCCAATGAGAGCATGAATCTCTCCCGATGCCACTTCCAGCCGAAACTGTTTAGTGGCTTGGACGGCACCGTAATGTTTGCAAAGCCCGACGGCTCGCAGCAGCGCATCAGCCATTGTGATTCTCCGGATCAAGAAACAGACCGTAGATCCCCCTCCGGGCAAACAGAACCACTACGATCAGAAAGGGCCCCAGGTAGGCCATCCAGTGCTCGGTGTAAATGGATAGAATTTCTTCCAGCAACAGGAGCGTTGTCGCTCCTAACACAGGACCGAACAAGGTTCCCATTCCGCCCAGAAGTACCATAATAAGAATTTCGCCGGATCGGCTCCAGTGCATCAAACCCGGGCTGATGTATTCGGTCTGGTTGGCGATCAGCGCTCCGGCCAAACCGGCCGCTGCGCCGGCAATCATGAAACAGGCCAATCTGTAGCGATAGGTAGGAAATCCTAGCGCCTTCATGCGTCGATCGTTTTCACGGCTCCCGCGAATAACCATTCCGAAGCGGGAGCGAACCAACTTGTGGGCAAAGAGCAGAAAGAGGCCCAATAGTGCGAGGCATAGGTAGTAAAAATGAGTGTCGTTTCCTAAATCCACACCGGCAAATGTATTCCGGCTTATCAGACTCAAACCGTCATCTCCGCCGTAAGCTTCCAGGGAGACGAAGAAGTAATAAAGCATCTGGGCAAACGCCAGGGTGATCATGATAAAATGCATGCCTGAGGTCCGAAGACTTAGCGCACCGATAATCCAGGCGATGAGGCCCGAAACCATCACCGCTATGGGCCAGACGATCAGTCCGCTTTCGCATCCTGGGATCTGAAAGGGCCAGGAGATAATGGGCGTTCCTTCAACGCTGTGAAAGGCCAATATACCGGCAACGTAAGCCCCGATTCCGAAAAATGCGGCGTGTCCAAGACTGACCATGCCGCCGTATCCCAATATCAGGTCCAGGCTGACGGCTGCCAGGGCATAAATGAAAATACGGCTGAACAGGGAGACCAGGTAGGGCTCGCCGACCCATCCGGCGATCGGCGGAAGGATCAGAAGCAAAACGGCTCCCGTGCTGATAAAAGCCGTTTTGCGGTCGAAGAATAGCTTTCCGAAGCTGATGTGTGTCGAAAATGATTTCATTCAGCCATACTGTTATCGGGATTCAAAGGTCGGTAACAACCCCTGCGGCCGCCAAACGAGCACGACCGCCATCAAGATATAAATAGACATCGAAGCCAATGGAGCGGCCACACCATCCGCATAGGCCGGTGACAGAAACAAGCGCAGCAGCGCAGGTAAAAAGGCTCTGCCAAGGGTGTCCACCATCCCGACAAGCATCGCCCCCGCCAAAGCGCCGCGGACGGAGCCGATACCGCCAATGACGATCACCACGAATGTGAGAATCAGGATGCTTTCACCCATGCCGGCTTCAACAGCCAGAATGGGCCCGGCCATCACGCCGGCCAGACCGGCCAATAACGTGCCAAGTCCGAAAACCAGGGTATAAAGAAGCCGAATATTGACGCCCAGCGCCCCGGCCATTTCCCGGTTGCTGGCACCGGCGCGAATTTGCATTCCGACTCGGGTTTTAGTGAACAGAAGGTATAAAAACACGCCCACCATTATGCCCACGGCAATCACCGCCATGCGGTATGCGGGATAAGGGATGCCCGGGACAATTTCCATCGTGCCGGAAAGCCATTGGGGCACGTCCATAAACAACGGCTGGCGTCCCCAAATGATTCGCGTGAACTCGTTGAAAAACATAATCAGACCGAAGGTCGCCAGCACCTGATCGAGATGATCTTTCTGGTAAAGGCGGCGCAATACCACAGCCTCTACCAGCATTCCGGCGATGGCGGCCGCTGGTAAGGCAGCCGCCATGCCCAGAAGAAAGGACCCGGAATGACGCGTGACGGTGGCCCCGACATACGCACCGATCATGTAAAAAGAACCGTGGGCCAGGTTGATGATCCGCATGATTCCGAAAACGAGCGTGAGGCCGGCCGACATCATGAAGAGCATGATGCCCAGTTGGAGACCGTTCAATACTTGTTCGATAATCAGCAGCATACGTTTTCAGATGTGTCCGTCCCCGGGCCGGTTGGAAAGCGTCTCGGTTTCGCCGTTGACGTATGGGCATTCACCCGGTGTCAGGGATTCTTGCATTGATCAACATAAACGTTGCCGTGATCAGTGAAAACGGTTTTCAGAGTCTTGTTGGTGTACTCTCCCGCCTCGTTTTGAACCACTTCCCGGATATACAAGTCCTGGATGGGGTGTCGATTGGCGCTGAATGAGAACTTGCCGCGCACCGAATCAAAGTCCGCTTTTCCAATAGCCTTGCGCAGTGCGTCTGTCTTTGACACATCGCCCCCAACACGCTTTAAGGCACTTCCAATTAAACGGGCGGCATCATAGCCCTGACTGGCGTATAGCGTCGGGGTCCGGCCGTATGCTTTGCGAAAGGCATCCACGAATTGCCTGTTGGCCGGGCTATTCAAATCGTGGGTCCACTGGGAGCCGTTCTTGACACCTAAAGCGGCATTGCCCACTGCCTTGAGCAGCCGTTCATCGAAAGAAAAGGCCGGTCCGAAAAGAGGAATGTTCTGATTCAGTCCTGCCTGGGTATATTGTTTCAGGAAGTTAATCCCCATACCGCCCGGGAGGAAAAAGAAGACAGCATCCGGTTTGGCGGCACGCAGGGCGGCAATCTCGGCAGCATAGTCGGACTGGCCCAACTTGGTGTATACTTCACCTGAAATGCCGCCTTTGTAATAGCGTTTGAAGCCGGCCAGATGATCTTTGCCGGCGGGATAATTGGGCGCCAGAAGATATAAGTTCTTAAAACCGGCATCGCTTACATATTTGCCCACCACTTCATCCAAATTATCGTTTTGGTAGGCCACGTTGAAATAATTTTGGTGACAGCCCTTCCCGGCCAGCAGGGAGGGACCGGCATTGGGGCTTACATAAATCACATCGCTTTTCACCACTTTAGGAACCACGGCGATGGCGACATTGGAAAAAATGATGCCCGTCATTATTTTAACACCGTCACGCTTGATGTACCTTTCAGCGATCTGCTTGGCTTTTTCCGGTTTGCGGCCGTCATCGTCTACGATCAGCTCAACCGGTATGCCGCCCAGTTTGCCGCCCTCTTGATCAATGGCAAGCTTAAATGCATCGCGGACTTCTTCGCCCAGATACCCGGCTTTCGTGGATAAAGTGGTAATCATACCGATTTTCACCGGTTCGATGGCATGTGCAGGTCCGACCGACATCATCGTGATCAGCAGTAGGGGCAATAATGCTTTTTTCATGTGTTCCTCCTCGTTTCCATGTTCGCTTATTTCAACCGTTGAATATTCGTACGTTATCAAATCCTGCATGCGGACGATGATAAATTGGGAAGGTTAGAGAAAAGGATAAAAAGATGCAAGCGAAAACTCAATTCTAATTGAACAGCTTGCGGTACCGCGCATATCCGTTCACTTCCAGCTTTTCAAGCGGGATAAACCGCAAGGCGGCCGAATTGATGCAGTATCGCTGGCCGGTGGGCGGCGGCCCGTCAGGAAACACGTGGCCAAGATGGGAATCTGCCTGTCGGCTGCGAACTTCGGTGCGGGTCATCAGCAGCCGTCTGTCGGTTTTTTCCACGATATTGTCGGGCTCCAGGGGTTGGGTAAAGCTGGGCCATCCGGTGCCCGAGTCGAACTTGTCTGTCGAACTGAACAGCGGCTCGCCCGAAACGATATCGACATAGATTCCGGTCTGCTTATTGTCCCAGTATTCATTTTGGAACGGCGGTTCAGTGCCCTCGTTCTGGGTGACGCTGTATTGCATCGGTGTCAGCTGCCTGCGCAGGGCGTCTTGATCGGGCTTGCGAAACGGTTGGGCCTGCATGACGGTCGTTGCGTGACGGTGGCAGTGCGGGTTCCATAGTTTTTTCAAGGCCTGGTCGCGTCCCGAATTGACGCGATAGAACTTGTAGCGCACCGGGTGGCGTTTATAGTAATTCTGATGGAAAGGCTCGGCCGGATGAAATTTGGCCGCCGGAAGGATCTGCGTGACGATATCACCGTCAAAGCGGCCGGATTGCCTGAGAGCCTCTTTGGATGCAAGGGCTGCGTTACGCTGTTCAGCATCGTGATAGAAAATGGCCGTGCGGTACTGGTCGCCTCTGTCGACAAACTGCCCTCCCGGATCGGTCGGGTCGATATGCCGCCAGAAAATTTCCAGCAAGCGCTTATAGGTGATGATGTCGGGGTCATATTGCACCTGGACCGCTTCCATATGCCCGCTGCGTCCGGAACAGACATCATCATAGGTGGGTTGTTCCATATGTCCCCCCGTATAGCCCGACACGACCCGTTGGATCCCTTCATGCTTTGAAAAATCGGACTCGCTGCACCAGAAACAGCCACCGGCAAAGGTGGCCACAGGATAGGATATTGTATCTTTGGTCATGGCGTTACCTGCTGACAGCAATCGAGCTGCACCCTAAAAACCTTCATCATCGGTAACTATTGGGTTTAATCATGATTTATCAATTGTCAAAGTCGCGGATCCTGAGACGGCGGTTCGATGGTGCCTGCCTTCATGGTGTTTGCACCGGAATCTGATAGCGTTGTCGTATGACATCGTGAATCGACTCAAGCTCCTCGGGATCCAGGAATATTACTTTGGGATGCTGCTCCACTTCGATTTTATGGAACCCGTTGAGGGGATGATCGAGAGCCGGCATAATGTCCGCCAGCTTGCCGATGGCCCTGCCGTTGATTTTAAGAACGACAAGATTGTCCAACTGTTCGTAGCCGATGGTGTAGGAGGTGGGGATGATTCCTGAAATGATGACGATTTTTTCACGCTGGTCGCCGTTCAGGTAGTCCTGGTTCTGGTTGTAATAGAGCAGATGAATGGGCGCCGCGGAATGCCAGTTCTTGCCGTATTCACGCAGATATGACATGGAGAGTTCCTGAAATACCAATCCCCCCACAATCTGATAGCGGGGCGCCTGATCGATGACATAGGGCGGCACCAGGTACTCGTCGGGCCGGCGATGATCAAGCTGAACGTTCAATGTCAACGTCTCGCCGTTTCGGAAAATACGCATCTCCGCCATATCGTCGACGAAATGCTGGGTACGAATCAGGTGGCTCAGCGATGTCTGCCCGTAAGTGGGATGGTCGAACTGTCCGGTGTTGGAGATGTCTCTGCCGGCGATGTGCGTCACAACGTCGCCGGCTTTGAGGCCGGCGCGGCCTGCGGGCCCGCCCTTGATGACCTTTTGAATGTAGATCCCGCTCTGATCGTCGGGCAGATTGATATAGCGCCGCAACTGGGGATCCAGGGTCGGGCCATAGCGAAAACCGGCCAGTGGAAATCCCTGGTAGGTCATGCCTGCGGCATCTTTCAGGAAATGGGAAATAACCGGGGTTGCAATGACATCGATGGCCTGTCCGGTGTCGTTTCCCGGCAGGACCAGCCCGGCCAACGATCTCCCCCGAATAACAGGCAGGGTCAAGTTGTCGAATTGATACTGAAGGCTATTGCTCAGTCGGTAGGTCAAAAAGAAATTGCCCAGGGTATAGGCACTCATTTCAATGGAGATCACCTGCCCGGTGCTCGAAATGATGTCTCCGTTGGGCTTGACCTGCCAGATTGTCAGATCATCTCCGGCGGCAACCTCCCGCTTTGCGAGAGGCAACGGATGTCGACCTGCAAGAAATTCCTGGTTCTCCGGTTTGAGCAGCGCCAGGTTGGCTTCGTAGTCAACCACCTCCACCGTGGCCCGGTGTTTTTCCCGCGTATCGACGGTTTCCAATTCAATGTAGCGTGCATTGGCAACCAGCAGACCGGTGACCAGAACACGTCCCCCGGGTACGATCACACCGATTGCCCGCCGCGTGACAGGGCGCCTCTGCTGCCAGGGACGATGAAAATGATATCCCTGGCTTGTGACGGTCACCCGCAACACCGAATCAGCGGCCCAGAGAGGAGGGGGCGCCTGGGTTGAAGTGGGCATCACGGATTGACAAGCCCCGAGGAAAACCGACAGACTCAATGCCAACAGCCAGTAAACAAAAGAGCGCATATACATTCTTTCTCGTTTCGTTTGATTTATTTTCAATAGATTGAACTGTATCAGCCTTCACCCTGGCCGGCCGGATGAATGGCCGGGCACAAAACGGTATCGACTTACTTATTATCGGGTCGATTGGCCAGCCATTCGGGAGGTACGATATCGTCGGTCAAATGAGATTCTCTGACCACGCCGTAACGCTCTAGAATCCGGTTTCGCGCTTCAGCCATTGCTTTTCCTTCCAACACAAGCGGCTGCGGATCGCCGACAACCCGGATGACATAGAATTCAGATGGTTTGTTAAATTCTGCGGCCGCGTCTTCGAGCGTTTTGATCTGTACCCCGTTGATTTGATCAACGATTGCCAGGACAAAACGTTCAAGATAGGCATTGATCGGGTCCGGCAGGATTTTGCTGATGACGACCACTTCCGGGTGCTTCAGATACAATTCCTTATCTAAAAACTGTGCATAGTAGTATCGCAGGTTGACCGATTTTTCCCGCAAAACGGAGTAGAAAGAGCTCGACAACGGCTGAAACACCAGCCCTCCGAACAGAACAAAGCGCGGCTGGACGTCGTATTGCCGGGCCTGCACCAGATATGGCCAAGGGGTGTTTAATTCAATTGACACCGTCATTTTGCGCCCCTTTCGCAAGATGTCGAGTGTGACGCGATCCCCTTTGAATTTGCGTTCCACGACTTCGTTGAGCAACAAGCGGTCATTGTCCATATCGACGCGACCGTCGCTGAATATGTGTCGGCCGTCGATCGTCAGCAGAACGTCTTCCGTCTTGAGCTTTCCATGAGCGGCGCCGGCCTGAAGAACCTCGCCGACCATCACACCGAAATCACCCGGGCTCAATCCCAGAGCGCGTCGGTATGCCGGATTGATCAACGGGAAAAACTGGATGCCGATATCCACATAACGATCGTAGCGTCCGTCTGCGACATCCTGCAGAAATCGGGCGATGACCGGTACGGGAATCATGTATCCGACATTTTGAGCGACCATTCCACTGAAACCCTGGAATGCCACACCCACCACTGCACCGTTCTGGATGACCGGACCGCCGCTGTTGCCCGGGTTGATGGCCGCATCTATCTGGATAGCCAGATGGCTGTCGACACCGGAATGGGCATAGACACGATAATCGATGCGTGACACGACACCTCTTGTCACCGAGAGGCGTTCGCCTCCGATGGGATAACCAAACACGACAACCGTCGAGTCGAGCGCCGGTACGGCTCCCAATGGAAGGTTCGATGTGCCCTCGAAAAACGTACGGTCCGTGACTTCGAGCATGGCCAGGTCGCAATCATGAGCAATGAACTTGACGTGGGCTTCAAATCGGCTCGATTCGCCCTCCTTTTCAACGGCAATAAAACGTGCATTGCTCACGACATGGGCGTTGGTCAGGATACGATGACCTGATATGATAAATCCCGATCCCATGCCTGAGGTTGAATTTCCAGGGTTCCACGGTGCGCGATAATCGGGGGTTTGGGCGACGGTATAGATGCGGACCACACTTTTTCGTATGGCATTGATGTCCCTTCCGCTGGCATTGCCGTTCAGCGGGCCGATCCCCCAGGCGAACAGCACCACCAGAAAAAAGCGGTACCAAATAACCTTCGCGATACTGCTCATATTCTCAAATCCTTTGGTTGTCGTGTTTGGGCGTGGCATATACCTTTTTCACGGTCCTTAAATATCCTTGCGCAATAGATTCCGACCATTTTTCCAGACAAGGCATCGCATGACATCTCTTATCGGGATGGCCTGACGACGATTTTTTACTTTAAGGCACTTTGCGCAGGATCGCAACAACAACGGTCCTTTAAAAAGATTCAAAGGCTATTGAAATTCGATGAGGCAATGATTAGGATCCAACTCGGACACGAAATTTGATCTGTAATTGAATGATGGCGTTAAATGAATTAAGAGTGGTCGGGTTTGAGCGGAATGTGATTGACACGATGGAATATAAGCGTCCTTCTGCTGCTTCTGTATCTGGTTGCGCATCTGTTGAGGGAGCCTGAGATGATGACCTGTGAAAAATGCCGCTGCAAGACACATGTTATTTATGTGACTCGCAGCGATGGCAAGATTTGTGACCAATGTCGCGTGGAATTGATCAAATGCCAATGTGAGAAATCTGGCGAACCGGTGGAAAAAAGGTGACCGGCTCCTCTAATACGGAAAAAACCGGGCTCATACCGCTTTCGATATATCGTCAAATCGTCAACTAGTGGAATGCTGAACTTCAGCATTCTGGATAGGCGCCTGGTTCTATTTTTTGGCCTTGGCCTTTTTCTGCTTTTTGGGGCGGCTGTTGCCGGCTGATCCTCTCCAGATTTTTCCGCGTTTGGTACGTCGATCGCCCTTACCCATGAAACAGTCTCCTTCCCGGTAATCGTTCCAGCCGTACAGCTGAGTTGTGACACGCTGTTTTTGTCTGTCGTGTAAATTTCAAGTATCAGCTCATAGCATGCTTTTCATGCTCCGCCAAGTGGCAAATGCCTGAATGATACCAAATGCGGGCATTCCAGTTGGCTCATTGTGCCGGCTTGACATCGATTCGCTTATTGCATATTAGAATCAAAACGAGTCGGAAGAAACGTTTGTTGGTGCCCATAATGGGTGAAAAGGGAAACCGGTGAAAATCCGGTGCGGACCCGCCGCTGTAACCCTGTTCTTCGCATGATGCGAAGTAAACACTCTCAAAGCCACCGCGCGCCACTGTTGCCGGAGTCGTTTTCGATGCAATGGGAAGGCCGCTTTGAGGGCAGGGGAGCCAGAAGACCTGCCAAGGAACGGATATCTGGTGGTGATGGTAAAGCCCCAGACCGGTGATCGAACCACCGGTTTGGGGCTTTTTTTGTTTAATGCGGCCGCAAGGCCGCCGGACAGCTGACGAATCGGAAAAGGAGATATTATGGCAGTAACAAGTGTAAATGAGATTGTTGGCGGAATCGAAGGAGTAGATCGTTCCTGGATAGAGAAAGCCAGGGCTCATACGGCCCAATTGGTGATGCCGCCGCGAGCCCTGGGGCGGCTTCATGACATCAGCGAGCAGTGTTGCGCCATTGGGCAAACCCTGTCGCCGTCCGCGGGCCGCAAGGCCATCCTGGTCATGGCGGGTGATCACGGGGTTGCCGCTGAAGGTGTCAGTTCATTCCCCCAGGAGGTCACCGGGGATATGGTTCGGACATTCCTGGCCGGAGGCGCCGGTATCAACGCCTTGTCCCGGCATATTGGCGCCCGTGTCTGGGTGGTGGACATGGGGATTATCCCGGTGCTCGATCCGGCAGACACCCAGGGGGGGCAGCGATTGAAAGTGAAAAAGGTCGGGTTCGGTACGGCATCGTTTGCCCGGGGTCCCGCCATGACGTCCGATCAGGCGGAACAAGCCATTTTAACGGGCTTTGCTCTTGCCGCTGAACTTTTTCAAAACGGGGTGGAAATGATCGGCACCGGCGACATGGGGATTGCCAATACCACGCCTTCCGCGGCGATCGGATCGGTGTTGACCGGTGCCTCCCCAGACCAAATGGTCGGTCGCGGAACCGGCGTAGACGATGAGGGGCTGGCACGGAAAAAGGCGGTTGTCACCAAGGGGATTGCGGTCAACTGCCCGGATGAGGCGAACGGCCTGGATGTTTTGGCCAAAGTGGGCGGCTTCGAGATCGGCGGGATCGCCGGTGCCGTGCTGGCAGGGGCCTATCATCGCAAACCCGTCGTGGTCGACGGCTTTATCTCCACGGCGGGAGCCCTAATCGCCCAGGCGTTGTGTCCCCGGGTGGTCGATTATCTGTTTGCCGGGCATCAGTCGGAGGAACCCGGCCACAAAATGATGCTGCAGCATCTGGGACTTAAACCGATCCTCGATTTGGGCATGCGGCTGGGTGAGGGCACCGGCGGAGCCCTGGCCATGTCGGTCATTGAAGCCGCTCTGCGGGTCTTCAACGAGGTGATGACGTTTGAGCAGGCGGGGGTCGCCGAAAAGGAGAATTAATTCAGCCACTCAATCCGGGCAAGGATAGCGTGAAGATCGCCAGGTTTCCCGAGGCGTGGATGGTGATGGGAACCATCAGGTTGCCGCTGTACTCATAGGATAGCGCGAACAGGATGCCGCCGACCAGCTGTGTCAGAGGAAAGCCGTGCACTGAATGCAGGACCACGAATAACAGGGTGCTTGCTATCAGGGCCGTTATCACTCCCCAGCGGCGAAAATAGTTGTACAGTACTCCCCGAAAGCAAATTTCCTCTGCAAGCGGTGCGACCAGACCGCCGATGATGAAAAACATCAGCCTCTGATGCGGTTCGGCGGGCAGGGGAGAGTGCACGATGGCAAGCGGATTGGTTCCTGCCAGATACAACAGCCCCATACCAACCGCGACCACTGCGCCGAAAGCGATTGACCAGAGCGTGCCCCTCGCAATGCCTTTTAGCCAGGTGGAGGGTGACCATCCAATGGCGGAAAGACTGTTTTGCAGATGCACGACTCCGGCCACAATTCCGCCGATTTGAATCAGACGTACCAGGCCGATCGCGTATAGCGGCGCTATACCGACGTGCCGTACGATCAGCCAGGCTGAGATTTCGGTCAGCCCGATCAGGCCCAGCGAGAACGCTAATGTCGCTAATCGGACAGGTCCTGGTGCCATCCAAGTCTCCTCAAGGCGCGATATCCATACCATTGGGTATACCAGTGGTCGGAAGCAACCATTTGTGTTTTTATGGTGTGAATCGCCTTTCGATTCCCGCGTTTTCCAAGAGCATAATAGACCTGGCATCTGACGTTGGGGTGGTGATCCCGCGCGAGGGAGATCAGGTCTGTAAAGGTGGAGTTAGAACGACTTACGGCCAGCGCACGGGCAAGCCAGTATCGCTCGACCGGCATCGCGCTTTTTAAAAGGGGGCGGTATTGCGGATAGTCCGCCAGTTCCAGCCCTTGTTTTTCGATGTGACGCAGGGCGGCCACTCGCATCGGCCATGCATCAGCCATCAATGCATCGGGCAGGTTCTCTGTTGGCAACGGACCCGTATTGCCGGCGTGCAGCGGCCAGTACAGACCGATGCCGACGATCAGGCATACCAAAGACGCCGCAAAAGTGACTTGCTTTTCCGAGCAACCAAATCCCCGAACCAGTATCGGTTCCATTGCGATTCGCAAAATGGCGTACACACCCACAAAAAGCAGGATCGGAAATCCGAACAGCAAACCATACAGCGTCATCCGGCGAAACGGCCGATAGCGGTCCGATGCATGTGAGAAGGACTTTAATAATTTCCCCGGACTTTTCAGAAAAGCGGTCAGCTCTCCTTCCAATCTTCGTTCATGACTGTCGGTCAGCGCGACTTTGGCATTGGATATACTGATGGTCATGTCCGGATTTTTCAATTCCTGCAGGTGCAGCATATCCATTTTCAGCAAGTGGCGCTTGAGCATTTTTACTTCTCGTTCGTCGATGCCGCTGTCCAGACGATAGGTGCGCACTGTTTTCTGATAGACCGATTTGAAGGCCTGGGCGGCAAACAGTGTATAGCGGTAGTAAAAATCATTGACAGCGCGTCCAGCCGGATTGGAAAGCAGCAGATGATCCCGAATGGCGATAAACAGATGTTGGTTCAGCTGGGTGGCCCAAATGACAGTCAGCAGCCCCAACGTGACGGCGGGAATCATCCAAAGGTGACGATTCTTTGCGGACCGGATGGGATTCAATTTGTACAGGCAGCCCAGCGTTCCCAATGGAACCAGAAAACAGAACAAACTCGGGAACAGCGCCGGGCCGTTCATATTGGCTGCAGCCAGCACCACGACCCACAGGCATAGCAGCACCATAGCCAGGCGTTTGTGTCGTTGGAACACCAATGACTTCAAATGCCAGATCGCCCAGGTGGCCAGCGTGAGGCCGACACCGACGGACAGAGTATAAAACAGCCCCCCCAGAATTGCTGCGCGCCATGCCGTCAGAGCCGCCGCGGCCTTTCCATATGGTATGGCGAAATATCCATTGGCTTGGGCGGCCAGCACCATCTGGTGCACATCAAGGTTGGACTGATATACAAATCCTGTGGCAATGAGCTGAGCAATGAACAATCCCGCACCAATCGGCAGAAGCGTGCTTTTAATGAGTTGCATCCAGCGGACCTTCGTCTTTCTCCGGTGTCGGTTTCGATCGTGATCTCCAAGGCAAACTGCCGGTTAGGGATGACGCACTGAACACATGCTCCCAACCTGACTGAATACCGGCGGGATATTACCGGATTTAACACGTTCCGTCAAAGGTTGTCGACTGCGGAGGGATGGCCGGTGCCGTCCCTGTGATATTGGCCGCTTTTTGCAGCACCGTTCCGCATCGGGAGTGCCATCAGGCCGAGTGACCGATCGTTTACATTAGCCTGACACATGTGTTACACTACGCACTAATCTGGCGATCGTCCAAGCAATCCAAGGAATATAAGCACCATTTTTAGCAATGTTTTCTATACAGTTAGGTGTTTGCAGGAGAAGATTCGATGATAATCCCCGTGATCCTGGCAGGTGGGTCCGGCACTCGGTTGTGGCCCCTGTCGCGAAAGCTGTACCCCAAGCAGTTCATGCGGCTGGTGGAGGACCGGACGCTGTTGCAGAGCACCTTGCTGAGACTATCGGAAATCGAGGATATTCAAGCACCCATCGTATTGTGCAATGAGGCGCATCGATTTATTGTCGCCGAGCAGCTCAGAGCCATCGATCGGCAACCCGAAGCCATCGTATTGGAACCGGTGGGACGAAACACGGCGCCGGCCATCGCCGTCTCAGCGCTGATGGCCACTGAGAATGGTCGGGACCCTTTGCTGCTGGTGCTGCCCGCGGATCACTTTATTCAGAGTCCGGCCGGATTCACCGAGACGGTGGTTCAGGGCATCCGCTTCGCCCGACAGGACCAACTGGTTGCGTTTGGCATCTTGCCGGACGCACCCGAAACCGGTTATGGCTACATCCGCAAGGGGGACGAGTTGGTGCCGGAAAAGCAGGGCCAAACACCACTCGTGTGGAAGATTGACGAGTTTGTCGAAAAACCCGACCTGGAGACCGCAAAATCCTACGTGGCATCGGGGAAGTATTGCTGGAACAGCGGCATGTTTCTTTTCAGAGCCGGGCGCTATTTGGATGAACTCAACGCACATGTGCCTGAAATGGTTGAAGCCTGTCGTCAAGCCATTTCCCAGGGACGCTCCGATCTGGATTTTTTTCGGCTGAACAGACCCGCCTTCGAGGCGTGTCCCTCGGATTCGATTGATTATGCCGTGATGGAGCGAACCGATGCCGGGGTCATGGTTGCGCTTCAAAGCCGATGGAATGATCTGGGATCGTGGGAGGCCTTGTGGCAGGCCGGGGCAAAAGACAGCAGCCAAAATGTTGTGGCGGGCGATGTCTGCCTGCAGGATGTGGAGGGCTGCTACGTCCATGCCGAAAGTCGGCTGGTGACCGCCGTGGGGTTGAATAAACATGTCATCGTCGAAACCCAGGATGCTGTTTTTGTCGCCCCCCGGGATCATGTACAACAAGTCAAGACATTGGTCGACCGGCTCAAAAACAACCAACGTCAGGAAACAATCACGCACAAAGGAGCCTATCGGCCCTGGGGGCGCTATGAAGATTTGGCAAATTCAGACCATTTTGCCATCAAGCGGGTGACAGTCAATCCCCACGCCAAACTATCCTTGCAAAAGCATTTCCACCGCGCCGAACACTGGGTGGTCGTCAGAGGAACGGCACTCGTGACCAAGGGTGACGAGCAATTCATTCTCAAGGAAGATCAATCCACTTACATCCCCCTGGGTATGGTCCACCGTCTCGAAAATCCCGGGAATAGTCCTTTGGAATTGGTTGAGATCCACTCCGGAAGCTATCTGGGTGAAGATGATATCGTCCGATTGGACGACGCCTATGGCCGTCACAACGGAGATTGAAACAACGCTGCGCATGATGATAAAAGAGCGAACCTTACTCGTTACCGGGGGGGCCGGCTTTATCGGTTCCAATTTTATCCGCCGGGCACTGACGCGTCGGCCGCAATGGCGGATCGTCAACCTGGATGCCTTGACCTATGCCGGCAATGCCGCCAGTCTGGCCGACGTGGAAGCGGGTTATGCGCAGCGTTATCGATTTATCCAGGGTGACATCAATGACAACCGGTTGCTGACAAAGCTGCTGGAAGAGGAAAAACCCGACGGTGTGATCCACTTTGCAGCCGAATCGCATGTCGACCGATCCATTGAAGGCCCTCTCGATTTTGTGAAGACCAACGTGACCGGCACATGCAATCTGTTGACGGTCTGTAGACACGCTTGGGAGCAGGGTGGGCGTCAGGATTGGTTTCGGTTTGTGCATGTCTCTACCGACGAAGTCTACGGCAGCCTGGGACCCAATGGAAAATTTTTAGAAACCACGCCCTATGATCCATCGAGTCCCTATTCGGCCTCCAAGGCGGCTTCCGACCATTTCGTGCGCGCCTGGCATCGAACCTTTGGTTTCCCGACCATTGTCACCAACTGCTCCAACAATTACGGCCCTTATCAGTTTCCCGAAAAATTGATTCCATTGATCATTCAGAACGCCGTTGAAGAAAAACCGCTGCCGGTCTACGGTGACGGCTCCAATATCCGAGATTGGCTTTATGTGATTGATCACTGCGAGGCGTTGATCCGTGTGTTGGAGTCGGCAGCGGTTGGTGAAACATATAATATCGGTGGTGGGTCGGAGCGCAAGAACATTGACGTCGTTGAAACGATCTGTTCGCTGATCGATCAGCGCCTGGGGCGCAGCGGCAGCCGCCGCAGTCGACGGTTGATACAATTTGTAAAGGACCGGCCCGGACATGATTTGCGCTACGCCATCGATGCCGGGAAGATTCGCAGGGAGTTGGATTGGAAACCGCATTTCACGTTTGAAGCAGCATTGGCCGAAACCGTGGACTGGTACCTGGCCAATCAAGCGTGGCTGGATTCCGTGCGCAGCGGCGAATACCGCAATTGGATGAAGACGCAATATAAACTATAGGAAATGTCTATGAAGGGTATTATTCTGGCCGGAGGCAGCGGCACACGCTTGTATCCCATCACGCACGTCGTCAGCAAACAACTGCTTCCACTGTATGACAAACCGATGATCTACTATCCGCTATCCGTGTTGATGCTGGCCGGGATTCGCGATATTCTGATCATTTCGACACCGCATGATCTGCCCAAATTCGAGGCTTTGTTCGGAGACGGCAGCCAATTGGGTTTGTCGTTCAGCTATGCCCGACAGCCCAAGCCGGAGGGAATCGCTCAGGCGTTTCTGATCGGAAAGCCGTTTATCGATAACCAATCGGTATGCCTGATACTGGGTGATAACATCTTTTACGGGCACGGCCTTCCGGAAACCATGAGGCATGCGATGGCCCGTAAAAATGGAGCAACGGTTTTCGGCTATTGGGTCAAACATCCGCAACGTTATGGCGTCGTGGATTTCGATGCATCCGGCAAGGTTGTCGATATCCAGGAGAAGCCTTCCAAGCCCCCCTCGAACTGGGCGGTTACCGGCCTCTATTTTTACGACCGCAGGGTCGTCGATATTGCCGCCTCCTTGAAGCCTTCCGGTCGGGGTGAGCTGGAAATTACCGATGTGAATCGGATTTATCTCGACAAAGGCGAACTGTTCGTTGAAAGACTCGGCCGAGGAGTCGCCTGGTTGGACACCGGAACCCATCAGAGCATGATGAGCGCCGCCAGCTTTATCGAAGTTATCGAACAGCGACAGGGGCTCAAGATTGCCTGTATCGAAGAGATCGCCTATTACATGGGGTATATCGATGCCGAACAAGTGCTGCGGCTGGCAAAGCCTTTGCGGAACAATGACTACGGACAATACCTGATCAATCTGATTGACGGCGGAGAAAAAACTCGATGAAAGTGATTGCCTCCTCGCTTCCAGGTGTTTGCGTCATTGAACCCGAGGTGTTCGGCGATCACCGCGGCTTTTTCATGGAGAGCTACCAGAAGCAGCGGTACATAGACAGCGGCATCGACACCATTTTCATTCAGGACAATATCTCCTTTTCCGTTCGACATACCTTGCGTGGGCTGCATTACCAGTACCCGCGGGGGCAGGCCAAACTGGTCCAGGCCCTTCAGGGTGAGATTTATGATGTCGCTGTCGATATCCGGAAAGGCTCTCCTACCTGGGGACGATGGTTTGGTGTCACCCTGTCGTCGGAGAATAAACGGCAGGTGTTTATTCCGGAAGGCTATGCGCACGGGTTCTGCGTAGTAAGCGAAACGGCCCTGTTTGCCTACAAATGCAGTGACTATTATCGGCCCGAAGATGAAGGAGGGGTTCGTTGGGATGACCCGCACATTGGGATCCAATGGCCGGTCAGAAGCCCCATCTTGTCGGATTGCGATAAAACATATCCCGGATTGGATGACATTTCTGCAGATCGTCTACCAGTATACTGAGGCGCGTATGAAAATTCTAATTGTCGGAGCAAAAGGGCAGCTGGGAGTCGATCTGATGACTGTCTGCCGTAATACCGGTTTGGATGCAGACGGGGTGGATCTGCCGGAGTGCGACATTACCGCTTTGGACAGCCTGCGACGGACAGTGACGTCCAAAGCGAATTACACTGTCGTGATCAACGCGGCTGCCTATACCGACGTCGATCGCGCGGAAACCGATGCCGACACCGCGTATGCCGTCAACAGCCAAGGTGTCGGCCATCTGGCAACGCTATGCCGGGAATGTGATACACCATTGATCCATGTTTCAACCGATTATGTCTTCGACGGGATGCAAGTCCGCCCATACCGACCCTCCGATGCCACTTCGCCCCTGGGTGTATACGGGCAAAGCAAATCCGCTGGCGAACATGTACTGCGGGATGGGCTCGAGCGGCATGTAATCGTTCGAACCTCCTGGCTGTATGGAGTACACGGCCGGAATTTCGTCAAAACCATGTTGCACTATGGTCGACAGCGCGATGAGCTGCGTGTGGTGGATGACCAAATCGGCTGTCCGACATATGCTCGTGATCTGGCGGCCGCACTCGTTCAAATTGCGCAGTATGTTGAAAAAAACAAAGCCGACTGGGGTACTTACCATTTCAGCAATGCGGGCGCCGTGACCTGGTACGCCTTTGCCCGGAAGATATTCGCGCTTGCCGGAACCTACGATCAGTTTAAAGTTCAGGAGATCGTGCCGATATTGTCCCGCCAATACCCCACGCCCGCACCGAGGCCCCACTACTCGGTTCTGGATTGCTCCTCGCTCGAGGCGACCTTCGGCATCACCCGGCGCAGATGGGATGTGGCGTTGAGGGAGATGCTGGCCGAACTATACTCGGCCAATAAATAATTGATTACTTTGCTCCGATCTGAGCCATAATCTGCTCGCTGATTTTCTCCGCCGAATGGCCGAACAGTTCGTCCATGGCCACCAGTTCAAGGTAATCATCGTTCCACATGATGCTGTTTTCCTGGACAATGTTGCGGATGTGCTCATACTTGCCGCCAAGGGCCTTGACCTTCACTGCCAGATCGATCTCTTCCAGAAAACCGATATTCAGCAACAGCAGATATTCGATCCGGTTCGATGCTTTGGGGTCGGTGGAAATCGCCGGGATGACCAGGATGCTGCGGCCGTCTTTGCGGCCCTTGCCGATGTAGACATTGCCCTGACGCACAATAATCCGTTTGGTTCCTTTCAATGCGGTATCGGCTTCAACACGCGATGGGATCGTTTTGAGTACGCCTGATTTTTTAATGACTTCGATAGTGGTATCCTCTTTGGGTTCGCCAAGAATGTCCAGGTTGCCGATCCGGTAGAGAATTGACCCGTTGATTTTTCCGACAATTTTTTGCAGGTTTTTCAAAACCAGGATGTTGCGGTTGATTAATTGACCTGTGCCGATATTGTGGTCGGCCAGGGAGTCGAACAGGATTCCTTCGATCTTTTCGCTGATGCGGCTTGTGCCCACTGTTACCGTCTTGGCCTGATGTTTGATGGCATCCACCGGACGGGACATGCCGTTGATCGATTTGTTGAGAAATTCGAACAGGCTGTTGAGCATATTCGACGCCGTGCCTTTTTTGCCGAAATCAAGCTCGAAGTCCGGTACCGGCAGGCGGCCCACCAGATATTTAAGCAGCAGAAGTAAATCCGCGGCATGCTGGATGGTGGTGGGCAGTTCGCCCGATTGCTGCTTCTGGCGAAACTGAGCGTAGAAGTGGGCCACCCGTTCCCGGAAACTCTTCTCAAGAATCACTTCGTAAACATCCAAGCCGTCATGGGCATGCTGATCGACTGCCGTTTTGATCTCTTCCCTGAACTGATGGAGAAAGCGCGATCCCTCATTGATGGACAGGGCGGCAAAGTAACCCCACAAGTGACCGGCCAATGTATTGAGGATCGGAGAGAGATGAGGCCGGACCGACGGAACATAAAAGACATCCTTGGCATAGGGGGCGAATCGGTCGTCACCCTCATCGGCAATCACGACCGGAGTGGCTTTATGGGCCTTGAAGATTGCCGTGTCTTTGATGATGTCGCCGATGACCGTGGGGCTGCTTCCGGCGGCACAGATGATGATCAGTGGCTCTGAGGACAGATCGATGTGTTTCTTATCTTCCACATAATCGGACGATATGGTTTTATAGCAAAGTTCACTCAATTTGATGCGGATCTCATCCGCCGCGGCTTTGTTCGGGCCGCTGCCGACTGCCGCCCAGTAGGTTTTTGTGGGAGCCAGGCGTTGGGCCGAGGCCTGAATCTGCTCGGACGACTTGAGCACACTGCCCATTTGGTCCGGCAGTTGAAGCAAGGCTTTGATCTCTTCGGCAATAAACGCCGGGCTGCGGCAGCCCTTGGTTTCCGCCACCTTGAGCGCCACCAGTGCGCCGGCTACGATTTGTGAGTAGAACGCCTTGGTCGAGGCCACGGACATTTCGATATCCCGGCCGCTGGAGGTGTAGACGACCCCGTCAACTTTGAACGTAATATCCGAGTCGCGACGATTGACAATGGCCATGGTGTAGGCGCCGCGTGCACGGACCATATCCACCGTACGGTTGGTATCGGTGGTGGTGCCTGACTGACTGATGGCAATGACCAGCACATCGGCCATGCTCTGTTCGCCCTCGCTGTCACCCAGTTGAAAACCGCTGAGTTCGGATGCCTTTAAAGCGCTGATCTTCAACCCGGGTTCGTTCAGGTAATAATCGAGAATTTCCGCGATGGCCAGGGCTGCAACACCTGCGGTACCCTGTCCGATCAAATAGATTCGGCGAATTTTATCTGCCGCCAGGGCTTTTTCAATCTTGGGCGGGAAGGTCTCCTCATCCAGACTGATGGCAAAGCGGCTGGGATCGTCCTTATCGATCTTCCAGCGGTTCTGCAACGTCTTGGCAACCGACACCGGCGCCTCCGTGATCTCTTTCAGGAAGTAGTGCGGAAAATCCTGCCGATCGATGTCGCGGGAGGTAATCTCTGTTTGCTGGATGTCCGATTCGCTCAACGGCAGGGCCGTTCCGTCATAGTACATCGCGGTGATGCCGCTCAGTCCTCCGGCTTTGGTCTGATCCAGGATGAAGATCTGTCCCTGTGTCTTTCCGTTTCGTCCTTCGATAATTTTTTCGCCGTCCAGTTTCAGAAAGCGTGATGTCTCTTCGACAAATCCATAGACTTCGGAGGTGGGCAGGTAGTGATCCTGGGCAAGTCCGACAAAAATGGCCTGGCCGCTTCCTTTCTGCGCCAGAAAAAATTTTCCTGGAGCCAGATCGGTATGCATGGAGATGGCATGCGATCCTTCAAAGTCATTGACCGCAAGCCGGAAGGCTTCCGCGACATCATGCCCGCCATTGATGTATTTTTCTATTTGCAGAGGGATGATTTTTGTGTCGGTCGAAATGTCTTCGGGTATTCGACGATCGTCGTTTTCCCACTGTGTCTTCAGCGCCAGGTAGTTGTCGATGTCGCCGTTGAGGCAGGCGTGGATGATGCCTTGAACCTGCCCATTCGGGGATTGAACGGCATTGTCCATCGGATGACAGTTTGCGATGGAAATGGCTCCGACGGAGGCCCACCGGGTGTGAGCCGATACGGTGTGACTTTGATGCGGATGCCGTATCATCAGTTGCAAAGCGGCATCATTGGCAATGTCGTGGCGTAAATGACGGACGTTGTCGCCCAGGCTGCCAATTTCGGCGGCGACTTTGTAGGTGAAGCAGATCCCTCCTTGTCCATCGGTATCGGGCATATGCACGCTGACAGATCGATTCGCCAGCACACTGCGAGATGCGCGTTCCTTGATCTCTTCCTCCAGACCTGCCGCTGACCAGGCGTCGTTCAGGTCGGCCATGGTTCCGGGATCCATCAAAAAAAGGAGCGATATGCCGGCGGAATCCCGACCGCGGACTTCGAGCCTGTCGATGCTGTTCAGAACCGCATTGATGTTGCGGAAAATTTTTATAACGGTATCCGTCGGTTCCTTTCCCGAGGGGTCGATCAGCGTTTTGACCCTTTCAACATTATCCTTGATTTCCGTTTCCAGGCACCACACGATGTCCTTGAGCGTTTCAATGTGTCGATCGGCACGCTCGACGGCTTCACTGGCCATCAGGCCCATCTTCGCTTGCAGCGTCTGCACTTCGGCAGCCAGAAACCGACGCAACTGCGATGCGATGTCACTGAGATGCTGCTGCATCTGTTGTGACTGGTAGATCGCCAGAAAGTTGTCCTGGCTTTTGAGACGACGTGTCAGTTGTACCAGGTTGTCCAGACAGGCCTGCCCACCCATGTAATCCCGGCTTATCGATGTGGGGTTGCAGTCGGCCAGCGGCATTTTCTGAATCGTTTTTGCCAGGGTCTCGGCCTCTTCGAGCCCTGTCGCAACCGGAGTCTTCGGCGCGTTATAAACCGTGATCAAACCCGCCAGGCCGCAATGCAGGGTGTTCAACGATGGCGGGAAGAAAACCACAGCCGTCGTATTGATGGACAGTGGCGGCGCAAACACGTGAAAAGTGACGCCTCTGGCAGCGCAAACCAGTTCCTGAAGATGGCGCATGAATCGCGTCACAAGTCGATGAACATGCCGGTATTGGCGACTCAGGAAATCAGTCATGATAATAGCTCCTCGTAGAAAAAGACGCACTATAAGCTGTTGAATACCTTTTCGATAGATTCGATGCGTTGGGCGATATCATTCGATGACCAGGCCAGTTTGATCTGCATGCAAATGGTCCTGCCCATAATGTGATCCGACTGGGGCAGCGAAACGGATGAGTAATCGGGACAGTTATCGGCGAGCTGAGCCGGCAGCTTTGCAGCCGCCTGCATCTGTTTTAGATGATGCCATTGCCGCAGATAGTGCCAGTTGTTATCGAACCAGTAAAAACAGCCGTCAACGCCGGCTTCCGCAAACGCCTTTGCGGTCGAACGGGCACCGGCTTCATCCGGCAGCATGAAACTTAAAAATGTAGCTGAATCACCCTGTTCATCGGGCAGCTGCCGGAAACGGACCCGGTCGATGCGCCGCATGGCATCTTTGATTGCGGCTTTGTTTTCGCGCTGGATCTTTAAAATAGCGTCCAGCTTGCGCAATTGAGCCAAACCAACTGCAGCATTGAGTTCGCTGATGCGAAAGTTGCAGCCCAGGATGGGGTGTCCCTCAGCCCCCCGATCATTGCCGATATGGTCGTGGCCGTGATCGGCATAGGCATGTGCTCGTTCATAGTGATCATCACTGTCTGTAATGACTGCACCGCCTTCGCCGCATGTAATCGTTTTGACCGCATCGAAAGAGAAACATCCCATCTGGCCGAAGGTGCCCAGCATTTTTCCTTGATACGATGCACCTACCGATTGGCATGTATCTTCGATCAGAACCAACCCCTTTCGATCGCACAGGGCTTTGATTTCATCGATCCGGGCCATGGCACCGCACATGTGAACCGGTATGACCGCTTTGGACCGCGGCGTCAATTTCGCTTCGATGTCCTTTGGATCCAGGCACAGGGTTTCATCGATTTCAGCAAAGACGGGAATCGCCCCTGCCATTAAAATCGATTCGAACGTCGCAACAAAAGTAAAGGCCGGAACAATGACCTCATCACCCGCACCGATACCGCAGGCGGCAAGAGCAATACTCAGCGCTGCCGTTCCACTGCTGCAAAGGTGGCTGTGAACCACCCCCATTCGTTCTGCCAGGGCTTGTTCAAACGATCTGGCTTTCCAATGCCCCTGGCGGGCGCCATCGAATCCGTAGCGAAACAGTACGCCGGTATTCAGGACGTCTTGAACCTCATTACGTTCCTCATCGCCGAAGATTTCAAAACCTGGCATATATATTCTCCTATTATGTTTATTTGCGTTTATTTATTCTTGTTTTAGCGCTCAGACGGATGCCTGATATGCCGCCTTGTTCATTTCTCATGAAAGCTCATCAAACCTTTCGCCATCTTTTTATGCCGCATTAGGGTTATCCGTCTGCAGTTTTGGGGGCAACCCTGTTTTCAGGCTTCGCGAGATGGCTTTTAAAATACTGGTCTATGGCCCAGCGTGCATATTCCGTCGCGCGGGTGCCGATATACTCCTCATGGGCCACCAACACCGCGATGGCCAGTTGGCCGGGGCCTTTTTTCTGCTTGGCGTATCCGACAAACCAGTCGAACCTTGCATCGTGGGAGCGGTTGGATATGGATCCTGTCTTGCCTCCGATGTTAAGCTTGGAAAGAATTTTGTTGCGGCGTCGATCGCGGAACGATTTTCGTCCCGTGCCTGTCTGAACCGTCTCCTCCATCAGGCGCGACAATACAGTGGAAGCTTTGGGTGTCATTGCTCGCCCGAGCCATCGGGTATGGTTGCTGTACAGCAGTTGCCCTTTATCATCCATGACTCGATCCACAATGGTGGGCGCAACCATGCGTCCCTCGTTGACAACGGCAGAAGCCATCAGGGCCGCATGGATTGGGGAGATCGTTGTGTCGTTATTGAATCCGCTGGCAATTTCCGCCCAATTATAGGGGATCTCCTTGATTTGAAACCGGCTGGCGGAAACAGGCAACTCGAAATCGATGGGCCGGTTGAAACCGAATGCCTCGGCATACTCTTCCAGGATGGCCTTGCCCAAATAGAGAATGCCGATTTTTCCAAAGACCGGATTGATCGATTGCGCAAACGACTCTTTAAACGAAACCGTGTTGGTATACCGGTTGATGTGCTCTTTTAGCTGATTTCGATAGAGGGTGTGTTTATACCCGTTAAAACGCAGCTTGGTATTGGCTTCATACCCGCAATGATCTACTGCGGCTGCGGCGGTGACGATCTTGAATATGCTGGCCGCCGGAAAGGAGTTTCGCAAGCAGGGATTGATATCCGATTCAGTTTTGTCGAAGCCTGCCATCGCCAGGATGCGGCCGGTGTCGGACTGCATGACAACGATTCCGATGAAACGGCTGTTCTTCCGATCCATCCGCTTTTCGAGATAGTGTTGAAGATCTGGATCGAGACTCGTCTCCAGATAGAAATTTTCGGCCTTGATTGTACTGGTGCTGCGGTCATTTTCTATTTCCTGAAGCCCCAATTGCTTAAGTATCACGCCAACATCTTTTTTTGAGATCAGGTTTTCCTGTTTCTCCTTGTTCGGTTTGGCGTTCCGCACTGCTTCGGGTTGAACCGCATCCTGGGAGGTCAACCCCCGGAAAAGTCCGTATACAGCTGCTCCCAGCACAATAAAGACGACAACCATTCGCCAATGATTGCGCGATGGCCGCTGCCGATGTAGCTGCGCCTGGTAGGCTTTCCAGGAGGGGCGTTGCCTTGATTTAGTATTCGACTGGTTGCGTCGTCCCATAAGCGCCATGCTCGTTCGTGTCCATTGCTATCTGACGGGAGTTCCGGGCGGCATCGGCCGGTTCGGAGACAGCAGGACTGTCCGCTTGTCCGAACTGGCGGCCAGGACCATGCCCTGCGAGCGTACACCCATCAACTTGGCCGGCTTAAGATTGGCGACGACGATAACCTGTTTGCCGGCAAGCTCATCCGGTTGATAGTTTTCGGCGATGCCCGCTACCAGAGTCCGCGGTGCTGCCTCGCCCATATCGACCTCCAGCTTAAGCAGTTTTTTGGCGCGTGCAATGGCTTCGGCCTTGATAATGGTCGCCACGCGCAGGTCGATATCGTTGAAGTTGTCGATGGTGATTTCCGGTTTAATCGAAACACTCAACGCATGGGCTTGATCATCCATATCCGTTTGCGGCTCCTTTTTCTTTAATTCGATTCTCGGAAACAGCGTCGTTGTCTTGGGTAGTTGGATGCCCGGTGTCAATGTCTTCCAAGCCTTGATACGCTCGATCTTGTAAAAACGCTCTTTGGAATCAAGCCCAAGGTGGTCAATCATCGTGGCAGCCGTTTCGGGCATAACCGGGTAGATCAGACCGGCAATAACCCGCAGTCCTTCCAGCAGATTGTAGAGCACAACCTCCAATTGTGGTCGGCTGCCCTTGTTTTGCGCCAGGGTCCAGGGGGCTGTCACGTCTATATACTTGTTTAGCTGGTTGATAAACTCCCAGGTGATAACCATGGCTTTGTGAAAGGTGAAGTGGTCCATCGCGTGTTGATAGCCTGATACGGTTTGAGCGGCTTTTTCAGACAAACCCAGAGCAAGCTCTTGTTCGATGTCTGGATTGATAACGGGCACCACGCCCTTGAAGTACTTATGGACCATTGTGACCACTCGGGAGAACAGGTTGCCCAGGTCGTTTGCCAGATCCGTGTTGATTCGCTGCACCAGCGCCTCTTCATTGAAGCTGGAATCCAGTCCGAAAACCATGTCGCGGATCAGAAAATAACGGAAGGCATCCAGGCCGTAAATATTTTTCAGCTGAAGCGGTTCGACGACGTTGCCGAGTGTTTTGGACATTTTGCTCTGATCGACATTCCAATAGCCATGGACGTTGAGGTGCCGGTAAATCGGCAGCCCGGCTGCCTTCAGCATGATGGGCC
Organism: Desulfobacteraceae bacterium; assembly: GCA_050291625.1. Classification (GTDB taxonomy): domain Bacteria; phylum Desulfobacterota; class Desulfobacteria; order Desulfobacterales; family Desulfosarcinaceae; genus JARRKU01. The sequence continues at coordinate 63,103 of JBNKKC010000148.1, forward strand.
AATAAATGCCGTGCGGTTTGAGAATGTCCTTAGCCACGATATGCTGTACGACAGGCCAGAAGGTCTTGAACCTGGCGCCGTCCGGAAAATCCAGAGCCGAAACGTAGTTGATCAGTGCATCAAACCAGACATAGGTAACATAATCCTTGTCGAACGGGAGTGTAATACCCCACTTGATCCTGGACTTGGGCCGGGAGATGCACAGATCGTCCAGTGGTTCCCTCAGAAAGGATAGAACCTCGTTTCGGTATCGTTCCGGACGAATCATTTTCGGGTTGGCGTTAATATGGTCGATAAGCCATTGTTGGTATTTGCTCATCTTGAAAAAATAGTTGGATTCTTTGATGATTTCCGGTTCAACCTCATGATCCGGGCATTTGCCGTCAACCAGTTCGCGTTCGGTGTAAAACCGCTCGCATCCAAAGCAATACTTGCCCTCATACTCGGCGAAATAGATGTCTCCCTGGTCGTATATTTTTTGCAGAATCGTTTTTACGACAGCGATATGTTTAGCGTCGGTGGTCCGAATAAAATCATCATTCGCTATATTGAGTTGCGGCCACAGCTGCCTGAACAGTGCGCTGATCTTATCCACATACGCCCTTGGTGTCAGCCCCTCTTTTCGTGCGGCGCGCATGATCTTGTCGCCATGCTCATCCGTACCGGTGAGAAAAAAAGTTTTATTCGTGACCATCCGGTGATAGCGGTTGATGACGTCCGCACATACCGTGGTGTATGCATGCCCCAGGTGCGGCCTGGCATTAACGTAGTAGATCGGCGTTGTTATGTAAAAGGGGGCGGACATTCTCTTCTCCTATCATTCAATGTGAGTTTCGGTCATTGCTGTCATATTGATTCGTACATGCCGTTTGCATCGGCATACGACTCCACGTCAAACCGCCGGGACGGTATCACTCGTATATTCGCTGTTCTGCCGGATCAGGGTGGTGTCGGCGAATCCGATGATCTCACCTGATAATTTCATCCAGACCCACTTCAACCTCCTGGTTTTCATCGACACGCAATGCGATTTTCTGATGCAGAAAATTGAAGCGTATGACTTTGCCGGTATAGGCCTTGGTCGTTACCGTTTTCCCCATAGGGGGGAATTTGGCCCGCAGTTCCTTGTAGACCTGGTTCTCGAAGTTGAGGCAGCACATGAGCCGCCCGCACTGGCCCGATATCTTCGTGGGGTTCAATGACAACCCCTGGTCTTTGGCCATGCGGATCGACACCGGCTCAAATTTCTCCATGAATGTGGAGCAGCAGAATTCACGACCGCATCTTCCCAGCCCACCGCACATTTTTGCCTGGTTGCGGATGCCGACCTGGCGCATTTCGATACGGACACGAAACCGTTTGACAAGCATTTTCACCAACTGCCGGAAATCCACACGGCCATCGGCGGTAAAGAAAAATGTCAATCGCCGCGCATCGAATGTCGCCTCGACGCTGAACAGATTCATCTGCAGTTTGAGCTGTTTGATGAATTTAAGGCATTGGGCGTGTGCTTCGGTCTCAAGCTGTTTATTCTTTTCGCGTTGCGCGAAATCCTTTTCCGAGGCTTTACGGAACACCTTCTTAAGCGGCTTTTCCTTCTTCGTCTGTTCATCCGGCCGGGGCGGCAACGCCACCGTTCCGAATCCAAGCCCCTTTTCCGTCTCTACAATGACATTGTCACCCGCCTCCAGAACAAAGGCGCCACTGTCAAAATCGTATATCTTCCCGCCGGATTTAAACCGGATACCGACAATTTTTCCCATGGTTTGTATTCCGTTTCCGCGATCGTCCAGACCATCCTGCCTGATGCGCGCGTTTCTACTCATTGTGGCGCAACGGCCCATCGGCCAAACAGGACATCCGAAGCGCCATGACATCTAAAGTTAATCTCATGTTGGCTCTGGCCGCAATATCTTTTTGAGCTTTTTCAACAGCATCCCATAAATCCAGCAGCCGGGTGTCATCCATACCTGACCGGACGGCGTCGATCAAGTGCTCGCGATCGCGATTGATCATCTGTCCGGGCTGGTACGGGCGGACGATTAAATCTCGAATCCATGTATTGAGCAAATCAAGTAAATACGGAACCTTATCTTTGAAATGAACCAATTGGGCGGAAAACGCCAGTGCCAGGGTCGCCGAACGCCGGGTGAGTTCGCCGGGTGAACCCAATCCCGCGGCACGAATGATCCAATCGCGTCGATTCTGCCAGGTATCGTCCGCCAGCATCCTGGCTTTGGAATAACTGCCGTCGGCCATCGCCGCCACCGTTTGCGCCTGCTCTTTTTCCATTTTCAGCTCGCCGGTCAGCAGGGTCAGGAGATCTTCGGGCGATAATGGTTCAAATTCGATCTGCCGGCATCGCGAAACAATGGTCGGCAAAAGCTCCGAGCGGTGCGGGACCGTCAGGATCAGTGTGGTCCGATCCGGCGGCTCTTCCAGAATTTTGAGAAGTGCATTTGCAGCCTCAAGATTCATGGTTTGCGCCTGAGCAATGATCACCACCCGGTGCCGGGCAGTGAACGGTTTCATGGCCAGCGTTTGGATCAGCGTACGAATCTGATCGATTCGCAGCACATTGTCTTGAGGCGCCAGGTGAATGATGTCGGGATGGCTGTTGGTTCGAATCTGCCTGCAGGACGGGCATTCGCCGCAAGCCTGTGTCGGTTCCCGTCGGCCGTTTTGATCGACTTGCGGATCGTTGCAATTGAGCGCCATGGCGATTTCCATGGCGACGGTTCGTTTTCCGACACCCTCGACACCCGTGAACAAGAGGGCGTGGGGGAGCGTACCGTTGCTCAGAAATCTCTTCAGTAGCCGGATGGGATTTTTCTGTCCTATGATGGAATCAAATCCAGGCACGATGATATGATATTCTGCCGCCAAACCCAAAGCTTCCAATGGGTACTGGGCCATTCAAATAACTGGAGATGACGCCGGTTCATTGGTGAAGTTCGTGTGTTCAACTTAATAGTCGACACGATCTTTCAACTCTTTTCCAGACTTGAAAAAGGGTAGCTTCTTAGGCCGGATAGTCACTATTTCTCCGGTTTTCGGGTTTCTGCCCACATAGCTCTTGTAGTTCTTGACATAAAAACTGCACAAACCTCGAATTTCGACCCGGCTACCCTGGGCCATCGCGTCCGCCATGCTGTCAAAAAAGATCTGAACTATTTTCGCCGCTTCCGTTTTGGAAATCCCTGCATGATCTTTAAGAGCAGAGATGAGCTCAAGTTTGTTCATACCTCCTCCTTCTGCCAATCAGCCATGCTTTCTATTCAAGGCTTGATGTATAAAACAGAACTTGATAAAAAGTCAAGTAGTTATGACTTTTTCTACATCGTCTGCATCGACTTCAACGGCGGCGAATTGCCCCAGTGCTTCGATGTGGACCACAATACGGCCTTGACCGCCGAACCGCTCAAAAATTCCGATCACTCCGGCAAAGGGTCCCTCAACCACCATCACGCGGTCTCCTTTGCGAAATTGGTAACCGGTCGTGATGGGCTGGTCGGTTGCTGTCATGATTTTTATGGATTGGATCGTTTCCTCATGAACTGAAATGGGTCCGACATTATCGCCTACCAGCTTGACGGCTCCTACGGTTTTCACGATTTCCAGGTGATGGTCGGGATGCAGGTTCGATTTAACAAATACATACCCTGGAAACAGCGGAACGCGGATCATCTTCCTTCGATCTTTGCGTTTGCTGGGGACAGTAATTTTCGGTAAAAAAACCTCGATCGATTTTTTTTGCAATCCTTCATTAACGACGTTTTCAAATCGGCTCTTTGTATGCAAGGCATACCAGGCGGGAATCAGTTCAGATGACATAGGTTGTTTTCTGCTGTTAAGTTTCTCGATCTATTGCAACCGGATCAGGACAGGACACGGAATATTTACCGTTGTGCAGAGCGGCATGGATCGCCTGCATCATCATATGGGCGACAACCAAGTGGGTATCCTCGACCTGTTGCATATCGTTGCTCTCGACCACGAAGGCCAGATCCACTAACTCCGACAATCGACCACCGCCGAAACCGGACCAGCCAAACGTCAGCCCGCGATTTGCGGCGGCATATCGGATGGCACGCAGCACATTTTCTGAATTGCCGCTGCCGGATATGCCCAATACCACATCACCGGCAGTGAATTGATTTTTTAATTGTTCTTCAAACACGACATCGTATGAAAGATCATTGGCCAGGGCCAGCATGGTCGGCATATTGTCGTTGAGACATACCATCTTGAATTTTTTTGTTAAATCGATGCAGCAGCCCTTGTTGATGTCGCAGGCCATGTGCGAAGCGGTGGCCCCGCTTCCGCCATTGCCCATGATAAAGATACGGGCCTGACGTTCATACGCACCAAGGAAGGCCTGCACCATCTGGTCGAACATAACACCATCGATGGCGTCCAGTACGGTTTTGAGCCGATCGATGTATCGGGTTGCAAACGATTCGAAGGTCATGGGGCTCCTGTCGATTTTTAGGGTCACGACATGAAAGAACTGCACCGGATGACGCTTGACAATCAAGACGGTGTCATTGTCTCAAGCCGTTGTCCTTTAGTTTTTTCCATTGCATCAGCGCCGTGCGATAGCTTTGAGGGGTTCCGATGTCCGCCAGATAATCTGTTATACGAAAACCATACATCCTTCCTGCCAACCGTGGCAGCAAGTCGTAGCCCAGATCGAGCAATCGTCCTCGACCGACAGGCAAGTGCCCGAATTCATCAAAGAGTTCCGCAGCCGCAATGTAAACACCCCCATTGGCCAGATCGCTTTCCGGTCGACGGGGCTTTTCGACAAATTTAATGACTCTCCGGCGATCATCAAGGGTTGCGATTCCACAAACAGTCGGATCGGGTGCCTTGATCAATCCCATGGTGAGAACTCCCCCCATAGATCGGATCTTTTTGTGAAAGTCAATCATTTTCCCCAGATTCAGATCGGTCAGATTATCGGCATAAGCGATGACAAAATCAGAATCGCCGCTGATAAAGTCACGATTTTGCCATAGCGTTCCGGCGCTTCCGAGCAGGTTGGGTTCAAATACCGTGCGCAGTTTCATGTGGGTTGCAGGGCGTTGGCTGTCAATGAAATGTTCGACCTGATCGGCGTGATGGTGTGTATTGATCAACACCTCATCGATTCCGTGCTTTTCCAAGTTATCAAGCCATATCTTGAGCAGCGGCGCACCAAGAATCGGGATCAGGCATTTGGGATGATCATCCGTATAGGGTTTTAAGCGTGTGCCTTTGCCTGCGGCCAATAAAAAAGCTTTCATCATTCGACTTTTGCGCGAGCCTTGACTGTGCGAATAACATCCATGCGGCGCATCTGGTGCTCCGCGCTGGCCAGAATATCCTCTTTTTCCTGATGATCTGTCAGGTAATCCCAATAGGCCTCGATACTGTCGATGACATCTCTTTTGGGAGACCACCCCAGACGCTCCAGGCGCGATGTGTCGGAGAAAATATGACGTGTGTCTCCGAAGCGATACATGCCCTCTATTTTTGGTGGCAACTGTTTGCCGACCAGATCCTGCATGGCGTCGTAGAATTGCCGCACGGTCCAGGCTTTGCCGCCACCCACGTTGAGTACTTGGTAATCCGCCTCAGGATGTTCCAATACCGTAACATTGGCATCCACCACGTCGTTGATGTTGATAAAGTCGCGTACTTGGAGACCGTCCTCATAGATCACCGGGGGACGGTCGAAAAACAAGGAGAGTGCGAAGATGCGCATGGCTCCGGAATAGGCATTGTAGAAGGATTGTCTGGGACCTTGTACGATCGAGTACCGCATGACCACCGAGGGAATGTCATAGCGTCGGCCCAGTTGAATGGCTATCTGCTCTTGGGAATGCTTGGACAGAGCGTACTGATTGCAGGGGTTGATCACCGATTCGTCAGACGGCATCCATTGAAGGACCTGCCGGCAATCCGGACACCGATGTTCCCAATCGCCGGCGGCAAGCTGAGGTTCCAATCGGATTTCAGGATAGAGATAGGTTTGGTTCGACACGTGGCATGACGGGCATTTGTAGCGTCCTTCACCCATGACCGCCTGGCTTGCGGCGACAACGACCTTTTTGACATTCAGGCGTCCCCTTTCGGCAACCAGAATTTCGTAGAGCAGGGCGGTTGAGGCGGCATTGACATTAAAAAAAGTAGAGAAATCGGTCAGGTAGTCCTGGTATGCCGCCAGATGGTATACTGCCTCGACTCCCGACAGCGCCGCCTTCCAGGTCGATGCGTCCCGGACATCACCCTCGATGAATTCTGCCTCCGGATGAAGATAGTCAGGTTTTCCCTTGGGGTGTACCGTAGGATGCAGGTTGTCCAGCAGGCAAACCTGATGGCCCAGTTCGATCAATCGATCTGCCGTGTGTGATCCGATAAATCCCGCCCCGCCGGTAATAAGAATTTTCATGATATCAATCTTTCACTTGCTCGAGTACGAACGATCATCAAAAATAACCTTACTGCCGCTCTCTTCGATCATGAAAGGCATTTCACGATAGTCCCGCATGGCTTCGAATACATGATTCTGGTTTTCCCGGGGGGCCAGGAGCAATAAGAACCCGCCGCCCCCCGCACCGCAAACCTTTCCTGCCAGCGCACCGGCCTGCTTTGCGCGGTCGTACATATTTTCGATTTCCGGGTTTGAAATCCCGATAGCCAGCTGCTGTTTCAGTTGCCAGTTCCGGTCGAGCAGTTCGCCGCAGGTTTGGATATCGCCCGCCTCCATGGCGCGTGTGAACGGTTCGACCATGGCCGCCATAATGTGCAACACCTCACGCATTTTCCCGGCATTCATATTGGCCGCCTGGTGACTGAGAATGGTGTCGGCCTTTCGTGTAAGGCCGGTGTAATACAGCAGGAGTGAAGAAGCGAACCTGCGTTTGATGGCTGAATTCATGGGAAGGCCAATTCGATGAGTGGTGTCATCCGGATCGAAGATAAAGCGATTGACGCCGCCGAAGGCAGCTGCGTATTGATCCTGACGGCCGATCGGTTTTTCCAGGATATCGATTTCGATCCGGCATGCCTCGCGTGCGAGTTGTTCGGCGGTAACCAGCGTGTTTTGGTAGGAATACAGCGCGTGCAGCAGGGCGACGGTGATCGAGCTTGAGCTGCCCAGACCCGAGCCGCTGGAGGGGATGTCCGCCAGCGTCGTGATTTCGATACCTTTTTCGACACCCGTAATTTTCATGGCCTCACGCACCAGATCGTGTTGAATCTGATCGACCCGATCCACGGTCTCCTTGCGCGAGTAGTTGACATAAATCATATCGTCAAAGCGTTCTTTAACGATGGCGTAGACAAACTTGTCGATGGCCGTACACACCACTTGACCCTGGTGGTGACGATAGTAAGATTTCAGATCCGACCCGCCTCCGACAAAACTGATACGCAGAGGTGTTCTTACGATTATCATTTAGGGCACCTAACGATCTTTTCTAAATAAAGGCTGAACAACAAAACCTTTGCTCCCCCCTTGACGGGCAAGGGCCGGGGCGGGAGTGACATATATCAGGTCATGATGCCGCTGTCCAACCCATCCCGCCGGGGCAGGGTCGTTTCCTTTCAGGCCCTTAACTGCCGACGGATCCCAGACCCAGCAAATAGAACTTGACCTGATAGCTCCGATCGTCATCCTCGACACGGTATTCCAGATCTACGCTCCAGCATTGGGATTGATAGACGATTCCAAACGATGTTTCGATATCTTTGTGTTCGAAAATGTTCCGCTCATACCCGCCGTTGATGCTCCATTGCTGGTTCAGGTGAAACAGTGCGGCGAGGCGGATCGACTGAATACCCTCTACCGTGACTGTTCCGGTATCGTCTTCCAATTCCTTGGTTGATCGGTATACCGCCGAGAGACTGTCCAGGCGGTCATTCCACAAGCTGAAAGCCGTGTTGAACTGCACCAGGTCATCCCCATAGACTGACCATTGCGCATCAGAATCGATAGTCACATATTGGCCCGGTGTCAGGTCCAGTTCGGCTTTGATGGTCGAAAAAGGCTCCGGATCATCTTCATTGTGTTTGTTGATATCAAAGCTCTGCTCTAATTTAAATCGCAAAAAAGAAATATAGCGCGGCTCTGCAGGGACCGCTTCATTGGATGCCGTGCGCCGGAGCGTAAACAGGTTGGTCAAACCGTAGGTGATCAGGTTTTGGCGGCTGACACGGTCCACACTCTTTTCAAATTTCGGCAGATCGCTCTGATCGACATCGGGTGTGTACTCATAGATAATTTGCGGTCTGAGGCTGTGCTTGATGCGGTCGTTTTCAATCGGCCCCCCGTCGTAGATTCGGTACAGCTCGGTATTCAGATCCAGCTTGAGGTCATAAATACTCCGGTCATAGGTGTCATCGTCCTGGCTGATGTCGGATTCTTCATTGTATGTTTGCCAGGCCGTGTAGCGAAATCCGGCCGAAGGTTCGATCGACAGGACGTCGAACATTCGAAAAGGCAAATAGACCCGCGGGTAAAGATCGAGGCGGTGCCCCCGCTCGCCGTCAATACGGTAAAAATGAACATAACCGGTGGTCAGGTCGTACTGAAGCGGGCTTTGGAGCAGCGGCTGTTTGATGCCGGCCAATGAGATGGCGGGCAGCTGCTGCACGGTTTTATCGGTGCCCCCGCTGCGTCGTTTGATCACATCATCTTGCCATAACAGGTTGGTATTGAACGAATAAAATTTCCATGCGCGGCTGATGTTGAGTTGGTTCATGCGAATGGGTTCGTCGTCGTCGTCCAGCCCCCGTCCGAAGGTATCGGTAAAATAGTCCCGCGTCTCTTTGAAACCACCGGTGCCCGATGAAAACTCGTGCAGGTAGTCCTGGTCGCTGACCCAATCGACGTCCAGCTTGGCCTTGAGTCCCAGTAAAAGGGCCTGATTCTGTTTCAAACGCAACCAGTAGCGGTCTTTGTTGGGACGCAGCAGATCCTTTTCCTCCTCTTCGAACCCCCATAGATCGCTGTTGTCCCCCTCTCCGTCGTCGACCTTGAGGTCCAGCAGACCATCGGCCATCAAGGTGCCCATAGAGGACTGCGACAGAACATACCGGTATTCAAAGCCGGCCCGGGTGCCGCGCTCTGTCATATAATCTGCAAAAATTGTGGCATCGCTGCTGTCCCCGATGGCCCAGAAAAAGGGCTGCAGGTATTCGCTGCCCTTGCGGTCTGAGAATTCCAGGTCCGGCATGAGAAATCCTGACTGGCGTTTGCGCTTAGCCGGAAATACCAGGTAGGGGGTGTACAATACGGGCAACTTGCCGGCCCACAGAGAGGCGTGCTTGGCGAATCCGTACCCTTCTAGCGTGACCCTCATATCTTTACCGGTGATGCGCCAATCCGGATCGGGGCCGTCACAGGTGGTGATGGTGATCTTGTCAGCCCGATAGCTTTGCGGGCCGGTCTTCAAAATATGGTCGCCGCTCAAGTAAAGGTTGTTTTGGTGCAGGAAAATCGTGCCTTCGGTCAGCTCGCCGGTCTCGGAATCCAGGTTCAGCGTCAGGCGGCTGCCGTCTAAGACGTCCTGGTCTGAAACCAGGCGCACATTTCCCTCGGCCATCGCGTCCCGGTTTTTCTGGTCCAGAACGACCCGATCGGCCGTCAGCTCTCTTCCCGTACGCGTCACGCTCACATTGCCTTGGGCTTCATAAAGGTCGAGCTGCTGGTTGTATTGAATGCGGTCTGCCGATATATGCCACGGTTCCGATGCGTCGGGCGGCTCCTGTCCGGTTTCGGCCCAGGCCATTGCCGGCAGGGTAATGAACAGCATCGCTGCAATGGCAAGCCGGAACATCAATCTCACGGAACCGGTATTAAGGGTGCATCGGTTTCTTTGCCTAAGCATCCTGCTCATCATTTCCCAGACAGCTCTGTACAGAATATTATGGTTCGTCAATCGACACTTGCCACTGATCAAATTTTTCAATATAGAGCTATAAATGTTGAAAAATCAATATCAACCTGTGAATTCGATGCGTTCCGCCTATGCACGATTCGCTTGACATATTATTGACCAATGATGACGGTATTTACGCCGATGGTCTTTGGGCCCTATACCGCGCATTGCATCGGCGCCATCGGGTGACTGTCGTGGCGCCGGATCGCGAGCGCAGCGCCGTCGGGCATGGGATTACGCTGCAGCACCCCCTGCGGGTGACCAAGGTGAGTCTCAACGGCGGATACAGCGGCTGGGCCGTCAGCGGAACTCCGGCCGATTGCATCAAACTGGCGATTTTGGAGCTGCTCGATCGACATCCCGACCTGGTCATTTCCGGCATCAATCCAGGCGCCAATGTGGGGATCAATTTGAATTACTCCGGTACGGTGGCGGCGGCCAAGGAGGCATCCATTTACGGCCTCAGCGCGATAGCGGTATCCATTCAGAACGGATCTTCGGTCCACTACGATGACGCCGCCCGGTTCGTGTCCCGCCTGGCTGCCGTCGTCCACGCCAATGGACTGCCTTCCGGAACCTTTCTAAATATCAACGTGCCCAACCTGCCCGGCGAAAGCATTGCCGGCGTCCGGATCAGCCGGCAGGGATCGGATCTGTATGATGAATATTTTGATAAAAGACAAGATCCGCGCAACGGCACCTACTACTGGCAAGGCAGCGAGGCCGAGCCCAGCTACACATTCAAGGACGCGGATGGCGCCGTATTGAGAGATAACTATATCTCCATTACACCGGTGCGCTGCGATATGACCGATTACGAGGCTTTGAAGCAGCTTCGCCAATGGGATCTCGGAAGCGATGCACGCCCGTCTTCGGACGGAAACGACGGCACGGGCGGGAAATCCAACCGATGAAGGATAAATCGGACGAGCGGACCCTATACAAGGAATGGAATGCATGAAACAAGTTGCAGGCAGTCAGGCCGTGATCCTTATTGTCGAAGATGATCAGGTCACCCTGGAAATGATGACCAAGGTACTTGCTGGGGACTATCGGATCCAAACGGCTTCGGACGGCGCACAGTGTCTGGAAATGCTCAAGGATTTCAAACCGGATATGATCCTCATGGCTGTCGGTTTGCCGGTGATCAGCGGCATTGAGACATGCATCAAGCTGAGAACCGATCCACGGCTTCAGAACATGCCGGTGGTATTCGTGACAGCCGAAATGGATGATGAGACCCTGGAAGCTGCGTTCAAGGCCGGTGCCAGTGACTGTCTTCTCAAACCGGTAAACCGGGTCGAACTGCTGACGCGCGTGCGCTGTGCGTTGACCTACCAAAAGGCCAATCAAAAACTGGCTGAAGAGGAAAAACTCAAAGCCGCCCTGGAAACCGCCGGCGGCATCTGCCACAAGCTCAACCAGCCGCTGCAATTTGTCCTGGGCTCGCTTCAGATCCTGATGATGGATTTGGAGCATGGCGGGCCGAAGTACAAACAACTCGAGGCGATTCTCGAGCACGTGGAAAAGATGGGGGAGATTACGCGCAACCTGGCCGATATCACAAGGTACCGCACCCGGCAGCACGCCGGCGGTCAAGACATCCTCGATATTGATCAGTGCCTGAAAAATTCCCGGACCGGCCAATGACCATCGTCGCATGGTGAAACGCCGTCTCATCCGCCTTGCGATTGAGACGGCAGATAGAGCACGGACAGTGCGCCCTTACGAAAAATGTCAGGTTCAATATGGTTGAAGAGAAGAAACATCTGTTCATAGGGAATATCGTCGCCGGCAGCCACGTCAACGATATCTTCGTTCTTGCCGAAAAGAGCATGGCGCACAAGCGCAACGGAGATCCTTTTCTGAATATCACCCTGGCCGATAAAACCGGCCGGATCAAAGGGGTTGTCTGGGACAATGTCGACCAGACAGCCGGTGCGGCCGATGCCGGTGATTTCGTGCGTGTCGCGGCGACTGCCGGTGAATTCAGAGGAGCCTTACAGCTGGTGGTCAAGAGCCTGGTTGGGCTTGCGCCGGACAGTGTGCATCCTGAAGATTTCATCGCGGCCAGCACCCGAAATGTGGATCAGATGTTCGAAAGACTGACCGGCTTGACCGATACCATGCAGCCGGGTCCTCTCAACGATCTGATCGCCGCGGTTTGGGCCGATACCGGTCTGGTCGCCCAATTCAAGCGGGCTCCGGCGGCAAAATTGATGCACCATGCCTATCTCGGCGGGCTGCTGGAGCACACCTTGTCCATGGCGCTGCTGGCAGATAAAATTGCCGGACATTATCATCGAGTCGATCGTGATCTGCTGCTTGTCGGGGTTATTTTGCACGACATCGGAAAAACGCGGGAACTGAGCTGCAGCCATGTCATAGACTATACCGACGAAGGGCGTCTGGTCAGCCACATCGGTATCGGCCTGGAAATCGTCGAGAGCAAAATAAGAGGTGTCGAGAACTTTCCAGCCGAATTGGCCGCGCTGGTCAAACATATGATTGTCAGTCATCATGGCGCCAGAGAATTCGGTTCACCCGAACCGCCTAAAACCATCGAGGCGGTGCTGCTCAACTATATTGATGAAATCGATTCGCGCATGAACGCGATTCGAGAGTTCATGGACGCTGAAGATCCCAATGCCCGTTGGACCCGCTATCATCGGATCCTGGAGCGTCACTTCTATATTGGCGACCCCCCTGAGAACGGAGTCTGAGATGTTTATAACCCTTGAAGGGATCGAAGGGGCGGGAAAGACCTGCCAACTTCCACACATTGTTCGATTTTTAACATCCGAAGGCCATGAGTGCGTCACCACGCGCGAACCGGGCGGAACCGCCATCGGCGGCCAGATCCGAACGGTCTTGTTGGACCCTTCCAATACAGATCTGGTCCCCGCAGCGGAGCTGCTGCTTTATGTCGCGGATCGCATTCAGCATATCCGAACTGTCATCGAACCCCACCTGGCGGCCAACCGCACCGTTTTGTGCGATCGCTTTTTCGATGCCACGCTAGTCTATCAGGGCTACGCCAGAGGCTTGGACAAAACCCTGATTCGCGAATTGCATGCGCTGGTATGCGACAACCTGCAACCGGACCTGACGCTGCTGTTCGATCTGGAACCGGAAACCGGCTTGGCCAGAGCCTGGCGCCAGATCGACAACGGAGATCGAACCGGATCAGAATCACGATTTGAACAGGAAAAGATTGAGTTCCACCGAAAGGTTCGCGCCGGTTACCTGGATCTTGCGAACCAATCGCCGCAACGCTTTCGGATTGTCGATGCCGGCCGGGACAAGCAAAGGGTGACCAACGCCGTCTGCAGTGAATTGACATCTTTTTTGGCATCCTATAAACACAAGGCTCAGTCTGACTAGCCCAGAGGTGTTCATCATGATTTGCTGCTTTCCTTTTACCCATATCTCAGATTCGCACACAACATTACTGGCCGATGCGTTGGGGCCGTTCACGCTTTACCTTCCGTTGGACAGCATGGTTACCGGCAGGATGGCGGCATCGATCCAGCATGGGAGCTTGACGGTTCGAACCCCTGCCGGTCTGGATAGCGGTGCATTGATGGCGGCCGTCCAGAGGTTCAAGAATTGGGCCGAGGTTCACGGGACGAAGCTTTCCGATATTTCAGACTTTTACAAGTCATCCCAGGGCCGTCCGCCATTGGTGGACGACAATGCCCCAAGCCGGATTCGTACGCAGATCAAACGTCGTGAATCTGGAGATTCAGTGCGGGAACCGGACCGACTCTTTCAGTCCGCTCTATTTCTTGCCCTGGCCCATGAACACGACATGATTCATGAAGAAGCCGATCGGCAATTGGAATCGGTAGGAGCCATGGAGGCCGATCTCTATGCAACCATGTCCGGATTCATGCAGGATGGGGCAGAGAGCGCTCCCCTTCGTTCTCGCGCGACCGCTGTATCGAACCCGCAAAGGCTTGAAACCCGCATGAGTTCTCAGCGTCTTCGGGCATGGGCTTGCCTGGCGCAGTCCTGTGACGCTGACGACGCTATTTTCCTGACCGCCAGCCCGACGGTTTTAGACAATGTGCTGGAACGGTTTCCCAACCACTCGTCGCCGGTTCGATGGGAATTGAGCGACTCTGACCGGGTGATTGCCATGAAACAACAGCGCCTGGAAGCCCTGACCGCTTATGGTCGGGCAACGGACCCTGCAGCGGCGCTTCCGGACGACAGCCTGGCGGGAGTTCCGGGATCGAATCGGCTGGCCCTGCACTTTCTCGCCGGCGTTGCGCCGCAGGACCTCCTGCTCGGCCTTGCGAAAACGGAAATGACCGCCAGTCATCGGCCTGACATTCCGTGGTTGAATTCGGTTGTTGGTCTGATAGAGCCCTGAGGAACGAAAAAAACGCGAACAAGGCTTGACTGGTGGTATCAATTGGGATATGGCGTTTTTTCGGTGTCGCCAACAATAGTTGTTTTGAACAACTTAATTATGGAATATTTTACGAAAGGAGGCGTGATAATGGCTTTTAACCCCATTGTGGATGAAGAGAAATGCGTCGGTTGCGAAGAATGCGTTGATGTTTGTCCGACCGAAGTTTTCGAGATGGAAGACGGCAAGAGCAAACCGGTCAATGCAGAAGAATGCCTCGGCTGCGAAAGCTGCGTTGAAGTCTGTGAAGAAGACGCCATCGTCATCGAAGAGACTTAATCAATCAGTCGTTACGTCCTCCGGCATGCCACACGTGCCGGAGGATTTTTTTTAGACGTTCAGATAATGTTTTTGGACTGCGTTATCGGTCGTCGCGGTATCAACATACAGCTTCCTCCCTCTAGCCTTGCCAAAAACATTATCTGAACGTCTATTTATTTGGCAGGACGTTTTGCCCATGCAAACCTCTCACAATATCAAAATCCGAAGCTATCAATTTGATACCGAGTTTGGCTATTGTGCCATGGCCTACCAGGAGAATCCTTTCAGACTCGTCCGGGTCTTCCTGCCTTGTTCGACCAAAAAGTTGCTGAGCGGGAAACTCGAGGGAATGTGTGTCTCCCGGAAACATCACCCGGCCCAGGTGTATGTCATTGCCCGCACCATCGAGAACTACTTTAAGGGCCGCCCCCTTTCTATCCCCTGGCAATATTTCGATTTTTCGACATGCACGGCGAACCGGATCAACGTCTACCGGGAGGTTGCCAAAATTCCCCGTGGTCAGGTTCGATCTTACGGCGATATCGCAGTTAGGGCGGGTATGCCCGGAGCAAGCCGCTTCATTGGAAATTGCATGGCTCGCAACCCCTATCCCATATTCATTCCATGTCATCGGGTGATACGCAGCGATGGCACTCTGGGAGGATTTGGCGGCGGTCTGGATCTGAAACAGAAGATGCTGAACCTGGAGTCCAGCGGCAGTCAATCGGCCGGCTGATACCGGTCCGCGCTCTATGGATTCTACCTGGTGTCCATTCAGAAAAATTATTTATGGATGGACACCGGCTAAAAGTCGATTTCCACTGATAACGCCAGGCCTTTGTGGCCGCTGGCCTGAAGGTTCAGACGCACATCGTCACGCTGCATCCATTGAGGAGCCCACGTCTGGGTCCTGATGTATCGGTAGCCCTGAAAAGCGGCAATAGCGAGCATGCCGGCCGCGAAGACGTTTGCACTGCTATCGCTTGTGTAGTTTTCGAACCCCTCGATATCCCCCTGGTACGTGGTGTCGGATTCTTTGTTGGTCCGTCGAATGAACCAATAGTCCAGGCTGTAGACAATTGGATTAACGATATTCCAGAACATCATGCCGCGTACGAAGTTGCTGTTATTGGAAATGCTTTCGGACTGCAAAATGATTTCGGAAGCGGTGAGTTGAGTTAGCAAGCCGGCGGCGTGAACGATCATACCGTCTGAATCGCAATCGGCATTCTCCTCAAAACCCAACGGCTGGTTGTAGGTTCCCAGACCCCATTCGATGTCGGTTCCCGTCAGATAGCCTGCCGCTGCATGCCCGACCTCGTGAAGCGCATAGGCTGTAATGACCCCTGTGCCGAATTTCAAAATGGAAATGCCCATATGCTCTTCGGCGGATGACTCGGCATGCGCTGGAACGACCCACACGATAAGCAAAAGAAACCATGATACGACGACATTCCGTGTCGAACAGGACCGAAAGCGTCGGTCAACCGCTTTCGGTGTTGATGATTTGCGTTGCATAGCATTTTCTCTCAAGGTTTTTTCACGCAAAGATTGCAGATTTGACTTGAAGCTGGAGCAACGCGCATGCCACTTGGGGCGGGTTCGGCTTAGGAAATTAGACAAATAAAAAATATTAAATTACAATTGGTTATACTGTCCGTCATTCTGCTTTGGGCATCCTGAGGCCTGCCGGGAGACAGTTGTGTTCGATAGAGCGAACACGGTGTTCGGGAAAGCGGACACGGTCGTTCGAACGATTGCCAACCGCAACCCCAACCGGTTGTTGTTTGATCGAAGCCGGGCACATATATGTTGCGCTTTTCGCCCGTTTATGCTTATTTAGCGTGCATTATGAAACAGTATGTTATCGACGAGCTCCGACCCGATGATCATCGGAAGCTTAAAGATCATCTGGATGCCATGCATGCCGTTGCCGGGTTTGATGGGCTCTATTGGATGCAGCTTGACGAACAGATACTCGAATCGATCCAGAAAGAACATTCGGCTTGCCAACCCTTTTATTTCGCTCTGGAACTGTTTTCCGATCGTTTGGCCTGCGAGTTGCTGGTTCGTACCAATCACCGTTCACGTTGTCAGTGCATCCAATACGCCAGTGAGCGTCAAAGGAACTGGCTGGTGCAGGCCGTCGATTCCATTTTTTCGACGTTGGAGATAATGGCTTGAATGAATGCATACCATCGCCCGCTCCTTCTGACCCAATTGCATTCCATCGTCATTTCTGCGTGGACCGTCCTTGCGACGATAGTGTTTGGCATTTTGGCGATTTGTTGTTCATTCTTTTCCAGAACCGGGGACAGCGTTCATCTGGTCGCGCGGTTCTGGGCAAAGACGATCTTATGGGTGAGTGGTATTCGGGTAACGGTCATCGGCATCGATCGGATCAACGACCTCACCTCGTGCATCTTCATGTCGAATCATCAGAGCAATTTTGACATCCCTGTGCTTTTAGGTCATTTGCCGAAGCAGTTTCGCTGGTTAGCCAAGGCGGAGCTGTTCAAGATACCCATTTTCGGCCGGGGCATGCGCGGTGCGGGATATATCAGCATCGATCGATCCGATCGTGCATCCGCCTTTCAAAGTCTGGCCCGTGCGGCTGAGACCATTCATAGAGGTACGTCCGTCATGATTTTCCCGGAAGGCACACGCAGCAAGGACGGTCGACTGTTGCCCTATAAAAAGGGTGGGTTCGTCATGGCTGTTGATGCGCAAGTGCCGATCGTCCCCCTTGTTATCGAAGGCACATATGACATCATGCCGAAAGGGCGTTTGTTGATCCGGCCCCGGCCGGTCATTGTCACCATTTGCGAAAAAATCGATACGCGCGGGTATTCGCGCAAGACCAAAGAGAAGGTCATGGATCAAGTGCGCCAGGCAATGCAGGAGATTCAATCCGGCGAACCGCATGGAGGATCGCGTGCTTAAGTTGATCCCTTTGGGCGGGCTGGGTGAAATCGGTCTCAATATGATGGCCGTCGAGTATGACCAGACCATTTTCGTTATCGACGTCGGGCTGATGTTCCCCGAAGATTTTATGCTGGGGGTCGATTACGTCATTCCGGACATGACCTATTTGAGGCAGAACAGCCGCAAGATTGCCGGCATTGTCCTGACTCATGCCCATGAAGACCACATCGGCGCTCTGCCTTATTTGCTTAAAGATGTTTCCGCTCCGGTTTTCGGCACCCCGTTTACGCTGGGCGTTGTGCGACACAAACTCGAAGAGCATGAACTGCTGGCTGACGCGGCTTTGCATGCCATTCATCCGCGCGAAACCCTGAAGATGGGACCGTTCGAACTCAATTTCATCCGGGTCAATCATAGCGTGGTGGATGGTGTGGGCCTGGCTATCCGCACACCGCTGGGCATGATTGTTCATACCGGTGATTTCAAACTCAGCCATACCTCCATCGAGGGAATGGCGACGGATGTCAACCAGTTCGCCCGCTATGGCGAAGAGGGCGTGCTGGCCCTGCTGTCGGATTCGACCAACGTGGAGAACCGCGGCTATACGGTTTCCGATGCAGAGATCGGTGATTCGCTCTCCCGGATCTGTAAAAAATGTCCCGGCCGCATCATCGTGGCGCTCTTTGCCTCGAATATCGGCCGCATCCAGCAGATCGCCGATATCGCGGATGTCTGCGGTCGAAAAATCGTTTTCAACGGGCGCAGCATAGAGATCTCCGTATCGATTGCACGTCAGCTCGGCTATTTGAAACTGCCGGCCCATATGGAAATCGATATCGATGACATCGGTCATTATTCGGATGATGAAATCTTTATGGTGACCACCGGCAGCCAGGGAGAACCGATGTCGGCACTGGCGCGCATGGCCAGCGGCAGCCACAAGCAGATCCGCATTCAACCGGATGATACGATCATTCTGTCATCCAAGTTCATACCGGGTAATGAAAAGGCTATCACCAGTATTATCAATGATCTGTATCGCCGCGGAGCCAATGTGATCTATGAAAAGATTGCCAGAATCCATGTGTCGGGGCATGCATTTCAGGAAGAGCTCAAGATGATGATACGGCTGATCAAACCGCGCTATTTCATCCCGATCCACGGCGAGTACCGCCATTTGGTCCTCCATGCGCGGCTCGCCGAGCAGCAGGGTATCCGCAGCGACCATATTCTGCTGGCCCAAAACGGGCAAATCATCTCGTTTGACGAAAAGGGTGCCGCTTTGCAGGATATCATACCGACCGGCAGGTTGCTGATCGACGGCAAGGGGGTGGGAGATGTGGGGCGAAGTGTTCTCAAGGAGCGGCGCATGCTTTCCGAAGAGGGCATGGTCGTCGTCAATATGGCCATGGATGAGGAGACCGGTGTTATCATCTACGGACCGGACATTGCATCCAAGGGTTTTGTCTTCGAGACAGAGACCGGCCATTTGCTTGACGATGCTCAATGTGTGGTTCTGGAAATCGTGGAAGATGTTCCTCCCGAGGTTCCCCATCGCACCGATATCATCCGTTCGAGGGTTCAGTCGGCCCTGAGGCAATACTTCTTTTTTACCATCGGGCGCCGACCGGTGATCTTGCCGTTCATCGTTGAAATATAGAAGTGGTTTCAAATATTGCGATATTTTTCGTTATGGCGTAACATTCGGCACTCCGAGATAGAGCCGCATGCAGCTCGTTGGACCGCTGGACGGAAAGCTGCCTCGATTATTTGGAAGGGTGAATGACCATGCGAAAGGAAATCATCGGGATACTGCTGTTCTTTTGTGTCATATTCACCTTGATCAGTTTGGTCTCCTATCACCACACCGATCCTTCAGTGCACAATGCCGGCGCGCAGGGTCCGGTCAACAACCTGTTCGGGCCGGTGGGTGCTCAAGTTGCCGGCATACTGGTCGGCATGTGGGGTTTGGGCGCCTTCTGGGTGCCCGTGTTGCTGCTGCTTGCCTGCATCCATTTTTTCAGCCATCGTTCAGGAAAGGTCCTGGTTCACATCATTGCAGGTGGTTTGATATTGCTGATCACGACCGGCAGCCTGCTGGCGCTCCGGCAAAACACATATGATCTGTTCGGCAGCAAATTCTCGGCCGGAGGCATTGTCGGTGTACCGCTCAAAGATCTGCTGGTACGCTACACCAATATGGCCGGCAGTGCCATTATCCTGGGGTTGACCTGGCTGATCGGCTTCATTCTGGCCACCGGATTTTCACTGGTCGCTTGCTATAAGCGCTGCCAATCCACGGCCACAGCCGTCGTCAACCATCTCAAGACCATTGCCGTCAAACGGAGGGAACGGCGCCAGAAAGCGAAGAAACGCAAGAGCCTGCTCAAGGTTCAATCAACGGCGCCGGCACGCAAAATTGAGATCAAGGCGCCCCCACCGCCGGCCCCCAAGCGACGCGTGAAACCTCAGCAGAAGATGTTTGATTTTATGCAGGCCGGAAGCGGCGAATTCAAGATACCACCCTTGAGTCTGCTTGAGGATCCGGAACAGCGACCGATTTCGGTCAATGACGAGAGTCTGCATATGCAGTCTAAACTGCTGGAGAAGAAGCTGGAGGATTTTGGCGTCAAAGGTGAAGTGGTGGCCGTTACGCCGGGGCCGGTGATCACCACTTTCGAGTATGCTCCGGCCCCCGGTATCAAGATCAACAAGATCGTGAACCTGACCGATGATTTGGCGCTGGCGCTCAGGGCCATCAGTATACGGATCGTCGCACCCATCCCCGGCAAGGCCGCCATAGGCATCGAAGTGCCCAATGCCGATCGGGAAACCGTGCGCTTTAAAGAGATCGTCGCCTCGGAAAGCTATGAGAACTCCAGATCCAGGCTGACCATCTGCCTTGGCAAGGATATCGTGGGCAACCCCGTAGCGGCCACTCTCGACAAAATGCCCCACCTGTTGATTGCCGGCGCTACCGGTGCAGGTAAAAGCGTGGCCCTGAATACCATGATCTGCAGTCTTTTGTACAAGGCGACTCCCGATGAGGTAAAGCTGATCATGGTGGATCCCAAGAGGATCGAGCTCTCAGCCTACGACGGGATACCCCACTTGATCACACCGGTGGTCAAAGACGCTAAAAAGGCCACCAATGCCTTGTTCTGGGCGGTCAAGGAAATGGAACACCGCTATGAGCTCCTTTCAGAAAAGAAGTCCCGGCATATCGAGCAATACAATCAAAAAGTACTTCGGGAGCAGAAGCGCCAGAAAAAGCCGGATGCCGACTCGGAAGAAAAGCCGCCAAAACCGCTGCCCTATATCGTGGTGGTGATTGACGAATTGGCTGACTTGATGATGGTGGCCTCCCGTGATGTCGAAGTTGCCCTGACCCGTTTGGCGCAGATGGCCAGAGCTGCGGGCATTCATTTGATTTTAGCGACTCAGCGGCCGTCGGTGGATGTACTGACCGGTATTATCAAGGCCAACTTTCCCACCCGACTCACGTTTCAGGTCTCTTCCAAAACCGATTCGCGAACCATTATCGACACAAATGGGGCGGAGAACCTGCTCGGAATGGGTGACATGCTCTTCATGCCGCCCGGAACCGGAAAGCTGCAGCGCATTCACGGGGCTTATCTTTCGGAGACTGAATTGACCGGTATCATTGAATTTTTAAAACAGCAGGCAACACCCGAATATGACCAAAGTGTTGTTGAAGCGCCGCAAAAAGAGAGCGGCGATGATGAAGACAAAGAGTACGACGAACGGTACGATGATGCTGTCGCGCTGGTTACCAGGACCGGTCAGGCATCCATTTCGATGATCCAGAGACACCTGCGAATCGGGTACAATCGAGCCGCCAGGATTGTCGAAATGATGGAGAGCGAAGGCGTCGTTGGACCCGCCGACGGTGTGAAGCCGAGGGAGGTGCTAGTACGCGGCTACGACTAGAACCGGCCTCAGAGGCTCCCCTCAAGCCCAATCTCTGCGTTGGGGTAAGACGTTTAATCCTCGAAATACAGATATATTCCTCTGCATTCAAACCATCGGGGCCGATATTGGAATCGGTATCGAAGTTGGGCTTTACATTTTAATAAAACAGGTGGTAGTCCCATGTGCGCAGGCGATCCGGACAGCCTTGCAGAGTTGGATTCCATGAATCCAATGCCGGCAAAGTGACGGCTTCTTAAGTTGTCCGCATAAAGGGAGCAGGGGAATGGAGCAAGAGCAGCTGTCCGAGTTGGCAGGAAAAATCAAGGGGTTTTTGGACCATGACGAAGCGCGGCGATTGTATGAACTGGCCTCGCAGGCGGCGCCGCTCGGCCCGTGCCTGGAGGTGGGCTCCTATTGCGGCAAATCGGCACTTTACCTTGGCAGCGCGTGCAGGCAGCGCGGCTCAATCCTGTTTTCCATCGATCACCACCGGGGATCTGAAGAGCAGCAGCCCGGAGAAGAATATTTCGATCCAGACCTTTTCGATGCCCGCACCCAGTCGATCGACACCTTTCGCTTTCTGCGCAGTACTCTCAACCTGGCAGGTTTGGAAGATACCGTCGTACCGATAGTATGTGACTCAAATGTGGCGGCCCGGGCCTGGGCTACCCCTCTGGCTTTGGTATTTATCGATGGCGGCCATGCATTTGAGACGGTTTTATCGGACTACAATTGCTGGAGCGGACATATCATGCCCGGTGGGTATCTGCTGATCCATGATATCTTTCCCGATCCGGCCGACGGCGGTCAGGCGCCTTTCCAGATCTATCAGATGGCCCTTGATGACGGGAAGTTCCAGGCCATGCCTATGACCGGGAGTCTGGGTATACTGCGACGTGTCTAGTAAAAATGACTATGCAGTTGCAATTGAGGACTTGGCGAGGCGTGCCAATAGTTTATTGGATACTGCGGCGACATCTGAAAAATCACTGTCCGCATAGCTGATAAAGCGGGGGCGCAGTGCATGACCGTGCGAGAGTGTTTGCGATTTACCGTTGGGAAGAATCAGGATGATCTGCATGTCGAACAGCAGATGCCTTAACGTGACCAGCGTGACCAGTTCATCGCGGTTGGAGGGAAAAAGCACCGCCATCCGGCTACCGGTCCTTGAACGATGCAGTGCATCGCTAAAGTTGCTGATATCATCATAGTGCACACAATGGTGCGATTCACTCAGATATCGGACGGTATTCAGCAGACGGCGGCTTTCGACATTGTGGCGCGAGGCATAAATCAGTACATTCATGTACAATGCTTATCCTTTTTCGATTCGTGGTCCATACGCATGATATCCCCGAGAGCAACAGGCGTGCCATGAAGATGTGCAGGACCCTGGATAGTCGTGTGGACTGAAAATAGCAATTATATCGAATAATTATTTGCTTATGTTCAGGCGGCGCCGATATCGGGCGCAGGCTTTGTAAGGCGGTGGGTGTTCGCCATTTTGGGCTTTCGTGTTCGTAAAGAGGAACATGAGGGATATGGACCGGCATGACATACCGGCCGCTTTGCGTGTCTTTTGATCCGTGGGTCGAAACCCGGACCTGTACCGCGTTGTTTCGTGTCGTGCGGTTATGCCCAAGCCATGCCCCTGATGTCGTCAGCGGCAGGAAGCCGGGCATATCACCTTGGAGTCATCGGTTAGAATGCGGTAGCCGGAGTTGGGTTTGGCAAGGTCGTGTTTCTTCAGCAATTCGAACAGTCGCGTCCGGGACAGGCCGGACATGCTGCAGGCCTGTTTCCGATTGCCTCCGGTAATTCGGGTCAATTGCTCCAGGTATCGCCGTTCCATCAGGTTGCGGTATTCGCTTATCTTAAGAAACGTCCTGCTTTCCCGAACCTCGGTAACGTCGTCCGGAAGAGCAGACGTGGAAGCGGTGGATGCCTTGACCGATTCCCGTTTCAGTATCGCCCGGATTCGGGTCGGCAGATGGTGAGGGTAAAGCGTCGGCTCGTCGGCGGCCATCGAGATTGATTCTTCCAGCGTGTGAAACAGCTCCCGGACATTGCCAGGCCAATCATATTGCTCCAGCGCCTCCAGGAAATCGATGGAAGTCGTTTTGGCCCGCGATCCGTATAGTTCGCTCAATCGATTGATATAGAAATCGGTAAGCGGCCGGATATCCCCTTTGCGCAGGTGAAGTGCCGGTGCTTCAACGGCAAAGGAGCGCAGCCGAAACAGGAGATCGCTGCGAAACTGCCCTTTGGCTGCCATGATATCCAGGTCGCGGTTGGTGGCGGCGATCAGCCTGAAATTGACCTCGATCTCCTGTCTTGAACTGATGGGCCTGAAGCGCCGCTCCTGAATGACCCGCAAAAATGCTTTTTGAACCGATAAAGGCAGCTCGCCGATTTCATCCAGGAACAAGGTGCCGCCATGGGCTTGGCGAATCAATCCCCGACGCTCTTTATCGGCTCCGGTGAAGGCGCCTTTGGTGTGACCAAAAAGCACACTTTCCACCAACGGTTCCGGCAACGCAGCACAATCCACGATCACGAAACGATGGTTGCGCCTGGAACTGTTGTCATGGATGGTGCGGGCGATCAGCTCCTTGCCGGTACCGGTCTGACCGTTGATCAGAACGTTGGCCTCGACTGCCGCGGCTTGAGCGATTCGTTCCAGGGTCGCGTTGATGGCCGCGCTGTTCCCAATCAGGCCGTCGCGTTTAAGCGATGCCAATAGAGATTTTGTACGTTTATTATCATTATGGGATATCGCACGTGCGATGGTCCTCATGATATGGTCGATGGGCGAGGGTTTGACCAAATAGTCCCAGGCCCCGTTCCGAATAGCCAATTCGGCGGCATCGGGATCGCCGTTTCCGGTGAGGATAATCACTTCGGCGCTTCGTGCCCGCTCACGAATATCGGGCATGATTTCCAGACCGTCTGCATCGGGCAGCCCCACATCGAGCAGCACCACTTCATAGCTGCCGGCTCCGGCCTTTTGAAGCCCTTTTCCGGCGCAATCGGCACATGTCGCTCGATGCCCCATGCGCGTTACAATTGATGATAAGAGACTGGTAACGCTTGGGTCATCATCGATAATGAGTATATTCGACATCGATATTGCTCTGCCGCTTGACGTTTTTATATGAACGGAGCCTTCGGCCGGCATCCGCATTGGAAACCAGCCGCCTCACGACTGATATCGGTTTTCAAGCAAGCGTTGTGCCAGCGGAGAGGCGGAAAGGGCACCAGGTGATGAGGTCGATATATTTCATGCGATATCAGGAGGTAATCTATTTGGCCCTTGTGAGTGACAGAGCACCTTTATAAACGGACGTCAACTTTTTGACCCAAAGGTTCGTCAAATCGCCGAATGGTCGAATTGTCAAATGGTTGAATCGTCTCAATTCGCACGGCAATCAGACCCTTTGACGATTCGACGATTCGACAATTTGACCCTTCAACCGCATCTTCCTGAAATAGAGCACCACACTCTTGCCCATAACCGGATCGAGCAGACGCTCCAGGCAGCGGGTCAGTCTTGGCCGCTTCATCATGCCCCATACCAGAAAACGGTGATAGAGGCGTACCGGCCAGATCGTTTCGCGTTCGACGCCCAGCAGGCATTTGAGCCACCAGAAGGGGGCGTGCAGGCTGTGGGCGTGGTGAGTGTGCCGATGCCGGAATCCGGCCGATCGCACCATTTGGATCAACGTCCCGGTTCGGTAGATGCGAATATGGCCGCCCGGGGTATTGCGGTATGAGCTGGAAAGCGCCCAGCACAGGCGCTCGGGCCAGTGGCGCGGAACGCTGATGATCAGTTCACCCGATGGTTTGAGCACACGCGTCAGTTCGGCCAAGGCCTGGCTGTGATTGCGGACATGTTCCAGAACCTCGGCGCAGATGACAGCATCAAAACAATTGTCGGCAAACGGCAGGCGGGTTACATCCGCTGCTGAAAGGGCCCATGTCCCGGCTGAATGCTTCGCCACCTGTTCGTGGAAGTGCAGCCGCTGGCGGGCTTGCCGAAGATCCGACGCGCTGGCATCGGCACCCACCACAAAGCACCGGTCCAGATCGAAGAGGGCCGCAGTATGGCGTCCGGAACCGCATCCGATGTCGAGGACCCGGGCATCGGGCGGTATATCCAGATAGTCCAAATCAACCGTAATCATGGGCCCATCTTAGTCGATCAGAGAACCGAATGCATCAATGGCATGGCGGTAGGCGCCCACGCACAATTGTGCGGCGCGTTCCCATGTAAAGTGTTTGAGCACACGCGTACGTCCGGCTGCCCCCAGGGATGCCGCCAACCGGTCGTCATCGCAGATTCTGTCGATGGCCGACGCCAGTGCCCGGGTGTTGCCCGGAGGAACCAGCAATCCGGCGTCTCCCACCACTTCCGGCAGTGCGCCGCCGGTGGTGCTGATCACCGGGACCCCGCAGGCCATGGCCTCGCCGGCCGGCAGGCCGAAGCCCTCATACAATGAGGGCACCACGGCCGCCCAGGCTTGCGCATACTGGAGCACAAACTCGGCCTGGTTGATGGCGCCGGTGAACTCCACATGTCGGCCTAATCCCAAAGTGCGGATCAATGCCGGGATGGCACTCTGCTTTTTGGGAGTGCCCACGACCACCACATGCAGCTCAGGCCGTTTCGGTATCAAGGCGGCTACGGCTTGCAGCAGATACTTGAGGCCTTTGAGGGGCGTGTCGGCGCTGCTGGTGACGATCAGACGGCCGCGCCGCCGCACGATCTCCGGCAGTGGATGGAAACGAGAGCTGTCGATGCCGTTGGCGGCGATCGTGAATTTGTTTTTGGCAATCTTGAAGGCCCTGGCGATGTCATCCCTGGCATAACGGGATACGGTGATAATCCGGGAAAGGGACGGCGCCACCCGTTTTTGCATCGCAATAAAGCTGTACCAGCGCAGCTGCTTGAACTTGTTCCAGATCAACCGTTCGGAGCGCACCGCCAGGTCGCGGTCCACTGTTATGGCGTGATGAATGGTTGCCACGGTTGGTATGTGGCGGGCCAGGGTCCGGATGCCGTACGAGAGGCTCTGGTTGTCGTGCAGCACATCGAAGCGATGCATCATCGAACGCAAAAAGCGCCGGGCCCGCATTCCGAAGGTGAACGGTTCGGGAAATCCCATGGTGCTGACATCCAGCCACTCGAGCAAGTTGATCGGATCGCGCAGCTCGCTGAGGGAAGGTGTGCGGAACAGGTTATCCGGGTTGTAAAGATCCAGGCTTGGCAGGCGGTGCAGTTTGAGACCGTTGACCAGCTCCGGATAGGGCGGCCCCGAGATGATTTCGACGGTGTGCCCAAGATCATGAAGGGCCTGTGCGAGGTGCCGCACGTAGACGCCTTGCCCCCCGCAGTTGGGATGGCTGCGGTAGCTGAGCAGTCCGATGCGCAGCGGGCGGTCCGCTGTTTCTGCCGTGGATGAACGGTTTGTCTGTGTTGTGATCCTGGTTGCCATAACAGTTTCGAATGATTTCGCTCCGCTTCAAGTAACTGGCCACGATTCGAAGGAATCAGATAGCGGTCCATGGGTGTGACGTCAAGAGTTTTATCTGAAAGGGCCGGTTCAACCTTGATGACGTCGTAAAAAGTTCGATTGTCGTCATGCCGGATCCCGGATCAGGCCCGGGACAGGCTTTGATCCGGCATCCAGATCTGTCTGAAATTACTGGATTCCGGATTTCGCCGGAATGACGTTTACAGTGGTTTAGAGGCGTTTTACGGGTTCATCAATGTTTATGGTTCAACAAAAAAATCGGGCCCCCGATGGAGGCCCGATGGTTTTTGTCTCGTATGGTGATTATTCGATCAACTCGCCCTTGATGACCTTCAGCTGGGCGTTCACCGGAACGGCGCCAACCTGGGCGGTCTTGGCGGGATCGTATTCCAGATCCGGCTCGCCCACGGTATTGGTGGGGAAGGTCGCTCCCGGATCGGCAATTTCGGGCATAATCAGAGACTCTTCCGTGCCCTTGATCACATACTGATCGCTGTCACCCATCAGTACACCGTCCTTGATGTTGATCTGCGGTTCCCACTCTTGCGTTGCCGGGTCGAATTCCCACGGAATGAAGACGGAGTTGCCGTCGTATTCCATGCGGAAAACCTTACCGTCGTATGAGCTGTCGGCATTGATGTCGTTGGCCGTACTGTGGGTATAGCTGAAGGAAATGGGGGCGTCGAAGGAAACAAAGTCTCCGTTGCCGTCCACTACAGTGGCGAACTGGTTCCATTCGTCGTTGCCGGTATTCCAGCTGTAGTAGGTCTGAGCTTCATGCGCCTGCCAGAAGAACGGGGCATGGTCGTCGTAGTAATGGGAGGTGGTCAGCGGGCCGATATGGTAGCCCCACTGCAGGTTGGAACCCTCCAGGTCGAGGCCTTCCGGTATCTCGACCGCATTGGCACCTTGATAGAGCATCATGTCTGCCGCTACGAAGTTGAATGTCTTTTCCGTGGGCGGGTTCATCCAGTAGTTGTTCTGTGCCGTATCGGCGCCGTTGACCACGGATTGGGTAATGGGCAGATCCAGTGTGAATTCCCAGGTGTAGAGGGTCAAGTTCGTGGCGGTCTGGGGATCAAGGGTCTGCTCGGAGTGGAAATAGACCGTACTGGCATCGGTCGGGGTCGTCGGGTTTCCGATGTTGTCGAAGTACAGGTTGCCCAGGCGCAGGTAGGCCCGCAGAGATTCGCACCAGGCGCCGTCCCACTCTTCGAAGGTGACAGTGGCATGGTATTCCGGATCGGTATTATCATAGTATTCGATCATGCCGTTGTTTTGATTGCGGGAGCCCAGTTTGATGAAGCTGGTGCCGTTCCAGGTGATGATCACATCTGTGCATTCGGTTCCGCCGCACTCCCACTTGGAAAGCTCCATGCCGTTCAATTCGCCCAGGGGGATGCTGGATTGGGTGTGTTTGGTCAGTTTGCCGCGGGCGCGGAAAACGGTATATTCGACGCCGTCCATATCCGTTACGGTATCACCGTCTTCTATGGAAGCACCATGCGGGGCCCAGATCCCCCAATAGCCGATATAGCCGTGCTTTCCGTCCTCGGTCTCGATGGGAAAGCCGCTGTTCATCTCCAATTCGCTGCCGTCGTCGGCATTGAACAATTTATAATTGTAGATGCGGTGCAGCAGGTTGTCCTTGGAATAAAAAGAGGTAACGCTGTCTTCGGTAACCTTGAAGTAATCTTCGTTAAACGCCACCAGCTCTTCGCTTACTTCCGTCACCGGCTCGCTGCTGTCCCAATCCACCCAGGTATCCGATTCCCAGACATAGGCGTTGCCCTGGGTTACATCCGAATTGGCAACCACCTGCACTCTGCTGTGAAAGCCAAAGTCTCCACCCTCTTCGGAATCCTCCACGCTTTCGATGATGACATTGCCGCCTTCGGCGCCGACGCTCATGGCCATGTTAAACATGTCCACCCCGCCGTCCAGGGTGGTGCCTTTAAAATGGGCCTCCATCACACCATAGGGGTAGGCGTCGCTGACACCCTGGGTGACGGTGAAGTGGCCGCGGATCAGCATGGCCTGCTCGCCGGGGCCGTCTTCTTCTTCAACCCAGATCTTGACGATCATGGGGGCGCTGTTGTTTTCCCGGGTAACGTCTACATACATCTCCATGAGCTGTTCGGTGGTCGTGTTGGTGGTGTTGTTGCCCGACTGGCTTTCATCGCTGTCGCCGACCTGGCGCACCAGTGCTTTATAGGGGCCCTGGTTGACAAAATACTCATAGCCGGTGTCCTTGCAAACGCCCAGGATATCGTTTATCATATCCAGCGCTTCGGTATCGTCCACCCAGGAGTGTTTTTCTTCTTCCATATAATCTGTTCCGGTGTCGCTGTACAGTGCATCGATACCGCTGACAACATATTCCCGTGCCGAGCTGCTGCTGTCTTCAACATTGGTCAATTCGATGCGCGACGGTAGCCTGAGGGCATTGACGGCGCCGCCTGACCCTGATCCATCGCCGCCGCTGCTGCAGGCGAACAGCATCGCAAATACTGCCAGCAAGACCAACCCGGTTGTAAAATGTTGTTTGTTTCTTCCTGTCATAACTACCTCCTGAAGATTAATATTATCGGTTACCCGTGATCTATGTGCTCTGGTTCTTATCGGCCGTTTGATCCAATTCGTTAGAGAAAATCCAAAAGAAAATAATCGCATTTGCTCCTCATTTAGCAAAAGACTTGCCATGATCCAAAGATGGTTTAATAAACTGGAATCAAAGGTGAATTAAGCAGGCGTTCGAATCAGGAGCGGCCTCGGTATCTTGTTTTGATAGATCGGACTGGATCGTCGGCTTTCATTTTGAGAGAAGATAAGAAAGTTAAAAAATGAAGCAGGGTTCATATAATAATTTATTCTTCTAAAACTTGGTTGGTATTTCATGCTAACGGCGACGATAGTCAACTATGACCGAGACCACCTCAAGCTTTCGCTTTGGATACAAAAACCGTGAGCTTAATGTTTGTGAGTTGGAGCTCTGTTGTATTTTATGCGAGTAGAGGGTAAATAAAGACATGCGGTTTTCCGAAAAACTCACTGGTCAAGCGTGTCATTTAATTAACGAGCGGGTAATTACAAAGCATGAAGAAATGGCGTATCGAATATCGACCCAAATTCACACAAACACCTCTGAGCTTCTGGGTGCATCGGAATGTGGATCATGAGGTGTGGTGCTATGCGAGCAAGTTTGAGCCGGAGCTGCCGAAAGCTATACCGTGCAAGGGTTATCCTTTTCTTATCGTCAATGCACTTGGCATCGAATTGGAATTTGCGTCCGTGGCAGAGGTGGAACACTTTCTGGAAGTATTCGGTCAAAAGAATTTGCCGACAACCAGACAGCTCTCGAGGCGGCGCACAGACGGCTACGGCCCGAACAGACATTGGTTGAGCCGATTGCCATCGGGCATTAAACCATGGTCTAAAAGAGAGCGAATTATTGCAATAGTCGAGAGCGCGCTAAATGAATTTAAAGAAATCTGTGTATAGTATCAACAGCTCGGACTCGATCCGGGCTCTGCCGGAAAAGCGTTCATCCGATTCCGGAACCGGGTAAAAATCAAAGAGCGGATCCCCGGGCAGGATGGCCGGGTTGGCGACGGCCGTCGGCATCACTGCCGGAGCTCCTTCCAGTTGGTGAAGCATTTCTGCATGCTTTGCCAAGGTTTTCTTTTTTTCTGAATCGGTTGGAAAGAGGATAGATTGTTCTCATTGCCGTTGAACGATGATGCCGCCGATAGTTAATCTCCTGCAAATTCAACTTTGCACGGGCCCTCCCGCAAGATGGTTTCGCGGCTGACCTTTCCGTCGTAGCGCACCTTTCCTGTACCTTTGACCCTGCCGCTCAATTCGCCGCCGGCCATGCTCAGGTCGATATTGAATACACCTTCGCAATTCAGATCCGTTTGCATGGTGGGCAGGTCTTTAAAATCCATTCGCGAGACCCCTTCGCTGCGAAGATCCAATGCATTGATGAGGCCACTCCGACCGACAATCTTCGATACCCCTTGCATACGGATCGAAAGGTGCTCGGAGTGGAAACCCGAAAACCTTATCTCCGCCACCCCTTGTGCATGCAACCGGTTGAGTTCGGGCAGGGTCGCGGATAAGGTCAGTTTACGCTTGTCACTCCGTTGCTTGGGCATGCGCAATGTCAGAATATCACCTCGCCGGTGCACGGACAGAGTTTCCAGGAGATCCTGGGTGCCCCTCACAATAGCGACCGGACCCGGTCCGTGGATCAATTTCACCTGCCAGTTGCCCTGTACATCAATAGCGGCCAAGTCCCTCATGTCGATTTCACGGGTACCCATGGCCTCGTTGCGGGCCGCGGCATTGACCGGTTCCGGGTTATGGCCCAGAAGTACTCTCAGTACGAGCAGAAAGATGACAGAGACCAGAAATAGCCCGGCTATCGATCCCCATAAAATTTTGTTGCTCGTTTTCATGTCTGTTCCTCCTTAAAGACCCGGTACAGCGCCTCCAATTCATCAAGATTCATATCCAGAAGATCGAGAGTCCTGAACACATGCGGCAGGTCGACGCGTATAAAGCTGGACTTGAGAAGACCGCGGGTGGTGTGCACGCCGTCCTGGGCTACAAAATAGCCGATACCCCGTTTGTTGTAGATGATCTCCCGATCCTGCAGATAGGCATAGGCTCGCATGACCGTGTTGGGATTGACTTCCAGGTCCACGGCCAGCTCACGTACTGAAGGAATGCGCTCGTTTTCAGGCCAATCCCGCGCCAATATCCGTTCGCACATCAAATCGGCAATTTGCAGGTATATGGCGTCTTTTTTCTGGAATTCCATCTCAGCGTTCCGTCTCCTTGAGCCGGAAGTAGCAGATTGTCCAGGAAACCACCGGGATGACCAACCAGAAAAGGACCTTGGCCGCACCTGCTGCGGTGCATCCCAGCTGCACAAACTGTTCCCAACCCATGCCCATGTCGATCCCATCGAGCATGAGTTCGAAATCCATGCCGGACCATTGGTCGCCGAAGATAATCCTTGCGGCCGCGAGAATCCCCACAGCCAGCAGCACTGAAAAACCCATCAGCACCAGGATGGTCTTGCTCAAAGCGTGTTTTCGAAAATAGGCCGCCCCCACAAGAAAGGGGGCCTGCATGGCGGTGTAGGTCAGAGCGCTTTTCAGCACCAGCGGATCAATGGGCGAAAACAGGCCGTGATGACGGCCAAGCAACATCTGGTTGAGAGCTTCGGAGACCATGGAAATCACCCCAAAGAGCAGCATGCCGCCGGTCACATAAACAACCGTTGTGAGCAGGATGTATACAATGGTTTTTTCCAGCAGCGAGGCCGGCAGCAGCAGCCAGGACAGCCCTTGAATGGGATCGTGCAGGCCGCGGAAGCTGCGGCTGGTAAACAGCAGTCCACCGGATATGAGAACCACCAGGTAGAGATTGCGGTGCAACAGCGGCCGGCAGGCGCCCAGAGCGTCCAGAAACGATATCAGCATGATAACGCCGGCCACCGACGCCGACACCACCACGATGGAAGAGCGGTTCAGCACCATGGCATTGCGCAGCATCAGGTAGATTCTTCCGGGTTGAAACGATCGTTCAACTTTCATGGGCGGTCCTCCTTTCAAAAATGGAAGCCACCTTTTCGCGATTATGGATCACTGTATTGAATAGCAGTTCCAGGTCGATATGGGTTTCGGCATCACCGTGGTTTTCGGTAACCACGCGAAAGCCTTCCAGGGTTTTTTCATTGTACAAAACCGCTGCCGGATCCGGACCGGCGCTTTGCAGCTCAACCTGCAGACATCGGGTGGTTTCCTCATTGGAATGGTTGAAGATGATGCGTCCGTCATCCAGGATGACCACCGGGTCGATCAGGCTTTCCAGATCACGTACCTGGTGGGTGGCGATAATGAAGAGTCGATTCTCCGTGAGCACCGACGCCAAAGCCCGCCGGAACTGGCTTTTGGACGGTATGTCCAGACCGTTGGTGGGTTCGTCCAGGAAGGTCGCCTGACAATTGGCCGCCAGGGCAAAAGCCAGCAGACATTTCTTACGCTGTCCAAAGGAGCAGCGCGTCAGGTTTTTTCCGGTATCCAGTTCGAGAACCTCCAGATAGGACATATAGGATTCACTGTCGAAACCAGGATAAAAGGGTGCGAACAGCTGCCGGTATTTGAGCGGTGTGATGGGCGGCAGCCGGAATTCTTCGGGAACCAGGAACAGGTTCTGCAGGAAAGCGGGCGAACGATTGGCCGGTCGATGGCCGGCAACGCGGATATCGCCCTGTTTGGGGAATTGCAGCCCTGCCAGCAATTTCAACAGCGTTGTCTTGCCCGCACCATTTTTTCCCAGGAGGCCGCAGATACCGCCCGCCGACAGATCGATATCCAGGCCGGAGAAGAGATCCTTGCTGCGATAGGAAAAGGAAAGATCCGTGATGCTGAGCATTGAGTATCTCCTGTTATGTGTATTAGATAAATAGTACACTCATTATCTATACCACCGCCCATGCCCCGTCAAGCAATTTTCTTAAAAAAATAAAACAGCGGGTAATTGTCGAATTATACCGGGACAGCGGTGATCGAGGCATGAAGGCAGCCAGATGGGCTTAATCAGGGTGTGCAGGTCGTGTTGGGCGCAACGGTATTGGATGGCCTCCCAGATCAGATTAAGCCATTAAACAGTGCCATACCGGGCCCAGTGATGGTTGGATGGCCGTTGTGATCAGGGATGCAATTCAGCCCTGTCGCGCGCAAAAATGAAAAGCTATTGTTGTACGCAACCCTAAAGTTCAACCGGCCTGACGCAGGGCAAATATCTGAGAAAATATCTGATCGTTGTCGAACCCTTTCAGCCCGATGGCTCCGGACCGGCAGGAGGCCACGCACAATCCGCATCCTTTGCACAGTACCGACTCGATCTGGGCTCTGCCGGGAAAGCGCTTGTCGGTTTCCGGAATAAGGGAGGGGGCTGAATAGGGGCAGACCGATGCGCAGACGCCGCAGCCGCTGCATGCCATGGGGTCTACCTTGGCCGTGTTCCCGCTGGTGCGGATCACTTTGCGGGCCAGCAGGGTCACTGCCTTGGTGGCCGCTGCCGCCGCCTGGGATATGGATTCGTCTATCGGTTTGGGGGCATGAGCCAGGCCGCAGATGAACACGCCGTCCGTGGCGCAGTCCACCGGTCTGAGTTTGGCATGGGCCTCCATGAAAAAGCCGTCGTCGTTCAAGGTGACCTTGAACTGCTGGGCCAGCGGATTTTCTTGCGGTGCAACGATGGCGCTGGCCAGGACGATCAGCTCGGGCGTGATCTCCATGTTACGCCGCAGGACGGTATCTTTAAAGCGGACCTTCAAATCAGCGCCCTCCTGGAGTACTTCGACACCCTGTTCCTGTCGATAACGTATAAATTGAACACCGGCTTCTCTGGCCTTGCGGTATAGATCTTCCCGTAAACCGTAGGCGCGCATATCCTGGTATAGAATATAGACATCCATGTCGGGGTTGCGGGTCTTCAATAGCAGTGCATTTCTGATGGAATGGGTGCAGCACAGCTTCGAGCAGTAGGGCCGCTCGGCGGTTCTGGAGCCGACGCACTGGATAAAGAGCGCCGATTTTTTCAGGGCGATGGCGGAGTCGTTTTCGATCAGCTTGCGATCCAACTCCAGGCCGGTCAGGACCCTCTCGTCCTCTCCGTAGAGATATTGATCGGGGCTGTGTTCGCGTGCCCCGGACGCGATAATGGTCACGCCATGGGCGATCTCTTCGGTCTTGTCGCCCATTTGAATGGTGGTCTTGAAATTCCCTACATAGCCGTCCACCTGGGTGATCGCGGCATTGGTAAAAATATCGACGTTGGGGTCTGCCTGGAGATCGGCAATCATGCGACTCAGATTCCGGGGGACATTTTCACCCAGCCAGGTTTCATGCACGTGGATGGCGTTACCGCCCAGGTGGTCCTTTTTTTCAATCACCACCGTGTGGTATCCCTGGGCGGAAAGGCTTTGGGCTGCGGTGATGCCGGCAATGCCGCCGCCGATGACCAGCGCGGTTTGATTGATCTCGAGCACCGATTCGTCCAACGGCTCCATCAGGGCCACTTTGGCCACCGACATGCGGACCAGGTCCTTTGCCTTTTCGGTTGCCATGGCCGGATCGTTTTTGTTGACCCAGGAACACTGGTTCCGGATATTGGTCATCTCGAAGACGTATTTGTTCAACCCCGCATTGATCAGGGTCTCCTGGAAAAGCGGTTCATGGGTTTTCGGGGTGCAGGCGGAGACCACCACCCGGTTCAAACCCTTTTCCTTTATAATCTTGGCCATATTGTCCTGGGTGTCCTGGCTGCAGCTGAACAGGTTGATTTCGCTATAGACCACATTTTTAAGGGTTTTGGCATACTCCACCACCGCAGGGACATCGATGACACCGGCGATGTTGGTACCGCAGCAGCAGACGAACACGCCGATCCGCGGCGGCACGCCCCGAGTGTCGGTTTCGGCGGGGGTTTCCGGTTGTTTGGTCAGGCTCCAGCGGGATGCGGCCAGCTGGCTGCCGGCAAAACCGGCCGATGCACTGGCTTCGATGACCGACGACGGGATGTCCTTGGGGGCCTCCAGCACACCGCACACATAGATGCCCGGCCGGGATGTTTTGACCGGTTCAAAGCTGTTGGTGGTGACAAAGTTATAGTCATCCATTCCAAGGTCGATGCCGCTGGCCAGCAGCGCCGCGGACGGACTCACCCCCAGACCGACGGAGAGGACCACCATGTCGAAGGCGTCTTCAATCCGTTTGCCCGATTCATCATAGTACCGGATCAGGTGCCCGCCGCTGTCGGTGGGTAGAATATGGGTGATTTTGGATTTGACGAAGCGGACCCCGTATTTGTCTTTGGCCCGGTTGTAATAGCGTTCGAAGTCTTTGCCCGTCGTCCGCATATCCATGTAAAAAATGGCTGCGTCCAGGGGATCCTTGCTGTGCTCCTTGGCCAGCATGGCTTCTTTGACGGCGTAGGTACAGCAGACGGCGGAGCAATAGCCGTTGGCGCCGATATGGACGTCTCTGGATCCGATGCATTGGAGCCAGGCGATTTTCTTGGGCTCTTCCTTGTCCGATGGACGGACCATGTGTCCGCCATACGGTCCGGACGAGGAGAGGATGCGTTCGAATTCAAGGCTGGTCACGATGTTTTTGGAGGATGTGTAGCCATAGACATCATGCGCCGCCGGATCGTAGGGCTTGCTGCCGCTGGAAATGATGACCGCACCGACGTTGAGCGTCAGCTCTTTGGCCTGGTCCTCATAGTTGATGGCCTCCGTGGGGCAGACTTCCTGGCATTTTTGGCATTTGCCTTTGGTAAGATAGATGCATTTGCTGTCATCGATGGCGTATTTCAGCGGTACGGCCTGCGCGTAGGGGACATAGATGGCCCTGCGTTTGGCCAGGCCCGCATCGTATTCGCTGGCTACCCTTCGGGGGCACTTTTCCGCACACGCCCCGCAGGCGATGCACTTGTCCATATCCACGTAACGGGGATGCTGGGTCAACGAGACGTCAAAGTTGCCCGCTTCTCCGGAAATGGCGGTGACTTCAGCAAGCGTCAGGATCTCAATATTGATATGCCGGCCGACCTCGACCAGTTTCGGTGAGATCACTCACATGGCACAGTCATTGGTCGGGAAGGTCTTATCCAGTTGCGCCATCAGACCGCCAATGGACGGGGTCCGCTCAACCAGATAGACGTAATACCCGGAGTCGGCCGCGTCGATCGCCGCCTGCATGCCGGCAATGCCGCCGCCCACCACCATTACAGCGCCAGTTGTTTGTTGAGACATGGTTACTCCTGCTCTAAAAAAGTTTCGATATGGCTGATATCCAGTTCATTCTCGTTGATACCCAGTTCTTTGCCGGCAATGCCCATCCCCAGTCCCAGAAGCTGGGGGTAGACGATGCTGGCAAGGCGCCGGTTCTCTTTCATGTCAGACGACATCATTTTCTGAACACGGTCAAACTGCATCTGACAGTAGGGGCAGGCCACACACAGATAATCCGCCCCGGCCTTGAGGCCATCGTTTATTTTCCTTTCAGTCAAATCCATGGAAAGGGTGTCCATGACACCCAGCATTGGAGCTCCGCAGC
Source organism: Desulfobacteraceae bacterium (assembly GCA_050291625.1). Classification (GTDB taxonomy): domain Bacteria; phylum Desulfobacterota; class Desulfobacteria; order Desulfobacterales; family Desulfosarcinaceae; genus JARRKU01. The sequence goes on from JBNKKC010000148.1 coordinate 100,241, forward strand.
ATTCAAGCTTCAAGGGCCACTGAATGCTTTTGGCCCCGGTTACGGAGACAAGCTCGTCGAACACCAGAGGGGCAACCGGGTTGTCGAATTGCGTGACATCGCTGGGACGCAAGGCATGACACCCATAATGGGTGGCGATGTTCAGCTTTTTAAATGGACGGGTGACGGCTTCTTTCAGCGGCTTGATGCCGATCTCATGATACAGGACCGAAAGGAAGTGCTTGATGTCGACGGCTCCGGTCCAGTGAAGGTTTTCCTTCGCCAGTATGTCGTTTACTTCCTCTTGGATCGAAGGATTATGGGCCATCACGTGGGCCGCCTTTTTGAGGCTGCCGAAACAGCATTTGCACAGCACCATCATATCCATGCCCTGCTTTTCAGCCAATGCCAGGTTACGGGCGGCCATCAGAAGAAATGTCCGGTTATCGGTGTTGCGGATCGGGTTGCCGCAACATTTATATTCCTTATTGTCCGCCACGTAGATGCCGAGCTTGTCCAGTACGGCTCTGGCCGATCGTTCATATTGCTGGACCCGGGCCGGAATGTTGCATCCCAAGAATAATGTAAACTTCATCGTCGCTTCCCTGAAATAGTAATTTTAGCTACACACCGCCCATAGCGGGCTGTGATGGATTCGCCTCTTTCGCCGCCATATTTTTTAGTTCATAGAGCACATCCGCAACCTTGACCCCTTGGGGGCAGTGCTCCTGGCACTGGTAGCAGGTGAGGCAATACCACAGCATCCGGGACCCCATGGCCAGGTCTTTGATGCCGAAACCCATGGATCGCATGATCTGATGCGGCAGCATATCGAGTTCCTCTGCCGGGCTGGCGTAGTTCCCCACCACCGGGCACACCGTGGAGCAATTTTCACAGGTGAAACAATAGGTGTATGTCGAGGCCCGGTCCGACAGACCGGCACTCTCTTTGAACGCCTGATTGGCCGGCGTTAAAGGGATAACGGCATCCGATCGATGCAGCAGTTCATAGGGGCCCGTCACCTTTTGACGGGCCTTGGCCACCGGTTTTTCAAACGACTCAAGATCAAATTTGTCCATGTTGAGCCCGCGAAAATAGGAAAATGGCGTCAATAACAGGGGCACCGCATCGCCGCGCTGGATGATCTCTTCACGGACATCAAACCACATCTCGCGCAGATTGATGCCCGCCGGACAGGCCACGGTACAGCGATCGCAATTGGTGCACAGGTAAATCCCCTGTTGAATCGCCGCAAACCCCTTGGCGCCAATGGCTTTGTCGGAGTAATAACTCTTGAGGAATTCCATCCTTTCAGACGGCAGAATCATCTCATTTCCGATACGGTCAAAGGCCACCGCCACCGAACAGCGGTTGCTGCAGGTGCCGCAGCGTGTGCAGGCGTCCAATTCCATCATCTGGCGGGTCCTGATATTGGCCGGGTTGGATTGTTCATCCATCACCGCATTGGTCAGCAGGCTCACCGGAGTGGTCAGCACATGCAGCATTTTGGAAAAGGGCAGATAGGCCAGGCCGAACAGGCAACCGTAGACATGGATGTTCCAGTAGGTTTGCCAGTTTTCGTAAGAAGTGAGTTTGGTCAGTTCCATGGCCAGACCCGAAATGATGATAACGGCCAGTATGAGCAGGGCGTAATAATCGGGGCCGGCGGTTTTCAGGCGCGGTACTTTCAGGATGAACCGGCGGTAAGCGGCGATGGCGACACCGGCCAGCACCATCGAACCGGCAACGATGAGGTAGGGATTCAGGTCGAGATAATATCGGTCATACAGCGATGTCAGGATGATTTTATCGAGGGCGTGGGTGAACAGCAGGAACATGAATCCGACGAATATCAGCATGTGCATGAGCCAGCGCAGAACATTCTCTTTGCGGATTTGCATCTGCAGCAGCACGTCGCTGACAAAAACCCGGGCCAGAGTGGACAGTTTCGGGCTGAACAGTGTGGCGAATACGCCTTTGAAGGCCGTCGGGATTCTGGAGGGTGCCGGTTCTGCCCCGGCCCGGTTCTGCATATCGACATTGAAACGAAACCACCCGGAAACTTTATAGATCAGACCGACCCCGAAGATGACCAGCGCCATATATAGTGCGGTATCATATAACATGTGCCAGAGTTCCTTTAAATGCATTAATGGGTATCCTCGTAGTCCGGGTGCGCATAGAAAATGGGCATGCGGGTTACGATAAATTTAAAAGCGACAATGCCGATGGTGACAATGAAGATCGAAATGCCGATTTCCATCCAATGCGGGAAATATCTTCGACCGGCCGGCAGCTGCCAGTTGAAGGCAACCAGACAGACATTGAAACGGTTGACGACGATGCCGACAACAGCCCATACGGCCGTCCACTTTATCATTTTGATATCCTTGTTGCGCACGCCGACCGCATAGAAAAAGCATGGCAATGCGACAAACCCGATCAGCTCCACCAGAAACCAGCTTCCATACGGCGTGCCCAACAGGTGCCAGTGATTTCCGGCGGCGATTCCCATCACCTTGATGATAAAATAGCCCGCCAGAACCAACGCCGCGGCTTTACCGAAGCCCAGGGTCACTCCCCGGTTTCCATCCAGATGGGTTTGGTCCATTTTATCTCCAAAATAGCGATGGGACAGGGTGCTTTCGAATATCACCATGGAAAGACCCGCCACGATACTTGAAATGAAAAAATAGACCGGCAGATAGGAAGAATACCACAAGGGGTGAAGCTTTGACGGCGCAATCAGAAAAAGTGCCCCCAAAGAGGACTGATGCAGTGTGGAGAGTACCACACCGAATACCGTCAGCAGCAGTGTCAGTTTCACTAGAAGTTGTCTGAGCCTTTTCAGCCCCAGCCACTCCAATGCAGCCGGAACGAATTCAAGAAATAAAACGGTCAGATAGAGTGCGACGCATGCCGCCACTTCGAAAAGCAGGGATGTCGTGCCCTGCTGAACAAGAAACGGATAGGGCAGGCGCCAGGGCCGGCCGACATCATAGTGCAGGGCGAGAACCACCAGGGCATAGCCAAGGAATCCTGTCAGGACGGCCGGCCTCACCGCGGAGTGATATTTTTTTAACCCGAAGATATAGACAGCGGCCGATGTCACATACCCTCCGGCCGCCAGGGCAACACCCACAAGCAGGTCGAATCCGATCCACACGCCCCACGGGTTATCGTCGCTGAGATGGGTCACCGGCCCCAGTCCCGTCGTAAACCGTTTAACGGTGATCACGATGCCGATGACAAAGATGATACCGGCGGCCACGTTGAAAGGGGTCATCCACGTCCGGGATTGCACGGTTGCGGTGTCAGACATCAGATTTCTCCTCGGCCAGTCTGGTTAATCTTTCGAGCTCCTGCTTGGCATCGGCATCTTTGCGTTTCGAGATGGCGTATATGCCCATTAACAGCACGGGCCATAACCCCACTACCATGGGAACGACGGACAGTGCGCCGGATGTCAGTTTGGGTGCCGGCGTGGTCCCCAAGTCTTCGCGCATTCCTATCTGCGAAAAAGGAACATTGGAAAGATAGAGCCAGCTTGTGCCCCCCATTTCCGTTTCGCCATAGATGTGGTCGATATAGCGGTCCGGATATTTGCGGATACGCTCGCGGGCAAGTTTGAGCAGGTCTTTTCTTTTCCCGAACGTCAAGGCCTCGACAGGGCAGGCGTCAACACACCCGGGAAGCTGGCCTTTTAACACTCTGGGGTGGCACATGGTGCACTTGGTGACCCGGGGCGTCAGCGGTTCATTGTATTCATATGCGGGGATCTCGAAGGGGCAGGCGATCATGCAGTACCGGCAGCCGACGCATACATTCGGGTCGTAGACAACCGCCCCTTCTTCGGTCTTTCTGAATGCCTTCACAAAGCAGACCGATGCACAAGCCGGTTCAAGGCAGTGGTTGCACTGATGTTTTCTGAACAATGGGGCTTTTTGATCCGGCCCCGGGTATCGATTGACGACGGTATAGGCCTGTGCATGGGTCCTGCGCTCCCGGTTCAGGACGGTGAGATCCGTAAACGGCTTATCCGGAGCGGGAAGTTCGTTAACGGCGTTGCAGGCGGATTCACAGCGCCGACAGCCGACGCACAGGGAGATGTCGTGCAACACACCATACCCGTCGGGATATCCTTTGAAATGCTGATTGCCGGCGGCAAAAGCGGATTTGCCCGCCACGGCCCCGGCGCCCACGGCGCCGCCAACCCAGCCTAGAAATTTTCTTCGCGATATAGACATGTCGTTCACTCCAACGGAGATTCCATCCAATCAGCCACTCTTTTTCAACTCATGGCATTCAATACACTCAGCCGGTTTTTCGATCTTCATCTTTTTATGACACCCCAGGCATTGCAGGTGATAGGCGGCTAAAATTCCCGGCGAAGAGGGGTTCTTTTCATCCCATTGTTTGCCGTGGCAGTTCGCGCACTGCGGCGGCTTATCCGAAGCGGGGCTGTGATGATGACACCCCTGGCAGATGGCTTCTTTCTCATCGTGAAAAAAACCGGACAGCCGGCTCTCTTTCATGCGGTCCATCAGAGCGTTGATGATCTGCCGGTGCGGGAATTGAACCGCTTCGTATTGCTCGGAAAGTCTTTGGAGTGTCACCGTCTCGGGAATATCCTTTCCGAGATGCGTTGCGGTTTGCCCGGCTGTCGGTTGGAGCGCCGAACGGGCCAGGGCGCCCTCCTGTTCAGGCGTTGAGTCCTTTGGCAGGCTCTCGACCGGCACCCGGTGGCATTTCAGGCACGCCTCCTGTTGCATCTCCCGGGTTTGACCCATGGGTGAATGGCAGCCGGCGCAGTTTTGATCTTGCTTGCCGGCATTGTGGCAACCCTGACAACTCCGTGTTGAATCGGCTTTGTGCATCGCGCTTTCGAGGCTTGGCGCCCCGTCGCCCAACGGTCCCTTGGATGATCCGTCCGGGAGATGGCATTCACGACAGGTTTGCATGCTTTTGTGATGGCAGACTCTGCAGTTGTCGTTGAAAGCCTCGTGGGCCTTGTGATCAAACGGAACAAAATTCATCGGGTTTCTCTTTTCGGCGGCCTTGGAGAACGCTGAAACAGATTTAAGCAGCACGATATCCGGCTGATGTCGATCCATCCGGGGGATATCCGTTCGTTTTTTGATTTTCTGCTGTTCGATGGGGTCATGGCAACCGGCGCAGGTCAGCGGCGGGTTGACCTGTCCTTTGACCGGCGGATTGAGATGGCAGTTGATACAGCCAAGATGGGACGCCTGACGCATGGAGATCCGGTTCTCTTCTGTTTTCTGTTGGTGGCAGTAGCGGCATGTGCCTTCTTTTCCCTTGTCGTAGAACAGTTCCTTTTTATCTTCGTCGTACGCATGATGGCATGTTTCACATTTATTGTCAGCCTTCTGGGAATGCGCAAAGTGCAGCGATTGATCAAACCCCATGGCTTGCCGGGACGATAGATACTTGTCTTTTCCGGTGTGACAATCTTCGCAGTCGATCGGCCCGGTTTTTTCTTTGGCAAGGTTCATCTCTCCGTGGCAGGCGATGCACCCGTTGTGATAGACGTTCATCACCTCCTTCCTTCCCGTATCCTCAAATCGCTTGAATTTCGGGTAAATGCGATTGTTTTTGGTCAGGTGGCAGGTATTGCAGTCAAGGTTTTTGGCTGCCAGGGCTTTGGTGTGAGCGTCATGCAGAAATTCAACGGGAGCTTTTTCGAGTCCGCCAAAAACGGCCATTGAATCGATTTTAATCACATCCGCCCGCGTAGGGGTTGACTCTGCAGCTGCAATGATGCCGGTGATACTCGATCCGTAATTGCAGCCAAACATGCAGCCAATGGTGACCGTCGCCAAAACGGCCAGACGAAGCCAGTTTTTTCCCATCTTCATATCCCGCTATTCCTTAACACCATGATTCAATATCATATTTCTGTGAGCGATCTTTCCCATGTCGCCCCTGAAAATTTTTCAATGATACCAAACGATTAAGTAGGAGCCGATGCATAAAAAAACGATGTTAGGAAAAATACAATTGTAAGTCAATGGCAAATATCAACAATAAATCGAATATGTCAGCGATATATTGCCTTGGAATTGAATGGAATTACCTGCTCGCTGCCGCTTCCCAGCCGATAATGGCTTTTTTTCGGGCCTCTCCCCAGCGGTATGGCTGGATTTTGCCGGTTTTGGCAATAACGCGGTGGCAGGGAATCAGGTAGGCGACCGGGTTGACGGCTACGGCCGAGGCGACGGCCCGGACGGCGCCGGGCTTGCCCAGACCTGCTGCGATATCCCGATAGCTGACGAGTCGTCCGAAGGGGATCGCCAACAGCGCCCGCCAGACATTGACCTGGAAGTTGGTGCCTTTGACGTGCAGGTGAAGGGGGCCGGAGGCATCTGTGTTCCGTCCACCGAAAATCCGGTCGGCAATGGCAGGAATATGATCCTGTTTTTCGGTGAATGTCGCCCTGGGCCAGGCGCCCCAGAGCTGATGGATCATTTCGGATCGATCCTCATCTTCCAGAAAGCTGATGCGGCAGATGCCGCGTTGTGTGGTCGCAATCATCACCTCGCCGAAGGGACATTGGCTGAAACCATATACGATGTGGAGTCCGTGGCCCCTTTGTTTGAATTGACCGGGCGTCATGGCTTCGAAGGTGACAAACAGATCATGCAGCCGGCCTGGGCCGGACAGCCCTGCCGAAAGGGCGGTCGAAAGCAGGCTGCGGGAGGCCGCCAGCTGCTTTTTGGTGTAGTCCAGAGTCAAAAAGTGAAGGAACCGGTTGGGGCTGATACCCGCCCAGCGCTTGAAAATCCTGTTGAAGTGAAACTTGCTCAGGTGGACGCTTCGGGCCATTTGATCGAGGGTCGGCTGTTGTTTGAAATTCTGCTCGATATAATCGATGGCACGTTCAATGCGCTTGTAATCATCGCTGCGCTGCGACAAATCGACGGGTCTCATCCTGGGCCTCCGTTTTGGCTTTTATCGTTACCCTAACGCGGCTTGGCAGCGAATGCCACCCGAATGTTGCTCATTTGACACTTCTCAAATTCCTGCGGATCATATGTGCGGCCAGGTAAACGACCATACCGGCAAGCACGGCCAGCAGAGGCCCCAACAGAATTGAACCGATGAACCATTCGAAAAGCCTGTCAATGGCCTGATAGCCGATGGTTTTGATGGATATCTCCGTCAGAAATTCGCCGAAGCGCAGGTAATATCCGATCTCGATGCAAAGGGCGGGAACGATGGGTGGCATACACAACTGGCTGGCCGCCAGGGCGGCCACCTTGTTCAAGCGGAAAAAGCCGGCCGCGAATAAAATGACGATGGTATGCACCGCAATCAGCGGCATTGCGCCCAGAAAAACCCCCGTGGCGGTCGCCAGGCAGAGCTGCCAGGGGGTCGTGTTTTCGGTCAGCAGGGTCTTGATGGATCGCAAAGGGTGAATCACGCTGATTTTTCGATCAGGCTCTTTGCTGTCGCTGACAATTTTGGGGTGAGGCAGCGGGGTAATGGCACGCATGGTCAGATGCACGGTCATCATGGCGCGGATGATGGCGGTTGTCCACGGCAGACCGCGAACGATCCGCCGCCCGAGACCGGGAACGATCACCTGCTCGATGTGAACGCCTGCCCATGCCGCTTTGACCGGAGCCTGGATTTCAAAAACAGCGGGGCGTGGATTGAACGCCAGGATGTCTAAAACGGGCAGCGGATAGATGCACAGTCCGGCGCGGATATCATCCAGGACAAGGCCGGTTTGCATGCGATACCAGAAGTTGCCCCAGCGGCGGCTCCAGCGGGCCCGCCATCCGGTCGGCACCGTTGCAGTGTCCGGCCGTCGTCCGACCACGACGGCATCAGGATTGTCTTGAACGGATGTCGTGATAATTGCCAGATCGTCGGCGCTCAATTCCGCCATCGCACCCAGGGTCATGACGTGGGTCGCCTCCAGACGAGAGGCGGCTTGCAAAGCGGTTTGCACCGGTCCCTCGCTGCGGCCCGTTTCTTCATCGACGGCATGCAGATTGGGGGTATGTTGAATGTTGGTCCGGCCTGCGGCACCAAAGAAGAGCAGATGGCTGCCTGCATCCCGGGCCGCGTGTGCCATTCGAGCGACGGATTCCGGTGGTCGGGCATCGAACAGAACGATGAGGATCTTGGGTGTTTGAGCAGCTGATTCGGTCTTCGTGTCCACGGCCGACTCAATAGCAGCAAATGATCTCGGTTTCAACGATTTCGGAAACACCCTGTAGTGGATATCCGGAATTCCCGAGCTCGAGATTATTTAGGGATAGTGTTAAGTGATTAATCGCTTAACACTTAAAACTGTTTTCAAAATTAACACGGATCGGCCAGGCAAGTCCCTGCACCTCAAAAAGGGTCAACTTGAGCTTAATGGAGAACCGGATGCCTTATTTTTTCTTCATCGGCCGATAGTAATGTGTCGCCAGGCCATGGTATCCCTCCGCCGCCTCCATTACCGTCTCGGAAAGGGTGGGGTGGGGATGAATCGTCAGCGCCAGATCGGTTGCCGTGGCGGCCATTTCAATGGCCAGAACCGCTTCGGCGATCATTTCTCCGGCACCGGGGCCCACCAGGCCTGCGCCCAGGATGCGCTCGTTTTGCGGATCGATGACGAGCTTGGTCAGGCCGTCGCTGCGCCCCAGTGTCGCCGCCCGCCCGGAAGCCGCCCATGGAAATCGGGCAATTTTGTAAGGGATGTTCCGATCGCGTGCATCGCTTTCCGTCAGTCCGGCCCAGGCGATTTCAGGATCGGTGAAAACGACGGCAGGAATCGCCGATGGCTCGTACACGACCTTCCGTCCATTGAGGATTTCCACGGCCACGCGTGCCTCATGGGTGGCCTTGTGGGCCAGCATGGGTTCTCCGGCGATATCGCCGACGGCCAGGATATGCGGTTCGGCTGTGCGGCGCCGGGCATCGATCTGAACGAATCCACGCTTGTCGATCCGGATGCGCGTGTTTTCCAATCCGATACCGTCGCTGTTGGGCCGGCGGCCCACCGCCACCAGGACACGATCGAACCGTTGGGTTGTGCGTTTCTCTTCCGAAGGCTGCAGGGTGACGTTGACGCCGTTTTTCTGCACGCTGACATGGGAAACCATGGTTTGCAGCAGAACCTGTTCAAAACGTTCACCAAGGCCTTTTTGAAGAAAGCGGACCAGATCGCGATCCACTCCCGGAAGAAGGGCGGGCGTCATCTCGGCAACAGTGACGCGGCTGCCCAATGCGGCATAGACGGAGCCCAGCTCCAGACCGATATACCCGCCACCGACAACCAGAAGCCGCTTGGGGATGGAGGGCAGTTCCAAAGCGGTCTTCGAATTCCAGATGCGATCGTGATCGACCGGTACCTCCGGCAGGGCGATTGGCTTGGAACCGGTGGCGATGATGGCCCGTTCGAATGCCAGTCGGCTTCGACTGCCGTCATTGGAAGTAACCGCCAGCGTATGGCTGTCGATGAACGCGGCCGTGCCCCGGATATACCGGATGTTGCGCCGGGTGACCAGGCGGCCCAGGCCGCCGGTCAGATTGTCGACCACCGTTGTTTTCCAGAGGCGGAGCTTGCCCAGATCGAGTCCGGGTTCACCGAAGGTGATGCCCCACGCCTCGGCGGCCCTGGCCTCATGAATCAATTTGGCGACATGAAGCAGCGCCTTGGAGGGTATACATCCACGAAAGAGGCAGGTGCCGCCCGGATTGGCCTCCGGGTCGATCATAACGACCGCCAACGCCAGATCGGCGGCTAAAAATGCCGCGGCATATCCGGCAGGCCCGCCGCCGATGATGACCAGATCGGTTTTGTCGTCCGTCATGTACGGTCTCCCTGTTGATTTAATCCAAGTGCAGGTTAAACGCCTGCTCGAGGCTTCGGCAGATCCAGCTTAAAAATTGCGCTGCGTCCGCTCCGTCGAGGATGCGATGATCGTAAGAGAGCGACAACGGCAATATCTTTCGGGCCTGAAGCCGGCCGTCCATATAGCGCGGCTTCGTCGCCGCACGGCTGACGCCCAGAATGGCGGCTTGCGGCCACAGAACAATCGGTGTGAAACCGACTCCGCCGATGCCGCCCTGATTGGAGATGGTAAACGTACCGCCCTCCATTTCATCGGGTTTGAGCTTTTTGGTGCGGGCCCGCTCGGCCAGATCGACGATCGCAACAGCCAGCTCAAGAATGGACCTGGTATCGGCTTGGCGGATTACCGGCACCAGAAGTCCCCGCTGCGTGGCGGTGGCAATGCCGATATGGATGTACTTTTTCAGGATGAGACGTTGGTTCGGTATATCGATGCTGGCGTTAAAGAGCGGATACTTCAACAGCGCGCGGGCGCATACAAAGGTCAGGATCGGCGTCAGCGTCAGTTTGCCGCCGGACTGCTCGACCTTCCCGGCATGGGACTGCACAAATGTGTCCAGGGCCGTGATGTCGGCCTCGTCGAATTGGGTGACATGGGCCACCGTGCGCCATGAAACGGCAGTGCTGTGTGCGGTCAGGCGGCGCACCGGTTCCAGCGGCGTCGTCTCGATGTCGCCCCAACGTCTGAAATCGGGCAGCGGCGGGTCGGCTGCCGGACCGGCAGCCGTCGGTGCTGCTCCCAGGATGATTTGTTTGGCCTTCTGTTTGATGTCCTTGTCCGTGATGCGCCCCCCCGGCCCGCTTCCCGTGACCGTCGTGATATCGATGCCCAGTTCGCGCGCCATGCGCCGGATGGAAGGTGAGGCCGGGACCGGTCGTCTCTCGCTAAAAGATTCAACGGAGGCTTTCAAAGTGGAGACGGATTCAGGCCTGGCCGATGCGGCGGTCGGCGGATCGGATCTCTTCTGCGGATCGGAAAGCTCCCGGGCGGGCTCGGCGGGCGGGGATTCCGCCGCGTTCGCATCTTCCGAAGTTTGATCGGCGACCTTCGCGGTCTCGATCGTGGCGATGACGTCGCCCACTTTCAGTTCAGATCCCTCCTGTGCCAATACGTCCACGACTTTTCCTGCGACAGGTGAAGGGATCTCGACGACCGCCTTGTCGGTTTCCAGTTCAATCACCGGGTCTTCCACCGAGATCATCTTTCCCGGTTTGATATGTACGGCAACGACTTTACCTGCTTCGACATTTTCTCCGATGTCCGGAACTTTGATAGCCTCGATCATCTCTTCTCCTTAAACGGATAAGGCACTCGGGCGCTCTGGATCGATATTGAACTTCCTGCGCGCTTTTTGGACGGTCGCCATGGGGATTTTCTTCTGCCGGGCCAGGGCGCTGATGGCGGCAAAGGCGATATGCCTGGCGTCCACCTCAAAAAAATCCCGCAGGGACCGGCGGGTTTCACTGCGTCCGTATCCGTCGGTGCCCAGCACAACCAGCGGTCCCGGCAGCCACTTGGCGATGGCGGCCGGCAACGCCTTGAGGTAGTCGCTGGCCGCAACGAAGATGCCGGATTCGCCGCGCGTTTGCTTTGCAAGATAGGGAATCCGGGCTTTTTTCTCCGGGTTGAGCCGGTTCCAACGCTCGACTTCGATGGCATCCCGGTACAGGTTTTTATAACTGGTGACGCTCCATACATCTGCGGCTACACCGAATTGCCGCTCCAGCAACTGCTTGGCCGCCAGGGCTTCGTTCAGTATCGTGCCGCTTCCCAGCAGATGCACTTTCATCTTGGCGTCAGGCGTATCGGATGCTTTGAATTTGTAGATCCCTTTGAGAATGCCTTCTTCGACGCCGTCAGGCATGGGCGGCATGGCGTAGAATTCATTCATGATGGTGATATAGTAGACGATGTTTTCTCCCGCCTCGAGCATGCGGCGCAACCCTTCCTTCACGATCACGGCCAATTCAAAAGCATAGGCGGGGTCATAGGCCAGCAGGGATGGATTGGGGTAGGCCAGCAGATGGCTGTGGCCGTCCTGGTGCTGCAAACCCTCACCCGCCAGGGTGGTGCGGCCGGCTGTTGCGCCCAGCAGGAATCCGCGGGCCTGTACGTCGCCCGAGGCCCAGATCAAATCGCCGATACGCTGAAATCCGAACATGGAGTAGAAGAAAAACATGGGGACCATGTTCAGGTCGAATGTCGAGTAGGCTGTCCCTGCGGCGATAAACGAGGACATCGAACCGGCCTCGGTAATGCCCTCTTCCAGGATCTGGCCGTCGGTGGCCTCTTTGTAGTACAGCAAGCTTTTCCGGTCTACGGGTTCGTAGAGCTGACCCACGTGAGAGTAGATGCCCACTTTGCGAAACAGGGCTTCCATGCCGAAGGTGCGAGCCTCGTCCGGTACGATGGGGACGATATAACGGCCCAGTTTTTTATCGGCCAGCAGTTTGCCGAGAAGATGGACCATGACCATCGTGGTGGCCACTTCGCGGTCGCCGGTGCCGCTTAGAAATTCATTGTACAGGGCATCGCCCGGCGGCCGGAAGATCGGTACCGAGACGCTTCGTGACGGCAGATAGCCGCCCAGGGCCTGTCGTCGTGCTTTCAGATATTGAATTTCTTCGCTATCCTCTGAAGGCCTGTAAAACGGGGTTGTCTCGATGGCGTCGTCGGGTATGGGGATGCCGAAGCGGCTGCGAAAGTGCCGCAGTTCACTTTCGTTGAGCTTTTTTTGCTGATGCGTAACATTGCGGCCTTCGCCGGCCTCTCCCAGGCCGTAGCCTTTGATGGTTTTTGCCAGAATCACGGTCGGACCCTGCCGGTGCGCCACGGCGGCCTGGTAGGCGGCATAAACTTTGTGAGGATCGTGGCCGCCGCGGCGCAGTTTGCGCAGTTGCTCATCGCTGTATCCCGCCACCATTTCGGCCAGTTGGGGGTATTTCCCGAAAAAATCGTCGCGGATATATGTCCCTTCGGCCACCGAGTACATCTGATACTGGCCGTCCGGAACCTCCAGCATGCGTTTGGCCAGCAGTCCCTGATCGTCCCCGGCAAGCAGCGGATCCCAGTCGCTGCCCCAAATGACCTTGATGACGTTCCAGCCCGCCCCGCGAAAGGCGGCCTCCAGCTCCTGAATGATCTTGCCGTTGCCGCGCACCGGACCGTCCAGACGCTGCAGGTTGCAGTTGACAACGAAGATCAGATTGTCCAGCCGCTCCCGTGATGCAAGGGTGATGGCGCCCAGCGATTCAGGTTCGTCCAGTTCGCCGTCGCCCAGAAATGCCCACACCTTCTGATCGTCCGGCTCTTTGAGGCCCCTGTCCTCCAGATACCGGTTGAAACGGGCCTGGTAGATGGCCATGATGGGACCGAGGCCCATGGAGACCGTCGGGAACTGCCAGAACTCCGGCATCAGACAGGGATGTGGATAGGAGCTCAATCCGCCCCCGGGTTGAAGCTCCCGCCGGAAGTTTTCCATCTGCGTTTCATCGATGCGGCCTTCCAGAAAGGCCCGGGCATAGATACCGGGGGCTGCGTGCCCCTGGAAAAAGACGATATCCCCGGGATGATGGGCGGTTTTGGCCCGAAAAAAATGATTGAATCCGATTTCGTAAAGCGTGGCGCTGGAGGCGAAGGTCGAGATGTGCCCCCCGATGCCGCTGTGGTGTCGATTGGCCCGCACCACCATGGCCATGGCGTTCCAGCGGATAAGGCTTTTGATGCGCCGCTCGATTTCCCTGCTGCCGGGAAACGCCGGCTGGCGGTCGACCGCGATGGTGTTCAGGTAGGGTGTGTTGGGTCCGTATTGAAAGTCGACGCCGTGCTGCCGCGCACGGACCTGCAGCAGCCGCAACAGTTCCAGTACACGGCGGGGGCCTTGGGTGGCGTAGACATCGTCCAGGGATTCGATCCACTCCTGATTTTCAAAGGCGACTTCCGGATTGATTGCATCTGCCTGCGGTCGTGTCATAAGCCCGGTCCTTTGCTGTCCATGTGCCTTGCATCACCGGCGTTGGTGGTGCACCGGCATCCATCGGAGGCTGTGTATGTATACCGACGATGTGAGGTGTATGGTTTTCGCCGTCGAGGCTCCTGCCACTAAAAATATGGGTGATATCGGAGAATTGTCAAAAAAATAAAAAGGGGCATGACCGACACGGTGCATGCCCCTTGAGATATGGTTTTTCGTGACCTGCTGCCGGCGTTCTGGCTCGTCGGCAGATGATAAGGTTAGCGGCTGAAGATATCGATGAAGCAGCCGCTGCTGCCGCCGTCTCCGCCGCCGCTTCCGCCGCCGCCACCACCACCGCCGCCACCGCTGTCGCTGCAGCTGCTGCCGGTGACGGTGCTGCAGTCGATACCGCCGTCAAAGGCGATGTCGCTCAGGCATATGTCGTCGACGAAAAAGTCCAGGGTCAGGCCTGTGCCGGTCGGCTCGGTAGTGGATTCGAATCGCAGGGTGTGGCTGCCGCCGTCGGCATAGGCCGATATATCGACTGATACGGCATGATAGACACCGTAGTTTGCGGCATCGGCATGGGTCACCTCAAACAGGTTGGTGCCGTCCATCAGCACCCGCAGATATCCGGTGGTATCGGCGTTGGGGATTTCCAGGTAGAAGTTCAGGTACTGCATGCCGCTGCCGATGGTCACATCCTGCTCCAGCGTTCCTGTTTCGGTGGCCGCGTCGGCCCCTCCGAACCAGGCCCAATAGGTTCCGCTGTAGGATCCGGAACCGAGCGACCCGCAACCCGTGTCGCAGATGATGGAAGGAAAATTTGTCGATGATTCGGTCCAGTCGCCGTTCGGGCTGCCGCCCTCGAGACCGCTGTCCGCCACCGTGCAATCGGTGCCCACGAGGAGCACTTTGCGGTTGGGCCGGCCGATGACGAAGCTGTTGTTGAGGGTGATGCTGTCCTGGCTACCGTTGACCGTTACGACGGCGCCGACAAAATAGGCCCCGGCGGCCGTCGAGCCTGGAATGGTCAGTGACGTGGAAAGCTGGTCGCTGTCGGCATTAACGGCCAGGGTGCCGAAATCGACCGTGCCGATCAGGGTGTCGCTGTCGGTGATGGTCGTGTCGGTGGACAGGTAGAAGCTGACCACCGTACTGGCGGCGGCCGCGGTACCGATATTCTGTATCAGCCAGCGGGAGATGGTGATGTTGCTGCCCGCGGTCACGGAGGAGGGGGAAAACGAGCTGAAGGTCGCCGCATAGGTGTCGTTGCCGAAGGTGAAAGGGAAAATACCCACGTCGGTGACGCTCTGGGCTGTTCCGGGGTAGGCCGCCCGGATGGTGTTGGCGTCCATGCGGGTCACGAATTGACCGACATCGTCGCGGACGTAATTCATGACGGAGAAGCTGTCACCCCAGCCGGTCAGCGTGAACACGTGATGGGCGCCCCAGGTATGTCCGATCTCGTGCAGGGCCGTGGTCTGTATCAGTGCCGGTCCGCAGAAGTTGTTGCGGTTGGTGGTCCAGCCGCTGCCGAAGGCCGAGTTGATCAGCACGTCGGTTTCGGTAAAGT
This sequence comes from Desulfobacteraceae bacterium, assembly GCA_050291625.1. Taxonomy (GTDB): domain Bacteria; phylum Desulfobacterota; class Desulfobacteria; order Desulfobacterales; family Desulfosarcinaceae; genus JARRKU01. The sequence continues at coordinate 115,626 of JBNKKC010000148.1, forward strand.
CGTCGCAGCCCGTGGCGTCGAAATCGTCACATTCGTTGAAGGTGCCGAAATTGGCGTCCGGCTGGATGATGGCAACGCCGTACAGGTTGGGATCCATGGTGTAGCCGTATATGGAGCTGGCATCCGATCCGGTGATGAACGTATTGACCTCGTTGCTGCCGTTGCCCGGCGCTCCGAGACCGGTTGCCACGCTGGGAGTGTAGATGGTGGAGTAGAGATTCCAGTAGCTCATCTGATCCCGTGTGGCGTTTCGATCCGCATCGGTGCTGCAGCCTTTCGAAATATAGCTGACCGGGGCGGGATTGTAGGTGCCGCAGTAGCAGCCCTGGCTGTTGACCCATCCGCTGTCGGCCAGGACGCTTTGCAACGGCAGAACCAGGGCAAGTGTCAGAATAAAAGCTGCACATCCGTTTGGTTTCATTTTTTCCCCCCCTTGTCTCGCTGAGCCTGCGTTTGGATAAATTGGATAAATTCGGAACGGGTGACCGGCTCGCTCGGTTCTCTGAGTTCGGGCATCACCTGGGACGATTCATCCTGAGCGATGACATTGCCCTCCGCATCGCGGACAACGGGATTGAGGGGAGGCGATTTGACCTGCTGCGGTATCTCGCGTTGCACCAGGGCTCCTTCAGAATCGATACGGGTCAGGCGTCCCCGGATGAGTCGTTGTTTTCCGGCGATGCGTTCGATCTGGTAGCCGTTGTAGTCCACAATCAGATCCTGTTTGGTCCGGGTGTCGCTGATCACCTTGAAAACGCCCTGGTCGTGACCGACCGTGGGCACGGAGTAGCGGTTGTTTTCGTAGCTGAACAAAATGTAGGTCTGCCCCACTTCCAGTACCGGCGTGTGGCTGACCTTGATGGTCTGGCCTTTTACCGTACCGCCGGCGAAACTCAGTTCCATGGATGTCGGTGCCTGGCCTAATATGGCCGTCTGAACCTGGATGGTGTAATGGGTATTGATCATGATGCCCTTGGCATCCCATCGGGCGGTCTTTTCAACGACGGTGCCTTCGATCACAACATCGGCCAGCCCGGGCAATTCATCGAGCTGAATCAGCTTGACTCGGGCGGATGCGATGGAGACCGACATGCACAAAACGAGCGACATCTGAATCAAGAGTCGTGTCATTTTTCCTCCTTTACGTTTCCATCAATCTTCACAATTCGTTCAATATACAATAATTAGCGTTCGTCGTACACAGTAAGTAGAAAAAAGTGCAACGAATCTCACGATTCAGATGGCTCGGTCGAAGATCAGACAAAGAGAATTACTATTGCAGCCGTGTCGGTTTTCCCGCTGCCTGGCGCACGGCGTTCCACTCGGACCGCGTGCGGACCGCCTCGTGTCCGGGTATTCTGCTGATGATCGTATAGTAGTCCAGATTGTACTTGTCGGCCAGGACGACGTCGGGTGGATTGCAGCGCACGGTATAGACCGTCTGGACCGACTGGTGGTCGAAGGCCCGCCACTGCTGCTCATCTTTGAGCAACGTATATTTGTGGCCCTCCAGGGCCTTTATCACGGAACGCGTGTCGAAGGTGCCGGCGCGTTCCACGGCCGCCTTGTACTCATGCATGATGGTATAGGCCGATGCGCCGGAGGTGCTGGGATAGCGGTTGAATCGTCGCTTAAATGTTTCGACAAACTCGATGCCCCGCGGATAGTTGTACTGGTATGGAACCTTGTAGCACCAGGGAACGGCGCCGATAACCCCTTCCATGGCCTGGGGCGTGCCCCGTTCACACATGCCCAGGGTCAAATTGGGGACCACAATCTGCATGTCGTTTTTAAGACCCATCTCATGAGCCTTGCGGATGGCATTGGCCATCTCCTGTCCGAACAGGACCAGCACCAGAACATCCGGCTTGGCCTGCTGGGCTTTTTTAAGCGCCTCATCATAATACCCGGAAGGAAAGGGCGTCAGGATGCCGGGATGCATGGTCTTGTCCTCCGTACCCGTAAATTTGCGCAGCGACGCTTCCGTGGTCCAGCCCCATGTATAGTCTGCCGTGATGTAAAAGTATTTGGCGTTGCGGTGATTGGCTTTCAGGTAAGCGGCAAGGGCTTTGGCTCCCATCCAGGCGTTATAGCACTCGCGAAAGATGTGGGTGTGCCCGGCTGTGCCGGTGGTGGCGGTGGAATAGGTCAGCGTGCCGAAGAACAGCGCGTTCTTTTTTCTGCACATTTCACCGGCAGCGATGGCCACGGCGCTGGACGAGCCGCCGAAGACCATTTTGACCTTTTCCTGATCGATGGCCCTGGTCAGGTTGGCCCGGGTCTTGTTCGGGTTCGAAGCGGAATCATACCACCGGTAGACCACTTTTTTTCCAAGGATGCCGCCGGCATCGTTGATCTCCTTGCGGGCGATCTCCGCGGCATACCATTGATCCTTGCCCTGTTTGGCATAGGGTCCCGTCTGAGGGTAATTGAGCGCGATTTTGACGACCTCCTGTTGTGCAAACCCGGCAGCGGTAAACGAAAACAGCAGCACTGCGGCCATTGCCACGACCATTGATAATCGACTGCGTTTCATGTGAGCCTCCTTCTGTGCAAATCCATTGCCTTGTGCACACTCAACGCCAAGCCAGGCCGACAAACCGCAGAATGTGCGATAGTCCATCACTATCTGAAATAAAGAAATAAAATTTATGATCTCATATCTGAGGAAAATCTCCAGTTCGTCTGATAGACGCCTGGCACAGGGGCAAAGTTGCGGAACGGTGATCCCAATGATCGGGGAATCACCGGATCGGATCGGCGGAGACATGATATGCGACCTCGGCAACAGCAGTAATTCATAACCGGTCAGATCGGCGCTCCATACCTGCAGTTGCGGTGCAGCCATTGCTGCCAAATAATATTTATTTAATATTTATGTATACAACAAATGATGAAAAACATCAATGCTGAAGTTTATTTTGTCAGTGAAGCGCCAAGACGATTTCGTTTGACTTTCCAGGCTGCCCAATATATCGATATATAACGATTTAGGGGATATGATGAACGAATTTGTTCAGGTGATGAAAGCACTGTCGGATCCGAATCGGGTGAAGATCATCAAAATGTTGCAGTATAGGGAACTGTGCGTGTGTGAGATTCAGGCGGCGTTAAGGTTGGCCCAGTCGACTGCCAGCAACCATCTCAAGGTTCTGGAAGCCGCCGGTTTGATCGCATCCACCAAAGATGGACTGTGGGTGAACTATCGACTTTCCAACGGCGCGCGAAACCCGTTTGTGGCAACGCTTTTGGGTAATCTCAGGCACTGGCTGGAGTCCGATCCTGATGTGATCGCCGTGTTGCAGCAACTGTCGGCCGTTCGGCGCGACGACGTATGCCGAAGATGATTTTGCCAACCCTTATATCGATGACCATCGATTTAAGATGATGGCGGAAACAGGTGACGGGAGGTGAATCATGCTGCTCGAAAGTTTTCGGATCAAAATCTTTCGACCGGAGTGCAATCCCCGGTTTTCATCGCTGCACTGCGTTGCTCGGCTGGATCAGGATGTGGCGTGCGCCTTGCCCTATCTGAATGCCGTTCTCGGCGGCGCTCAATATCTGAACGATCCCCCTGAAGTGATGTTTCATCACCATGGCAGAATCATCAAGGTGGCGGCCCGGGAAATAGCCGTCAACGCGTTGAAGGACCGGGACGAGGCCGAGCGGATTCTTTGCTGGCTGAAAGATGAGATCAATCGGGCATGGGAAGATCGTGAGAGCATATCCCCGAGCTGCGAAGCCCGGGCGAAGCCGAAGTTGATCGACATCCTTAAGCTGCTGCCGAAAACCAACTGCAAAAAGTGCGGTCAGGCCACGTGTATGGTCTTCGCGGCCCAGATGGTCGAAGGAGGCCGACGTGCAGCGGATTGCCCGGACCTGGACGATGACAAGCGCGCCGCATTGGAAGATTATCTCGCCCGATTCGCATTTGATTGACCGTATCCTTTTTAGCGGGAACGAATGAATAACAAGAGGATCAAAATGACCACCACAACGAAGCAACTCTCTTTTTTGGACCGTTATTTAACGCTTTGGATTTTTTTAGCTATGGCCGTCGGCGTCGGTATGGGATATCTGATGCCGGGAGTCAAGAATCTCATCGACCGGTTCTCGGTGGGCACCACCAACATCCCCATTGCCGTTGGGTTGATCCTCATGATGTACCCGCCGCTGGCCAAGGTAAAGTACGAAAAGCTGGGTTCCGTGTTCCGCAATGTAAAGGTATTGGCGCTATCATTGGTCCAGAACTGGCTTATTGGGCCTGTTTTGATGTTCGGCCTGGCCGTCACCTTCCTTGCCGGCTATCATGATTATATGGTCGGGCTGATCCTGATCGGCCTCGCTCGCTGTATTGCGATGGTGATCGTATGGAACGATCTGGCAAGCGGCGATCGGGAGTATTGTGCCGGCCTGGTGGCATTCAACTCGATTTTCCAGGTGCTCTTTTTTTCATTCTACGCCTATGTGTTCATTACTGTATTACCGCAATGGATCGGTCTCAAAGGGATGATCGTGGATATCTCCATCGGGCAAATCGCAGAGAGCGTATTTATCTACCTGGGAATCCCCTTTATCGCCGGAATGATATCGAGAATCGTCGGTCTCAAAACCGTTGGCGAACAAACATATGAGCAGCGGTTCATCCCTAAAATCAGCCCGTTGACGTTGATAGCCTTGCTGTTTACCATTCTGGTGATGTTTTCGCTGAAGGGTCAGTTTATCGTCAGGCTTCCAATGGATGTCCTGCGTATCGCGCTGCCGCTGTGCATCTATTTCATCCTGATGTTCTTTGTCTCATTTTTTCTCTCCTACAGGGTCAATGCCACCTATGAGCAGGCGACGACGCTGTCGTTTACCGCTGCTTCCAACAACTTTGAATTGGCCATTGCCGTGGCCGTGGCTGTTTTTGGGATCGATTCGGGGCAGGCATTTGCTGCCGTTATCGGTCCATTGGTGGAGGTTCCCGTGCTGATCGGGCTGGTCAATGTCGCGCTGTGGCTTCGAGAACGCTATTTTCCGGTCGCCGTTCAAACAGCTGCAGGCGTATGCCATGCATCACGCTCCCGATGAGGTGTCGCCGTAGGTTGCGGCCCTTAAGCGCTGAGTCATTTATACCATTATATTCTTATGCGGTTATCCAGGAGCTCTCGCTTCGAACATGTGAAACATCAACTATAGTTTTATAGATAAGCTCTTATTCTTAATATTGAGCCTTGGTCCAAAGTAGGTTATGAGTGCGTGTGCGTTGTTGAAGCCGTGCATTTCCATATCGGATTTTTTATGGAAAGCTGCTCTGAAGATGTCTGATGGCTCAAAGGGCAGCTGGCAAGCGGACCGAAGCGCCGCGCCATCATTTGCGGAAGCGGAGGGATCGTGCCATATCCTGAAGATGTCCTATCTTTCAGCGGAAGGGATCGGACGCGATGGCCGAGATTTTCGAAAATTTCCTCATCATGATCTTGACGGTTGTGGTGATGCTGGGGGGAGCTTATCTGATATTGGTTGCCCTTGGATGGGCCATGAAGCTCAAAAGCGGGCATCGCGAACAGGAAGGTCTGATCAACTTGTTGAGGACCATCAATAACCAGCAGAACGTTCAAAACACATCAAGCGATCAACAATCCGACGGCAACGATTAAAATTTTAAAGCACGCGTTTGCTTAATTGATAAAATTGGCCGCCACCGGCTCCGGAAAGGTTCGGTCGAAACGGATCCGTATCACTTGACATCGTGATGGGATTGGCTTAGTAAGCTTAACCTTTGCAGCTTCATATGCCGTCCGGATACGACGATAGGGCGGATCAGAGGCTGAGAGGGGGATAATGAGGCGTCGTTCCAAAGGCCCGGGTTCTCTGATTGTCATTGGCGTCGCGTTGGCACTGGCGGTGGGCGCAGGATGGTTTTTAACCAAACGCTCCCATGAGCAGGGGCGTGCCTTGACATCTGCAGTACCGCTGCTGCAGCCCGAGGCTGAGAGGCGGCGCGTGATATCGCACCTCTATTTTGGCGATCTCGCAGGACGCTTTCTGACATCCGAACAGCGGGCTGTCGATCGGTCGGGCTCTGCGGCCGATTACGCAAGACAGCTGATCAATTTGCTTGTTGAAGGCCCGAAGGAGGGCGGCAGCCGCACTTTGCCGGAAACAGCCCGCGTACGGGCGCTGTTTGTTTCGGGCGACGGGGTTGCCTATGTCGATTTTGCCGACAATGCATTCGATCGGCATCCTGGCGGTGTTGGTTCTGAATTGATAACCATCTACTCTGTGGTCAATACGCTGGTGCTGAACCTAGAAGAGGTTCGTTCGGTAAAGCTGTTGATCGGCGGGCAGGAAGCGACGACGTTGGCCGGGCATGTGGATTTGGCTCCGGTATATAAAGCGGCGATGTTGTGGGTCAGATGACAATGAAGCTTAAAAAAAACCAGATACGAAATATCGGTATTATCGCTCATATCGATGCCGGAAAGACGACGGTTACCGAGCGCATCCTTTACTATACGGGCCGTTCGCACAAGATCGGTGAGGTGCATGACGGTGAAGCGGTCATGGATTGGATGACCGATGAGCAGGAGCGGGGCATTACCATTACTTCGGCCGTGACGGCCTGTCCGTGGCGTCAGAGCGAAATCCATATCATCGATACACCAGGGCATGTCGATTTTACCATCGAAGTGGAGCGCAGCCTGCGTGTATTAGACGGTGCCGTGGGTGTCTTTTGCGCTGTCGGCGGGGTTGAGCCGCAATCGGAAACCGTCTGGCGGCAGGCCGATAAATACAGGGTTCCCAAGCTGGCGTTTGTCAACAAGCTGGATCGTATCGGCGCGGATTTCTTTTCCGTCGTTGATCAGATCAAATCACGCTTAAAAGCCAATCCCCTGGTTTTGCAGCTTCCCTTTGGTGTCGAGGAGTCTTTCAAGGGCGTGATCGACCTTCTTCGAATGAAGGCCATCGTCTGGGATGACGATACGCTGGGGGCCACATTCGAGATCGTCGATATCCCGGATGATGAAATGGAGCGGGCGACCGTTTATCGTGAAAAGCTGATCGAGAGCCTGGCCGACGTGGATGACGGCATCATGGAGGCGTATTTGGGCGAGGAGCGCATCGATGAAAAAATGCTGCTGCAGGCGATCCGCAAAGCGACCATAGGGCTTGAACTGGTGCCGGTGCTTTGCGGCAGTGCGCTCAAGAATAAAGGGATTCAATTTCTGCTGGATGCCGTAGTGGATTTGCTGCCCAGTCCGGTGGATGTGCCGGCTATCAAGGGGATCCACCCGGATACCGGCGAAACCATTCTCTGCGAACCCGAGGACAATCGGCCGCTGGCTGCCCTGATATTTAAAGTGGCGATGATGGAGGGTCGGAAGCTCTCTTTCGTTCGTATCTACAGCGGAAGATTGGAGGCCGGCAAAGACGTTTACAGCCCCTTGAGGAAATCAAAGGAGAAGTTGTCCCGCATCCTGCGCATGCACGCCAATAAACGCGAACGGATCACGGCGGCCGGAGCCGGCAGCATTGTCGGTGTCGTAGGGCTCAAGACCTCTTCAACCGGTGACACGCTTTGCAGCCTGCAGAATCCGGTTATACTGGAAAATATTGAAGTATATGAGCCGGTGATTTCGGTGGCAGTTGAGCCCAAAACCCATTCCGATCAAGACAAACTCGAGCAGGTTCTGGAAAAATTCATGGCCGAGGATCCCACCCTGCAGGTTCGACAGGATGAAGAAACCGGTCAGATGATATTGTCCGGCATGGGGGAGCTGCATCTGGAGGTCGTCGTCAGCCGGATGCAGCGGGAATTCAATACCCTTGTCAATGTCGGCAAACCACAAGTCGTTTACCGGGAAAGCATCGAACAGACAGCCGAGGCGGTCGGGCTGTTCGATAAAGAGGTGGCTGGGCAGCGCCATTTTGGTGAGGTCAAACTGCGCCTGAATCCGCTGGAACGTGGTTCCGGGAATCGATTCCACAGCAAGGTCGGGCCGGAAACGCTGCCGGAAGCTTATTTGCCGGCGGTTGAACAAGGGGTTATGGAGGCCCTTGCCAGCGGAACATTGATGGGATATCCGGTTTTCGATGTAGAAGCCGTTCTGGTCGACGCCACATACAAGGAAGGACAAAGCAGTGAGCTGGCGTTTCAGGTCAGTGCCGCCATGGCCTGCAAAGAGGCTCTGTCAAAGGGTTCCGGCTACCTGCTTGATCCCATCATGCGCGTCGAAGTGATCGTTCCGGAAGAGTTTATGGGTGATGTTATCGGCGATCTGAATTCCCGATCCGGAAAAGTTGAAGCCATCGAACCCAAAATGGGCATCCAGGAGATCCGGGCAACAGTACCGTTGGCCAGGATGTTTGGATACTCCACCCAACTGCGCTCGGCCACCCAGGGCCGGGGGACCTTCAGCATGCACTTTTCCCACTTTGATCGGGCCTGAATGTTAAAATAACCAGCCCGGAGGCGACGTGCACAGACAAAGCCCCCATCCAAAGGCGTCCTAGCCCTTCTTTTCCGCCGTCTTGCGAAGCGATTTGTCGATTTGCTTAAGCAAATCTGAGGCTGTTTTTCGTTTGGCCGGGTCTTCCAATTGTTTGCTGGCGCGCATGAGATGAAAGCGCGCGTTACGGTAATCGTTTTTATTGAAGTGATAGATACCCAGGTTGAAGTGCGATTCGGCGGTTCGGTTCAGTTTGCTGTAGGTCTCACCCAGAAAGTAGTACACCTGTTGATAGCTGTTGCCCTTTCTGATGACGGTCTCAAAATTCGAGGCGGCGTCTTCAAACCGGCCCAGGGCCATCAAAGTCCTTCCCAGATAGAGCAATGCCTGTGGATTGTCATTTTTAAGTGTCAAAGAACCTTCCAGGGAGCGCAAGGCCTCCTCGTAGCGGCCCGATACAAAATAGATTCGTCCCAGGTCGCTCAGGATGTACGGGTCCAATGCATTATAGGTCAGCGCCTTTTTTAGATATGTGATGGCTTGATTTCGATCGCCGATGCGGTCCAGTGCCAGGCTGTACCCGTAAGCCAGATCAGGATCATCCGGATGGTTGGATACAGCCGTTTTGAAATATTGAGCCGCTTGATTCGGTTCCAAATACAGGGCTTTGATACGGATGTTGATTTTTTGGAACACCGATTGACGTTGTGCGTTTGTCTTCGGGTTGGAATGCACCTTCTCCGGGTGTGCTGCTATCCATGCGTCGAGCCAGGTGATTCGATTTTCAAGCGCCGGGTGGGTCATCATGTAGGTCGGGACCTGGTCGCTGCCGAACCATTGGCGGCTGCGGATTCTCTTTAACGCTGTCAGCAATCCTGCCGGATCATAGCCGGCGCGTGTCATGTATTGGATGCCCAGCTGATCGGCTTCAGCCTCATTCTCCCGGCTATAGGCCAGGGAGGCTGTCTGCCCGGCAGCGGCGGAGCCGAAGACCAGTGCCTGCATGGCGGCGGCCTCACCGGTGGCAGCGCCGATCATGACTCCGGCAACGACTCCGGCAAGTGTCGCAAGATCGATCTTTTTCGATTTTTCAATCCGTTCGGAAATGTGGCGGCTGACCGCATGCCCGATTTCATGAGCCAGAATACCGGCCAGTTCATCTTCGCTCTGCAAGTCAGCCAGAAGGCCGCTGTTGATAAAAATGTGTCCCGCGGGAAACGCGCTGGCGTTATATACTTCTTCCTTGATGACATAGAAATTGTAGTCAAAAGGCTGGGTGGGGATGACGTCCAGAAGTTTGTTGCCGATCTGTTCGACGTATCCGATGATGACCGGGTCTTCAACGAGAGTAAAATATCGGTGCATGACCTTTTCGAATTCGTGCCCCATCTCTTTTTCATCCTGGATCGAGATGGCATACACCGGGGCTGTGCTGGCAAGTACGCTGATGACAACGACGGCGATTGCTGTAAGCCGCTTTGATCTTTTTGGCCGCATTGTTTCCTAAGTAAACGTAATTAAAATATTAATAGTTGGTTTGCATAAGCCTTTCATCTATCGTAGACACATCATGACATAATCTAATCAGCTTTTCAAACCTCATGTTTTATGATAGGGTCGCTCGCCAAATGACACAGACAATTTGCATAGCGAATCAGAAGGGCGGGGTGGGCAAGACCACCACGGCGGTCAATCTTGCCGCCGCACTTGCGATGAATGAGCAAAAGACCCTGCTCATCGATTGCGACCCTCAGGCCAACGCGACCACCGGAATCGGACTCGATAAAAGCCGGTTGGATAAGACGCTTTACCACGGCATGATTGGAGAGGTCGGGGCTGAACGGTTGATCGTCAATTCAGCCATTGAGCTGCTTCAGGTGTTGCCTGCCCGTGTTGAATTGATCGGTTTCGACGTGGAGATGATTGCCGAGCCCGACCGCGAGAAAGCGCTTCGGCGATTGCTGGCGCCGATAACTCATTTATACGATTACATTCTTATTGATTGTCCGCCCTCTCTGAGTTTGCTCACCATCAACGCCATGACGGCCGCCAACGCACTATTGATCCCTCTGCAATGCGAATTTTATGCCCTCGAGGGACTGAGCCAATTGATCCATACATACAAGCGCATTCGGCAAAGTCTGAATCCCATGTTGCAGATAGCCGGTATCTTGTTGACAATGTTCGACAAGCGGACCAATTTGTCCCACCAGGTGGCCGAAGATGCTGCGGCGCATTTTAAATCGCTCGTTTATAATACGATTATTCCCCGCAACGTGCGTTTGGGTGAATCACCCAGCTTTGGCAAACCCATCCTGATGTACGACCCTGCCTCGCTTGGATCCAGAAGCTATATTGCGCTGGCCAAGGAAGTGATGCGGGGCCACAATGCGAATTAAGCATCGGTCCGTCCCCGGCGACGGCCGGAGCAATTGCCGCAAGTGAAAGGCTCGCAACACGATGACCACAACCCAAGAACCGAAAAAAAGAAAGAAACTGGCGCTGGGCAGGGGGTTGGATGCCCTCATTCCGAATGCCAGCTTTGAGGTCGATTCGGAATCCGCGGTTGCTTCCAGGCCGTACTTTGAGTGTGAGGTACACCTGATCCAACCCAACCGCTATCAGCCGCGATCTCATTTCGATCCTGACGAATTGGCCCAGTTGAGTGAATCGATCCGGGTCCAGGGTATCATCCAGCCTTTGCTGGTCTGCAAGTCTGAGGTCGGCTATGAACTCGTTGCGGGCGAAAGGCGGTTGCGGGCCGCCAAAATGGCGGGTTTGGACAAAGTTCCGGTTGTCGTAAAAGAGGTGAGCGATGCCGAGATGCTGGAGATGTCCATTGTGGAGAATATCCAGCGTGAAAACCTCAATCCTGTTGAGGAATCGGAAGCATATCATCGCCTGATCGAAGAGTTCGGATTAACCCAGGAGCAGGCTGCCCGGCGCGTCGGTAAAAGTCGTTCAGCAGTTGCGAATTTCCTTCGGTTGCGTCAATTGCCGGACGCCATAAGGGACACCATTGTCAGCGGCCAGTTGAGTATGGGCCACGCAAGGGCCATTTTAGGTGCAACAAATGCGACGCACCAAAACGCTGTGTGGCGTGCCGTCATCCGCAAGGGGCTGTCCGTACGCCAGACTGAGGCCCTGGTCAAACGCATGGCCAAATCCGCTCAGGTGATCGATGCCAAGAAAACCACAACGGAGCAACGCCATCTTAGCCATGTGGCGGAGAATCTATCCCGCACATTCGGCACCAAGGTTCAAATCAAGAAGCGCGGGAAAAAGGGAAAACTCGAGATCGAATTTTACTCCAACGAGGACTTGAACAGGTTACTGGATCTGTTGAACAGGATCGGGTAGGACGTTCAATGGGCCTCCAGATCGTCATTGACGGATACAACCTCATTCGCCGGTCGCGAAAATTCCATCAATTGGATCTATTGAACCTGCAAATGGGACGCGAGGCATTGATCGATTCTCTGGCAGTCTACAAAAAGCTGAAAGCGCACCCGATCAAGGTTGTCTTTGACGGGCAGTCTGCGCCGGCCGGCTCACCCCATAGAGAGCGCATCAAGGGAATCGAATTGATCTATTCGCGAAGCGGCGAACTGGCGGATGCGGTGATAAAACGGCTGGCCGACCGGCACGGAGAAAAACTGCTGGTTGTCACATCGGACAACGATATCGTGCAATATGTGCAATCTAGAGGTGCGGCCACTATCGATTCGGCGGAGTTTGAAGTTCGACTGGCGATGGCTGATGGTATGAGTTCTGAAGGCTGCGCCGAGACGGATGATCGGCAGCCCTGGCGGCCGACCACCAAAAAAAAGGGGCCTGCCAGACGTCTGCCTAAACGTCAACGAAAAATTAGGAAAAAGATATCGAAATTATAAAATTATATTTGGTAATTTGTGTTAAGTGTTAAGTGATTAAGTGTTAAGTTGAGGATCTGGGCGATTATATTGTTGATATCCTTGGCGCAGACTGATCGATTGACGAATAAGCGATTACCCATACCAAGAGTTGTGTCTTTTATTCCTATCCGGGCTTGCCATGAAATCCTCAGGTTTTAGGTTAGGAATCGGATTACAGATAATGAACTGGCTAAGGCTTGATTAAAAAGGTCGGACGAGCAGACGGCTATACACATTTCTTTTATTATCCTATAAAATAGGCAGAATACATTAACTTAACACCTAATCACTTAACACTTAACACATTTTTGAAAACAACCAACCTGCCTGTCACAATATATCCTAACGATATAAGGTACCTATGAAGTTGATAAGAGTATGAAATTCATCGTAGCCAAAACCGGCGGTTTCTGTATGGGGGTGCGCCGAGCGGTTGAACTCGCCCTGGATGCCCCCGCCAAGTATCAGAAGCCGATCTATACATTCGGTCCGTTGATTCACAACCCTCAGGTGTTGGCGCTTTTTTCCGAAAAGGGAGTTCGGGTGCTGAAGAACATCCCGGATAAGGGACATGGGACCGTACTGATTCGTGCTCACGGTGTGCCGCCATCCACAAAGCGGCAGCTCATCGATGCCGGTTTCAAGGTTATCGATGCCACCTGTCCTCGAGTGGTCAAAGTCCAGTCCATCATCAAAAGCCGTGCCCGCAAAGGGTATGCTGTCATCATCATCGGTGATCAGGACCATCCCGAGGTGATCGGACTGCTCGGCCATGCCGGTGAACGCGGGCAAGTGGTCGAATCACTGGGGGCGCTAAAGGCCTTGCCGGACTACGAGCAGGCCATCATTGTCGCCCAAACGACCCAGAACCTGAGAGAGTACCGACAATTAAAACAGTGGACGGCACAGCATCACCCTCACTATGACGTGTTTGACACGATTTGCGACTCCACCGAGCGACGACAAGCCGAGGTAAGGCGCATCGCAGGCAGTGCGGATGCCGTGATTGTTGTCGGCGGCAAGAACAGCGGCAATACACAGCGGCTGGCAGAAATCGTGGAACATGTCGGCAAACCGGCTTATCATATTGAGACCGAAGATGAGCTCGATCTGGCTGAATTGGCGCGGTTCAACACTATCGGGATTACTGCCGGTGCATCAACGCCCGGGTGGATCACAAAACGCGTGCTGCGGACAGTTGATCAGATACCCTTGAGGCGCGGCAGAGGATGGCGCACACTGTGGCTGCTTCTGCAACGCTTTTTACTGCTTTCGAACCTCTTCGTGGCTTTGGGTGCAGGAAGCTTGTGCTATGCTGCAATGAAAGTGCAGGGATTGTCCACGGCATGGCCTGCCCCTGCGGTTGCCGTCCTTTACATTTTATCGATGCATATCCTCAACAATCTGACAGGGCGTGCGGAAAACCGCTACAACGATCCGGATCGTGAGGCCTTTTACCGGCGCTATAAAATACCGCTGACAGGCATGGCCATAGCTGCCGGTACCATCGGGCTGGTTGCCGCCTATCAGATGGGGCCGATACCCTTCTGGGCGCTGCTGTCAATGAGTCTGCTGGGTCTGTCTTACAATCTGCGTGTCATTCCCAAACGGTGGGCTCCCAATCTGAAAATCAGGTGCATCCGTGATTTGCCGGGTTCCAAAACCATTCTGATCGCATTGGCCTGGGGGGTCGTGACAGCCTGGTTGCCGGCTCTTGCGGAAGCCAAAGGCCAATGGGGCATCAGCCTTGCCGTCTTTATATGGGCGACGGGCATCGTCTTTTGCCGTACGGCCTATTTCGATATTCTGGATATGCAGGGGGATCGCATCGTCGGAAAAGAGACGATCCCGATATTGCTGGGGCCTGCGCGCTCTTTTAAAATGCTCAAACTGCTGCTGAGCGCGATGATTCTGCTGCCGATCGTATTGGCCGGTCTTGGCGGGCTGGCGCCCCTGGCTTACCTGTTGGCCATTCCTCCATTTTTATTATGGGCGATTATTGCCGCTCATGAGCATGGCAATATGCTCCCGGGTATCCGCATGGAGTTCAGGGTTGAGAGCGTGTTTATTTTTTTTGGGTTTTTATCCTTCATATATGAAACCATTGCGCGCTCATTGAACGCATAATTTAACGGGTTTTCCCAATCGGTGGTTCTTGGCCGTTGAGCAGGCGCTGAATGTTCTCCTTATGGCGCAGAATAATCAACCCTGCAGTCAAAGCGGCAGCTAAAGTACTCATGGGATCTCGGGTTATGATGGCGATTGCGACTGGCAACACCGCCATGGAGCCTATTGATGCCATTGACATGCGTCGGGAAATAATGACAACGCATAGAAAAACCACCAGAGCGGCGCCGCACGACGGCGGTGAAAGAACGGCGAAGCCTCCCAGAGCAGTGGCAACGCCTTTGCCGCTGGGTTTGAATTTAAAATAGACGGGGAACATGTGCCCGCAAATCGCAGCCAAAGCGATCCAGGGCGCCGCACCGATCGTTTCCGGTTCCAGTACGACCGTGGCTGCGTAGGCGGGCAGAGCTCCCTTCAGTGCATCGCAGACCAGCGTCACGATACCCCATAGCGTCCCGGCCGCACGGCGGACATTGGTGGCTCCGATGTTGCCGCTTCCGGTCTGGCGTACATCGATGTTGCGCGCCAATCGTACGAAAAGCAGCCCGAAGGGAATGGATCCCAGAAAATAAGCGGCGACGGCAAGGGCAATGATGACGGCATGGGAACTCATACACCGGCTGTATATCATGGACTTCCAGGTAATCAAACGCCAAAACCGAAACATGTGTAGGAAACATAATGGAACCGCTGGATCTGCCCATCGACGGTGTGCTGGATTTGCACACCTTCAGCCCCAAAGAGTTGCCGTATCTGCTGGTCGATTATCTGACGGCCTGCCGGGACAAAGAGATTTTCGAGGTGCGGATTATCCATGGCAAGGGCACGGGCGTTCTCAGGGAAAGGGTTCACGCGCTGCTGAAGAAGAATCCGATGGTGGCCGGATTTTCCACGGCGCCTGAATCGGCCGGAGGCTGGGGGGCTACCCTGGTTGAATTGAAGCGGCCTTGAAATGTTGATTGCTAAACGTGTCGGTTGTTATTTTAAGTTATTCTCCGAATCAATTGGTTTAAAGGTATGCATGATCACCGGTAATCTGATAAGAGGCGAGGCGCCGCTGGATGGTGGCTTTGTCTGAGCACGTCGCCTCCGGGCTGGTTATTTCAGCACCTTATCAACGGGGGATGCTTGCCCCCTCCGGTGTTCGCCGAGGTGAAAGGATGTGTTAGCTTTCATTACGAGGCCATACATAAATCTTTTTTTATCGTATAAGGATATGGAATAATTAGTTTTTCGAAGAGATCAGCCCCAATAAAAAAGGCCGCCTGTCTTGCGGGCGGCCGTTTTTATTGGGGTTTTGGTGGAGCTGAGGGGGATCGAACCCCTGACCTCATGACTGCCAGTCATGCGCTCTCCCAGCTGAGCTACAGCCCCGAAATGTAAAGGGGATAGCTAACAAAAAGCCCATTGCCTGTCAAGGTTTAAGTTTTACACTTTCCATTTTGAAAATATTGACAAGTAAAATGATAAACTCTAATATCTGCAGGTTATGGATCTGACAACGCCGGCGACGGCGCTTTATAGATCCAATGAATAAAGAGAGGAACACGAATGCTCAATTTAATGCGGAAACATGCCGGCAGCTGGATGATAAAAGTGGTTCTGTTCGCAATTGTCGTTGTGTTTGTATTTTGGGGAGTGGGCAGCATGAGATCTCGAAAACAAACACAGGTTGCAGATGTCAATGGCGAGATTATCAGTGTTGAGGTCTACCGGCGGGCGTATTATCAACTGATGGAGAATTACCGCAGGCTTTACGGCGAACAACTCAATGACAACCTGCTTAAAATGCTGCGGCCGGGGCAACAGGCTCTTGACAGCCTCATTTCGAGGATTCTGATGCTGCAGGAGTCCGAACGCCTGAAAATCGAAGTGAACGATCAGGAACTGGCCGACGCTATTCAGGCCATACCGGCTTTCCAGAACAACGGCGTGTTCGATTATCGGCGGTACCAGCAGCTTCTCGGCTTAAATAAGATGACCACCGAGCAATTTGAGCAGACCCAGCTGCAGGATCTGCGCATTGGCAAGCTGCAGTCCTTGATCACCAGCGCCGTGACCATTTCCGATGAAGACGCACGTCAGTGGTATGAATGGAACAATGCCGAAGCCAATTTGGATTATGTGGTGTTCGATCCGAACCAATATAGCGATGTGACGCCGACGCAGGAGCAGATAGAGACCTACTTTAAAGAGAATATCGTCAAATATCAAACAGAGCCGCAAGTTAAAGTTCGCTATCTTCATTTCGATCCAAATGCATACGAACAGGGTGTGCAGGTAACCGACGAGGCAGTCGAGGAATACTACCAGCAGCATCCCGGAGAGTTTGCAACCGAAAAAACAGTCCAGGCCCGCCACATCCTGTTTAAAGTTGACCAAGGCGGTGATCCTGCAGTTGATGAAGAGAAAAAGGCCCAGGCAGCCAAGGTCGCCAAGTTGGCGAAATCGGGAAAGGATTTCGCTCAGCTGGCGAAGCAATATTCCGAGGGGCCGACCCGCGACAAGGGCGGATTGCTGGGGACATTCAAGCGGGATGCCATGGTCGAGCCGTTTGCCGATGCCGCCTTTTCAATGAATGAGGGCGAGATCAGCGAACCGGTGCGGACGCGATTTGGCTGGCATGTCATCAAAGTTGAAAAAATCAATCAAGCCAGAACAGAAAGCCTCAAGGAAGCGACACCGAAAATACAAAAAAAGCTGCGCCAGGAGCGTGCGCGCCAGAAAGCCCAGGAGGCCGCCGAACAGGTCTATGACTCTGTATTTGACGGGGACGATCTTGGCGATGCCGGCAAGACTTACCAGGTGCCCGTCATGGATACCGAGCTGTTTACCGCTGCCGGATTCAAAGATCAAAGAATAGGCAGACCGCAGGAATTTGCAAAGACAGCGTTTAATCTGGATCCAATGGCCATCAGTGAGATACAGAACTGGGATGATGGGTACTACCTGCTTCAAGTCGTCGAGCGGGTTGAATCGAAAATGCCCGAACTCGAATCGGTTGTTGAGCGCGTCCGTGCGGATGTCATAAAGAAGCTGCAGGAGGAGCGGGCAAAGCAGGATGCCGAAGCGATGCTGGCGGATATCGAAAAAGGAACCTCCATGGCGGAAGCCAGTCAGCACGTCGGCCTGCAAGTCAATGAAACCGGTTTCTTCAAGCGCAGCGGCGCCATCGCAAAAATAGGCTACGAACCGAACATGACATCAGTCGCTTTCGAGCTGTCTAAGGATAAACCTCTGGCCGATCAGGTCGTCGAAGGGCGCAACGGTTGGTATGTGCTGCAGCTTAAAGAGCGCAAACTGCCGTCGCGTGAAGATTTCGTCAAAAACATGAACGCGACCAAACAGCGTCTGACAGGTCAACGAAAGCAGGCGGTTTTCCAACAATGGGTCGCCGATTTAAGAGCGCGCAGCGAGATCGACATCAATCAAGAGCTGGTACAGCAGCAGTAACAACCGCCGGAACCCGCAACGATTCGGCTGTGATGGATCAGGTTTTGTCTTTGACCGGATGCAGGAGGAGGCATGGCAAAAACAAGTTCGACCGATGATGGTCCGGGTCATGTAACCAAAAAATGCCATGAATGTTATGCCTATGTTCCTTTGGATGCCGATGTATGTCCTTATTGTAAGGCACGTCTGGGCAAAGTGACCAGGCATGGCATGGCCGAGCGCATAACGGATTGGAAGGCCTACATTGCCTTTGCGATTGCGCTGTTGCTGTTTCTCGTCTTTTGCAGATATGCGTTCTTCGACTAGCAGCACGATTGCAGAAGTGGGCTCAAAACCTTCTCTCGGGCCCAATTTCTGTGTTGGGGCGAGGCGTTCAGTCCTCGAAAAGATGTATGGATGTTAATCCCGCCGGTTTTTGGCGGGACGGTTAAACGCCTCGTTCCGCCTTGACCTTGGACCAGAGAGAAGGTTTTGAGCCCACTTCTACTTGGATAGCATGGCCCGCATCATATCGCCGGCATTCTCCGCATGATCGGCAACGGACCCGATAAACTCGGCCAGACGGACCAGATGGTAGACGGATATGGCATCCTTTTCAAGATCAAAGACCTTGCGCTTGAATTTGTCTTCGCATATGTCCGCATGATGTTCATAGCGGCGTAAATTTCGGATGACGTCCTTGACCAGCTTACGTTGGTTTTCATTGTAAGTTCGAAAATAGGCCCTGGCCTCTTTCACCATTTTACTCAATTCTTCGATTGGTTCGACGGCAGCATCGATTAATAGAAAAAAATCCTTCTCCAATTGTGCAGGGATACCCGGTCGCGTCCGGTAGGAGACCCAATCAAGGGCGTCTTCGACAGCATCCAGTACGCCGTCTTGCTCCCGCAGGAAACGGAAGAGCTGAAACTTGCTGACCGGCATCAGTGTGCCGATCGGCAGATGGCCCCGAATGCGCCGTTTGATGGCATCGGCCTCGCTTTCAAGTTTTGTGACTTCCTTTCTCAGCTCTTCAAAAGTCTGACATTTATTGCTCACATAGCACTCCATCGCCTGCTGGAAGGCCCAGGCGCACTCTTTGACGATCTCGGCATGCTCCTGAATGCCGTTAAATGGAGATGTCATGAACATGGATAAAAATGGAAGACGCATGTTATTCTCCTTACTTGATAATGGAGCGGATCACAATGAACAGGATCATGCTCGTTAGGGCGGCCGCCGGGACGGTCAATATCCAATAAAGCATAATCTGGAGGACAATCCGAAAATTGACGGCATCGAGGCCGCGTGCCAGGCCAACGCCAAGCACCCCTCCGACGGCGGCATGGGTCGTTGATACAGGCAATCCCATCTTTGAGGCCAGCAGCACCGTCGTGGCGGCGGAAAATTCGACGCAGAATCCGCGTGTGTTTGTCAGCGTAGTAATCTTGGTACCCATGGTGGACATGACGCGGTGTCCGGCCATCCAGATGCCGCAGGCGATGCCGACGCCTCCGAACAGCAACAGAAAGATCGGAACGGGGACGGTGGTGCCGACACTGCCGGTTCTCACCAGAAAATAGATGACAGCCAGCGGACCGATGGCATTGGCAACATCATTGGCGCCTTGAGCCAGAGCAACATAGCACGCAGTCCCGATCTGGATACTGCGAAAAATCTCCTCCGTATTCTTTAGCGCCTTGCGTTCGGACAGCCGGCGGATCAGCAGCCTGCCGATCATTCCCAGCAGGCCTGCAGCGATGACGGCAATCAATAGCGCGCCTGGAGTGCTTAAGGCGAGTTTCTTCCCCAGCGGGGTTTTAAAAAGAAAGGACAGAACCACGACAAAAAAGGTACTGCCGATGAACCAGGGAGACAAACGGATTGCCGCCTCGAACGCCTGGCGGCGGGCCAGGATGAATCGGATCATCGCCTTGAATACGAAAAAGGCGATGATCAGGCTGAAAAGCGGGGATATCACCCAACTCATGACCACCGCTGCAAGTTTTGGCCAGTTGATAACGCTCCATCCCCCCGCCATGATGCCGAAGCCGATCATGGCGCCGACGATGGAATGAGTGGTTGATACCGGCAACGATTTCCAGGTCGCAAATGACACCCACAGCGCCGCGGCCAGCAGGGCCGAAAGGGCTCCGACAAGCGCAAGATGCGGATCCGATAAAACCTCGGTCGAGACAATGCCCTTGCGAATGGTATTGGTGACATGAGAGCCGATGAAGGTGGCGCCGATAATGTTAAGAATTGCGGCGATAAAGATGGCCTGACGAATGGTGATCGCCTTGGCGCCAACCGCCGATGCCATGGAATTGGCGACGTCATTGGCGCCGATATTCCAGGCCATATAGAAACCAAAGATGAATCCGATGATCAGGATAACGTATTCGACAACCATTATTCTCCCTGAGGTGATCTGGAATCCGCGCTAAATGGCATGAGTTTTAAGCTGACTGCCAAATTGTTGGAGTTGTGTTAGCACGGTAAGTCGGCGATGGCAAAAAAAATCGAACGGCATCCAGGATTCTTGTCGAAGATCAAAAATCACTCGAAGGATCGAAAAACTGTCTGTCCAGTAAATGGTCCGGCATCTCTTCCAAAAAACGCGACGGACGATAGAGCACGGTCTGGGTCATTCGGTCATAAACCTGCGAAGGATATAGAATGTGAAGATTCTCTTTTGCCCGTGTCGTGGCGACATACATCAGGCGGCGCTCCTCTTCGAGCGCTTCGGCTTTGTCTATGGAATGGTGCGATGGAAAGCGTCCGTCCAGGGCCCAGATCAGGAATACGGTATGCCATTCAAGTCCTTTTGCTGAATGAATCGTGGAAAGTGTCAGGCGGCGCTCCTGTTCGGGACGTCCGGCCAATCGTCCGTCGATGCTGCTATTGGGAGGCTCGAGCGCCATATCTGCCAGAAACTGTTCCAGGTCGTCGTAGCGGTCCATGATCGTCAGCAATTGCTCAAGGTCGCGTAATCGACGCGGATGGTCATCGAAGCGCTGCTTCAGACAGGGCAGATAATATTCCACGACCAGTTCGCCCAATTGTTGAATGGATGCCGGACTTGCAGAGATATTGGCGATCAGGGCTTGGATGCGGTCAAGTCCGGCCTTGTTTGTCAGCTTCGGAGGCAGATCCAGCAAACCGGCAGCCCCGTTGTTTTGTTCGGTGACGGCTTCGAAAATGCGTTGAGCCGTCTTTGGGCCGACGCGTTCAACCAGCATCAGGATGCGGTACCAACTCAATCTGTCCTTTGGCGTGCAGAGAATTTTAAGATGGGCCAGGACATCCTTGATGTGGGCGGATTCGGTGAACTTGAACCCTCCGACTTTAACAAATTCAATCCCTGACCGGGTGAGTTCCAGCTCAAGATCGAAGGAATGGAAGCTGGCTCTGAAGAGTACGGCGATGTCATCCAATGCGATCCCCTGACCGATCAGGCGATCGATCTCCTGAGTGACATACCGTGATTGAGCATTTTCCGTAGCAGTGGCGACCAGCGTCGGTGTCCGCCCTCCGCCTCGGTCGGTGAATAAACGTTTTGAATACTTTTCCTCAGCCTCATCGATGATTGTGTTGGTCAGATCCAGAATCGGCTGAAGGCTGCGGTAATTTTGTTCCAGCTTAATGATTCGGGTTCCCGGGAAACGATCGGGAAAGGTAATGATGTTTTTAAAATTGGCGCCTCGGAAAGCATAGATACTTTGAGAATCATCTCCGACAACCATCACATTCTGATGCCGGCTCGCAAGCAGCGAGATGATGTCTGACTGAATCAGGTTGGTGTCTTGGTATTCATCGACCAGGATATATTGATAGGCGGCAGACAACCGATTGCGGATATCTGCGTTGCATTCGAGCAACTGGAGCAATAAGGTCAGCAGATCGTCATAATCACAAAAGTCATGCTCGCGCTTGCGAAGTTGATAGGCCTCTTGAACGGTGGCTATCAAACCGCATTGGTGCCCGAAATGCGGATAATCTTCATAAAGAATCTCCTCCAGGGGCAGCCCTTTGTTGATCGATCTGCTGTAGATGGTAGCCAGGGTTGATTTGCGCGGTAAATCCCGGGATTCAGCGGCCGAATACATCTCTTTTCGAATCAATCCGATCAGGTCTTCCGAGTCCGATCGGTCCAGAATGGAAAAATGCTTACTGAGCCCGATACTGGCATGGTATCGGCGCAGAATGCGATGGGCGAATGAGTGAAAGGTTCCCCCCGTAACTTTCCGGCAGCGGCCATCCAGGAGTTGTATGGCTCGCTTGATCATCTCTTGAGAGGCTTTACGGGTAAATGAAAGCAGCAGAATTGATTCAGGCGGGACACCCTCTTCAACGAGTCGAGCGACCCGATAGGTAAGGGTTCGGGTTTTTCCACTGCCGGCACCGGCGATAACCAGCAGCGGGCCCGTACCATGAGTGACTGCTTCCAGCTGTGACGGATTGAGTACTTCGGCATACTCAATCCCCTTTTTTGACATGCCGTCCGATGGTGAGGGATGGTCCGCCATATCTTGAAAAAAGGATTCTTGTGTCATGTATGTCCACCAGCCGCACCGTCCGACAGCAGCCGGAAGGGGTTAGGGATGATATCATCAAAGAATTACCGCCATCAACTATGTCTTTTTTCGATCAATGTCAAGCTGGACGACTCATCCCTTTGGTGCCTGAAGATGCTGCAGGGCGGTTGACGGTAAGAGCGTCTCAAATTGATAGCACAGGATCCACCCCGTGAGCCGGAAGGGCGGCTGCCGGAACCGGAATCATCCGATGGCTGCCTTTTTGAATTGCTACCACAAAATAGGGAGTGAATGTCCTGGTTTTGATCTATATATAGCGATAGAAGCAGATGCGACGGTTGGAGATCTTACGAGTTCTTTCTAAAATCGCTTGACTTCACGTCGATTATCTTGACCGGCAAGGCGGTCAACGCTCCGGTGCATTGTGATCATATTTCGCATATGCCATCAAAAAAAGATGGCGGAAGAACAGGATCGGAAGAACGGAAGTCTTTCATTGCGGTCCCTTAGGGGTCGAAATTGATAATAATATAAAAAACATGCCAATGTTGATGACTTTTATCTTCATGAAAATGATTGCTTTTTTTTTGCTGCATCCAGTGATGGCGGGGGTGAGCGAAGATTTGTCTTGAAAGCACTATGGCAAAGTATAAGAAAATACTATAAATTATGAAAGAAGTTGTTGACAAATAAAGAAGGTTATATTAGGGCTGAAGAGAAAGGATGATTTTTGTAACAATATTAATTTATTAAGGAGGCAGTAATATGAAAAAAATTCAGACCCAACTCAAAAGCGTTTCAAAGCAATTGGCGGGTTTGGCTGCAAAGATTGAAAAACTGAATGCGCAGCTTGCGAAAGCTCCGGCAGCTAAAAAAGCCGCCCCGGCCAAGAAAAAGGCAGCTCCAAAGAAAAAAGCGGCCGCAAAGAAGAAAGCCCCGGCCAAACGCGCCGTCAAGAAAGCACCAGCTAAAAAAGCCGCAAAAGCCACCGTGCTGGACTCTGTTATGGCTGTCATCAATAAAAGCCGCAGTGGTGCAACCATTGCGAATCTGAAGTCCAAAACCGGCCTTGAGTCGCGCCAGTTGAGCAATGCTCTGTACAAGCTGAGCAAAAAAGGAATGATCAAATCCAAATCCCGCGGTGTATACGTAAAAGCCTAAACCAGCATCTTCAGGCATCTTTCTGATGGCGGCCGTTGCTGCCGCTGTCGAATTTGCATCATGCCGATTGGAACCTTTCAGCGCCCGCTCCCATCCTTAGGGGCGTTGAAGGGTTCCGGCATTTTTTCTCACCATTCCTCCCTGCACTGATGAATTATCCTGGATATATTGCCTTTGTTCGAGACAGTATCGGACTCTGATTGTCTCGAAAGAAAAAATGTATTGCCATTTTCAGCAGGATTCTTATCATTACTTTCGTGCGGTATTAACGTTACATTAGATCTCGGCGAGTTTTTTTGATCTGCACAAAGGATATTGAAATGAAATTGATCAAATGGCCGCTCCAACCTCTGTCCCGCAGTGTCCGATGCGCCGGCATGGGATTGTTGCTGATGCTTATGTTGACTGTTGTGCAGTGCCGCTCAACACTGCCGACAACGCCGGAGCCGGAAGCGCCGGTGCTTGGTGCTCATTCGCTATGGCCTCATCAAACGAGTGATTTGCCCCCCGATCCGGGCATTCATTTCGGGAGGCTTGCCAATGGTGTGCGCTATATTTTAATGGAGAACCGGACGCCCAAAGACCGGGTGAGTATGCATCTTTACGTGCAATCGGGCTCGTTATTGGAAAACGAGCAGGAATTGGGCGCTGCACACTTTCTCGAACATATGCTTTTCAACGGTTCTAAGAATTTCCCCCCGGGTGAAATGATTAAATTTTTTCAACGTATCGGCATGCAGTTCGGGCCTGATGCAAACGCGCACACGGGATTTGATCGTACCGTTTTCGATGTCTTGCTTCCCAAAGGCGATTCCAACAGTCTTTCTGAGGGGCTTATGGTGTTGCGGGATTATGCGGATGGCGCATTGCTGCTCCAGGAGGAAGTCGTAAAGGAGCGGAAAGTCATTTTAGCGGAGATGTGCTCTCGAGACTCGGCAGACTATCGAACACTGAAAGCCTCATTCGAGTTCGAAATGCCGGACTACCTCGTCAGCCGCAGATTTCCCATCGGCGAGCAGGCGGTGCTGAAGAAAATGGACCATCGGTTGCTGCGTGCATTCTATGAAGCCTGGTACCGACCGGAACGGATGTTTGTCGTGGTTGCCGGAGATTTTAAGATCGATCAGGCTCACGTATTGATCTCAAAACACTTTTCAGATCTCAAACCCCATTCCCCCGCGCGCCCGCTTCCTGATTTTGGTGCTTTCTCGCATGAAGGTATCCAGGCCTTCTATCATCATGAAGACGAAACCGGTGCCACGCAGCTTTCCATCGAAACCATACAGGTCGACAAACAACCCAAAGACTCCCGTGGGTGGCAGCGAAGGCAGTTGCTGCGCTCTCTATCCCTGAACATGATGCAGAAACGCTTGGAACAGATGCTGCAGGAACCGGACAGCCTGTTGACCTCGGCTTCCATCGGAGCCGGGTATTATCTTCAACACATCAAATATGCTGAAATAAGGGCGACGACAAAGCCGGAACATTGGAAGGCATCCCTGTCGCTGATCGAGCAGGCGCTTCGGAAAGCGCTGCAGCATGGTTTTGGGGAATCGGAATTGCGTCTGGCAAAAAATCAATTGCGTTCGCAAATCATGCGAGATATCCAGCAGGCCGACACCCGCGACAGCAAGATGCTGGCGAGGCAGATCATGGCCGATTTGGGCGACTGGCAGGTCATCCAGTCCCCGCAACAAATCGGTGACCTGCTGCTGCCGATGCTTGAGGCAGTTACGATCGATGACGTCACTCGCAGTTTCTCGGATCTTTGGTCTGCCGACCATCGATTGATACTATTAACCGGCAATACTGATCTGTCCGGCCAATCATCTTCGCCCGAATCAGAGATGTTACATGTTTACGGCAAGAGTCAGACCGTGCAGGTTCCGCCGCTTGAGGATCAGATGATCGCAACATTTCCCTATCTTCCGGATCCGAAAAATAGCGGGATTATCGTTGAACGCGAGGTCTTCGATGATCTGGGGATTCATCGCCTTTTATTTGCCAATGGCGTGCAGCTCTATTTGAAGCCAACCAAATTCAAGGCCAATCAGGTTCTGGCGGCCATGTCTTTCGGCGGCGGACAGGCGAGCGAGCCGGAAGATCAGCCGGGCCTGGCAAAATTGACCGAAGCCGTTGTCAATGAATCCGGTTTCGGCGCTATGGATCGCATGGCTTTGGAAGACGCTTTAGCGGGCCGATTGGCGAGCACACGATTCCATATTCGAGAGGATATGTTTGTCGTCAAGGCAGAGTCCGTAACCTCGGAGATGCCGCTTTTATTTCAATTGCTGTATACTTTCATTAAGGATCCGGGGTTAAGAGAAGATGCCAGAAGATTATCGCTGAAACGCTTTGAGCAGGAGCACCAGCGCCTCGTGCACAGCACTGAGGGAATGCTGGAGCTTTATGGACAACGTTTTCTGGCAGGAGGAGACAGCCGGTTTGGGACGCCGGCCTGGTCTGATATACAGCAGTGCACGCTTGATCAGATCGGAAACTGGTTTGGGGAGCAGTTGCATCAAATGCCGCTGGAATTGGCTTTGGTGGGAGACTTCGATCCGGAGAGAGCCATAGATTTGGCGGCTCGCTATTTGGGCACATTACCCCGGCGAGACAACCGATACGTTTATCCAAAGCGGCCCGGACCGGTTTTTCCTTTCGCAAAATCCCTGAATCTGACCGCGAAAACCGAAATACAGAAAGCACTGGTGGTTGTTGCATACCCGACAGAGGATTTCTGGGATATTAAACGAACCCGCAGATTGGCGGTCATGGCAGATCTTTTTTCGGAACGACTGCGGCAACGAATCCGTGAACGCTTGGGTGCGGCCTATTCACCTTATGCCTACAACCAATGCCATCGCAGCTACCCGGGATACGGCCTTTCAAAAATATTTATTGAACTGGATCCTGAGCAGGCACCCGCAATCATCGATGAAGTCCGCGCTATCGCAGATCAAATGGCGCAGCAGACTCCCGATGAGGACGAGTTTCGACGTGTTCTCGATCCGACCCTGACGCAGATAAAAGATTTGAGACAAAACAATTCCTACTGGTTGAACAATGTGTTAGCCGGTGTTTCGCGTCATCCGGAGCAATTGGATTGGTCGCGATCATTTGCCAATGACTATGCAGCCATCACCGCTGACGAGGTCAACGCCATGGCGCGCCGATATTTGAACAACGCCAAGGCGGCTACCATCGTTATCTCGCCCGGAGATTCGAAAAAGGATGGACACTGACCGGTGTCGTGTCCCGTAAATGACCTGCAAAATGGGTATGGCCGCATGGTCTCCGATACAGCTCCAAGGCATTGACATCCCAATGCCGACGCCTACAGGTCAAATGTATGCATTCTATCGGTTTTATATTGAATCGGTCCCCAAGGGCCATTTGATTTCGCGTGATTTTAAATAGTTGTATTTGTCGGCAAACGAAATGGCACACCGTCCGTTCCAAGGCGGTTGCAGCAGCAAAGCGGTTGCCTGGATGAATATGATCTGTTATTCATTTAGGCTACGCTTTTCAGATAGGGTCATTGCATTGAGGACAGAGGAACAGTTAATGGATGCACAAACACAAATATCTCCCGGCTATATGAGCAGCCTGTGGAATTTTTTCGCGTCGGTAAAGCTCACCGTAGTGGTGTTGCTTTCGTTGGCAATTCTTTCAAGTATCGGGACCCTGATCCCTCAAAATCAAACGCCCGAGGAGTATTTTCGTGCGTTCGGTCCATTTCGCTACCGGATCTTTTCAACCCTCGACATCTTTGACATGTATCACGCCTGGTGGTTTCAATTTCTGATCGTGATGCTGGCCACCAACATCATCATCTGTTCTATCGATCGATTGCGCCTGACTGCGAAGATTATTTTCGTAAAGACGCCAACGTTCAACCTGAACAGCTTTCGCAGACGCAAAACGCGGAGGGATTTCGCGATAGGTACCGACAGCGGCAGTGTGCGGGAAACCTATCGTTCGATCATCGCCAGGCAATTCGGCTACTGCACGGTCGTGGATAGCGGCAAGGGATTCGCCGTCACCGCCGAAAAGGGCCGTTGGACCCGGCTCGGTGTCTACGGTGTGCACTTGAGTGTCGTGGTGTTGCTGATCGGGGGTCTCATCGGGTCCGTGTTCGGGTTTGAGGGCTTTGCCAATATCGCCGAGGGCGAAACGGTTTCGTCGATTCAGCTGCGTAATTCGAACCTGAGTCACCGTCTGCCGTTTGCCATCCGCTGCGACGATTTCGAGGTCCAGTTTTATGATACCGGGGCGCCCAAATTGTTCCGATCCGATCTGGTTCTGCTGGAAAACGATCAGCCGGTTGTGGAAAAATCGATCATTGTAAATGATCCCTTGCGGTATAAGGGCATCAACATTTTTCAATCCAGTTACGGCAAGCTGGACCGGCCCGCTCCGGCCGCCGAACTGCCGGAAAAAATTGAGCTTCAATTCGCCAGCGCCGATTCCGGGATGGTCTATACGCGGTCGGTAAAAATGGGGGAGCCGATCGATATTCCAGAAGGGTTGGGGCGGTTTACCATCCGTGATTATCAGTCTGCTGCAAAATTCATGGAGATGGCCATCGGGCCGACGATCATTGGAACCCTGGAGACCAAGGATGGTTCTGAAAAGCAGGTGATGCTGCCCATCAGGTTTCCCAAATTTGATACCATGCGCCGGGGAAGTGTCATCATATCCGTAGCCAAGGAATTTTCGGCGACTGAACAACAATATTTTACCGGGCTGCAGATTACCCATGACCCCGGCGTTGCAATCGTCTATTTCGGCTTCATATTAATGATTGCAGGCTGCGTCGTTACATTTTTCATGTCGCATCAGCGGGTTGTGGTTGAAGTGCTGCCCGATCGCGGAGGTGCCAAGGTGATGGTTGCCGGCACCGCCAATAAAAACAAAACCGGATTTCAACAGAAACTGGAGCGTTTGTCTGAAAAACTGGCCGGCACTGATGTCGGTTCTTAGCGCAGGGCTCCACCATCCCACTTAATAATAAGGTGACGCATGACATATAATTCTCAAATCATCTCAATCGTGACATTTATCTATGGGCTGGCCGGGGCGCTGTACCTGGCGGCGTGGGTCTTCCGGAAAGAGCTGCCTGGTAAAATCGCCACATGGGTGACCTGGGTCGCCTGGCTGGGCACTACCGCCGGTATTTTGATGCGCTGGTATGAGTCCTATCAAGTCGGGGAAGGTTACGGCCATGCGCCGCTGTCCAACCTGTTTGAGTCCCTGGTCTTTTTTGCATGGATCGTCGGCCTTCTCTATTTGGTGGTCGAGCGGCGTTATAAAAACCGGGTTATCGGCGCCTTTGCCATGCCTCTGGCATTTCTGGCGCTGGCCTATGCGTCATTGGGGACCGGAAAACAGATCCAGCCCCTGATTCCTGCCTTGAAAAGCAACTGGCTCATCGCCCACGTGATTACCTGCTTCATCGGATACGCCGCTTTTGCCGTCGCTTCCGGTGTCAGCATCATGTACTTGATCAAAGGCGAGCGGGCCGTCGATACAGGAACCGGGATTGCCGCCCGCCTGCCTGCAACCGGGATAATGGATGAGCTGAACCATCAATTGATCATGTTCGGGTTCCTGTTTCTGACGGTCGGGATCATTACCGGTGCCGTATGGGCCAATTCGGCCTGGGGGCGCTATTGGGGGTGGGATCCCAAGGAGACCTGGTCGTTTGTGACCTGGCTTGTCTATGCCACCTTGCTGCATGCACGCCTGATGCGCGGCTGGCGGGGCAATCGTATCGCCATTCTCACTCTGATCGGTTTTGCAGCCGTGCTGTTCACCTATTTCGGCGTGAATCTGTTGCCCGGGTTGCACAGTTATGGGTCGTTCAAGTAGTCTTTTATCTTGACAAAGCAGGCCGTGACAGATAAAAAAAATCCTTTTCCTGGAGAGGATTATATTGACGTTGAGTTGCCGTGACCATTGGTAATTCAAGCCGGGCGAAGAGCCCGTTTGTTATATTGCGGGAAGGCCTTTTTCCGCGTCATTTCGAAAACGGACATTGGTCTTTCCGGTGGCGGAGTCGGTAAAGCGAATTGGATTCCCAAAAAAGAAAGATGGAATGTCCATGAGCAGCAATGCAGATCCAAAGACCAACGATGTAACCGAAGATGCCGCTCAGGCATCGCCTGCCCATGCCCCCTCCCACGACACCCCCGGAGGAGGCGCCCACATGTTACTTTTTTTCATCCTCGGTGTCGTACTGAGTATGGTTGTCGGATGGGTGGTTTTTCCTAAAGTACTCTATTCAAAGCAACATCAGCCCGTCGACTTCAACCACAAGTTGCACCAGGAAGAGGTGGAAGACGGCTGCGCCAGCTGCCACTTCTTTCGTGAGGACGGCACCTTTTCAGGTGCACCGCGTCTTGCTCAGTGCATCGATTGTCACGAAGAGTTGCTGAGCGAAAGTGAAAACGAGGCTGTTTTTTACGAGCAGTACGTGACCAGGGAGCGCGAAGTGCCCTGGCTGGTTTACTCCCGCCAACCCGATTGCGTATTCTTTTCGCACGCGGCCCATGTCAAGGCCGCCGATATCTCATGCGAAACATGCCATGGGGATATCGGTTCTTCCGAGAGCCTGAAACCCTACGAAGAGAACCGGATTACCGGTTACAGCCGCGATATTTGGGGTCACAGTATCGGCGGTTTTAAACACAATACCTGGGATCGGATGAAGATGGACGATTGTGCCGGGTGTCATGAGACAGCCGGTATTCATGATTCCAGTGTGCAGACCGGTCGTGACGCCTGTTTTGTCTGCCATAAATAGCGGTGGCGAAAATCCCGCACGGCAATCAAAACACGGCGATCATTGCCCTATTATTGACCACCGATGAGCGATGCATGTTGAGGTAAGTGTATGAAACTCTCCAGGAGATGCTTTTTATCCTTTGTTGCCGGCGGTGCTGCAGGTACGGCGCTGTCCCCGTTGCCGTGGAAGTTGTTGGACGATGCTTCCATCTGGTCCCAGAACTGGCCATGGACGCCGGTTCCCCCCGACGGTGAGGCGACCCATGTCAACTCCACCTGCACTCTGTGTCCCGGTGGCTGCGGCATCGATGTCCGCAAAATCGACGAACGTGCGGTGAAGATCGAAGGCGTGGAAGGCCACCCTGTCAATGACGGCGGCTTGTGCATGCTGGGCCTTTCCGGACTGCAATTGCTTTATGGCCCGACACGTATCCAGGGGCCGCTGAAGCGGGTCGGTGAACGTGGCGAAGGCCGCTTCGCATCCATTACCTGGCGGCAGGCCATCAAGGAAGTGGCGGACAAACTGTCCGACATTCGGGCCCAGGGCAAACCCCAGTCGGTTGGTTGTATCGCCCCCAAGGCCGAGGGTACGGTCCCCCGGCTGCTCAATCGTATGATGCGCGTTTACGGTTCGCCCAATTTCTTTCGAATGCCCAGCGTTGAGGATACTTACGAAGCGGTACTCTATTTAACACAAGGCGCTGACGGCCATGCCGGGCTGGACGTTGAAAACGCTGATTTTATATTGAGTTTCGGCAGCGCGATACTGGATGGGTATGGATCACCGGTGCGCATGTTCCAGGCGAACAGCGATATGAAAACCAAAGGCGGACCAGTGGTCCAAATCGAGCCGCGGTTGTCCAATACAGCAGCAAAGGCAGACACCTGGCTTCCGATCGTTCCCGGCACGGAAGCGGATCTTGCCCTGGCCTTCGCCAACATCCTGATTGCCAAACAGCTGGAGGATCGGTCCTTTATTGCAAATTCAGTTGCGGGGTTCGAGGCGTTCGCTCAGATGGTCAAGGAACGCTATACGCCGGAAGCTGTCGCCAAGAAAACCGGGATTGATGCCCGGACGATCGAAAACGTCGCCGTGCAGTTTGCATCGGCAGGCAAGCCTCTGGCCATATGCGGTCGCGGTAAAGGGCAGACACCGGGCAGCCTGAAAGAAGCTCTTGCTGTGCATGCACTCAATGCACTGGTCGGCAATATCAATAGCAGCGGCGGGGTCAAAGCCTTGGCGGCGTATGACTATATCGGTTTCCCGGACGAAGAGATCGACCAGGTTGCCGCAGCCGGACTGCAGACACCCCGCCTTGACGGCGCCGGTACCGACGCCTATCCGCATGCACGATTTCTCTCGACCCGTCTGGCGACGGCTGCCGACGGTCTGCAGGCGCTGCTTGTGGCAGAGTCCAACCCTTGCTATGAACTGCCCAATTCCGTTGCCGTCAAAGAGGCATTCGACAAAATACCCTTCGTGGTCAGCTTTTCATCCTTCATGGATGAGACGGCCATGAACGCAGACCTGATCCTTCCCAACCATATCTACCTGGAACGCTTCGAAGATGTTCCGGTTATGGCAGGCGTTTGCCGGCCCACGGTCGGGTTATGCCGTCCGGTGGTCGAACCGCTCTATAATACCCAGCACATTGGTGATTCGATCATCCAAATCGCCAAAGCAATGAAGGGAAGCATTGCCCAGGCCTTTCCATGGAGCAATTATGGCGCCTGCCTTGAGATGAGCCTGGGACCAAAGTGGAATTCGCTGGCGGAAAGCGGCGTCTGGGTGGACCAATCGGCAGCTGCGAGCGGCGAAAAAAGGGTATTCGATACCGATTCGGGAAAATTCAATTTGATGAGCGACCAAATCGGCGCGATCTATTTGGCCGATGATGCTGCCATTGAGGGCGAACCTGACATCTTTCCATTGGTGCTGATACCCTACGATTCCATCCGACTCGCCAGCCGTTATGTCGGCGATACGCCCTTTATGATTAAAACCGTATCCGACAAAGTCCTGAAAGGGCAGGACGGTTTTGTCGAAATCAATCCTGCGACGGCTTCGAAACTTGGATTGGCCGATGGAAAAACCGCTATTTTAAAAACACCCATCGGCAGAGCGAGTGTGCGCGTCAAATATGACGAAGGGATCATGCCCGGTGTTGTCGCCATGCCTCGCGGCCTGGGGCACACGGCCTATGATCAATTCTTGGCGAACAAAGGGATCAACATCAACCGGCTTTTAGGACCTGTTGAGGATCCGGCATCCGGTTTCGACGCGGCCTGGGGAATTCGCGCCGAACTGGCCTGAGTCAAACTGCTAAAATGAGGTTCTGATGAAACAAACGCAGACACTACACAAACCCAAACGCTATGGTATGGTCATTGACTTGGACAAGTGCACCGGTTGCGGCGCCTGCATGGTGGCCTGCTTTGCCGAAAACAACGTTCCCTTCAAAGCGGACGAATCAGACAAGCGGCTGAGCATCACCTGGATGAAGGTCTATAAAGTGACCAACGGCGAGAAGTTCCCCGATGCCGATGTGTGCTATTTTCCCCGTCCATGCCAGCACTGTGCCGGTCAGCATGAGGGGCACTCGCCTTGTGTGTCGGTTTGCCCGGCCACGGCCACCGATTACAGCCGTGAGACGGGTATCGTCAGCCAGATTTACACGCGTTGCTTCGGATGCCGGTACTGCATGGCCGCCTGCCCTTATCATGCCCGCTATTTCAACTGGTGGGATCCGATCTGGCCCAAGGGCATGGAAAAATACCTCAGCCCCAATGTTTCACCGCGTATGCGCGGGGTAGTGGAAAAGTGCAGTTTCTGCTTTCACCGCTATCAGCAGGCGAAGAACAAGGCATTCAACGAAGAGCGCCGGGACCTTGACGAGCAGGATTATCAAACCGCGTGTACGCAGGCCTGTCCGGCCGGAGCCATCACGTTTGGCGATTTGAACAATCCGAAGCACAGGGTGCATCAGATGGCCCAGCCGGATCTGAATCATCACGGCCGGCCCAAAAACCCCAAAGCGTTCCGTTTGCTGGAACGTCTGGGAACCAACACCAAGGTCTATTACCTTTCCAGCCGCGAATGGGTTCGCAAAGCTGGCGACAACTACCAGGTCCACGGTAAATCCGGCAGCCATGGTGAGGAGTCCGGACATTAGGCCGGTTCGATAATTATTCGTTACAAGCAAGGAGCACAAACCTTATGGATTCTGCATTGATACCCGAGGGCGTCAAACGGTGTTCCCTAGGTAAATTTTTGTTCGGGTTGGTCGTTGCCGGCCTTGTCCTGGGGTGGGGGGTTTATGCCATGTTGTTGTGCTGGATCAAAGGCCTGAACCAGACCAACATGAACGACTACTACGGGTTTGCCCTGTGGATCTGGGCCGACCTGGCCGTTATCGCGTTGGGCGGCGGCGCTTTTTTCTCGGGCTTGCTGAAGTATATTGTCGGCAAAGATGAATTGAAGAATATTATCAACTATGCCGTACTGATCGGTTTTATCTGCTACAGTTCGGCCCTGCTGATTCTGGCCATCGATGTGGGGCAGCCGCTGCGCAACTGGTTCATCTTCTGGCATGCCAATATTCACTCCATGCTCACCGAAGTGGCCTTCTGCCTTTCGTGCTATTTTGCCGTGCTGACCATCGAATATATTCCGCTGATTCTCGAGAATCGGCAGATCAACAGGGTGCCCTTTCTTCATCACCTGGCGCACAACATGCACGGCGCCATGGCCGTCTTCGCGGCGACCGGCGCCTTCCTCTCCTTTTTCCATCAGGGCTCGCTGGGGGGGGTCGCCGGTGTCCTGTTCGGCCGGCCTTTTGCTTTTCGTGAGCATATTTTAGTCTGGCCCTATACCTTTTTCCTGTTTACCTGGTCGGCGGCCGCCTACGGGCCGTGTTTTACGCTTTTCATTACCTGGCTGACCGAAAAAATCACCAGAAAGAAGCTGGTCAAGGACAATGTGATCTACCTGTTGGCCAAGATTTCCGGTTGGATGATTATCACCTATACCATTGCCAAAGGCGCGGATACCCTCTATTGGATGTACAAAACCGCGCCGGCGCAGGGCTTCAAATGGGCATTCTTTTTCGAAAACAACGCCTTCTACGGTCATTGGGTATGGTTTACCGAAATCATTGTATGCGGTGTATTGCCCGGGCTGCTTCTGATCGTTAAACCCAGCCGGGAAAATCAACCGCTGAGGGTGATTGCCACCTTTTTGGGAATTATCGGTGTTTCACTCAACCGCTGGGTCATGGTGCTTCAGACAATGGCGGTACCGGTCCTGAGCTTCGATACGTGGGCGCTTTACCTTCCCAGTTGGCAGGAGGTGGCAACCACCATCCTGCCCGTCGCCTATGGCGTGATCCTGATCATGATCTCTTACCGCTACCTGCCGATCTTTCCGCAGGAAAAAGAATTGAACCCGGTCGAAATCGAATCCGATACAGGCCGGGCGGCTGAGGCATAAGGAGGAGCGACGATGCTGCCATATATTAGCTTTGAATGGGTATGGGATATGGGCCACTATGTGTTTCACGGCGGCCTGTGGTATGCGCTGAGCGTGATCGGCATGGGAATGACCTGGTGCATCATCAAATCCGTGGTTGACACTTTGCAGGGCAAAGACGGCGGCCATCATTAATCGTCGTCGTACTAATTGAATTTGTACAAAAGCGTTTTTCACACGTGCGCCTGACATGTGAAAAACGCTTTCTTTTTTCAAGTGATCGTAAAAAGTCTTCATAACGTCATTCCGCCGAATGAGACTGCGTCATAATTGACCTAAACGACGACATCGGGAGCCGACGTCATCCCGTCGAAAGCCGGAATCCAGGTATTCTAATTACTTACATTTCTGGATGCCGGATCGAGTCCGGCATGACGGAGTAAAAACGTGCATTTTTTAAGTTATGACACAGTCTCGAATGCCGGAATCCATAACATTATGAGCGGAATCCTCCGGTACTTGAAATAAAATGAGCAACCGGATAAGATCAGCCGGTCTCAAGACCGAAGCAGGGTGCCATCTCGTATCCACTTTGAACCTTGAACACTGAACATTGAACTCATTTTAGTCGAACAGGAGCCAGTCTGGCATGGATAAAATAATCGTCCAGGGCGGAAGAAGACTCGAGGGGCGGGTGACGATCAGCGGCGCCAAGAACGCTGCCTTGCCCATTTTGGCGTCTGCACTGTTGTGTGACGGACCCAATACGTTTACTAACGTTCCAAACCTGCGCGATATCCGCAGCACATTGGATCTGTTGAAGCATCTGGGGGCTCGCTGCGAGATGCAGGACGGCTCGGTTGTTATGGATGCCGGCGGCTTGAACAACCATGAAGCGCCGTATGACCTTGTGCGCAAAATGCGTGCTTCTATCCTGGTTCTGGGGCCGCTTGTGGCGCGCCTGAAGCGTGCCCGGGTTAGCCTGCCCGGTGGATGCGCCATCGGTGCCCGGCCCATCAACCTGCATTTGAGGGGATTGGCAATGTTAGGGGCAAAAATCGATCTGTCCCACGGCTATGTGGAAGCATCTTGCGAAGAGCTGGTCGGCACGGATATCTTTTTCGATGTCGTTACCGTGACAGGCACCGAAAACATCATGATGGCGGCTGTGCTGGCCCGTGGAACGACCGTGTTGCGCAACGCAGCGCGTGAACCGGAAATCAGCGCCCTGGCAGACGTCCTTAATCAGATGGGTGCCCGCATCGAGGGTGCCGGCACATCGGAGATCGTGATCCGCGGTGTCGATCGCCTGAATCCGATCACGGCGGCCATCATTCCTGATCGAATAGAGACCGGCACTTTTATGGCTGCCGCTGCGTTAACCGGTGGCGATGTCACCATCGAGGGTGCGGAGCCGGAACATGTCAAAACAGTCATGCATAAGCTGCGCCTGACCGGCGCACAAATCGACGTGTATGAAAACTCCTTGCGTGTTCGGGGGGCGGATTCCATCTCCAGCGTCGATATCAAGACGCTGCCTTATCCCGGATTCCCCACGGACATGCAGGCGCAGTTCATGGTGTTGATGACCGTCGCCCAGGGTTCAAGTCTGATATCCGAGACCATTTTTGAAAATCGATTCATCCATGTCAGCGAGCTGCGGCGCATGGGAGCCGATGTGACCATTTCGGGCAACTCAGCGCTGGTCAAAGGTGTTGAACGTCTCTCCGGCGCCCCGGTGATGGCGACGGATCTTCGGGCCAGTGCATGTCTGATTCTGGCCGGCCTGGTGGCGGAAAACACAACGGAAGTCAATCGTGTCTACCACCTGGACCGCGGATATGAAAATTTGGAAGCAAAATTCGAGCAGCTGGGGGCCGCCATACGGCGAATCAAGGGATAGGAGTGGTTAGGGGCTCCTTCTCAGGCCCAATCTCTGCGTTGGGGTGAGGCGTTTAATCCTCTCCTAGATACGATGGTACAAAGGTATGATTCCAGAGATAGCAGAATATTGCCGCAGGTGGTCGAAGGCCATGGATGATATAACGGCCGAACAGGACCGCATGGCCTATTTTAAGGATCAGTTGCCGTCGCTGCTGCTGGATCGTACCGCTGTCGAACCGGTGTTGGAAAACATGGCCAACGGACGACCCTGGCCTGACTTGCGGAATGCGGGTCTCTTTGCAAATGAAATAGTCCTCTACCTGGACCCCGGCCGAAGATTTTCCATCAGGCTTTACCTCCACCCACCGAATGATCATACCGTTATCCATGACCACACCAGTTGGGGAATATCCGGCTGTCCGTTCGGCCGCCTGTCCGTCATTTCGTTCCGGCTCGATGGGTGGGATGGGAATGATCGTGCCGTTGTGACTCCGAGAGCTCCGGTGGTTCTCACTCCGGGGCAGGTGAGCGCGACCCGCCCGTGGGACCGGGGCATTCATCAGACCGGAAGCCCGGATGACGATCCCAGCGTCATGATCAGTGCCTACGGCCGACCCGGACGCCGGTTGTACATCAATACCTATGACCGGCAGACGGGGCGGGTGACCCGTCGCTATCCACCTAAACTATTGCGGCGGATGCTGGCAGGCGAGGCCTTGAGACTGATCCGTTGAATGACGGGAATTGGTCAAATGGTTGAATCGTCTATTTGATGATTCGACGAACCGTGGTCAACGCAATACCAATAAATATTAAAGTGATACCAAAGAAATGAAACATGGACAGGTGTTCGCCTAAAAACAGCATGGCCAGAACAACGGAAAAGACCGGCATCAAATGGATGAAAATTCCGGCCCGATTGGCGCCTACCTTGCCCACGCCGTTGTTCCAGAAGATATAGGAAAGCACCGACGGAAAGAGGGCGACATAACCCATGGCTGCCAGACTGGTGGCGGATAGCTCGAAACCGCCCTTTTGCCATACCTCCCATCCGTAAAAGGGCAGCGCATACAGCAGCCCGAACACAATAATTGCCGTTAAAAAGGCGATTGGATCCATTCCCGCCGGGCGTTTGCGCAGCAGAACGGAGTAGATGGCCCATGACAGCGAGGCGCCTAATGTCCATAGGTCGCCGCTCGACAATCTCAACATTTTCAGGGCGGCGTAATTGCCGCGCGTCACAATGAAAATCAATCCCGCCAGCGAAATTAAGACGCCGACCGCTTGGCGAAGGGACAGACGTTCCCTGAACATCACCCAGGAAATCACGGAAATAAAGACGGGAATCATGGCGTTGACAAGCACTGTATTGATGGCGGTGGTTGTCTGCAGTGCTGTATAGATAAATGTATTGAAGATGGTGATGGCCGGAAGGGCAAGCAGCGCAAGAAGTTTCCAGTGCGTTCGCAGCAGCGCTCTTTGCCGCCAGACGGTGCGGCAGGAAAAAGGCAGCAAGATGACCAGAGCGCCCACCCAACGCCAAAAATTAAGGCTGATGGGTGGGATCAGTTCTCTAATGCCGCGGCCGAGGACGAAATTACCCGACCAGAACAGCACGGTCAGCGTTAAAAGCAGGTACGGCAGCCAAGCGTTGCGTTTCACAGACGATGCCTAATCTTCCTTAAGCTCCTTTTTCAACTGCTTCTGAAGTTCCGAAAAAAGATCTTTTTGTTTCTGTGCCTGCTGTTCCTTAAAGTCCTCGACTTTCTTTGAAATTTTACTTCGTTCAGCCCGGAACTTTTTAAGTTCGTTGTCCAGCTGGCTGGTTTCGCTTTCCCGGGGCAGTTTTTCGAGTTTCAGGTGATCCGCCACCGCCCAGCGGTCTCCATAAGCACTCTCTACCAGTTCAATGATGCCCTGCTGTTCCAACCGGCGACTGATCAGGCCGGTTTGTTCAGAAGAAAATCCCAGTATTTCTGATAGTTGTTTGAGGGACGGCGGCGCTTGATGCCGGTGCTCTAAAATTCGAACAGCGGCGACGAACAGATGCCCTTCGACGTAGAGACTTTTGCTATTCATGACACGCTATTTTCCCATGAAAAATGGCCACCCCAGAGGGAGTGTCTTTCATTTGCGGCCATCGGCCGCGAATGAAACAGGAGACGGCGCGTCCCCCATTGTTAACGTTTTTACTGCGTGCATAGCATGCGATTTCATCAAAAACAACAGTGACTGATGTGAACAGTCAACATGTGATGGTCTCCCAAGTAACTGCCTTAAAAAGTTGCTCATCTTCTTGACAACCTTATGTAGGCAGAGTAACATGCGCCCAAAAATTGTCAAGCTGCAACCCTTGGTCGGATAATGCCATTCACCACCATCCATGATACCGAATCTGACACAAAATCAGACACAACACCACACATCCCATCACCTTTTGACAGGAAAAATGGTATCGCGCGCCATATGCGATTTGTTTTTAATCATAAACGATAGAGCAGCATATTAGGGGGAAATAATGACACAAATCGTCGATGTCCGGGGCAGAGAGATCATCGATTCCCGGGGGAATCCAACAGTGGAAGTGGATGTTCTTTTGGCATGCGGGGCAATCGGAAGGGCTGCCGTACCGTCCGGTGCATCCACCGGCACGCGCGAGGCGTTGGAACTGCGAAACAAACGCGCCAAACGTTTCGGGGGCAAGGGCGTCGCCACGGCCGTGAAAAACGTGAACACCACCATTGCCGATGCGTTGCGGGGAATGGACAGTTCCGATCAAATGGCACTGGACCGTGCCATGATAGAACTGGACGGTACGGACAACAAAGCGAAACTGGGTGCGAATGCCCTTCTGGGCGTATCGATGGCGGCAGCGCGTGCTGCAGCCGAAGCGTTCGGCCTGCCGTTGTATCGCTACTTGGGCGGTGTCAATGCGCGCACCCTGCCGGTGCCTATGATGAATGTGGTCAACGGCGGTGCGCATGCAGACAATAATGTGGACATTCAAGAGTTTATGATTGTACCGTTTGGAGCTAAATCAATGGCGAATGCCATCCAGATGGGTGCTGAGACGTTTCAGGCCTTGAAAAAGATACTGAAAGGCAAGGGACTCAGCACCGCTGTGGGGGATGAAGGCGGGTTCGCACCTGATCTTGCCTCCAACGAGGAGGCGCTGGCCTATATCATCGAAGCCATTCAGGCTGCGGGATACGAACCCGGAAAGGATATTGGGCTCGCTTTGGATGCAGCCGCCAGTGAATTTTTCAACAAGGGTAAATACGTCCTTAAATCCGAAGGCCGAAAACTATCCGCACTTGAGATGATCGACTACTATGCTGCATTGATAGAAAAATATCCCATTCTCTCCATCGAAGACGGTTTGGCGGAGCAGGATTGGAAAAACTGGCAGCTGATGACCGAACAGTTGGATGACGTTATTCAACTGGTGGGAGATGACGTGTTCGTCACCAACCCCAAAATACTGGCCAAAGGCATTGAAGACGGCGTCGCAAACTCCATCCTGATTAAACTGAATCAAATCGGTACAGTAACCGAAACACTGGATGCTGTTGAAATGGCCAACCAGGCGGGATATACAAATGTCATATCTCACCGCTCCGGCGAGACGGAAGATACCTTCATCGCCGATCTTGCGGTTGCCGTAAATGCAGGACAGATCAAAACCGGATCGATGTCTCGAACCGATCGCGTCGCCAAGTACAATCAATTGATCCGAATTGAGGAGGAGCTTGGTGCAGCGGCTCGTTATGGGCAGGATTTTTTTATCGGTGACTAATCGGTCTGCGCGATTGGATGGAACCTGGTATGGCTGCCAACTCTAAGCTGATGCATATCCGATTGAACCCCAGTTCAGACGTCGTCGTGCGGATGGCCAAGTGGCATTTCCTGCTCGCAGGACTCATTTTTGCCGTCGGACTGGTATCGATTTCTCCAGCTTCGGCATATGTGCTGGAAGGCCCGCAAGTGCTTTACCTGATGACGCATCGGAAGGCTCCGCCGAAGACGCTTCTTGTCGAGCAGCAGGTGACCATCGAAGATCCGTCCCTATCAGACGTGCCGATCGAGTTGGAAGAGACCCTGCGCTACAGTTTCCCGGAGACCTTCAGGGCGGATAGCCGGCATCAGCAGACTCATCGCATCCTTGTTGTGGCTCGCAGCCAGGCGTTGACTATCGTCGATGGCCATATCATTTCAGATCAACAAGGGCGGTTCGATCGGTACAAGGATGTGCTGCTCTACCGTTCGCGGCATATGCTGCACAAAGCCCTCATTACCCAGCACGTCGATGTGGGCCAGACAAGCCTCGGACGATGGGACGATCATATCGTCATAGTGATCGGTGCCCAGTACCCGGATGAATCGGCATCTCAGTTGTGGGTGGATAAAGAGCTGTTTCTGCCGCTGCGATGGATCATTGTGGATGACGAGAGTTCAGAGAACCAGGAAGCGGACCGTCTCGAATTCATCTATCGCGACTGGCGTATGATAAATAAAGTCTGGTATCCGATGCAGATTGAAACGACGCTGAATCAAAAACGAATTCGGCTGGTTCGTGTAAAAACCGTTAAAAAGGATGCCGTGTTGGATGCTGAGCTGTTCAACATTTCCAACCTGATGACGCTTTACGAGCCTGCAGAGCCGGAAGATCCTCAATCGCAAACCGAATCCGAACTTGATGAGGTTGAACGCACCATAGAAGATTTTCGAAAGAAGTTTGAACCATAGGCTCAGGACAGGAGATCATCTGCCTTAAATCGTGCTGAAGATAGGCTTTAAGATAATTCACTCGGCAAGAATGGAGGCAGAAAACGGTATTGTCATACCGTGATAATCGACAACGTCGTTCAAATTAATCATCTTAAAGCCTATAGGGGCTTTAACAACCCCGATGTTTATGATAACGGAGTGATAAATTCACGTTCAAGCTGGGAGGCGATACTGCAAACATGAATGGAAAAAATGCGAAATACATCTTTGTTACCGGTGGCGTTCTTTCTTCTCTGGGCAAGGGGTTGGCCTCAGCCGCCATCGGTGCTCTGCTGGAAAGCAGAGGCCTGACGGTTACGATTCAAAAGCTGGACCCATACATCAACGTTGATCCCGGAACCATGAATCCTTTTCAGCACGGCGAGGTGTTTGTAACCGATGACGGGGCGGAAACCGATCTGGATTTAGGGCACTATGAGCGCTTTACCCACGCACGTCTGGGCCATGACAATAATTTTACATCCGGCAAAATCTATAACTCCGTCATTACCAAGGAGCGGCGGGGTGATTATTTGGGCGGCACCGTGCAGGTCATCCCCCATATCACGGATGAGATCAAAGACAGCATTCGCTTGGTTTCCAAAAATGTCGACGTGGCCATCATCGAAATTGGCGGCACCATCGGAGACATTGAGAGCCTGCCGTTCCTGGAAGCCATTCGGCAATTCAGAAGCGATGCCGGCAAGGAAAACGTATTGTACATCCACCTGACACTCGTGCCGTACATCGGCACCGCCGGTGAGTTGAAGACCAAACCGACCCAGCACAGCGTCAAGGAGTTGAGAAGCATCGGTATCCAGCCTGATATCCTGCTCTGCAGGACCGATCGCTATTTATCGGAAGATATCAAACGCAAGATTGCCCTGTTTTGCAACGTTGGCAGTGATGCGGTGATTACGGCCAAGGACGTGGATTGCATCTATGAAGTCCCGCTGGTCTATCACAAAGAGGGATTGGACAGCAAAATCGTTGAAATGCTTAATATATGGACGCGAACACCCCGGATGCAGGATTGGGAAGCCTTGTACCAGCAGCTGAAAAATCCCGAATATGCGGTCACCATCGCCATAGTGGGGAAATACGTGGATCTGACCGAGTCCTATAAAAGCCTGAACGAGGCGCTTGTTCACGGAGGGATACCCAGCAGGTGCCAGGTCAATCTGACGTTCGTTGATTCAGAGACAATCGAACCGGACAGTTGCGCTCAGAAATTGGCCGACGCCGACGGTATTCTGGTACCCGGTGGTTTCGGCTCCCGTGGCATTGAAGGAAAAATCTGTGCCGCCCGCTATGCCAGGGAGAATAAGGTTCCATACTTCGGCATCTGCCTGGGGATGCAAATCGCAGTAGTGGAGTTTGCCCGCAATGTCGCGGATATGAAAGGTGCTCACAGTTCTGAGATAGATATGAGAACGCCCTATCCGGTCATTTACTTGATGACCGAGTGGTATGACGATCAGACCAAAAGTATTCAGAGACGCGACGACCAATCAGACAAGGGGGGCACCATGCGTCTGGGGGCATACCCTTGCCGGTTGGTTAAAGATACATTGGCTTACGACGCTTACCGGCAACTCGACATTTCCGAACGTCACCGGCATCGCTACGAATTCAACAACGATCTGCGCGACCGGCTTGAGCAGAGCGGACTTGTCATCAGCGGAACGTCTCCCAAGGGAGATCTCGTCGAGATTGTCGAACTGAGTGACCATCCATGGTTTCTGGGTTGCCAGTTCCATCCGGAATTTAAATCGCGCCCAATGGATCCGCACCCGCTCTTCAAAGCATTCATCAAAGCTGCGCTCGAGAATTCCGGACGTCGGAAAATTCAATAGCCACCATCCGGAAACGGCAGGCCGCGGTCTTTTTATCGTGGTATACCGATCACCGGCCAAGCGGCGCACCGATACATCCCGATTAATTTGAACGACTGATACTCCCAAAAAAGGCATGGGGGGGCGTTTGTAGAATCGACTAAATGGGTATCGGTGTGGGTGGATCGTATTCAGGGACTAAAAAAACAGTGAAGCCCCATCAGACAGGCTGCGCGAAGAAGTCCCGATATCCTGTCCCGGCCGCCATACATAACATCCGATTTATCTGATCGCACAAGGATTTGATGCCACCTTGTTAAGTCCCAGAAATCCCGAAGTATGGTAGGCAGCCGTATTCGCTTATATACTTACCCTTCATGGGATTCGTTATTCGATAATCTCCAATACCGTGCGTTTTTTAACCTTTGATGAAACCGCACTGAGGATGGTTCGCATGGCCTGTGCCGTACGGCCCTGTTTGCCGATAACCTTTCCAAGATCCTCCT
The DNA here is from genome assembly GCA_050291625.1 of Desulfobacteraceae bacterium. Classification (GTDB taxonomy): domain Bacteria; phylum Desulfobacterota; class Desulfobacteria; order Desulfobacterales; family Desulfosarcinaceae; genus JARRKU01. The sequence continues at coordinate 159,482 of JBNKKC010000148.1, forward strand.
TGGCGACTTTGAGTTCCAAAACAGTGGTCTGGTTCCCCTCGACTTCAGAAACCAAAACTTCGCCGGGGTTGTCTACCAGTGACTGAGCAATGTAGCTAATCAATTCCTTCATGAAAGCCTCTCCTTTTCTAACACCTAATTTCTTAATAGAAACCCTGTTACCGTACTATAATATGGTCGGTTCAATGGGCTACATAAAGATATGGATGGGAGCGGCGGGTGTGTGAAAGAACAGTATAATAAAAAAAAATAAAAGGCAATACAAAATATAGGCAGAGTGTCCGTTTGCGAACGATATTTTCTATGCATTGCCAAAAGAGTTGAGATCTGGCATGAATTGGATAACGCCTGTTCATGCTGGGGCGATATGTTTCTATTCGTGGAATAAACAACTTTGATGTGGGGGCATCATGAAAACTGAAGAGATAATCCGCTTCGCAGATCGGACCATCTCCATGATTGACAAGGGGGCTTTTCTTACGGTTGCGGCAGAGGATCAGATCAACACGATGACCATCGGCTGGGCCATGATCGGGATTTGCTGGCGCAAGCCCATTCTAATGGTTGCGGTGAGGGATTCGCGCTACACCTTCCAGTTGATGGAAGCCGCCAAGGATTTCAGCGTAACGGCGCCGACAACGAACAAACGGGATGAAATTTTTTATTGTGGAACAAAATCCGGCAGGGATGTGAACAAATTGGAAGAGTGCGGCCTGACGACCGCTCCCGGCCGTCAAAGCACCAGCCCGGTTATCGACACGCCCGGCTTGCATATGGAGTGCAAGATCATTTATAAGAACGCCATCGATCCGGATCGGCTTGACCGGACCTACAGCGCCCTCTATCCTGAAAAGGATTATCACACGCTGTATTTCGGCGAAATCGTGGCGTGCTACGAGTTGACTTGACTTTACATAGATCACGTAAAGGCGACCGCGAATCCGCGGTGGTTCATCCATTTGATACGGCCTTTGCGCTTGATATGTTTTTCGCCGGCTGTAAACGGAATACTGATGATGACAGTATCTCCTGATGCGAACTGGTCGGCGTGAGCGGTTTCAATATAGGCTCCGCCCAAGCTGATATTGCGCATGGTTCCGCTGTACATGCGACGGTTGTGAGAAAAAAGAACCTCTGCGGTATAGGTTTTTCTCTCATGGGCTCGCCTGAAATCATAACCTTCAGCCATCCGCTTTGCCCTTCGCTCTTGAACGCATCCCACAATGGTTGCCGTTTTGATAATTAAATTAATCATGAATACGCAACGTTAAATAGCGGCCTCACCATTTTTTTGCATTGCCTTGACATTCAAAGCAAATCAGGTTAGTGCCGGACAAGTCGTTTCCCTGACAGCTCTCAGTGTCAGTATACCCACGCCTGATCTAAAGGTTCGCACAAAATAACTTCACATTTAGGCACGAACCCTGACACTTTCAAAACATGCAGGAGCATTTCCGTAATGAAGCGTATACGAGAATTGCCGCTAAAAGATCGCCCTCGTGAGAAGCTCAAAGAAAAAGGACCTCAGGTGCTGTCTGATCTCGAACTTCTGGCAGTCCTGATCGGCAGTGGGAACAAAGGTCGCGATGTGCTTAAATTGGCCGGGGGATTGTTGCGCCTTCTGGACGATGTCGGCACCCACGCCGATATGGATACGCTGTGCCGGGTTGACGGCATCGGGCCGGCCAAGGCCTCCCTTGTCATGGCGGCCTTGGAATTTGCCCGGCGGCGCATCCGGCCTCATGGCATTCGGATCTCGCATCCACCGGATGTCTATCCTCTGATTCGACATCTCGCGGATCGGCGGCAGGAACACTTCATCTCTATTTCACTCAACGGTGCCAATGAAGTTATTGCCATCCGCACAGTGTCGGTTGGGCTGGTCAACAAGGCTCTGGTCCATCCCCGCGAAGTGTTTGCCGATCCGATTACCGATCGTGCGGCGGCCGTTATTGTGGCCCACAATCATCCGTCCGGAAATCTGTCCGCCAGCAGGGAAGATCTATCCATAACGCGGCAGCTCAAGGAGGCAGGCCACACCCTTGGGATCAAGCTGCTCGATCATCTGATTTTCGATCACAGCGGATATTACAGTATGCTGGAGGAGGGATTGCTCTGATTGTTCCCAATGATACGACGTGATTTGCATGTATAACATTGAACGTTCGGACACGAGCCGCCTCTTATTTCATTCGCGGCCTGCGGCCGCAAATGAAAGCCACTTCCAAAGGGAGAAGGTGGTTACTCGGCGCTGCACCATGCAAAAAGGCAGAGCCCGATTGCTCAAGCTCCGCCTTATGGTTACCCGCGCTGGGTATGATCATTTTCTATCGGCATATTTCATTGCCGGTAATCTATCCGGCCACGTCAATGCCCGGGTCACAGCCCAAATTTTTGTCCGGTGAATCGCATTCGAAATTTTTCCAGCGCGTGTCTTCGTGTCCTTCATCTCTTTCGGAATCATATTCTGTATAGTCCTGAACTTTTTCTGCCATAATGTCACCTCACATATGTTTCATCGATCGAATCGTCATGATCGGTTATTTTTTAGTATATTGAATCACCGGGGCAGGCTTATTACGGTCAATCCATGAAACGTTCCGGTTTAATTGGCTGTGCTATTAAATCCCGATGTTGCAAGTTATTGTATCCATAGCGGTCAAGATTGCAAGGAGAGTGCGTTGGCGGTTTGTTGGCAGGTTAAACCTATCATTTGGTGTCCAAGATGGTGCGGACGGTTTTGGCTAGCTCTTTGATTCCTATAGGTTTTACAAGATATCCTCTGATACCCAACTCCTCGGCGCTTTGCTCTGAAATCGGTTCGCTGAATCCCGAACATAGAATAATCGGCAGATTTGGCCGAATTTTCAGCATTTCGACAGCAAGCTGCTTGCCGGTCAATTTGGGCATGTTCATATCGGTAATGATCAAATCAAAAAGATCGGGCGATTCGGCAAAAATAGACAGTGCTCGCGGGCTGTCGGTTTCGGCGTGTACCTGGTAGCCCATCAGCCCCAATCCCTGGACGGCCATTTTTGCGATCGGCAATTCATCGTCGATGAACAAGATCCGCTCCGAACCTCTTAGCAGATTTCTATCGGCAGGTTTGTGCCCGACCTCTACCGCAGACATGGCCGGAAGCAGAACGTGAAACGCCGTTCCCTGCGCAGGTGTGCTGGTTACCAGGATCGAACCTTGACAGCTTTTGACGATGCCGTGCACAACGGAAAGTCCCATGCCGGTCCCTTCTCCTTTGGCCTTGGTCGTAAAAAACGGATCGAAGATTCGGCTCTGGATTTCAGGAGGTATCCCATGCCCATTGTCCTTGACGATCAGCTCCAGAAAGGGACCAGGCTGCAAGTCCGGATGGTCCTCAATTTCTTCGGGTGTAAGATGTCGGTCGCGGACGGTCAGTTCCAGCATCCCGCCCTCGGCCGGCAGGGCTTGGCCGGCATTGGCGCACAGATTCATGATGACCTGGTGCATTTGGGTGGGATCGGCCAGGACATACTCCTGACTGCGGATATGCTGTTGAATGTCGATATTGGCCGGCAGGGAAGCACGCATCAATTTGAGCGCTTCGTTGGTCAGTGCCCCCAATTGCACGGGTTGTCTTTCCGGTTCGGATTGGCGGCTGAAGGTCAAAATCTGTCGGATCAATCCTTTGGCGCGTTGGCCGGCCGCCAGAACCTGCTGCAGGTTGGTATACAGGTTTGAATCCATTGGAATCTCCGATAGACTTAATTCGCTGAATCCAATCACTGCCGAAAGGATATTGTTGAAATCATGCGCGATCCCACCGGCCAGGGTGCCGATGGCCTCCATTTTTTGAGCCTGCTGCAGGTGAAGCGCCAATTGAGTGCGTTCATGTTCCAGTTGTTTGCGTTGCTCCAATTCCTCGGCCAGACGGGCATTGGCTTGTTCCAACGCTTCGGTGTGCAGACGAACTCTGGCTTCAAGCTCGTCCTGCAAACGTTTGTGCGCTCCCTGGTTCAATGCGAGTTCGCGTCCTCTTTGAATCAACATGCGCTTTTCGTCGGTCATGCAGCTGTCCCGCGAGATCAATAAAAGCTTCATCTTTCCGGTATTGAGCGCAGTTGCCTCGAGCAAATGCTCATTGGCCTCATCATCGATTTCGATCCATAGCCCGGACTTGACGAATCCCGGTCTTCCCCGGCGCCAGAAATCATGCGCGTCGTGCAGGAAATTGTCCAGAAACGAAAAGGTGTTTTTTGGTGAAAGATCGCAGGCGCCCCTGGCAAGATCGGGAGATACTTTTTCCAGCCAGGAAGGGGCACCACCGAGCAGTGAAAAGCCTCCCCGGGAGTCCATGACGATGGCAGCTATATTGAGCGTTGTCAGAAAGTTTTCCAGTGAATCACTGATGGCATCTTTTTCTCCCTCCGGACTCAGTTGTGAATCGAACTGGTGAAGGGCCATTTCATTAGCCTTCTGCTGCCAAACGGCCAGATGCCTTTCAGCCTCAGCCGCATCCATCAGTATCAAGCCGTAGCCGTTTTCGATTTTAAACAGATGGACGTCCAGACTATGGCGCTCATCGAGTTTGATCATGGATAGATGCATCGACGGCCGGGACATCGGCAGCAGACCTTCCATGAAAATCAATCGATCGGTAACCGGACTGCCTTCCTGCAGGTCGGTTATCCCGAGTCGATCCAGCGCTCCACCCCATATCCGGATCTTTCCGTCCGGGTCGAGCAAAAAAAACGCCAGCGCACGCTGTTCCATGATTAAATTGCCAAGATATTGGACAATGGGTTCCGGTATCATTACGATGGCTCCTTGAGCATGCGTGAGGCCAGTTCAAGAAAGGCCGCTTCTACCCGATGGCCGGTTTTTGCACTGGTGCGGATGATATGGAAATTTTTTTGACGAAGTGTTTCCATCATCTGATCATCGATCTCCCATTGTGTTTTGAGGTCGCACTTGTTGATGGCCATTATCGACGGTACGGCTCCGATGGACAGCTGAGCCCGCGCCCGCAGGTCCAGTGCCACATCCAGAGTTGCCCTGCGCGTTCCGTCAACCACATACAGGCAGCCCGATGCCCCCCGCAGGTAGGACATGCGAACCGACTGGAAATCATCCTCACCGTGCAGATCCCAAATGATCAAATCGACGCTCTGATCATCTACGCTGATGCTTTTTTTATCGATTTTTACACCCACAGTCGTGTGGTATTTCTCCGAAAAAATCGAGTGCATGTATTGCTGCACAAGGCTTGTTTTGCCGACGGCGAAGGCACCGATCAGACAGATCTTCTTTTTGATCATTTAGACGTCACCTATTCAGGAATGATAAATGTTCTGAACGTCACTTGACGCAGCGCGCTCCGGCTATGGGTCGAGCCGGCGGTCTCTGGCGCAGGTTCTGGTCCGGCGCCGATGGCGTCGAACAAGACAGGATCGGCGCCGTTTTTTATCAGATAGCCGAGCACGAATTGTGCCCGCTGTAGACTCAATTGTAAATTAAAGTCGTGGTGACCCGAAGGATCGGTATGGCCGATTATGCTGATGTTTACAGGCACTTGCATTGATCGGCTCAGATTCTGGATCAATTGCACCGGTCTGAGCAGTGCCTGGAGCGATGTTGCATGATCCCGGTCCAACTGAGCCCGGCCGACTGAAAAATGGATGGATTGGCTTTCAAGATTTGCAATTGTCGATTGCAGCAGCACCATTTGGTGGTCGGTCAGTTGACTGTCATCAACGCCATTCACACCGGCGATGGTGGCTGCCAGGCGTTTAAACTGTCGTACCCACGCATGTTGGGCCCTGCCGTGGGCGGACAACACACCTCGGGAAAGACGCAGTTCGATCGACGCAGGCGGTTTGAGTCTGTTGCGGGCCCTGCGCAGGACCATCGCATCATCCAAGGCTCGGTAGGGCTGCCAGCGGTCATGCACTTTTTGCGGATCGATTCCGCTTGCAGCGATGATGTCGCGAGGGTTCCTTGCCAAAGGGTCTCTCAAACCCGATAAATAGTAGCGACCGCCGCGTCGTTCGGCGGAAGTCATCACGATGCCTGTTTCGGCTTCAAGGGCTTTAACCATGCTGCGCCATTGGCGGTGATGGGTATACATCTGCAACGATGCAAACCCGGCAATCACGATAACGACGGCCGCCAAAACCCATAAAAGGGGGGATGTTCTCGATTTTTCCGAGCTCAGTTTGAACGCCAGCGCGTCTTCCAGATCGGGTTTGATCATGGCAAAGCTCGATACATGACCATCGAAATCATGCAATACATCGGCATACAGCACATGGACCTTGTCGAGCAGTTCACGGAACCCGTCGCGCAGGTCCAGCGGCGGTGTTCCGCGGATGACCACAGCCAGAATGGCTTCAGAACCCTGTTCGATCCAGACGCTGTGGTCACCGTCCATGCGCAGTGTATCGAGCACTTCACCGCTGTCGGTGTCAAAGGAGTCTTTGACAAAATCCTGGATGGCGGTCAACATGCCCGATACCAGATCCGGATCGCGCTCTCTGTTTCGATCCGACCCGGCATGCTCCAGAACGATTCCGGTGTGGCGGTGAATCAGGAAAATTTGCTCCACCCGATAGACAAGCGTATGCAACAGGACCACCTCGGCAAAAGGGCGCTGGGTGCGCATGGCTTCAATCCGCCATCTAAGGCCCTGAATCGAAAGGCTTCTATTGAGGAGGTGGTTCAGTGACTGCACCATGCCCAATAGGGTTGCACTAATGGCCTTGCGGATGGCAGGCCCCAGAGCCGGGAAAATGGCGTCCGCCAGCGCTTTGGGGTTTTTTCTCACCGATGTTTTGAGTACATCATCCAAGGTGGGTTGCAGTGCCCGGGCGATGCGGCCGTTTTTGGCCACGCCCATGGAGAGGGCATCGGGCAGGGCGTTGGCCAACTCCTGGGCACGGCGCACCGGATCGTCCAAGCGTTTTAGAATTTGCGCCAATTGACGTTGCTCCGGACCGGTCAGCAGGGTTCGGAGCTCGTGCCAGCGCGTCGCCTCACGACCCTCCGATGGCATGACCGGATGTTGCGATCCGCTCCTGTCCATAGATCTCCGCTGGTTTTTTAGTTTTGATGAATATGCATGCGTTGCACGCGAAAAAACGTAAATTCGTGACGTGCTGTCTCCGTTTTAACCGGCGGCCTATGGCCGCCAATTTAAACTACCCCTATCAGAGTGGTCGTTCATTTAGCTGCCGGATCGATGTCTGTCTCTGGCGAATGATTCGATATGCCTGTCGCCATGTCAATCAGATACTCGGCGAGCATGGACCGGTCGATTTTGGTGTCATTAAGGCTGTCTGCAGTCAGGCGAAGCTCCTGAGACGCCTGTTCATACTTGCTCTGGATATCGGCTGAGAGGGATTTTGACTGTTTCAGGATTTGCTGGCGTAATTCCGTCGTCTGTGCTGCCAATTTTTCTTCAGTTTCGGAAATGGCTCTGTGAAACGATTCTGATGAGGATTGAAGCGCCTCGCCCTGCTGCTTGTCGGCCTCTGCTCGTTGATCGGATTCTGCCTTGAGCCGCTGTTTCAGCGCTTGGAACTCTTCTCTGAAATACTGCTCCAAGACCTCCAGGCGGTTATGTATTTCGTCGCGCAGATGTTGCGTGTTTTTCACCATCCGTTCTTCCATCAACGAAAAGCGCCGATCAAAATCCCTCATCTGATTACCGAACAGGATATCGCGGATCTTGTCTACACTTCCGGTATCCGGAGTTGTGGCGCCTGCAGGAGTAGATTTGGTGGAATTCGCCGATCGTTTGGCAATGGTTTTGACCTTACCCCCAGCTTTTGCCATTGTTCTCTCCTTTCATTTATCAGGCAGATAATGATGTGATGAATTCGCGATAGGATGGATCGAAATTGAACGGTAGGGCAGCGGCAGGATGATCAGATACTAAAGTAATTCAATATCAGGACTTTATGATAACTTAGGTGTGAACTTTGTCAAGTGAATTTTAATCCGCTTTATCAAATAAACCTTCGATCAGCTTGTATTGGATCGATTCGTTTGGTGCAGTCCTTTGTCAGCGCTGCAATTTCCGGCGCCTCCCCGCCCTCTTTTGCGATGATAAATCAATAATTCACTTTATAAAATCCGGCAAAATGCCGATAGTATCAAAAATTGAATATGGAGGGGTTTATTTGAAGCCAACCCGACAAGGAAGGCCGCCATGGAATTGGAAGTGAACTCATTGGATCGTTTCAAGGAGATTTGCCGAAAAATCTGCCTGAACATACCGGATACCTATCGCTGGCATTGGGACCAACAGCGCAACATGGCGGTGATCGTTCTGGACGAGAACGACGCGGAGATGGTGTTCTATCCCTTATTCAAGGAGTTTTGCAACCATTGGAATTTTTCATCTATCAACAAGGCGTCTCCTGAGTTAACCGACTATATTCATACGGAATATGGCTTAATGCCGGGTCAGGTCTTCTTTACCTCCTATCCGGTGAACAATACCGTGTTGGGTGTGGCCTGGTGGCCCTGGGGTGATGATGAAAAGGTCTCCATGCGGGTCGGCCTCATTCCGGTCGGCACCGATCTGCCGAATGATGTTGCATTCGAATGCCTCAGTCAATGGCTGGATATCGAATACGATCCGGTGCAAACACAGGAGAACACCACCCCCCCGCAAGCGGAATCTGCGTAATCGCCAGCGGGATCTACGACCGGCGGTGCCAAAGGCTTGCGGCAGACGGACTGCGGCTGCGCCCTTGGCGCCTTCTTGTCCCGCTGGGATTTTGCGGGGCTTGTCCCGTCGATCTTTGGCGGGAGGCTCTGAAATCCTGAGGCCTTTGCGCGGCATGCCCTGATTACTGACCCAATGCCGCGGAGACCCTGTTGATCAGGGCCCATATCGCATCGGCAGGCAAGGTTTGCTCGATGGTACGATCCACTAATACCTGGATGCGCGGTTTGAATTCTGAATCACCGGCCCAAAGCAAATAATAGAGCGGCACGCGGGGGAAGGGCAGAAGGCGGAAGGCGGCATCGGCCATCTCCACGTTCCGGCCGTTCAACGCCTGGCCCGCTCGTTGAAACCCCTCCACGTCATTGCCGAATCGTTCGATTAGAGGATTCAGCCGCAATTCATGAGGACCGATGAAAAAATGGCCCTCCTTTAAATCTTTGATGCCGACGATATCCATTCCCATAGGGTAGATATGGTCGATGTTTTTTAAATAGATCACGGTCGCCAGAGCCAAAAGCGGATCGTTGCTGACCTGCCAGCTGCCATCGGTTGATCGAAGCAGACAGTGCTCGCGTAAATCGATACGAATCAATTCGTTGAGAAATTGAAATTGAAGACAGTCTGTTTTGACGACCTCGAAAAAGGTGTAGTTGCACAGGCTGATGATATCCTTTTGTGACAGTTCCCGCCAATAAATCGGGTCAATCTTCAGATGAGAGCCATCCGGAGCATATGCTTTGGGAGATTCGTCGCGTCGCCGATGCTGCATCTGGATAAACCCCTGGCTGAACGGATAGGGCCCTTCGCTGAAATTGGAGCAGGGGAACTGCCGGCAGTCGCATAGACAAAACGCGATGTGATTCAACCGCGCACAGGCCAGAATCGGGCAGGGCGCGCCCAGAATCCGCTCCTGGGCCGCCAGCTTGGCGGCCGCCGTATCGCTGCTGCCCGGCCCGCAGCTGCTGCAGATGCCCCGGATATTCAGACCGCACACATCGCAATTGATCCCGCAAGCGCCAGTGGGCATATTCATCCTCGTTGCGGTAGATGAAAAGCATCTTGCCAAGACCCACACCCATCATGGGGGATGGCTTAAATCTTTTCCCTCTCCCCTCAGGGGAGAGGGTCAGGGTGAGGGGTGGTCTCCCCAGCTTACTTTCTCCCCGTCTGACGTACCTCCACCTTACCGACCAGATAGGCCTTCACGTCACTGATGGGTACTTCCCTTCTATGAAAAATGCCGGCCGCCAGCGCCGATTCAGCTTGAGTATTTTTAAATACTTCCAAAAAATGATGTGCAGAACCTGCACCGCTGGAGGCGATGACCGGGATGCCGACCACCTCTTTGACCGCATTGATCAACTCGAGATCGAACCCCGAATTGGTGCCGTCGCGGTCGATGCAATTGAGCAGTATTTCTCCGGCTCCCAGCCGCTCACATACCTGGGCCAGGGTGATGGCATCCACCGGCCGTCCCTCACGTCCCCCCTTGACCGTGCACTGGTACCAGCAGTAAGTCTCTCCTTTCGGACCCGGCGTCGCCGTTTCAATCACCTGATGGGGGAGATCGTCCGGTCGATCCACGTATACCCGCTGCGGATCGATGGAGATGACCACCGCCTGACTGCCGTAGACTCGCGAGATCTCTTCGATGGCGCTTTTGCCGGTCGCCTTGCCGGTCTTGAGGTATTGTTCTACGATATAAACGGCGTCGCTGCCGATGGAGATCTTGTCGGCACCGGAACGAAAATAGGCATCCGCCACCTCGAGGGCCGAATAGAACCGTCCGTTTTTATCGGTAAAATCGCGAATGCCGCCGCCAATAGTCAAGGGCACAAAGACATTTTTGGAGGTCTGCTTCAGAACTTCGATCATGGGCATATCTTCCAGCGGAAAATCGCGAAAACCGGTAATGTTCAAGAACGTGATCTCATCCGCACCCTCTTTGTAATACCGGCCGGCAAGCTCTACCGGCTTGCCCAGATTGCGCACCTGGCCGGCTTCGCGTACGTCGTATTGATCTCCCTTGGTGACCACCAAATCACCCTGGTCGTTGGCTCGGACATCCAGGCAGGCGATAATTCGTTTGGCCAGCCGGGTCGGTTCCGACGCCTGAACCGGCAGCGCCCGATCGGCATCCAGGTCCAGAAAGTTCCGCAACAGGCGCAGACCGGCATCCCCGCTCTTTTCCGGGTGATATTGTGTGCCGATGATGTTGCCCTGCTGCACCGCGCTGGTAAAGCGATATCCGTAATCCGTCGTGGTCAGAATCACGGCCTCATCTTGCGGTGCAACGTGATAGGAGTGCACAAAATAAAATTTTTCGTGTTCCTGCAAGCCGTTGAAAATGCGCGAGGGCTGGTGAATGCGGATGCCGTTCCATCCGATATGGGGTACGGCCAGATCGATGTCGAATCGTTTGACCGTTCCCTTGAATAAACCGATACCTCTGATGCCCGGCGCTTCCTCGCTTTGTTCGAACAGGGCGTGCATACCCAGACAGATTCCCAGAAACGGCCGTCCGGATTGAAGGTACGCTTTCAATGGTTCGACGAACTGTTTGCCATTCAGGATTTCCATCATGGCGCCAAAGGCGCCCACGCCTGGAAAAACAAGCTTTTCGGCGTCCCGTATCTCATCGCCCCTGGCAGCCACCCGGACCGTTTCGCCCAACCGTTCAATGGCGTTGACCACACTGCGCACATTGCCGGCACCATAGTCGAGTAACGTGATCATTTCATTGTCCTCTTCAACGCATATGGATGAAACTGGTCCATATCTTACCTTGGACGGCAACACAAGGCAAAGATACATCCACACCGCCCGTACTCAAGCTTCCTGCAGCCCATCGATCTGTATCTACCCAGGATCAAAAGGTATTTTTGCTACTCGCTCTCTTTCAATCCAAAGGGTGAGGGGTCCGGCTTGCTACTCCCTCTCCCCCAATTTATTGGGGGAGAGGGTCGGGGTGAGGGGGTATCATCGGCCAAAATCCATTTATAGGTGCGCACCAATTAACGTTCATAGCGATACATGCCGATAATTTTAACAGGTCCGAACGATCCCAGTCCAAGGACGAGCCCTGAGGTTTACCGTCGCCATTGGACAAACAGGTGCGGTTTGACGTAAGATATACCAAGACGATACCGCGCAAAGGCATCCGAAAAGGACGTGACTGATGATTGGAAACATCGCTAGCCTCAACATCGTTAGACTCGGCGCCGTACTCACTTACAGCACCTTGCAGGAAATCGGCGCACATATCCTCGAATCGTTCCACGGCATCATCGCTGATATTCAACTGGCGCACCACGATACACCGGTTACCGAAAGCATCGACGCCTACCTGTTGACCATGGTGCTGGACATGGAGTTCGGCGGCCATACCCTTGGCATCACCGACGCCGATCTGAAAACCCGTGACGATGATGAATTTTACAATACCATCATCGGCGGCAAGAATCCGCGCAACGATGTGGCCGTTGTCTCCACCCGTCGGCTGAGCCCCGAACGTATCGAGTCCGACGGCGACTACCAATTGCTCATTATGCGCACCTTAAAGGTCTCGCTGCATGAAATCGGACATAACCTTGGCCTGACCGATCACCCCACATACCGATTCGCCGCTGACGGCAGCCTTTGCCCCATGAGCAAAGGCGAATTCAACAAGTTCGGCTACAAGGGCTATGTGCGTGCCGTGGTGGACGGCAGAGGGGTCAATTTCTGCGACGATTGCGGATCGTTCCTGCAGGCCATTCATGGTGCTAAGCAGCCGAATTCAAAACGGATTATGAAAGATGGATAATTCGACCAATGCTTCGTTGGCCTTGTCGTAATTGGACGTCATTTCATAAACCATAGATGTTTGAGGCATGTCTGCGATGAGATCGACACCGGGATATGTACACGGTGTCGCTATCATAACCACATTTTTATACATCATCCGACGTTTTTAATGGCAGTACACACAGGCTTGGCTTTCAGTGGGGAATGATCTGGGAACCGCTGGTAATTTGTGAATATTGATCCAATCGGTAGCCGTTTAGCAGCATAATCCGGTACTTTGATGATATATCGAGGTAAATTAATCAGGGACAGAATAATAATCCTTAACTCTCAGATCTTGCCTCATCCAGAACTTTTCGGACTGTTTTGGCCAAATTAGCTTTCACAACAGGCTTGTAGGCAAAGGCTTTGATGCCAATGTCACACCACTCAATTAATCAAATGCACTATGCCAATCTTGACCAACAGGCCCTTCAAGAACCATTGACCAAATCTCATATATCGGATAATCAGTTCCGCCAGCCTCTTTCCATCCATGAATATTAAACTCTATGTCTTGAACATCTTCTGAAGCGTATATAACTTCAATCCCTCTATTTTCTGTGTTGTTCTCAGGCCAGCGATATGTATCGTGTGACTTAATATTCCACCCATGGTTTAATTTTTTGTTTACGAAGAGATAAAAGTCACATCTTGATCCAAAAAAACGACTAGAACGCACTTCACATTGGAGAATCTGCCTTTCTCCGTGTGCCTCTATAACAGAAATCCTACATCTGTCTTCATTATTATCAAGATCTCCACCATCAAAACGATGGTAAAATTTGAAGCCATGGTTTTTGGCGTAATTATAAGCATCTCCTCCTTCGATATTGACCCATTGTAATGTGATCAATCGAATACTTTTATATACTACACGCGAGCGAGTACCTTCTCTGTCTCTAACTTGGAAATACACTATCTTAAGACCGCGATCATCCTGATAGGTTCCTCCTATTTCGCTTAATATGAAAGAGTATTGTGCTTCCTCTTGTATTCTTTTCCACTCCGCATCTCTAAAATATCGATTCTCACTGATCCGATATTCAAATCCAAGAAAAGTTTCAAAGAAAAACTCAATATTTCTATCCCAAGTAGTTCCTTGTCCCTCAAAACTACCAAGACTAAATCTGGTCACTTTCGGCTTTGGTATAAATATTCGTTGTTCTTCATATACACGAGGTAGTTTCTCAACAATATCATCTTCACCATATGTTTTTATGTCATCTGCACCAAGATACTGAAATCTTGGAGAGCAACCGAAGGAACTTAACACAACTAATAGGCAAATAATTAACAATAGTAATATTTGATTTGCTTTTATTTTATTTAAAATCAATCTAATCATAGAAGTAACTTCCTTTTTTGAAAAGATAGGAATTTGCTTTTTGGGGGTCTCCATATCCCTTAAGGATCATGATGGTCAAACGAGATCAGTTTTGGCGCCTATCTTCAGCCAGTAGGTTGCTGAAAAACAATAATATGGCAATCGGGATGGCGATGAGCTTTTTCATACAGCCCTCCTATGTAAAATGGTAAGCATCGTTTCTGTAACACAGGTCTGCACAACTAAGATGTGACAGTCATCACACTCTTATCGAATTTTTTTGCGGTGCGTTTAAAAAGAGTATCATAGCCAGGCGCTGAGCATTTCCCGTGAGATAGGAGATCGGAGCAACGAGGGAAGCCAATTAGGTGATTTTGGTTTAGCGTACAATGGCAAATGTGAGTTGGAAAGGCCAAAAAGTATTTTGAGCAATCCAATATTATATTTAAAAAATGAGATCACCTAATGCAGAAGAGGTTCGGCAGAATTTGGCTGAACTTAAAGCTGGGTTAATAGGTTTCTTATGGTTATCCATTGGTCTTTGGAATCATGAAAATTACGTCTTGCCATACCTTCGCTGATGGCCGGTATTTGGGCATGTTACTGATATCGGAAATTGTTGATCAGTAACCGGATTGGATCGGAATGTCATTGCGAAGGTCTGCCGCTCAGGATTTCCGTTGCTTGGCGTCAAAGATCATTCGGGTCAGCAGATCGAGATCGGCAGGCTTTTCGATCACGTCCAGTGCTCCGAGTTTTAAGGCCTCGGCGACCTGCACTTCAGGGATGTAAGCGGTGTGGAGAATCACTTCGACATCCGGCGTTTGAGCTTTTAGCGCTTTTAGTGTTTTAAAGCCGTCCATGCCCGGCATCATGCAGTCGATGATAAGAACGTCAAAAGGCTCTTCGTCGATCAAAGTGAGGGCGTTTTCAGCCGAAGTCGTGACAGAGACATCGATTCCTCGGACGCGCAGGCGCTGAGCCATGATATCCAGAAAATCTTCTTCGTCGTCTACAATTAGAACCTTAGCAAATATCTGACTGTTTCCATTTTTATCGTTTATGCTCGGTGTTGCCACGGTGTCTACTCTCTTCATTTAAGGATTCAGCGCATCAAACCTTGCAGGCAGGTTCAGGACAAATTCTTCTCTACTGGACTCCGATGTCAACTCTGCGTTGAGCAAATTGAGAAAGCCATCGACCGTTTCAGAATCCGGCATCTCCTGCAGCTTGCTGCTGTTGCCTTCAAGCCGCAAAACGATGCGGGCGCCATCCTCTCTCTTTTCCGCTGAAATGGTGATGGATGTCACATCACCGGTTGCTGTTGCGACATCCAACAGATACCAGATCAGGGTCATCAATAGGAACGGAGACGTCTCGACTGTTAATGCGTGTGATGATCCGCTGATGCCCATCGCCACGTTGCGCATTTCTGAGACTCTGCTTATCATCGCCGTGACAAGCTGGAGCGTTTCATTAAGATCCACAGCGGCTACGGGTTGATCCAGGCTGTGGGCGAGCCGGCTCATATTTTTTGCGATGTCATTCGCCCGTCCCACCTGCTTGGCTATCTTAGCGGCCAGGGTCTTTAAGCGTTCAGGGTCGAAGGGCACCCCCTGGTTCGCCATCAATGTGAAATCGTCCAGCAGGCCTGCATTCTCATTGATAATCGCCAAAGCGTTTTTGATGTCATGGGACATTGTTGCCGAAATTTTGCTGTAAAATTGCAGGCTGTTTTCAGCGATAGTATTCAATAGCCCGGTCATTGTTCTCTCCTTTTTAAGCTTGCCAAGTCCATCTCTTTACGTTTTCTCTCGCGGCGTGAACTTGCACGCTGTCCCACCTCGCAACATTTCTGCAACCGATTCAGGTAGTTGGGCCGGGATGCGGATATCGAAGCGGGTGCCGATGCCGAGGCGGCTGTCGATATCGATATCGCCACCAATTTGTTGCACAAGTGCGTAGGTGATTGCCAGACTGAGGTTGGCGCTGCCGGTATTGGTTGCAAAATTTGAAAACGGTTCAAAGATCCCCTTAATGTCGCTTTCCGGCAATCCCGGTCCGTTGTCGGACAGGGTCACGGCAATGTTGTCCTTGTCTTGCCATTGTGCCTTGATGTCAAGATGTCCGCCCTCGTTCATTGTCGAAATCATGTAATTGAACAGATTGAAGAAAATCTGCTCCAGGCGGCCGCGATCGCTCATAAAATGTGGCATATCGTCCGCCACGTCGATATGGATGGCAATACACTTGAAATTCGACTCTTTGGCTAAAATCTGGTTCACTTCGGTGACGACCTCTCTTAAATCGATTTCCTCGATGCTCGCGTTGAGATGGCCGGCAAAATCGCGCAGCCGTTTGGTGACCGAGCTGCTGCGTTGAACAGAGCTGACAATGGCGTCGGCGAGCTCAGTCAATTTTTGATGGTGTTCATGATCATCACTCACTGAAAGAATGTCTTTAATATGTCCGGCTTTTTGGTTGATGATGGCCAGGGGATTGTTGATCTCATGCGCAACACCGGAGGCCAGACGACCCAGAGAGGCCATCTTGGTGGTCTGTTCGACCTGGTGCAGGGTCCGGACCCGTTCCTGGTCCGTCTCGTGCATCTGATCGACAAGCCAGGTAGCCATCGCGATCGTAACGGCGAAAATGACCAAGACGCTGAGCACTAAAATCCACATGAATGCCTTTGGTGTTTTATACCAGGTCTGCAAGGTGACATCTTTGGATTTAATCACCATCAGAATAAAAGGTGTTTGCGGGATTAATATCTGACCGGCGATGAGCTTATTACCGGAGCTGTCCTGTGTTTCGAATAGACTCGCCTCGTAAGTCGCTTCCGGAAGCGGCAGACCGATCCGTGTCAGGGGTTTGCCGAAAAAACTTGAAGGCGTTTGCAGGACGCCCTGGCGATTCAATAAAAAAATATCCTCAGATTTACCCGTGGTTAAACCATTGATAAATTTATTGAGGCCTTGCGTGTTGATGATGGCGCGCAGAAAATAACGTTTGCCATCGGGCAACATTCGACCGACCGTGTAATTGAAGTGATACGTTCCGTCGGACACCGAAAAGACTTCACTGACATGGATCGATCGCTCGAAGACATTACGGTACGATGGCCGCCGATCCAGGAGCTGTGCTTCCAACGCGGTCGATCCGGCAAAGGCGCGTCGTTTTCCGGCAGAATCGATGATTTCCAGGCCGTCGATCCCATCGATCTCCATCCGCGCAATGGTCAGAAGGTTGTTAAATTTGGCAGCGCCGCCAAGCTCTTCAAACGTATTGCCATGTGTGACTAGATCCAGCACCGATCGATACTCTTTAAAAAAGAAAAAGATGGATTGATCCGTGTTTGAAACCAGGCGGATGGTGCTGCGCATCAGCTCCGATTCCGTGGAGCTGCGGTGTACCCTGTAGCTGAACAGTGCCGTGACAACCAGCGGTACGATCGCCACGATGGAAAAGATTATAACGGTCTGCTTCCATATCCGGCGAAAGTTGAACAGGTGCTTGTACGGCTCGATGTGGGCGTGTTCATACTCCCAGAAGCTCGGCTTTATTCTTTCTAAAAAGGACATGTCTGTTTGGTTCCCCCATCGCCCGGCAGTGCACACGAACCAGCGTCTATCCACAAATGGATGACAGCCTTCAGGCATCAGGTCTTAGGCGTAAGCAAAAAAAATGATAGTCACTGGCCAGACGAACGGCCAATGGCTGACGCCTCCACCTTTATCCATAAAAGGGCTGTTTCTGGATGGCCGCGAACTATTCCCGGTCATCGGTTGCCGCTTTGCGTAGCCGGATTTTTTCATTGGCCGCCTTGATTGTTTCACTCAGTTCGTTGATGTCCAGAGGTTTTTGTAAATAGGCAAACGCCCCCATTTCCATACATCGCCTGCCGTCGGCATCATTCCCATGGCCTGTCAGAATGATGACTTCAATATCCGGACGCGATTCTTTTACCTTTCGCAATACATCAAAACCGTCGATTCCGGGCATTTTCAAATCGACGATGATGACTTCCGGATCGTCCTTATGGATCAGATTAAGGGCGGACTGGCCATCGTAGGCCACCGCAGAGCCCATTTCACGCATGAGCAGCCGTTCCGACAAGGTCTGCACATATTCACGCTCATCATCGACGAGCAGAATTTTGGAAGGCATTTTGAAGTCATGCTTGCGATAGATGTCCGTCTTGTGGAACCCCTGGCCGATGGTTATCTCAAGCGACTCGACCCCTGGAGTTTTTTCGACGATCGATTTCAGTTCCTCTTTGAGCCGGTTGAGCATGAGCACGTGTTTGTTGATTGTCAGTGTGACAACACCGTGGTCGGCGCTGACATCGACATGGTGCCCCTCAAGCGCCAGCGCCACTTCCGTTTCGGCTGCAATACGAAAATCCCTGAGCGCCTGCTCCGACTCAGGGGTGGGTCTGACCACATCCGTGTCAACATGTCCCATGACCAGGTCCGCAGCCTCTTCGATGGTGTTTTTGTCCACCGGTATGACGATATCATAAAATGCGGGATCCCATGGGTCGGTCGCCTGGCAGATGGTTTTCATCCAATAGCTGCAGTCTTCTTCTTTGCGATGCACCATTCGGATCGCCTCTTTTTCCGAAACCGATTCCTGTCGTGACGCGGTTTCGATCCGGTGTTTGATGGGCGCGATCAAGCAGATTCGCAGGGCGTGGCTGACCGATTTAGGGATGAGCTGTCCGGAAAAATTGGTCACAACGACATCGCCGGCGGCAACCATTTCAGCCAGGACCTGCTTGACGAATGCGATCGACCGCTCCTTTTCATGGGTAAATTTATTGAATACCGACGTTTCGGTCGAAAAGGCCCGTTTGATTTTATTTTCCGGAATTCCGCAACGGCGGCTGGCCTCCGCAACGATCAGGTCATCGCCGATCTCCCGATAGCCGGTGCGTGCGACAATCTGATCGATGACAGGCGCCTCGTTGCAGAAACCGCCGCTGAATATCGTGATAATGGGCATTTAGTCCTCCCTGCCAACGCGTTGAAGAGAAACAAGACATACTGTTTTCAAGGGGCAGTCCGTCTCATTCTCTCGGTAATGGGTCGATGCGTGGATGGCACTGATGGCCGCATCAACTGTCGGGTAGAAATGATCTTTGCCAATTTTAAAAAACAGTTGAGTGCGCTTGAGAACATTCATGACGGATCGATTGACCCCGCTCAAGGATATGTCGATTCCCGCACTTCTCATACGATCCACCGTCAGGGAAAGCGCTTCTTCACCGGATGCATCCATATCACTGATGCTGTTTGCGGAGATGATAATATGTTTGAGCTCTTTCTTCTGCCGCCGGCGGTTTCGGATCTGCTCTTCGAGATAGGTGGCATTGGCGAAAAAGAGCGGACCGTCGAAGCGCACAACATCGATGAACCGGCACTCTTTCAAACCGCTGGCAAAGGCGTCGTGAAGGGCATGGTCAACATCCAGGGAAAGATCGACGACCTTCGGGCGCATACTCTTGTATAAAAACAACATGACCGAAAGCGCGACACCGATCAGTATCCCCCTGTCCAGATGAGGTGCGAAGACAAGTGTGCTCAAAAAGGTGATGACCGAAATCACGCCATCGTACCACTGGGCCTTCCATGCGTGGATGAATCCATTGATATTGAGCAGCCCCACCACCGCAAACATGATGATCGCAGCCAATACAGCCTGAGGAAGATGATAGAACAGCGGCGTTAAAAAAACCAGAACAAGTATGACGGTTAGACTGGTAAATACCCCCGTCAGGCTCGAAACGGCTCCCGCCTGGAGGCTGACCGCCGATCGCGAGAAGGAGCCGGAAACAGGATAGCTCTTGGTGAAAGAGCCGATAATATTGGCCAGTCCCTGGCCGATGAGTTCGCGATTGGGGTCGATCCGCTGGCCGGTTTTAGCCGCGATGGCCCTGGCGACCGATATGGCTTCCATGAATCCCAGCAGCGAAATAATCACCACATTGGGTAAAAAGTGAAGCATGACGGAAAAATCGATGCCGTTCAGCGACAGCGACGGCAGGCCCGGGGGAATCTTTCCAACGACTTGTCCACGGCCGATCATTTTGAGCCGATTCGGATCGAGCGGGTCGCTGCCCAGAATAAGGCGCCAGATACGGCCTTCACCTTTCGGTTGATCCTCCGCTTCACTCAGTGCATAGAAAACTGGGGTCCCGCTGGCTTCCCGGCCGGCTTGAAGCAGATAATGGCGGAGCTCCTTGCGGATTTCTTTGGTCCTGCTTTTCAGCTGCTGAATCTGAAGGTCAAGACGTTCCAGGTCATGCTTCTCTTTAAGCTGGGCAAGCGTCATGTTGACGCCCCCATATTTTTTGGAATTTTTCGCCAGCAGCGCGCGTCGTTCCATCAGGCGGTTGGATTCGCCGACGGTGCTGTTGAATGCTTCGATCAACGGTTTGATCTTGTTCCCTTGGATTTGCGAAACGCTGATGGTGGTGTTGTGTTCAAATCCAAGCACCCACGCTATCGTTGTTGTAGTGACAACAGCCAGCAGCACATTGGGGGCCCTTGGCGCAAGCCGCTGCAGCCCGTACATGATGGCAAACGCCGTCGCCCCCATTCCCAATGAAGGCCAGTGGGTAAAATGCATTGCCGATTTGATGATATGCCAGACCGTTTCGTAGTGATGCGGTGCCTTGTCGACGTGGATGCCAAGCAGTTTCGGAAGCTGGGAAGTGGCAATAATAATGGCGGCTGCGTTGGTGAATCCATTGACCGCCGGGTGTGAGATGAAATTAACCACGACCCCTAGCCGCGATATCCCCAGTGCGAATTGGAAGACGCCGACCATGAGCGCCAGCATAACCGCATACATCAGATACTGTTGGCTTCCGGCCGTGGCAACAGGTTCGAGTGTAGAGGCCGTTAATAGTGATACAACCGCAACCGGCCCGGTCGCCAATTGGCGGCTGCATCCAAACAATGAGGCGACCAATGGCGGTAAAAAGGAGGCATACAATCCATAATAGGGTGGCAGCCCGGCGAGTTCCGCATATGCCATGGACTGCGGAATCAGAACCAGTGCCACGGTCACGCCGGCAATGAAGTCCTGTTTCAGGCTTCTGGCATCGTACCTTTTTAGCCTGTCCAACACAGACAGCGTGCGTTTGTTCGTCGAATTGTGGCTGCCAATGCGATTCATGGCTCTATCCGTTCAGTAGTATTCTACGGCAGGATTCAATGGCTTCGGGATAAAGTGCGGCGGCATTGTAAAGATTGAACGTGTTGAAGCTTACCAGACCGTCCACCAGGGCAAAAATGATCATTGCCGTTTTGCGGGCGGGTAAATCGCTTATCGATCCGTCTTTTTGACCCCTGTCGATGGCCTGGCTGAACAGGTCGATGAAGCACTCGTAAATCGCCTCAAGATAGCTGCGACATTCCGGATGCGTCGATGCGAATTCATGCGTGTGCTGCCTGTGCAGAAGACGAAACTGATCGGCCATGCGGCCGGCATGCTCCAGATAAAAGCCCACGGCTCCCAGGATCATTTGCAGACCGTTTTCAAATTCGTTGCCGTCAAAATAGGCGGTGAATTCGTTGACGATCCCATCCTTGATGTTTTCCAGGATCGATAAAAAAAGCTCTTCTTTGGTGTTGAAATGATAAAAGATGGTTCCGCTGGCCAGTCCCGTAATGGCGGCCAGCTCAGACATGGAGGTCTGCCTGAATCCCTTTTCGGAAAAAAGCTTGGTGGCGTTGGCGATGATTGCCTTTTTCTTTGACATGGTCAATAATATACGCTAAATGTTAACTGATTGGTCAGTCAGATTTTAGAGATTATAGAGAGCCAGGTCAAGAAAAACTTTACAATCACGGTTGTTTTTACAATGGGAAAAGCATTTCCGGAAAAGGCCGCCTTGTTGAAACGGCTCAGGGAGGGAAATTTTAACGTCCCTGAATTTTGTTATGTCTCAGCCCTTGATTTCCGCAATGAAAACTTCGCGTATCTGGAAGAATTTCTCAAACGCCACCGCGAGAGCTTCAAAGTCATTACCCGAAGCGCCCACCCGCTGGAGCAGCACTTCAAAGCCGGTACCTTCGACTCCCTGGAAACCTATGCCGATTTAGCGGGGATCGTCTATGCCCGTAAAAAAATAATCAAATTGTCGCAAACGGCAAAGCAGTTATCGATAAAAAGACAGATACGATTCAACCGAGCTCCGGACATCGATCCGGAAGATATGGGCGTCATCGTGATGCCCTATATCAACGGCGCCAGCGTCATGGCCAAAATGATGGGAAACAGCTGGGAGTTTGGGTACTGTCGCGACCGCTGCCAAAAGCTTCAGAGCGAACCCTTTATTACACGAACCCCGCACGATGTCCGCCTGCTCAGTCTGTCGCAGAAGATCCAGGAGTTTTTAGGTTTTCGATGCGAGCTGGAATATGTGATATCAGAAGACGGCGGGATTCATGTCGTCCAGGCCAAGGACATCTCCCACATGGATATGCCGACGCAGGATCAGGGTAAGCGGACGATACGATTGGACGGCATCCGCCGCACCCGAAAGCATCGTAACTACAGGGAGCGGATCCTGTATGTTCTGAATAACAAGGAATTCTATTTGCGGGTCATCGAAATCTGCGAACGCATTGTGATGGGACCTGAAAAGAATAAATCCACCCTTGGGGATATTCTTGGAATTATCCGTGATTACCAGACTGAACTGGAAGAATTTGCCATGAAGCACCAGTTCTTTGCGGTTCTGGGGCTGTGGATTCAGGATCCGGGAGATCTTTATCAGATCGCCAATCACTATCTGGATGATTTTCCCGAAATGCAGCAAAAGGTCAGCGAAGCGCTGCATGACAACTTGTACCGAATCGATTATTTTCTGTCCGAAACCGATACACTGATCGCCAAGGATAAATTCAGGTTAAATCTTTGCGGCCATGATGCCTATGGCATCGATACCGTTCGCAATCCCATGTGGTCTGTCTATTGGCGGGCGGATAAACACGATCGGTTCGTACAGAAATTCATGCGCTTGGGATTCAAGACCGGAGACACGATCGGTATCGAAATCGATTCCGATGACAAGCCGATTGTTTACAGATTATGAAAAATGCCGACAGTGCGTCAGCGAATGATGTTTCCATGACCAAAACACCTTGGTTCGGAGGTCATAAACATGGCAAGTAACAACAATACCATCAATCTGCTGATCGTTGATGATGATAGAGAATTTCTGGCTACCATTGCGGAGCGGCTCGGCATGCGGGAGTTCAACGTCACTACCGCCACCGAGGGTTCACTCGCCATCGAAGCGGCAAAGAATGGCAATTTCGACGTGGCCGTCGTAGACATGAAAATGCCCGGTATGGACGGAATGGAGTTGCTCCAGATCCTGAAAAAAAAGCACAAATTTCTGGAAGTCATCATTCTGACAGGCTATGTTTCAATCGATTCGGCTGTGGAGGCAACAAAGATGGGCGCATACTCCTACATGGAAAAGCCCTATGATTTTGAAAAACTCCTGACCCGGTTGAAAGAGGCTTACGAAGCAAGATTGAAGAAAAAATTCGAACACGACCAGAAACGAATGAAAGAGATCGAAACGCTGGCTCTGGGCTCGAGCCCCATGGGCATTCTCAAGTCGCTGATGCGGCTCGATGATGATGTCAAATAACGAAATGATCGAGGCATGCGTTCAATTAGGCGAAGTATCTTTGAAACCACATCTATGCACTTTGATGCCGTTTTACGACGGCTCTTTCGTCGACCGCATCTCAACCATACCGGCAGCAAAAATTAATACCAAAAGGACCATGCCTGTTCCGGTCACCCCCCACCATCCCAATCGTTGGTATCCAAAACCGCACACCGTTATTCCGGTTGATCCACCCAGATAATAGAATAGAACATACAGGGAATTGGCTCGCCCGCGGCTGGAAGTCAATTTTTGGTTCAAGCTGCCGGCGGCAGCCGAGTGAATGGCAAAGAATCCGACACAAATTCCCGACAATCCCGCCGCTACCGCCCAAAAACTGGTGATATGGGTAGCCGCCAGCGCCAGCGCCCAAATGGCCGATCCGATTACCATTGTAGCGCCGTTGCCGATCCGATTGCTCAGCTTTCCGGAGAGCGGGCCCACGACGATACCGAGAATATATGCCATATACATAATCGTAATGCGCTGGGTGGATGCATGAAACGCCGGCCCGGCCAAATAGAAAGGAAGATAGTTGAACAAAGCGGAAAATACCCAAAAGGACAGGAATGCCACGGAATAAATACGCAGCAATTCGGATCGTTTCAGCAGGGCGATGAATCCATCATCTTCCGATAAAGGCGTCGGTCGGGATTCTTCGGATGGAAGATACTTGATGGCCGAGATTGTCGCCAGCAGAACCAGCACTGATACGGTGATAAAGGCATAACGCCAGTGCAATGGCGGATGTATCCAGCCGCCGAGCAACCGTCCCCCCAGGCCGCCGGCCACAGTGGCGGAGACATAAGATCCCATGACCACATTCAGCCTTTCGACGGGAAGATGTTTAGCGAGGTAGGCCGCCAGGCAGGTTGTCAAGGCGGGGATGAACAGTCCTTGGACAAAGCGCAATAGGACCAACACAGCGATCTGTCGCACAATGGCACAACCGAGTCCGCAGAGGATAACCACCAGCCCGCCCACGAATATGATGGGTTTTATAGGGCGCCGGTCGGCCAGGCGTCCGAAGGGTAAATTGGAAAGCGCTATTCCCAGAATCACCGCAGATATGCCCAAAGAAGCCCGGTTTTCATCGACACCGAACTCCTGCTGAAGCACCGGCAACACCGGCTGAAGCAGGTAGATGGTCGTAAAGCTTGCCGACACCAATGCAAACACGATGGCCTGCAATCTGAAAGCGGAAATCGATTTCATTGTTTTGAATGACGTCGTGTTGTATGCGATCCCTCTGTCAAATGGCCTTATCCAGAATGGCGCGGGGCGCTTTCAGAGTCGGCCGGATGCGAAGATGTTGATAGCGGTCCGAGGACCGGACGCTAATCTCCTTGATGTCATTTCCCTGCAGCAGGGTCAGCGGCACCTGCACACCGGCGTCTCCAAGAGCCCACACTTTGCGATAAAAATCCGCAAGACCGCTCACAGGCACCCCGTTCACGTTAAGGACGATATCCTGCTCCCTGAGACCTGCTTGCTGGGCAGGCCCGTCTCCGTGCACCCGGCTGATAAAGACACGGCCGTGGCTTTCTTCCGCATTGACGCCCAACCAGGGCTTCGGGGGTACGGTTGCGCGGCCGGTGGTGATCATATCCTTTAAAATCGGTTTGAGCAGATCGATGGGTACGAACATATTACACGGTACCGCACCGTACTGGGGCACTTCCAGCTGCGTATAAATGGATCCGATGCCCATCAGGCGGCCTTTGGCATCCAACATGGCGGCGCCGGCAAATTCCGGGTGAGGCGGCGCCACATAAAAGGCCTCTTCGAGCAGGTATTCCCAATAGCCGACAAATTCACTACGGGTGATCACGCCGGCCGGCCGAATGGCCCCGGGGCCGCCGTGTCCGACCAGCAGGACCGGATCTCCCTCGTTCACGTCGGCAGATCTGCCCAATTCAACCGGGGTCAGCCCCTTGTTCCGTTCCGTTTTGATCAAGCCGAACCCTGTTGCATGGTCGTATCCTACGAAGGCGGCCATTGCCGACTGGCCGTCCGGCAGGATGACTTCAATGGATTCGGCCTCGAGGATCAGGTACCCGATGGTCAGAATATATCCTTTGGCGTCAATGATCACACCGCTGCCTGTCCGGTTTCTGCCCAGTGCGCCGGCTGTCCGGGCATTCGCGGGTATGACCGCGTGGATTTGTACGATGGATGCCTGGGCCTTTGGAATATCTGCGGCCGCAGCAGGCGCTGCAAGGAAAAATAGGATGAACAAGGCGATGACGAGCAAGCGACGTTTCATGGGGCACCTCCCCGGGGTGCAGGACCCCATTGATTTTCCAAATAATCTTCGAGCGTCGACGGTGCGGCACGGGGCCGTAGCCTTGTGACGGACCATAGGTTCTGCGTGACAGTACGGATGGCGGATAAGATGGACAGCGGAGGGACAGACAGGATCATTCGCGACAGACAATGGCCGCACCAGTCAATAGGTAAGCCTCTATAGCAAGGATGTCAAATCGGTGGGCTGCAGCACAAACAGGAGCCACAACAAAGCCTTCCTGCGCATGGCGGTGGATTATTCCTGCTCAGAGATGAACCGTTTTCCGTCGATGGCCGCAACGTTCATGAGTCGGCCCTTTAAAGGTTGAGCGTGCCGGAAGGTTGGTTGGCGAAAGTCTGCTTAAATGTCGGGAGAGGTCCATCGCAGTGGACCTCTCCCGAGTCTAATGCATGATGCGGCAGAACCAATCCTGATCACCGGATGTCTGGTGCAGGCTGTAGCGCCAGTTCTCTATTTAGTCCGATCTGCCCCATTTTTTGTGGTGATCATGATGATGGTGATGATGGCCAGCATGACCATGATGGTCGTCGTCGCCATCCTCGTCATGTGCATCATCGTCGTCAGAATCATCATCGTCGGCCGGCGGTGATGCTTCACCGACGATGGTTACATCACAAGTATCCGTGGCCTGCAGCTGGCCGGCATCGGTGACGGTCAGTTCAAAGGTCAGGATTTCCTCCGTGCCGGCGGCAACCACAGGCGCGGTGAAGGTCGGTTTCAAGGCATTGGTCGCCGACAACGTGACGGGCGCTCCTGAAATTTGCTTCCACGTGTAGGAAATGGCGTCGCCATCCGGGTCGGAAGAACCGGAAGCATCCAGTGCAACGTCCGCCCCGGACTGGACGTTCTGGTCGTCCCCTGCGTCGGCTACAGGGGCTTGATTGCCGCTGGTCACGTTGATCACGCAGGTGTCGGTGGCCTGCAATCCTCCCTCGTCCGTCACCGTCAATTGGAACGTTACGGACACGCCGTCAACGCCCGCATCGTCGATGGTAAACTGAGGATTGGGGGCCGCTGGGTCGGACAGTTGCACCGTGACGCCGGATGTGTTCACCTGCTCCCATAAGAATGTGACGATGTCATCGTCCACGCCGCTGGACGCGCTGCCGTCAAGTGTGACCAAAGTTCCTTGGGCGACCGTTTGATCGGGCCCGGCATCGGCCACCGGTGCGGTATTGACCCAGGAGACATTGACAATGCAGGTGTCGCTGGATGCGGCGCCGTCATAATCCGTGACGGTCAGTCGGAATGTCAAGGCAGCTCCTTCCGGTCCAACCTCGGGGGCGGTAAACGTGGGTTGTTCAGCAGCAGGATCGGACAGTGTCACCGGATATGTCGTGCCCACTTGCTCCCAGAAAAAGTACTGGATGCCGTCATCGCTGTCGTCCGAGTTGGAACCGTTTAAAGTGACGGTTACGCCTTCATCCACCGTTTGATCGGGTCCGGCATCGGCCACTGGTGGAACATTCGTCCCGGACAAGTCGACCTCAACGGTGCTGTAAACAGCTTCAGACACAATGCCTACGGCGTCTTTCGCCCAGGCATAAAGCGTATGCACGCCATCGATGTCTACCGTAAACTCGACGGGCGGGAACGACTGCCATCCCGAATCATTGGAATCAGGAGTCATTGGTGACGTCGTCACCAGGTAGCCGCTCACGGTAGCTAGGCTGGGTACGTTGTTGTCGGTATCGGTGGCTGAAAAAGAAGTGATGGGGACGGTCAACGAATCGTGCATGGCCGGCAACTCAAAATCGGTGACGGTGGGAGCAATGTGACATTGACTGCAGTTATCTCCGAAACTTGGCCTTGCATAGGCGTTTCCGTAAAAAAGTATGAAAATGAGTCCGAAAAGCAGACCTGATCGTAGCTTGATTAGCATCGTAATTACCTTTCATTGAATTAAGATTGGCAAGCAG
Source organism: Desulfobacteraceae bacterium (assembly GCA_050291625.1). GTDB lineage: Bacteria > Desulfobacterota > Desulfobacteria > Desulfobacterales > Desulfosarcinaceae > JARRKU01. The sequence continues at coordinate 187,268 of JBNKKC010000148.1, forward strand.
TAAAACCTTCTTTCCATATCAATAGGATATATATAAAAATGCTATAATTTAAATCGAAAAAACATCGTGTCTGGGATGGCATCACCTCCTGTCATCTCGAGATAAAAAACTTCTCCAGCGTTATAGCGAAATTGAAAAGAAAAACGGCATGGCTAACGATAGAACTGTCATCACGATTACAAACGGATGGAAGCCGATGGTGACACAAGACGGTTGCTTTCCAAAGCCTGATTGGGTGGGCCGGAAAAAAACGGTCCTTTCTTGATTAAATTACTGAACAAAGCAAACGCTGTGCCAGCATGAAATATCATTGAAAGAAGGATAGTTAAGCGTTTTGCAATAAGAAAAGATAAGATCTCGTTACCATATTTGCACTCTGAAAGGAACAATATCGTACACAATTGAGGGGACCAACATGCTAAAAAAGCTTTGCCCACAGGAAAAACCAACAGAATCTAATTATATAGGGAATTAATCATACAACCGGAACTGGATTCGCTTGATTGATCGGAAATATACGGGTAGCGAACTTCGTTGGAATCTTCACTTATCTGATCGATAGTGAAAGCACGCACGACGAAATAGTAAATTTTGTTTTCATCCAGGCCATCGATGGTACACTGATTAAAGCTATAGTCACCTTGCCAGAAAAAGTTTTCATAATCATAGCTCTGGCCTTCTTCGCGACAAAAGACCTGATAGCCCTGAATGAACGGATTGTTTGACTCCCACTGAAGGGTTACGGCGATATCCGCATGGCTGTTGATGGGAATGCCGAATAATAACACTAGGATAAGCATTAGGAATTTTGTTTTGTCAATTCGAAGTTTCATGTCGCCTCGCTGATGCAGCCCATTCGAATCTCAATAACTCTCTTTCGATCTTCTGCCTGCCATACAAATAAACTGATGACAATTATGTCTTTGCATGCTCTTGAATAACTTTTGCGCATCTGAAGTGAAACACTTTTCGAAGCATCGAACAAGTTGATCAACAGCAAAGGTGAATCGTGCACTGCAAATCGCGTGCCGTAATTTTCAACTCTTTACTGCTGTATTAATACCCTTCGGCCAGAAAATGCATCCGGCAATAAATTTGTTTAAAATACGATAATTAAGACACCGGTTGAATTGATTCACTGCATACAGTGCCAATTCCATCTCAGACTTCACTTCTCCGCACTAACCACAAATTGCGCTTTTGTTACGCATTTTGCGCATATAAATCGTGTTCGCCTGACGTATCCTGCAAAAAGTACTATCTCTGAACGTCGCAAAACTCTAATAAAAATGGCAGTTAAAATTCTTACAGATCGTTTTTATGAAGTATTTTAGTAGGCGATTTATAGAAAAGCACGCCTGCCCGTTGCATAGCACATCCGGCGATAGGTTAGACAGCAAAGACTGTGCCATGGATTGCGCGTCCTGTCACGATGTTAACTTTTTGATATCTTGGTTATTTATCTGGTTCAGGTGAAATAGGCATGAAAGATGTGACAAACATGTATTATTTTTTTCAGTCTGATTTTATACTTTTGTTCAAATAACAGGAATGTCAGGTTATTAGACTTGTATAATATATATCTTGTGATTCCCATTGGAATTCAGTATCATAAGCAGAAATGACACTATTGAGTTGCCTTTCCTTTTCCTGTATTCGGCCCATTTGCATCTAAATCATGGCCATGATTGGCCAAAATATCCGATGGCGGACATCATTTTTTACATGATGCATGGTTTGCCAATGATGCAGGCAGGCATGGATTCAAAGCGAAGCCGAAAGGTAAGTCTACTTATCTGAACCGGGTGTGACAATGACTGAAAAAAAATTCAGCGAAGCATTAAAAAGTAAACATGTTGGAGAAGAAAAATGTATGCTCGAACGAAAACAGGCGGAAGTAGCTATCAGACCATACGAAAATAAATATCGCCAGTTGTTCGAGCTGGTATCTGATGCATTGTTTCTCATCGACAATGCAACAGGCCGAATTATGGAGGCGAACTGTGCCGCGTCCCAGATGTATGGTTTCACACACAAAGAACTGTTGAAATTGCGCAATGTGGATCTTTCAGCTGAGCCGGAATCCACAACGAAGGCCACACGAGAAGAGATGACGATGATTCCCGTGCGCTATCATATGAAAAAGGATGGGACTGTGTTTCCCGTGGAAATCGCAGGCAGTCATTTTGAATGGCATGGCCGCAAAGTCCACATCGCCGCTATCCGGGATATCGGGTGGCGACTGGAAGCCGAGGAAGCGTTGATGAATTCTGAAAAGCGATTCACCGATATTTTAAAAACGGTGGATCTGGTGGCTATTTCGCTGGACAGCAGGGGAGATATCACCTTTTGCAATGATTATTTTCTTCACCTTACTGGTTGGCAACGAGAAGAAGTCATAGGGAAAAACTGGTTCGAAACTTTTTTGCCTTCCGAGATACGCAAGGACATCTGGCAGGAATTATTCCTGCAGGCGATCAATACCGGAGAGATACCGGCGCATTACCAGAACGACATCATCACCAAACATGGAGAATTCCGCCTTATTAATTGGAACAACATCATCTTCAAAGATGCAAAAGAGGATGCAATGGTCGTGACCAGTATCGGTGAAGATATCACGGAACGTAAAAAGCTGGAAGAACGTATTCAACAGGCACAGAAAATGGAATCCATTGGAAATCTTGCCGGTGGAATTGCCCACGATTTTAACAATCTGTTATCGCCAATCATTGGATTGACTGAATTGCTGTTGGATGATTTACCTCCTGACAGCCTGCAGCACGAAAATGCAAGAGAGATCCTGAAAGCCGGTGAAAGATGCCGTGATCTCGTTGCGCAGATTCTTGCCTTTAGTCGACAGACCAAACAGGAGATGATTCCGGTTCGCGTGCAGCAAATATTAAAAGATGTTCTGAAATTGAGTCGATCAACGATACCTTCCAATATAGAGATCGTCCAGGAACTCCAAAACGATTGCAGTCTGGTGATGGCGGATCCCACTCAATTGCATCAGGTGGCCATGAACCTGATTACCAACGCCTACCATGCAGTGGAGCCGGCCGGAGGAAAAATTACCGTGCAGCTGAAAGAGAAAGAAATTGACGATGATGCGTCGGCAGCCGGCGGATACAAACAAGGTCGATATGCTGTGCTGACCGTATCTGATACAGGCTGTGGAATCGATCCATCCATCAGGGACAAGCTTTTCGAGCCGTATTTCACGACTAAGGAACAAGGCAAGGGCACGGGCCTGGGGCTCGCTGTGGCGTATGGAATTGTCAAAAATCACAACGGAGATATTGACGTCTACAGCGATGTCGGGAAAGGAGCAACGTTCAATGTCTATTTGCCTGTGATGGAAAAACCCTCTGAAAAGGTAACGACTGAAAGGTTAAGGTACAATAAGACGGGGACCGAGCGAATTTTACTGGTAGACGATGAAGCCCAAGTCATCATCTTTACGCGTCAGGTGCTTGAGCGCCTGGGCTACCGGGTTGTGGCCCGGACGAGCAGTATGGAGGCGCTGGAAGCGTTTCGAGCCAACCCGGACGGCTTTGACCTGGTGTTGACGGATATGACAATGCCGAATATGACCGGCGATCAACTTGCCAAAGAATTGATTTCGATCCGATCGAATATCCCTGTCATCATCTGCACCGGATTCAGTACGAGGATAAACAAGGAAAAAGCAAAGGATATCGGAATAAAAGGATTCCTGATGAAGCCGATGATTCAATCCGAAATAGCCCGGCGGGTTCGAAAAGTGCTCGACGACGCCAAAGAAGCATGATTGGATTAAATACAAGTCGACGCCTTGACCTTGAACATGAAAGGGGGTTTTGAAACCACTTCTAATATTGTATAGTAATGGCAGCATTTTTCAGAAAAGGCGGCGGAATTTCAAAAATGAAGACTTTCAGTATATACAGCATCGCCATGGTCGCGTTCCTTACTCTTTCCGGGATTGCCGGTGCGGATTCCGCATTTCGATGCGGAAATCAATTGGTCGATCTGGAGGATACCCGGGATGCCGTCATCCGAATGTGCGGAGAACCGGCCTCCGTCGATTCATGGATAGAGGAGCGTATTTTTAGGGATTTTAGAACCTTCAGGGACTATGATCCCGGAACCGGAAGATATGAGTGGTATCGGGAACCCTTTCTCTCGAAGGTTCAGGTGACTATCGAACGATGGACCTATAACCTGGGATCAACCCATTTCTTGCGCTATCTGAGATTTGAGAACGGGATCATCAAGAAAATAACGACAGGCAGCAGTAGAGGATATTAACGCCGGTGCACAACTTTGCCGGCGCAAGATCAAAAGCCGTCCCGTAACCTGATAATTGGTGCCCCGGCTCTTTATTGCCTGAGGGCGCATGCATATCTACACTTGAAACTTCAGGCCAAATCGGTCATCATCATCATTACGTTCCAACCATTTGTTTTTTCCAATACCAAATAGCCCGGATGTCAATCGGGGACGCAGCCCTGCAGCCGCTCAGGTTAATGTTCAATCGTTGACTTTTTAGACGATGAAGCCGAACCGCCCGCCATCTCAAGATCCCGTTTGACTTTTTCGATTGTTGAATTCAAACCGGGTGCTTTGCACCCTGCTGCAACGGCAACCATAAAGCGCTTGGCGCTTTCGTTTTCCGTCCTATGGCCGGGAATTCAAGCCGCTCGATATGCGAACGGCAGTTGACGCCACAGGTGTTTCCAATTGTTAACCAAACCAAAGGAGGATTATCATGGCTGAACATCCGCAACGCGTAAAGGACCCCAATGAGCAACATTCGGGAAGGATCAGTCGCAGGGATTTTTTTAGATTGTCCGGCATGGCAGCGGCCGGCGGGGCATTAGGTCTCTCCTTGGCAGGTCGGGCCTCCGCCGGTGCCCTGCCGACCGGACCGGCTCAGAGGCAAAATGACTTTTGGCATCAAGTCCGCAAGCAATTCATCATCGATCCCCATGTGGTTTACATGAATGTCGGCACAACCGGCGCCATGCCCAAACAGGTTCTGAAGAATTATACCGATTACAACACGCTGGCGGCATCCCATCCGCGGACCTTTGAAAGTGAGTTGGGCGCTACCTTCGGTCTTCCGAACCAGCGTGAACACCTGGCGGCCCAGTTCGGATGTCAATCCGACGAGATCTGTTTATCCCGGAACACCACCGACGGCCTGGATGCCATCATTTACGGCCTGGCCTTCCAGGCCGGCGATGAGATCCTGATTACCCACCACGAACATATTGCAGCCCTTTCACCCTTGAATGTCATTCAGGACCGCTACGGCGTAATCATCACACCGGTGCGGATTCCCGTTCTGGAAACCGCTGATGCCGATCAATTCATCGACGCCTTTGATGACGCTATTACTACATCAACCAAAGCCATTCTTTTTTCCCACATTACCTATAAGACAGGCACCCGGCTGCCGGCTAAGGCATTATGCCAACTGGCCCGGGACAGAGGATTGATTTCCATTGTGGACGGCGCCCATACGCCCGGCATGATCGAACTGGACTTTAACGACATGGGATGTGATTTTTATGCCGCCCCAGGGCACAAGTGGCAGTGCGGGCCCGGTTCCACAGGCATTCTCTATTTGCGCAACCACGGTGACGACTTGCCGGAGTTCTGGACTCAGAATTCGTCATTATACACCATTTTCGTTCAGCCCACCGGAAACACGCGCGGTGAATTCGACATCGCCCAATCGCTGCAGTACCGGGGCCAACTCAATATACCGGCCCAACTGGCCATGGTGGATGCCTGCGATATGTGGGAGCAGATCGGCCGGGATCGCATCGAAGCGTATGTATGCGGCCTAAGCACTTATCTAAAGCAGGCCCTTGTAAGCAAATTCGGTCCCGATGTGACCCTTTTTTCGCCGGATATCCCCGAATTTACGTCCGGCCTGACCTCATTTAATCCTTTCGACGACCTTCAGGACGGGGAATTGATTGCGACACTGGTCGACCGCCTGCAGGAGGAAGCCGGGTACCAGGTGCGGTCCACCAATTTTCATCTGGAGTTGGATGACCAGGATTATACGTATGCCGTGCGTATATCCACCCATATTTTCCACAATGAGGACATGATCGATGGGGTGGTGGATGCCATGTTTGACATCTATCAGGACATGGTCGGATAGCGTGCAGGTGATGCCTGAATCATTGAAAACGGGTTTTGAAGAAAACATTGCCAAAATCAGCTAAAGCTCGGTAAAATAAGACCCGATAAAGGTTTAAAGTCGGTATCCAGATCATATTGCTCTGCTGATCCAGTTCGATTTATCCGTTCTTTATTGAAATCATTCTGATTTCGTCGTGCTTGCGGTTATACTGGTCGCTATTTCAAGAAAAATATCCACATGGGACAAAAGCCGTCTCATCCAAATGGAGTTTTTTGTGATGTGCTGTCGTACATATACTTTCTCAAGGACTATTGGGGTGCTGTGGGCCATTGCGATGATATGCGGTCTGCATTCGATGGCGGATGCCCAGGATCTTCCGGAAATAAAGGCCAAAGGCATTTTGAGGCACCTGGGGGTGCCCTATGCCAATTTCGTCAGCGGCGCCGGTGACGGGCTGGATGTGGAATTGATGCAGATGTTTGCCCGTCACATCGGCGTCCGATATCAATACGTCAAAACCGACTGGCCCACGCTGATTAGCGATTTGACAGGGATTAAATATAAAGTGATCCAAAATGAGGTCAAAATTCACGGCAAGGCCGTTGTCAAAGGGGATGTCATTGCCAATGGTTTAACTCAAATTGACTGGCGGCAGCAGCTTATCGAGTTCTCCACACCCACATTTCCCACTCAGGTCTGGCTTGTGGCGCGGGCTGATTCTCCCATGCAGCCGATCAATCCTTCAGACGATGTGCACCAGGACATTGCGCAGGTCAGGCAATTATTGAACCGGCGGGTGGTGCTGGGCGTGGCTGGAACCTGCACGGATCCAAATCTTTACGATCTCGATGAAGTCGGCGCCACATCAAGGCTGTTCAAGGGAACCTTGAACGAATTGGCGCCGGCGATCATCAATGGTGTGGCCGACGCCACCGTTCTGGATGTTCCGGATGCGTTGGTGGCCCTTGAAAAATGGCCCGGCCAGATCAAAGTGATCGGCCCGGTGTCCCCTGTCCAGCAGATGGGCTTGGGATTTGCCAAGAATGCGCCGCTCCTGCGCGCGGCGTTTAATGATTTTTTTGAGATGTGCAAGGCGGATGGCACCTATCGGCAACTCGTAAAAAAGTATTACCCGTCCGCTTTCTTGTATTTCCCGAGATTTTTCGATTCTTTCTGACGGCAACCATCACGGGAAGTCAACCCAATGCCTAATCCTGTCATGAACAGCAGGTCGTTCAAGAGCATGCAATGGGCCATGCTTGTGGCCGCCGCGGGGATTTTGATCTTCACGGCTTTTTTGCTGCTGACAAACTATCGATCGCAGTTGAAACTCAGAGATACCGCTCTAGAACGGTTTAAGCACAACACCGAACAGCGAGCCAATGCTCTGGGCCATTTCTTTAGCGAACTCCTGGATGATCTTCAAGATTTGACAGGCAGCCGGGCGGTCAGTGTTTATTTTGAAAACCAGGCCCTGGGAATGAGCATGGCATACGGATTGCACGCCAGCCTTCTGTCGGTCGAACAAAAATTCCATTCTTTGATCGAGCGGCGAACATACCATGGAAAACGGGTTTTCAAATCCATCATAATGGTTGACAGGACAGGGGATGTGCTCGTCACTTCCACCAGAGGGTTCCCGCATCGGTTGGGGCGCAACTTTATAGACCCCAGGATCAAGGCGCAGGACAACGTGTCGGTGCTGATGCTGGACAGGAATTCGTTCATGTACAGCAACCCCATCCTTTTCAAGAATCAGGTGGTCGCTTTGCTTGTCGCCTGGATCGATCCCGGTTGTCTGAATGAATACATGGTTCAAGAAAAGGAAGGCAAACACTCCGCCACCGGCGCCATTGTGGTAGATGGCCGTCTGACCTTTCACAATGCGGATACTTTCAAACTGCCGGAGCGGGAATTGGATCTGCTCGGTCAAATACCGGTAGGTGAGATCCAGCGTCTGGATTTGATTCAGGGTCAAGCCGGCGGAGAGGAACACCTGGCGCTCAAAATGCCGGTAATCGGCACCAATTTAGCCTATATTGGGCTGATTTCCGCGGAGGATGTCTTCGGACGAACGGCTCCCTGGAATAATATAGCCGCCTTGGCCGCCATATTAGCCGTCCTTTTCTGCGGCTTGATTTTTTTCTGGCGGCAAAACACCATGAAACTGGTGCTCCAGGCCCATCTGGATGAAGCCGCTAAACGGGAGAAGGAAATCGCCCAAACGAACCTGGATTTGCAAACCCAAATCGAAAAACGCCGTAGAATCGGAGACCGGCTGCGGGAGAGCGAATTGCGATTCCGCAGTCTCGTCGAAAGTATTAACGACTGGTTTTGGGAAGTGGACACCAACGGCGTGTATACGTACGTCGGTCCTCAAATCAAAACCCTCCTGGGGTATGATCCTGAAGAAGCGTTGGGTAAAAGCGCTTTTGACTTTATGCCGCCGCAAGAAGGCAGGCGCATCAGGAAGATATTTCAAGACCTGGCAGCAGATTGCAGCCCCATATTACTGCTGGAAAATACGCTGGTTCACAAACAGGGGCATGAGGTCGTGGTGCAGAGCAGCGGCTTGCCGATTTATGATCCTCAGGGAAAATTTGTGGGATACAGGGGCATGGATCGGGATATCACTGAAAAGCTGAAACTCGAGGAGCGGCTCCAGCAAGCCCAGAAAATGGAATCCATCGGGACCCTGGCAGGAGGGATTGCCCACGACTTCAATAATATCCTCCACATCATGATCGGCAATGCGGAATTGGCGCTGGACGATGTGCCGGAGTCGAACACGGCCTATGCCAACATTGAGGAAATCAAGAAAGCAGGGCTGAGGGCATCAGGCATTGTCAAACAACTGCTCAGCTTCAGCCGTGAAAGCGGCGATGAACTGCGCCCCATCGATATTGTATCAGTCATTCGAGATGCGCTCGATTTGTTGCGGGCAACAATTCCCACCACCATAGACGTACGCAGGAATTTGCCTGACATCGATGAGACGGTCATTGCCGACCCGAATCAAATCAACCAGGTTATAATGAATCTGTGTATCAATGCTGCCCAGGCCATGGACGATAGCGGGGGGATCATCGAAGTCAGCGCCGAAAAAGTGGTGCTGGATGACAGTTGCGAGGAGAAGATCCCTGAATTGCCGGAAGACAATTATATCAAAGTGACCGTCAGCGATACAGGCTCGGGAATCGATCCCGAATTCATCGATCGAATATTCGATCCCTATTTCACCACCCGGCAAGTCGGTCAAGGTTCGGGCATGGGACTGGCTGTTGTGCACGGCATCGTCAAAAGTCATGGCGGCGCCGTCACGGTGGACAGTGAGGTTGGAAAAGGCAGCGCATTTCATCTCTATTTCCCCCTGGCGGATGAAAAAATCGGCAAGGGAGCATCCATGACAATGCAAATTCAAAGGGGCAATGAAAACATACTCTTTGTGGATGATGAAATATCCATCGTGAACATGATGGAGCGCAACTTGTCCCGGCTGGGTTATCATCTTGAAACAATGGTGGATCCCGAGGAGGCAATGGAATTGTTTCAATCCAAATCCGACCAGATCGACCTGGTCATCACCGACATGACCATGCCCCAGATGACCGGGATCCAGCTGTGTGAAGCATTGAGGCAAATCCGGCCGGACCTGCCCATCATCCTTTGCACCGGTCACAGCGACCTGATCGATGAAGAAAAAGCCCAACAGCTGGGAATCGCAGCTTATGTTATGAAGCCGATTGCCAAACAGGAAATGTCAAGGATCATACGGGAGGTGCTCGATAGCGAATAATGATTTCAGCCGTCGTGCAGCGATTGACTTAAAGGAAAAAGGCATCCGAATTGAACAACTGATGTTCACCCAACTTCCGGGACACAACACTAGGTCAGTCCGTGAAACCTACCAGTTCCTGGCACGGTAGTCATCCCAGTCATAGTCACCATCCCCATCGACATCGAAATGCGTACCGGTCTGATTCAACAGGTAGTTAATCTCCGACTGTGGGGCGCCTGTCTGCCGCAGCACCGACAATTGATGTCGGTTGCACTCCTGCTCCGCCTCTGTCCCGGTATGGGGACGGCGTGCCTTGTACTGAACGGAATGCATGGATTCGTGGGCCAGTACGCTGGCCAGCCAGGTCAGCGAGGCATCGAAGGTGGTGCGCGCGATGGTGATCGTCGGCGGGCGTGCCCGGACCTCCATGCCGCTATGCCGGTTCGCGCGTATCCTGCCGACGTTGGCGTTCAAGGTGGAGTAGGCACCGGGCGCCCGGCGCTGCAACAGCTGCAACGCACGGGTGATCTTTTCGGTGAATTCCGGATCCCGGATATGCCTCGAGTCTGATATGCGCATGATGTCACTCTCCGTTGCTTCTGGTGTTAAGATTGAAAGAGCTGCCCGATCTTTCAATCCAAGGACCGAGGTGCATTTTAAAAACGGCCACTCATTTCTTCCCCCATTAGGGTCCGCTGTTTCAAAAAGGGAACTCATTCGATAGGATTCGCTTGCGGATACCGAACAACGAAAAGGAAACCATCAAGACCGGATAAAGATAGAGGATAGAGACTTGCCGTTTTTCAAAGTTTATCAGGCCGATAATCGTGTGTCAATCTCATGGAGCAACAGGAACGTCCATGAATATAAAAAAAGCCAAAAAAATGTTATAATAGCTGATACTTATTTATGAATCTGCAGACGTCGATAGTACTCTCCGCAAAGCCAAAATGCAGCTCGCCGCGCTCCAAAAGCAGGATTGAACTTGACCGACGCCAACGCTTTGCCATATTAAGATGGTACTATCTTATCAATCGATGACTGACAACCACCAGAAAGCTTAATTCGTGATGCGTTCGTTCTCATGGAGATGGGTCCTTGTATGCGTGCTGTTGATCTACGGTGCGGTTGACGCTGAGGCCTTTGAGTTGGGGGTCACCAACGGCAAACTGACGGTTAATGCCGATCATGTCCCCCTGCAGGATTTACTAAAGGTCTTTGCTTATAATGGCGTTGTGGTTCGGATCGATCCCAAGATCAATCCGTTGGTCTCCGCCGCCTTTAAAGATCGGGAGATGGAACAGGGCCTCAAGATGCTGTTAAAGCCGAACAACCACGCTTTTGTTTGGAAGCCCGTTCCGCCCTTTCCCGAAAAGACAGATGCCTCCTATAAATTGGAAGAGATCCATGTGTTTCGACCCGGAGAGAAGGATTTAATGGTATCCATCGATACCTCGGATGTGGATCGTTCCCGGATTGATGAAACGGAGACCCTGGTCATTATCCTGGACAATAAGATCTACGTGCCTGTAACACTGGGATACCAAGACAAAGAATATGAGACGACCCTGGTGTTGGACACCGGTGCCAGCGACATGGTGATCCACCAAAATGTGGCCGAACAGCTGGGGATTGAACAGACTCAGCCATCCACAGCCCGGGGGGTGGGGGGCCTTGAAGTTGATACCCGCTTGGTGCAGCTTCAGTATGTCCGCGTAGGCCCTCATGAAAAGAAGAACCTCAAGGCCAACATAATCGACTACCAACGCCCTGAAGGTGAAACCAACGAGCTTTACAACGGTCTGCTGGGAATAAGTTTTCTCAAAGACTACCCATTTGTTATTGATTATAACGAGCAAATCATCAAGTGGCGGCCCTGATATGCGCTAACAACGAAGAATATGCATTGGTGGTCACAATGTTCAATCCCTTTCAAAGTCATATCCGGGAAGGAAAAATGCTATGGATGAAAATCAGGTTATCTGGAATGAAAAGGTCGCTGAAAAGATAATTAAAAAATTGGAAAAACGACGGATGGAGGGCAGCTATGCAGCGACTGCTTCCCAGGCAAAAGATGAAGTCATTGCCATGATTACACCAGGTGCATCGGTATTTCGGTGTGGAACAATGACCGCAACATATGCAGGTCTCTGGGAGTCAATTTCCAAGTTGTCTGAGATCAAACTGATTGATCCTTATGAACCGGGAATACCGCCAGAAGAGAGTCTGCTACGTCGGCAACAAGGTTTGGCTGCTGATTTTATGATCGCGAGCGCTAATGCGATCACATTGGATGGAAAATTAGTCAACCTCGACGGCATGGGCAATCGCGTTGCTGCAATGGCTTTCGGACCCAAAAAGGTTATCCTGATGGTGGGAATGAATAAAGTAGCTCCTGACCTGGAAACCGCCATGGCCCGAGTCAAACACTATGCCGCACCGGTTAATAATATTCGTTATGGATTTAAAAATCCATGTGTCGAAACCGGTTTGTGCAATGACTGTAAAAGTCCAACCCGCATTTGCAACATGTGGAGCATCATCGAAGGCCACATGATCGAAAAGCGAATCCATGTAAAACTGATCGGTGAATTTGTGGGGTATTAGTAAATTATGTCTATGACGGTTTTCTTGCGCTCCATAGTACGAAAAAGCTTCTACACTTGATAGCTTTCAAGGAATGTCCAAACTTTCTGGCTGGATTTACCGTATTGCCTCAAACGCAGCTGTGGATCGTCTGCGGTCTGCATCGTACAAGCATTCTTTAAAAGATGGCGCTTTTGAAGAAACTACAAGGTCTGAGAGCCAAAATGATCTGAATAATCACGCTCACCATCGTGTCGCCACTGATCAAAGGATGGCATGGGGTCAAACCCCATTCCTATATATTCCTTTATTATAAGCTTGTTGTCAGGTCCATCACGAGAAATTACATTTTTTTGGCGCATATCTTTTCCTTTCATATCTGAATTGGATGCTTATGGATTTTTTTCTTCGATCTGATTAATTGCTCCACTCGCTTCAGATTGTGAGTTTTTTTATCGATTTTATTTTGTCTTTTTTGTTTTTTCTTTTTCTTTCTTGCAAGTTCCTTCTGGCGCTTATGAAATTGATAATTTGATCTTGCCAACTAATCATCTCGGCTGTATTTTTTAGATTCACAACAAGCAAAAGATTTCACCTATCGCGCACCGACCATTTCTAACTTCCTGGGTGATAGAGAGGCAAAAGCCCCTTTCACTGCTCGACGATTTTGTCTGCGGTTGGTATTGCCTGCCGATTGTTGTTGTGGTTTGAGTCGTCTTCGATGATTGCGGGTATTTTGCGCAGAGGCATTGTAATCAAAATCCTCTATCGTGCGCTCCTCCACTGGTATTTTTATGGTTCTCCCAATTGCCTTTACCAAGAGCATTTCTTCATCGCTGAAAAGCGTAAAAGCCTCACCGTTGCGTTCGGCCCTTCCGGTCCTGCCAATGCGATGAATATAAATTTCCGGCGTGGATGGCATATCGAAGTTGATGACGTGGGAGACGTCAGAAACGTCAATGCCCCGGGCTGCAATATCAGTGGCTACCAGAATTTTGTATTTGCCTGATTTAAATCCGTTCATAGCTTTTTGGCGCTGCGCCTGGGATAGATTCCCTTGCAGTGATGTTGAGCTATAGCCCCGTTTGGCCAGTTTTCCGCCCAGTTGCCGGGCGCGATGTTTGGTGCGCGTGAAAATCAGGACGGCGCCGGTTCGCTGAGTGCCAAGCAGTTTGAGCAATAGTGCGGTCTTGAGATGCCTTGCAACAGGGAAGAATGTATGACTGACTGTTTCTGCAGGCATGTCATGTGCAACTTGCACCATTTCGGGTTTTTTTAAGACCTCCCCAGCCAAATGCTGGATTTTTTTAGGCATGGTCGCAGAAAATAACAATGTTTGGCGCTTTGTTTGGGGCAGGTGGGTTAAAATTCGGCGGATATCCGGTAAAAAACCCATATCCAACATCTGGTCGGCTTCATCGAGCACAAGCACTTCCAGGCTTGAAAGATCAATGGTCTGGCGGTTGATATGGTCAATAAGCCGCCCCGGGCATGCAACAACAATATCAGCGCTTTTGAGTGACTGCACTTGTCGCTGCATCCCAACGCCGCCATAAACGGTTGCGCTTTGTATGCCGGTCTTAGCCCCCAGAGTTTCAATAGCCTGATGCGTTTGTTCGGCCAATTCACGGGTAGGCGATAGAATTAGGGCACGCAAGCGTCTGCGCTGCCCGTGAATCAACCGCTGTAAAATCGGTAACACAAAGGCCGCCGTTTTGCCGGTTCCGGTCTGGGCCAAGCCCACTAAATCGCGACCTTTCAAGATCTTGGGAATGGCTTGAGCTTGAATAGGGGTTGAGGTGGAATATCCTGCGGCAGAGATACCTGTCGATAATTGGGGGTGGAATAAAAATGTTTTAAAATTCAAATGATGCGGTTCCTTATACTGATCGTATTGATTTTATATTAATAGCTCCGTTTGTAATATGAGCGCCTTTTACGTCGTTTTCCGCCACAAAAGAAAGCTGTATGCCCAACGTCAATGGGCAACTTCCGGCTCGCTTGGCAAGTAGGTACTAAAAAAGAGTAAGATGTGCGAAATTTCCTGCAAGTGGCGGATTCAAGTGCGGGAACGTCTTTAATGAAAATCACTCTAAGATAGTAAAGGGCACTCCCATAAATTTAGAGATGCCCTTATTTGCAGGTATTGCAGTTTACCTTACTGTGACATTAACAGCAGATGGACCTTTTTGCCCCTGCTCAATGTCAAAGGTAACCTGGTCGCCTTCATTGAGGCTTTTAAAGCCGCTTGAATTGATGGCTGAATGATGAACGAATACATCGGGTCCATTTTCCTGCTCTATGAAGCCGAACCCTTTTCGGTCATTAAACCATTTAACTGTTCCGTTGGTCATGTTGACATCCTCCTTTCTATAATACTCTCAAAATTTTCAACTGGAGGATGTAACAATGGGATGTGATTTGTTCCTTCAGAAAAAAACCGCCCTGCCAAGTAACGCAAGGCCATGTTGGTGTGCTAAATTTAACAGCTTTTAAGGAGAAAGCAAGTTATTTATTTATTTCCGTATCTCGATTGAACATTTTCAATCAATCAGGTAGGCAACGTCTATCCTGGCACAGAGGGAAATTATGATTTTAAACGGATCTTTGTTAAATATTAATCCGCCTAAATCCAGCGGTTACAATAACACACCTGTCAAGAAGGCCAACATTTGGCATCTGCTATCCTGCCGAGGCGCAATAACAATGAAGGCCGCAAATCATATGTTGTGCATGGCCTTTTTTTTGAAATATAAGGTACGGTTAAAGTCTCCTGTTAATGATTAGTGTTTGTAGTCCAAGACAAAATGGGGACAAAATCACGATATAAATGAATAATTTATTTATTGTCCAACATAAAGCATTGAAATTATTGGTGCCCCCGGCAGGATTCGAACCTGCGGCACACGGATTAGGAATCCGATGCTCTATCCCCTGAGCTACGGGGGCCGATATAGTGTGATGGTCGGTGTTTCTACATCCGGCTCTTTGCCGGTTAAATTGTGGAACAGGCTTACCCCAAACTTGTCCTCCTTGCAAGCCGTTTTCCACGGTTCATCAAAGGGTTCAATCTATCAGGGTGAATTCAGGATTCTCGATGACCAGATGGTGAATCGCCAGTCTGTCATCGACCTTAAAACGGGTTTGGACGACATCGATCGGGTTTCACATCCTGCTTTCTTTATGGCTGCTGAATTTGTGTTTGACAACTTACCCGCCTTGTTTGTACATTTTTAAAATAAGGTTCCATCAGATCTGCGTTCACTCTCTTCCGGTTTCCCAGGATTACAATCCCTTTAAATCCTATCACTTTGCGCCAAGATCTATCCGGTACCGACCTGCATTAATCTTTACTGGAAAACAGACTCGTTGATATTGGGCGGTTTGGCTGCATGCTCATGTGGCATGCATGGTTTGGCTTCAACCTGCTTGACAACCAGACGCCATTGGCGACACGTGATTTCTGGATACGCTTCATCAGATCCGCCATGGAGAATGGTCTAAAGATCGTCGGAGGGGGCGATTCCTGGCTCAACGAAGCCTTGACGCTGCCGGTGGATCACGTTTGATTCGTTGACAACATGGCATCGTCTCTATTGTGGAACGGAGCAATGCCTGTGTTGGCATCAGCTCTATCTTTTCAGGAAAGAATTATGGGATTTATGCTCCAGAAGGTTCCCATGCAAAGCCTCCGAAGAGCTATCGGCTCTTTGGAGGCTTTTTAATTCGTATCGCCGAATCTGCTGCAATGTAAGATCATGAGAACCGGTTTACAAACCTCTCGATGGATACATCCGTATCAACTGAAAGGAGGAAAGAGCATGATCAAAAAAGTGTTCTTGTTTTTTTTTATGATCCTGCTGATTGCAGGGTTTGCCAGGGCTGAGACTTACGATGAGAGTGATATATTAGGCCAGTGGTATGTCTATGAACTCGACGTGCATCCCACAACCGGCGCCTACTGGCTTTATGCCGATGTCAATGTGGCCGGGGCTTCGAGCGTCAGCGGAAGCTTTACCGGTCCCGACGGGTCGTCTCAGACGATTACCAGCGGTAACGCCTCGATTGCACCAGACGGGGCGCTGAGCGCTTCGTTCACTACCACTATGGGATTGACGGGCACCTTTGTCGACGGCCTGCAGGATCAAAATCACACCATTTTCAGCTATGTATCCTCGGATACGGAAAACGCCCTTGGCTTTGGTCTGGGACTCAAATCGGACGGGCAATATCAAACCGCCGACATGGCGGGGCAGTGGCGGTTTTATGGATTGGAAGTAGACCCCGAATTGCCAGGTCTGTACTGGATCGTTGGCGACGCCCGGGTGGAAGGTTCCGGCACAATCAGCTCAGGACAATACAGCGGGCCCGACGGCACGACCATCGATTTGACCAGCGGCCAGTTTTCCATTGCCGCAGACGGAAAGATAACCGGTGCCTTTTCCTTCGAGGGTGGCTTAAGTTCACAAGTCATGGATGGCATGGTGGACTATCTTAAGACGCTTGCTGTTTTTGTGGACCTGGACAACACGAAGCGGATGGGGTTCGATATCGCTTTGAAAAAAGGAGGAAGCTATCTATCCACAGACTTGGCGGGGAACTGGATCTTTTATAATTTTACGATCGATACGGTGCAAGATATCGCGTTATGGGTCTTTGGTAAAGGCACCATCGACAGCAGCGGCAGCCTTACCGGAAGCTACACGGCCCCCGACACGACCCAGTTCTCGATTTCCTCAGGACAGGCGGCAATCGACAGCAGCGGAGAGATAACCGGCTCTTTCACGGTGGACGGGGTTGCCACCGAAACAATTCAGAGTGGTTTCATGGATCAAAATAAAACCGTTATTGTCTTTGTCGGGACATCGGACAACGGACAGATGGACCTCGGCATCGGTTTGAGAACCAGTGATGCCCCGTCATCTGTAGGACCTGCCGGCGCTGGTAGTGGCGGTGGTGGCGGCGGCGGAGGCTGCTTTATCAGCCATGCGGCCAAAGAATAATGAAACACAGCTATGGCCATAAAATCATGGCAACCATTCGAAAACAACGCTGAAATAAATACAATTCAAAACGGCCGGAGGTGAGACCGGATAGAGGAACTCTGACAACTATCAACTTCCGACTTGTTTGGTCAAACGTCAAAGCCAATGGTATCTCCTGGTGAATAGATACCATTGGCTTTCACTCGATATGGAGTAAAAATGTTATTGATTTGCTGGGCAAATCGATCTTTTTTCAGATAGAGGTTCACATGGCGGAGCGGCAGCTTATATTTATATGCACAAGCACGGGTAAGCCGAATACAAATAGAACAGGGGAGGCGTCCAAATGAAACAACGGCGAAATCTGGGAACGGACGGACCGTCGGTCAGCGCCATCGGTTACGGCGCCATGGGCCTGGAGGGGTATTATGGCTCTGCCGATGAGCAGAGCGCCATTGAGGTGGTGCGGCACGCCCTCGATGAGGGGTGCTCGTTTATCGACAGCGCGGATGCCTATGGCAACGGGCACAATGAACAGCTTCTGGGGCGCGCTTTAGCCGGGCGCCGCGGCGAGGCGTTTGTGGCCACCAAGTTCGGCATCGTATTCGAGCCGGACCAGACCGGGACCGAATTGCCGACGGGGTGGGGATTTTCCCTGACGATCAACGGCCGGCCCGATTACACGCGACGGGCTGTCGAGCAGAGCCTGAAGCGGCTGGATATGTCCCACATCGACCTTTTGTACCTGCACTACCCCGATCCGGAGGTCCCCATCGTCGAGACCGTAGGGGCCATGGCCGAGGCCGTGGCACGGGGTGAGGTCCGGTATGTGGGGCTGAGCAATGCGACGGCTGAGCAGATTCGCCAGGCGCACCAGGTCCATCCCATCAGCGCCGTCCAGTATGAGTACTCTCTGTGGCGCCGGGAAGTGGAGGTGGACCTGCTGCCGACGCTGCGCGAGCTGGGCATTGCTTTGGTGCCCTGGTCCCCCCTGGGCGCCGGGTTTCTGACCGGCACCGTCGACGAGCTGGCCGCCGATGACTTTCGAAACAACAATCCGCGCTTTCAGGGGGAAAACCTGAGAACCAACCGGGACCGCTTCGCGCCCCTGATGGATGTGGCGAAAGAGATCGGCGTTACACCGGCCCAGCTTTCCCTGGCCTGGCTGATGCACCAGGGAGACGACATCATTCCCATTCCGGGTACGCGCAACAACGAGCGCGTGACCGAGAACGCAAAAGCGGCTGATATAACGCTTGCACCTGAGGTTGTTGAGAAAATTTCGGAGGTGGCGGTTCCGGGGATAGCCCAGGGGCAAACTCTAGTTTAAAGGCTTCATGTCAAGGTCCGCGACACCATAACTTATAGCGGAAAGGGGAAGAAAACAGATGAATCCTATCGGAGCGGTCAACGCATTGTATCCCATGCTAACCACCCTGGTTGGGGCTACCGTCAACGACAAACCCAATTTTCTGACGGTTGCCCATGTGGGGATTTTAAATCACGGGACGCCCCAATACCTGTCCATCGGCTTGGGCAAGGTGCATTACACCAATGCCGGGATCAACCGGAACCGGTCCTTCAGCATCTGTTTGCCGTCCGAGGAACTGATGGTGGAGACCGATTATTGCGGGTTGAAAACCGGCAAAAAGGTGAACAAGGCAGCCTTGTTCGATATCTTTTACGGTGAGCTGAAAACCGCCCCCATGATCCGCCAATGCCCTGTCAATATGGAGCTGCGGCTGCATGACGTGCTGGACTACGACACCCATGACATCTTTATCGGCGAGCTGGTGCAAACCTATGCCGACGACAAGGTGCTGACCAACGGCAAAATCGACTTGAGCAAGCTGCACCCGCTGCTGTTCGATATGGCCAGCGTCAAATACTGGCGCCTCGGCGAGGCCGTCGGCAACTGCTGGAATGTGGGGAAGACGTTGAAACGGTAGTCTCGAACCTGCTTCGAAGTTGACATACGCGTTTTCAGGCAATAGGTATGTTTTTCCGTTAACCCTTTTTCCAAAAAGTGCATGCCCATGAAACCTGAAGCCGCGGCTGCTCCGATCGATCAACCTGTTCCGGCGGATACGTCATTTCGTACCGGCAAGGTCTTGCTCATATCGCTGTGCCATTTTATCCACGATATCTTTTCAAGTTTTCTGTCGCCGCTGCTGCCGCTGCTCATCGAGAAGCTGTCGCTTTCGTTGACCCGGGCGGGGCTGCTCTCTACGGTGATGCAGATTCCGGCCTTGTTCAACCCCATTATCGGCGTGTGGGTCGACCGTATCAGCGTGCGCTGGTTCATCATTCTGGCGCCCAGCCTGACCGCCGTGCCCATGTGCCTTCTCGGGCTGGCGCCCAATTATGCCGTGCTGCTGTTTTTACTTTTTATTGCCGGCATCAGCGTGTCGCTGTTTCATGTGCCGGCACCGGTCATGGTCGCCAAATGTTCCGGTTCACGTAAAGGGCGCGGCATGGCCTTTTTCATGGTTGGGGGTGAATTTGCCCGCGCCGTGGGGCCGATGGCCGCGGTCGGCGCCGTATCGCTGCTGGGGTTGGAAGGCTTCTATCCCATCATGCTGGTGGGGCTGGCCTCCTCGGCCTGGCTCTATGTGAAGTTCAAAGACATTCCCGTTCGCCAGCAAGAGGGACATCGCCGCATCTCTTTGAAAGGAACCTGGGGCGAGGTGCGCTCCCTGATGCTGCCCCTGGCAGCCATTTTGTGCGCCCGCGGATTCATGCATGCCGCGATCGTGACCTTTCTGCCCACTTATATCACCCAGCAAGCCGGCGCGCTGTGGCTGGCCGGGATGAGCCTGACCCTGGTGGAGGGCGCCGGGGTGGCCGGCGTCATGACCGCCGGACCGCTCAGCGATCGCTTCGGCCGCCGGCGGGTGTTGACCATATGCCTGACCAGCGCCCCCTTTTTACTGGTGGCGTTCGTGCTGCTCGGCGGCTGGATTCGATATGTCGCCCTGCTGCTGACCGGATTTACCTTGATTTCCACCACACCGGTCATGCTGGCCATGGTCCAGGAGCATCCCACCGGCAGCCCGTCGGCCGCCAACGGCATCTTTATGATGGCCTTGTTTCTGGCCCGCAGCTCGGTGACCGTGGTGGTGGGCTTCATCGCCGATCTGATCGGCCTGCACAACACCTTTCTGCTCAGCGCCGCTCTCGGGCTTGTGGGGATTCCTTTTATCGCCATGCTGCCCCGCATGCGAGGGCCGCTGGTTGCCGGCAGCAGCGATGCCCAAGATTAATTTGGCAAGATGATATCTGAGAGTGTTGACTTAACCTAACGGACGGGAGGAGATCATGACATCTTCACAGATCCTCGAGGCCTTGGCTCCGTGCGGCCTGAGCTGCGAAAAATGCTTTGCGCATGTTGACGGCGACATCCGCAAATACAGTCTGAAGCTCAAAGAGAAGCTGGGGAATTTCGGTATTTACGCCAAACGTTTTGTGACGCTGCTTGGCGATCCCATTTTTGAAAAATACCCCGATTTCGAGGCCATGCTCGATTATTTCGCCTCCGAGAACTGCCGGGGCTGTCGTCACGAACAGTGCAAGCTGTTTGCCGGTTGCGGCGTACGCCAATGCCATCAGGAGAAAAACATCGACTACTGCCATCAGTGCGAAGACTTTCCCTGCGACAAAACCGGATTCGACAAGCACCTGTACGATCGCTGGATAAAGCTCAATGAGCGCATCAAAGCGGTAGGTGTCGAGCAGTATTACGAGGAAACCAGGGACAAGCAGCGGTATGTATAGAATTGATTCGTGTCCCTTCATTTATACCCTCTCTCTTGAGGGAGTGGGTTAGGGGGAGGGTGGACCTTGCGAAAGACCACCCCCTCACCTAACCTCTCCCCCTGAGGGGGAGAGGAATTTTTAGTGCCTGATCTTTCCCCTGTGGGGGAGAGGAATTTTTAGTGCCTGATCTTTCCCCTGAGGGGGAGAGGAATATGATGTGAAGGTATTCTTGCGCGAGCCCTTAAACCGTCGGCATCAGATAGCGATTCAGCCGCCGCTCAGAGGCGACGAATCCCCGCGTGAGGATAAATGTCATCAGGAAGTAGAGGATGCCTGCATAGATGAAGACATCCAGCGAATAGGTGCGCGAAAACACCGAGCGCGTTTCACCCATCAGATCCCATACCGCAATCGTGCTCACCAGGGCGCTGCCTTTCAGAAGCAATATCACTTCATTGCAATAGGCCGGCCAGGCGATTCGGATGGCTCGCGGCAAAATCACGCGACGGATCATCAAGGCATACGACATGCCACAGGCGCGGGCGGCCTCAATTTCGCCGTGAGGTACGCCCTGAATGCCGCCCCGCAAGATCTCAGCCGTATACGCGGCCGTATTCAACGTCATGGCGATCCAGCCGCACCATTGGGAGCTGCCCAGCACGGTCCAGGCGATACTGTTGCGAAGTGCCTCGAACTGGCCCAGGCCGTAATAAACGATGAACAGCTGAATCAGCAGCGGGGTGCCGCGGAAAAAATAGATGTAGCCGTAGGCCGGAATCCAAAGCCAGCGGCGTTTGGAAACGCGCGCCAATGCAGTCCCGACCGCCAGTACGATGCCGGCCAGGGATGACAAGGCCACCAGTTTCAAGGTGATCAGGGTGCCGTCGATAAAACGATCGCCGTATGAGATCAGTATCCCTGGATCCATATCAAGCCCTGCGCACGCCGCGTGAAGCGCGCGCCTCCAGTTTGTAGCGGCCTAAATCCGACAGGATGGCCATCACCAGATATATCGCAGCGGCAACCATGTAAAAGGTGAAGGGCTGCTTGGTGGTTTCGGCTGCCACTTTGGACCAGCGCAGCAGCTCGTCCAGGGCGATAACCGAGATCAACGAGGTGTCTTTGAGCAGCACCATCCACAGGTTGCCCAAACCCGGGATGGCAAAGCGCCACATCTGCGGCAGGCGGATACGGCTGAAGACCTGCCAGGGCGTCATGCCGCAGGCGATCCCGGCCTCGATCTGTCCGGCAGATACCGCTAAAAAGCCGCCGCGCAGCACCTCGCTGGCAAATGCGCCGAATACCAGTCCCAACGCGCTTGTGCCGGCAATAAAGGCATTGACCTCAATATATTCGACATATCCGAAGAGCCCCATTATTTTTTGAAGGACGGCTGACGCACCGAAAAAAACCACCAGCACCACAAGCATTTCCGGCACACCACGAATCACTTCGGTGTAGGCATTGGCGATAAAGCGGGCCATACGGTACTTGGACAGCTTGGCGGCCGCCGCCAGCAAACCCAACAGCAGCCCAAAGGCCAGCGATGAAATCGCCAGCTG
This sequence comes from Desulfobacteraceae bacterium, assembly GCA_050291625.1. GTDB lineage: Bacteria > Desulfobacterota > Desulfobacteria > Desulfobacterales > Desulfosarcinaceae > JARRKU01. The sequence goes on from JBNKKC010000148.1 coordinate 210,080, forward strand.
CAGCGTCAGCCACGCGCCCAGCAGGATTTCATCACCGAAGCCGCCTCTTCCATATGAAAGGACATCAAGCACGTCAGCGCCTCAAGAGTCGGGATTACGGGTTCGATTCAATATGCGTCAGCATGACGGCCGCGGGAGTGTTGCCGCGGCCGTCCGTGTATGACGCCGGTCAGCGAATCAATAGATATCGAACGGAAAATACTTGGCGTTGATCTTTTTATAGGTGCCGTCTTTCAGGATGGCATCCAGAGCCTTGTTCAGTTGATCGGCCAGGGCTTTGTCACCCTTGCGGATGGCAATCCCGATTTTGTCATTGATATCGATGGACTCGCCGATGAATTCGTATTTGTCGTTGCCGGGCTTTTGCAGCCAATCGTGGGCGGGGTAGATATCGGAAAGCAGCGCATCGATGCGGCCGGCCTTCAGGTCGAGGTAGGCCGCTTCCTGTGTGTCGTACACCATGATTTTGGCATCGCGCCGGTAATTATCCTCTAAATGCTGGGCGGCGATGGTGGCCCGCTGGGCACCCAGGCGTTTGCCCTTCAGACCGGCTTTGGTCGCTTTGAGGCCGCTGTTTTTAGCAGCCACAAATCGCAGGTAGTTCGAGTAATAGCGTTTGGTAAAGTCGACTTTGCGCAAGCGTTCTTCGGTGATCGACATGCTGGCGATAATCGCATCGTACTTTTTTGCCATAAGACCCGGGATGATACCGTCCCAATCCTGGGCCACAATTTCGCATTGCGCACCCATCTGGTCGCACAGGGCTTTGGCGATATCCACGTCAAAACCGATTAATTCGCCGGCGGCATTTTTCATGTTGAATGGGGGGTAGGCCCCCTCGGTGGCAATGCGGATTTTATCGGCAGCTACAGCGGTGCCGACCATTGCAACGATCAGCAAAGCACATCCAATTGCAAAAACTCGTTTCATCATACCTTCCTCCTCGTATCATCATTCATGCACCGGATGGTGGAATCACCAGCCGGTGCGGCCATATCTAGATTGAGAATCGGCCGAGCCGCAAATTTATAGCTGGCTGGCCAGAAATTGCCGGCAGCGTTCCGATTTAGGATGATCGAACACCTCTGCCGGGGGACCCTGTTCTTCAACCCGCCCTTCGTGTAAAAAAATGACCTTGGATGACACTTCGCGGGCAAAGCCCGTTTCGTGCGTGACCACAATCATGGTGCGGCCTTCCTGGGCCAGTGCACGCATGACCTTTAAGACCTCGTTGACCAGCTCGGGGTCCAGGGCCGAAGTCGGTTCGTCAAACAGCATGACTTGCGGATTCATGGCCAAAGCCCGGGCAATGGCCGCCCGTTGCTGCTGGCCGCCCGACAGCTGGACAGGATAATGGTCGCGTTTATCGGCGATACCCACCTTTTTGAGCAGCTCTTCGGCCTGCTGAACGGCCTCCGCCTTGGGATTTTTCAGCACATGCACCGGTGCTTCAATGACATTTTCCAATATGGTTTTATGAGACCATAGATTAAAGCTTTGAAACACCATCGCCAATCGGGCGCGGATACGCTCCACCTGCTTGCGATCGGCCGGCTCGCGTACGCCGCCGCGACCGGTCTTCATTTCAATCAGTTCACCGCCGACCCAGACTTTGCCGGCATCCGGCCGTTCCAGTAGATTGATGCAGCGCAGCAACGTGCTTTTACCCGAGCCGCTGCTGCCTAAAATGGAGATAACATCGCTGTCGTTGGCGGTCAGCGAGATGCCTTTTAATACTTCCAGGTCGCCAAAGCGTTTGTACAGATCTTCAACAACAATCGCCGGTGTACCGGTCTGTAGATCGGAATCGTTCACAATGTATCCTTGAACTGTTTGTGAGTCATTCGGTAATCCCTTTTTGAACGGGTGCACAGTGCAGATGTTGTAACGCAGGAGAAAGAGCGGCGACCGCCAATCAATTTATATTTATTGCAATATATGCTGATAGAAGGTCGCATGTCAATAAAGCGGTGACGTCGGCGAACCGGCTGAATTGTTTTGATCCCCGCAGGACTTGACAGACCATTGCAGACGGTGCATTGTACGGTCTCTTTGATATGGTCATAAGGCGATAACAATAGCCGATGTTTAAATGAAATCCTCTGCCCCATCCACTGAAGGCAACTCCCGCCGCTACCTGGCGGAATTCATATTGATTACGGTGACCGTATTCTGGGGCGGCACCTTTCCCCTGGTGAAAGAGGCCATCCGGGACATACCGGTGATGGCCTTTCTTTGGATCCGTTTTGCACTGGCGGCTCTGATCCTGCTGCTGTGGGCCGGTCCCCGCGCCGTTGCCGGCCTGGGCACAGTGGGCTGGCTGCGCGGGATGGGTCTGGGAGTCCTGCTGTTCGGCAGCTATGCGTTTCAAACCTTCGGACTGGCAATCACCTCTTCGGCCAATGCCGCCTTCGTCACCGGCCTGAACGTGGTCTGGGTTCCTCTGCTGGCGGGCCCGCTGCTTAAAAAACCGGCACTGCCCGGATCCCGCATCGGCGTGGTCTGTGCCCTGATCGGCCTGTTCCTGCTGACCTACCAGGATCCCTGGCGGCTCAATTCCGGTGATGCCCTGGTATTTGTCTGCTCGCTTTTCGTGGCCTTCCACATTCTGGGTCTGGATGTCTGGACCCACGGTCATGACGGAAGGGCCCTGGCCTTTGTTCAGATCGGAACCATGGCACTGCTATCGCTGATCAGCAGCCTGCTGTTCGATCCCCTCTCGTGGCCCCGGGTCTGGACGCCGGCCTTGCAGCGGGCGGTGATCATCTGCAGTGTTTTTGCCACGGTCTACGCCTTCTGGGCCATGACCGTCTTTCAAAAGATGACCACCCCCACGCGCGCGGCCCTGATCTATACCCTTGAGCCGGTATTCGGCGCCCTGTTCGCTGTTGTCTATGCTCACGAGCGCCTCAGCTCCTTCGGATGGACAGGCGGTGCGCTGATCGTGCTGGGAATGATCGTCGCCGAATCATGGCCCGCCCTGCACACGAGCAACGGTAGGGCTTGAAAAAAATGCGGTTTTAAATAACAATAAGTGGCAAAAAAAACCATCTTACCTCTTTTTCTAGCTGATCGGCAGGGCTGCCTGATGAACGTTCATGTCAGAACAACCATGGAGCTGAAAAAAACCATCGGACAGGCCCGCATCCAGATGACGGTGGCCGACGGGGAGACCGTCGCCGGGCTGCTCGATCGTCTCACCGCCAAATGGGGGGACCGACTGGCCGCCCAGCTCTTCGAACCCGGCGGACGTGTCCCTCGTTCCAGCATCATGCTTATGGTCAACGGTCGCAGCATTCGCTTTCTGAATCGGTTGGATACCGTTCTCAAAGATGGAGATGAACTAACCATACTGCCGCCGGTGGGCGGCGGTTAACTGAACCAAAGGGAGGCGACGATGTTCAAAGGAGGCTATACAGGCAAGCTATTGCGGATCGATTTGTCCAGCCAGACAGCAACCACTGAGGATCTGCCGGAACAGATCGCAGCAGATTTCATCGGAGGAGCCGGTTTCGGCATCAAATACCTTTTCGAAGAAGTGCCGGCCACCACCGATCCGCTGGGGCCCGAGAACAAACTGATCTTTGCTTCCGGACCGCTCACCGGCACCAACGTCCCCTGCACCAGCCGGATGGCGGTAACGGCCAAGTCCCCCCTGACCGGAGCCGTGGGGATGGCGCTCAGCGGCGGCCACTTCCCGGCCGAGTTGAAATTTGCCGGATACGACGCCCTGATCGTCGAGGGCAAATCCGAGGCACCGACAATCCTGGTCATCAAGGACGGGGATGTGAAATTCAAATCGGCAAAAAAGATCTGGGGGATGAAGACGCTGGATGCCCAACAGATTATTAAAAACGATCTGAAAGATCAGAACTATCGGGTGGCATGCATCGGCCCGGCCGGAGAGAACCTGCTGAAAATCGCTTCCATCATCAATGAATGGCGGGCGGTCGGCCGCAAGGGGCTGGGCGCGGTCATGGGATCGAAGAACCTGAAGGCCATCGCCATTCGGGGGACCGGATCGGTGGCGGTGGCGGACAAGGAGAAGCTGAAAACCGCCCGCGACACCTTCACCAAGGCGATGAAAGAGAGCGAAGTGCTCTATCCCGCTTTTTCCAAGATGGGAACCCCCATGGTGGTGGATCACACCTGCACCATGGGCATATTCCCCACAAAGAACTATTCGGCCACCGGGCAGTACGATCCCATGGACAAGATCGGTGTGGAAGTGCAGATGACCCGCAATGTCGGTTCCGAAAATTGCTACGGATGCCCCGTGGGATGCAGCCAGCTCAAATTGGCAAAAGAAAAACCCTATGCCGGCATCCTGACCGAGGGGCCGGAATTTGAAACCATGTATTCCTTCGGTGGTGTGACCGGCGTGGAGAACATCGACGCCATTATCGCTGCGGACCGTCTGGCGGACGAATTGGGTTTCGACACGATCTCTTCGGGCGTCACCGTTGCTTTTGCCATGGAGTTGTATGAAAAAGGTCTTCTGACGAAAGAGGATACCGGCGGGCTCGAGTTGAATTTCGGCAACCACGAGGCCATGGTCGCTCTTCTCAACCAGATGGCCTATCGCGAAGGATTTGGCGCCGTTCTGGCCGACGGTTCCAGAGAAGCGGCCAAAAAAATCGGCAAGGGATCCGAGAAATACGCCATGCAGGTCAAAGGCCTGGAGTTGCCCGCCTATGATGTGCGGGGCGCCAAGGCGCACGGGCTTAATTATGCCACCTCATTTACCGGTGCCGATCACTGCCGGGGTTACGCCTTTCAGGAGATTTTCGGAATTCCCGTTCCCCATGAGGTGGACCGGTTCACGGCGGAGGGCAAGGGCGCCCTGACCATGTGGAACCAGGATCTGCGCACGGCCACCACCGATGCGCCCACCATGTGCGGTTTCCTGATGGACATGGCGGTGCCCGCCATAGCGGCACAGAATACCGCATCGCTGGTGGAGGCGGTGACCGGCCTGGCGTTTACCGCGGAAGCGGTGCAGGTCGTGGGAGAGCGCATCAACAACCTGGCGCGGGTCTTCAACACCCGGGCCGGACTCACCCGCAGCGACGACACCCTGCCCGAGCGTCTGCTGACCGAACCCATCCCCGGCGGGGCCAGCAAGGGGCATTTCATCAGCAGGCAGGAGTTGAACCAGATGCTCGATGAATACTATGCGGCCAGGGGATGGGATGTCGAAACCGGTGCGCCGACCAGAGAAAAGCTTTTATCCCTGGGGCTGGAAACCGCCCTGGACTGATATCCGCCCCATGCATGACGTTCCGCTTTAGGCTCATCTGAGTCATTCCGGCGCAAGAGACTGTGTCGCAATTGACCCAAACGACGACATCAGGAGCCGACGTCATTCCGGCGAAAGCCGGAATCCAGGTGTTCCAATGGCGTACATTTCTGGATGCCCCCGGCTTACACCATGCCGGGGCAGGCTTATCGAAGCCTGTCCCGGGCCTGATCCGGGATCCGGCATGACAGAGTAAAAACGTACATTTTCTCAATTATGACACAGTCTCGCAAGCCGGAATCCAGAGGGTTTTAAGCTGGACTCCGGCTTGCGCCGGAGTGACATTCGGTTTTTAACTTATTTGCAGGACACAACGCCAGGTTGGGTTGAGCTTGCGAAACCCGACTTTGCGGCCAAGATAATGCATCCCGACGGTTCAATGTGCACAACCAATGCCCTCGTCCGGCGGCGTGCATATTTTATTCGACCTTTTCTCTCCAGCTGATTTGGAGAAGATCCCTGTCTGCCATATGCTTTTAGGCTGTAAATGTGCCACACATGCATCCCTTTGACACGCCCGGTGGTGCGAAGATACGTTCTTGTCTTTTCTTTATTAAAAATGGTCCAGATAGGTTTTTATCGGGATCGGAGTTCTGAAACCCAGCCAGTATCATATTTGTGTCACTTTTTTAGCTGTCTAACGTATTAGAATATAAAAAGGCGCTTATCCATAAAGATCAAGTTGACGGTTTGTTCGAACAGGTTCCCTCTCCCTTGAGGGAGAGGGTTAGGGTGAGGGTGGACCATGCCAAAGACCACCCCCTCACCTGACCTCTCCCCCTGAGGGGGAGAGGAATGAATTGTGATTAGACCTCTTGCCTGAGGGGGAGAGGAATGAATTGTGATTAGACCTCTCGCCTGAGGGGGAGAGGAATGTTATGTCGTGACTTAAGCTTTATGGAGAACCGCGTATAAAAATAGCTTATGACTCGAGAGATATGCCGGACGAAACCGCTATAATTGACCGGGCCAAAAAGGGGAATCAGGAAGCTATCGCTCATCTGGTCATGACATATCAGCATGTGGTTCGCCGCTATTTGTACGCTCTTGCGCCGGATCCATCGATTGCTGATGATTTGGCCCAGGAAGTGTTTGTCAAGCTTTTTGATTCCTTGGACCGCATAGATCCGCAACGGGGTTTAAAACCCTATTTGATGAGAATGACTAGAAATATGGCCATTGATTACTGGCGCAAGATCAGCAGCCGCAGAAAAAAAAGCAATGAAATATTATTTTGTGATCTGGAACAATATTATGAGCCTTCAAGGGAAACTTTCAGCGCAGAAAAAAATGCACCGATGTTTGACGCGATGAATCGGTGCCTGGAAACACTCAATGATCGTATATGCCGTGTGATAAAATCCTTTTATTTTGAAAATCTGAGCTGCCGGGAAATTGCCTGCACGATCGGAAAGAGTGAAAGCAATATCAGAACCATGCTGTATCGAGGCAGAAAGGCGCTATACAAGTGCATTACCAAAAAGGTTAATGAGTTTGAGAAAAATGAAGACATGCGCAATTAAAAAACGGTTCGCTGACCTGGTCTCCTTGAATATCGAAGGAACAGCTTTGCCCGAGGATAATCTTGAACTGTGGGAGATGTTGAGACAGCATCCGAGCCTGAAAGCCGAGTTCATACAAACAAGACATGTTCATTACCTGCTAAAAGTCGGCTGCGACCCTTCGGCTTCGGAAATGGCTTTTGCCAGCCGTTCCCAGGCTGCGTTTCGAACACGCGGATTAAGTGAAAAAGATTTCCTCGGTTCGGTTCAAGACAGGCGTGTCGAGGTGGTGCGGAAAAAGAAAAAAAGAAAATCGGCATATCCGGTATTGAAAATCGCCGCCTCGATTCTCGTTATGTTGGGAAGCACCGTACTATGTAAAAGCCTCTTTTTCCAAGACCAGACGCGCCTACACGAGATGTCAGCGTCCGATGAGGCCTATTTGGCCTGGAATTTCGAACCGGAGATCACCGGGCTTCAAAAGAACATCGATTTGTTTTATGGGGTATCTGCACCCGGCACCTATCTGGTTGCCGGTTCGCAGAACGTGATCATAAAAAAAAGAGAAAAGATCAGCGAAATGATCGACAGGAGTGAAAAATTATGGCCGCAGGATTCACACAAAAATGGAATGCCGCAATAAAAAAATATGTTCCGGGAGTTCATCTGGCCGTTGTCGTATTTATCGGTTTAGGCTGCACGCACGCAGATGCGCAGACTCCCAATGAAACATCTATTCATCATCTTTACGGCAAAGTTTTGGAAGAGGTTGAGCAGGATAAAATGAAGGCTGAGCTCATTCGGTTTTTTGAGGACAATTTTTCCGAGCTGATTGCCGATATCGAAAATACTTCGACCAAAGAGGAAGAAAAGACACTGGTTCAGTTCCTTAAAAATGAATTCAAACAATATGCTGATATGCTCACTCTGAGACTCCATAATCCCGAACAGCTGAATGATTGGATCATCTATAAGCAGAAAGAGTATCGCTGCATGATCCTGGGCAGAAAAATTCAAGCGGCCGGCCTGAATAGCCGCGGAGCAGATTCCTCCGCTCGGGAAAAAGAGCAGTTAACATCCATCTTGGCCGAACTATTGGAGATAAAACTGAAAAAAGAGCACAACGATATTATCGAGTTGGAAAGAAGACTTGATGATCTGAAAAAAATTCATGAACTGAGAAAGCATAACAAGGACAAGATCATTCAAAATAGATTCAATGAACTTGCCGACACCAAAAAACTATTCCAGTGGTAAACTAAAAATGTGACCTTTGACAGGCTTGCACGTTTAATAGGGTGAAAGCCATAACGTAAACCCTCCCTTTAATGCGGCATCATGCCCAAACAACAACGTGTCTGAAAGGAGCCGAACGATGGGTAGCAAGACAGCGTTCACCATGATAGCCTGCACCCTGTTGGTTTTATGCTGCACGGCCTTATCGGCCAGCGCCTTGAACGGGTCCAAAAGAGGGCCTTTCGGTGTTTTTTACGCCATGCATATGGAGGCAGGCATACAAAAACCCGAGTTCCAGCACCAGGAGCAGTACTGGCCTCGCCTTGTTCAAATGATTTCCATTGCCAATCGATATAAGGCCAAAACCACCCTGCTGTTCAATCCGCAATGGGCCATGTATATTTTAATGGATCAAACCAGATACGATACGGTCAAAGAATGGCAAAACCAGGGGCATGAAGTCGGATTGCATTACCACATGGTGACACATAATGACTGGTGTGGTTATACAAACCGGAATGATCCCGTATATACCGATTCGCCTTTTTATCGGGGAAGTGTTGCAGACATGATGCAAGTCATGAAACAGCTGGCGGACCCGGAGCCTATCCTTAGCGCCTGCAGCGGAGGGGATATTGCCACAAAACCCTTTCCCGACTGCAAACCTGTAGCACCATGCTACATTGACGAAATTGATTTTCCAAACGAGATCATCTACGACATCGACGGCATTTATGACGGACGCATCAGTCCAATTCAGTTTGAATTCAACGGCAAGGTCCGCTATCATTTGCGGCATGGCGTTGCAATGAAACCATCGGATATCGAAGAGCGTCTGGATGAGATAGACTCGGCCGCGTGTGACGAGATCATCGGTTTTGTCACCCATGAATCGGATTATGACCCGCAATTGCTAAAAGAGGTGTTCCAATATTTAAACGCGAGACACATCCGCGTTCAAACCGTTCGACATATCATGGTGAACTACCTGAAAAACAGCTACTCCACCCACCCCTCCTCGACCCCGTGACACGCCACCAGCGCCTTGTCCGGCAAGGCCAGGGCCTGCGGTATCTCTTCGCGGCAGCGCTCCCTGGCGTAGTCGCAGCGGGTGTGAAAGACACACCCGGGCGGCAGTTGAATGGGCGTCGGAACGTCGCCGGACAATTTCTTGTGTTTGAATCGCCCGCCGAGGCGCGGGATCGCCGACAACAGGGCCCGCGTATAGGGGTGCAATGGGCGCTGGTAGAGCGTCGCGGTGTCGGCCAGTTCGCACAGCGAACCCAGGTACATCACGGCCACGCGGTTGGAGATATGCTTTACTACTGACAGGTCGTGGCTGATGAAGAGATAGGTCAGCCCCTGATCGGCTTGCAGATCCATCATCAGGTTGAGGATCTGGGCCTGGATGGAGACATCCAGGGCGGCGATGGGCTCGTCGGCCGCGATGAATTCCGGATCCACGGCCAAGGCCCGCGCCAGGGAGATGCGCTGCCGCTGTCCGCCTGAAAATTCATGGGGGTAGCGGTCCTGCCAATCGGGGTCGATGCCTACCTGGGCCATGACCGTGCTCACTTTCCGGTCCAGTTCGGATGGTCCGATGCCGGGCTGGTGAAAGCGGATGGGCTCCTTTAGAGTCTTGCCCACGCTCATGCGCGGGTTGAGCGACGCATAGGGATCCTGGAACACCATCTGCATGCGGGTGCGAAACGGCTTGAGGGCGGCTTCCGACAGATGATCGATGCGGCTGCCGCGGTAGTGGATTTGGCCGGAATTGGGCGGATAGAGTCCCATCACCGTGCGCGCCAGGGTGGATTTGCCGCAGCCGGACTCGCCCACCACGCTGACGGTTTCGCCCTGTAAGATATCGAAGCTG
>JBNKKC010000149.1:0-33546 GCA_050291625.1 Desulfobacteraceae bacterium
GAACTTTGCCAAGCTGCTGAGCTGGCTGGCAGATCTTTTACGCCTAATTTTTGCGCGGTTATTTGATTGTAAAAGAGCATTTTTGGCGACTTAGTTTGTCAAATCAGCCGCCTGAAAACTGGGTTTTTCAATATCGACTAAGATACTGTTTTTGGATTGCGTTATCGGTCGTCGCGGTATTGCGAATACAGCTTCCTCCCTCTAGCCTTGCCAAAAACAGTATCTTAAAGCCTATAGCAGGGTACTGTTTTATACAAGATTTGCCTGTTGAAACAGTTTTACCACATCGATTCGATTGACCACGTCGGTAAAGATGTTGCTCAGAACGACGTCTGCGCCTTTGCGTCCAATGACCCTCACGCGTTCGGCATTGCCGGTAACGGTCTCTCCAGCCACCCGCCGTTCGTTAACCACCAGCCCGGCCGTACAACTGACGGTGGCATACCACTTGACGCCGATCAGCTTGATCCGTACGGAGTTCATGGATACCTTGAATACCGGGATCGATGGGTCCATATCCTGCACCACGCTTGCCCCCAAACGCTCCAGCCGTTTCTTGAAAGCCTGCTTGAACAGGTCGGAAAGGTCATGCTCTCCGGCCAGTATCCGCTGCCGGTTGGGCATGATCCAGGCCAGGCCGTAACGGTTTTGAAAGTCGGGAAAGGCACGCAACGCCCGGGGTTCCATCACCGCCTTGTTTTTGCGCAGGTCCTCCACCTCGATGACCACTGATTGTCCTTTCAGGTACTGTGATCTCGGCGTAACCGTGTAATCAACGATCAAATAGGCGCGTCCCGCGCACCCTTCGATAAAAAGCAGAACGACAATCAAAGCACTCACGAAACAGTACTGTTTCATTCGCATCGCTGCCCCCTTGACATAGCGGTGGGAAAAAGAAACGGATATGTATCTCTACGCTGTTTGAACGGAATGTGTCAAGGTGCTGTATGCCTCCTCGATTTTATCGGAATGGTGTTCGATGACCTTGCTGCGCTTAAGCTTCAATGTCTGGGTGAGCATGCCGTTTTCAACACTGAAGCCTTCAGCCACCAGGACAACGGATTTGGGGATTTCATAGCTGCCGAATTTTCCCTTGAGTTGTTTCTGAATGGCACTGCCGATCATCTCTTTAGCGGCGGGGTTCCGGATCAATGCCGCCGGGGTTGAATCGTATCCGTGGCTTTGAGCCCATGTTTTGAGGGCGTTAAAATCGGGCACGATCAGGCAGACATTGCATTTGCGGCCCTCTCCGAACACCAGCACGTTCTCTACCCAGGGGGAGAGTTGGATCTCCTCCTCGATGGTTGCCGGAAAGACATACTTGCCGTTTTCAAGTTTATATTGTTCCTTGATCCGGCCGGTGATGTATAGGAATCCATCTTCATCCAATCGGCCGAGATCTCCGGTTCGGAATCCGCCATCTATGGTCATGACCTCGCGCGTGGCTTCCGGGTTGTTGAAGTATCCTTGCATCACATTAGGGCCGTATACAACGATTTCGCCCTCTTCGGATCCGTCTACCGTGATGCTTTTGTCGATGACTACTCGAACTTTTTCGATGGGCCGGCCGACGCTGCCGCGTTTGTAGAACTCGCGGTTGTTTATGGTCACGGCCGGTGAGGTTTCGGTGAGACCATAGGCGTCGAAGACCGGCATGCCGATATCGGCAAAAAACTGCGAGGTCACGGGATTCATCATTGCACTGGCGGTCAGGGCGCCTTTCAGTCGACCGCCGAATTTTGCACGGATTTCGCTGAAGACAATCCGATCCGCCAGCGCGTACTTTATCCGGGGGAGCCATGCTTTCTTGCCTTGTGCGGCCAGGCGGCGATGGTGCTCCGCGCTTTCCAGACCCATGACGAACAGCTTTTTTGCCAACCACCCGGCTTCATTGATCTTGGCTTGGAGTCCATCATAGATCTTGTTGAATACCCGCGGCACTGCAATAAGAAACGTCGGCGCTGCATTGGCCATATCTTCGGCAATGGTGGTGACGTCTCGAATGAATCCAATGGAGGCGCCTCTGTGGATAAAATTGTTCAGCTCGGCCGTAAAACCGTAGGCATGGGCCCACGGCAGGATAGAGAGGCTCCGGCTTTCAGAGTTGATCTCCGGAAAACAATTCCCGCCGTCAATGAAATTGCTGGTGAAGTTGCCGTGCGATAACAGCACGCCTTTCGGGTTGCCTGTCGTACCGGATGTATAGATCAACAAAGCGATATCTTCCGGTTTGGGATGGATGGTACCCACGGGGTGTTGCCGTCCTTTTGCTTCCAACCGGGCCATATTGTCAGTGGTGTCACCATCGATGACAAATAGATGCTCCAGGTTGGGGGTCCGGTCTCGAAATTGTACTACCTGGTTATAGACAGTGTCGTTGGCCGCAAACAGGGCTTTGATACCGCTGTCATTAATAATGAATTCCCAGGTTTTGGCCAGCTCTTTTTCATACATCGGAATGAACCGGCCACCCAGGCCGTATGTGGCAAAGGCGGCCACGGCCCACTCGACGCGATTGTTGGCGATAATGCCGACGCTGTCACCTGACTGGATTCCCAATTGATCGAGAGCCGCCCTCAGATCATCAACGCGCCGGCCTACCTCGCCGTAAGTTATCCATGTATAGACGCCATCGGGACCCGGCGTGCCGAACAGGGGGCGCTCGGCATGGCGGGCAATACTCTCTTCAAACATGTCAACCAGGTTGTCCGGTTTATCGAAATCGTACATTTTTTTCTCCCTGCTTGTTGTGGCTGTCCAGTCCTCGTCCATACCGTGTTACGCGGAAGTGATGGCCTGGAACTTTGGCTGATACGATTAAGGATTCATTTCATAGACATTCTTCAAGGCGAATACGTGGCCGGACCATATACGATCAAACCGCTCCGGATCGTTTACCGGCTTTCGAATCATATCCCGGCATTGGGCCATCTGCTCGGCGCTGGACCGGGGATGATTGTGCAGGTCCAGGGCATATTTGGAAAAATCGCGAATCATGACATCAAAGATCTGATCCAGCAAATCATCCTGAACCTGATCCATCCGGCTTTTTTCGATCAGCAATTGGCCATACACCACCAACGTGAACAATTCACCCAGGCTGAGCAGGAAATCGATATCTTTTGATTGCTGCTCGTCCGGTGGGCAGGAGCGCAGCATCGCGGTCAGCGCGTCAATCTGCGTTTTAAAAACAGCAATGTTCGGCAGATCGATGGAATCATATGCGATGCGGTAGTCATGAAACCGAATCCGGCCCAACCCTCGAGTCGGTCCCTGTTTGAACAGAAAGGCGTCATGCTCCGACGCATCGCGTTGCTCGATGACCGGAAAGGAATCCGGCATGAAGAAATAGTTGGCCATGAATTTTACGATCAGGGCCATGTTGACATGAACCGTGCCCTCAAGCTTGGGCAGCGCCCGGATGTCGGCGGTTGCGTTTTCAAAGTAAAGATCTTTTTCAAAGCCGCGCGCTGCGATGACATCCCACAGCAGATTGATCACCTCTTCGCCCTGGGTGGTCACCTTCATTTTGACCATTGGATTGTAAAGCAGGTAGCGTCGGTCGTTCTCGGATGCGGCCCGCATGTAGTCCGAGGCCCTGCGGGCAAACATGCGCATGGCCACTAAACGGGAATAGGCGTCGACAAACAACTTTTGAATATGCGGGAAACTGGTCACATAGCGCCCATACAGGTTGCGGCCGGCGGCATGGTTGATCGCCTCGTAAAAGGCATGCGTGCAGATACCGATGGATGCCCATCCGAGATTGTATTTGCCGATGTTGACCGTGTTCAAAGCGGCATCCCAGGCATCGCCGGCAGTAGACAGAATATCCGCCTCCGCTATGGGGTAGCCATTGAGCGCATACTCGGCGACATAACTCTGCCACTGTACGACATTCTGAATCAGGTCATAATTTTCGTGCTTGGGGTCCACTGTAAAAAAAACATATTCACCGGTTTCCGAATTCTTACCAAAAGTGGAAACCATCGCCGCTTCGTTTGCGTTTCCGATATAATATTTTCCTCCATCGGCAACATATCTGCCATCTGCCAGCGGTGTCAGAGCCATTTCAGAATTGTACAGATCGGCACCATGAGCGCGTTCGGATAAGCCAAATGCGAATATACCGCCGTTCGCAAGCAGACGGGCGGCGCGTTTTTTTAACGCTGTGTTGGCGCTCATCCAGATGGGGCCCAATCCAAGAATCGTGACCTGCCACGTATACCAATAGGCTAAACCGTAAAAACCCAATATTTCATTGAAGTCGCAGTTGCGGTATGTGTCCCATCTGGCGTGACCGTTTTCCTCGGCAAATTCGGGAGGTGTCAACAAGGTGGAAAAGATGCTTTGCTGTTTAACGAAATCGATAAAATCAACATACCAAACCCGGTCGAAATGATCCTGCTTGAGCTTATGTTTTCCCTTGGCTTCGAAAAAGGCAATGGTCTTATGCATGATATCGCGCGAGGCTTCATCTAAATGATCGAACATCGCGGTCTTGGGGTTCAGCAGCATTTTCTCCTCCTTGCCGTGTTCATTGAAAAATGGTTGCACAAACGTGCAGCAGACGTCGATGAAAACCGGCCTCTGAATTTGTTAGTATGCAAACAATCAGGGCTCAAAAAATCATTTTGCCGCTGTCTGCCGATGCATCAAAAGATCAATGGATGACTGGCTTTAAGATCATTCATCTGGACGGCGTTATCGGCCGTCGCGGTATGACCATTCTGCTTCCTCCCTTTGGCCTTGCCAAATGGATTACCTTAAAGCCTATCGATTGTCTTTTTGATTCTATTTCAACCACTGATCTGTTCCAGTCCGGATTGTTCCGGCGCGCCGTTCGCTAGGTCAAATCTCGCAGCAATCGTTTGAACAGGACTTTTTCCTCCGCGCTAAAGCTTTCCAGCATCTTTTCATTGGCTTCAACGCGCAGGGCGACCAACTGCTCTTTCATCTGGTTGGCTTTCTCAGACGGGTAGATTCGAAATACGCGCCCGTCATCAGGATCACGTTCTTTTCGGATCCAGCCTGATTCAACCAAGCGGTCCAGAACACCGGAAAGGGTTGCTTTATCGAGCACCAGCAATTTACCGAGTTCCGCCGCCGTTACTCCCTCCTCGTACCAGAGGCCTTCGAGCACTAGATGCTGCAGGTTGGTCAGATCAAATGGGCGCAACTGGGCCTTGAACTGTCCGTGGGCTTTTTGATAGGCCTTTGCCAGTAAAAAAATGGTGCAGTCGGGAATATTGTTGGGAACGGGTGCCATGGCTAATCCTTCGTATACGAACTATATAGCGGTTCGCAGCCATCTTGTCAACAGGCATTCACTAAATGGGTGATTTTATTGCGTGCAACACACACCAGTATCGCTTGGCAATTCATCGGGATGGGGGTCGGTATCGGAATCGGGATCGATGATTGCTTTTCGATTTGACAATAGATCGCGCAGCAACTATAGCCTTGGCGCACACTACCCAATACTCTAAATGACAGGGCTGAACTTTCATTCATGAAACCCGTCGTCGCCATCATCGGACGCCCCAACGTGGGCAAGTCCACCTTGTTCAACCGGATCACCCGTCGGAGGGACGCCATCGTCGACAATCGCCCCGGTGTCACCCGGGATCGACATTACGGCGACGCGAACTGGAATGACAAGGCCTTTATCCTGGTGGATACAGGCGGTTTTATCAGCGGTGACGACGATGGGTTTGCCTCCTCCATCCGGTTTCAGGTCGAGCAGGCTGTGCTCGAGGCTGATGCCGTCGTTCTGGTTCTGGACGGCAAAGGAGGCGTTTCACCGTTTGACCACGATTTGATCGACTGGCTCCGCACCGTTCGCCAACCGGTTTTTTATGCGGTCAACAAGATCGACGGGCTGGAGCAGGAGGACCACCTGTTCGATTTTTACAGCCTGGGTATCGACATGCTTTACGCCGTGTCCGCCGAGCATGGCTACGGTGTTTCAGATTTCCTGGATGCGCTGGTGGAAACCTTGCCTGACGCCGAAACTGAAGAAGAAACAGATCGGATTCGCATTGCCTTTGTCGGTCGCCCCAATGTCGGAAAATCCTCGCTGGTCAATCGAATCGTCGGGCAGCGGCGACTGGTGGTGAGCGATGTTCCAGGCACCACCCGAGACGCCACAGACACAGCCTGTCGGATTGACGGCCGGGACTATCTGCTGATCGATACGGCCGGCATCCGGCGCAAATCAAAAGTGGATCTGAAACTCGAAAAATTTTCCATTATCAAAGCACTGAAATGCATGCAGCGCTGCGATGTCGCGTTGATTTTGATCGATGCAGGTGAAGGTGTGACCGACCAGGATATCAAAGTGGCGGGCTACGCCCATGAACGGGGTTGCGGCAGCCTGTTCGTGGTCAACAAGTGGGATCTGGTGGATAAATCGGTTCTTACTCCGCGCAAATTCGAGCAGCGTCTAAGGGAGATGGCCAAATATCTCGGCCACGTGCCGGTGATAACGGTTTCCGCATTGAGCGGGCAGCGGGTGAATAAGATTTTTCCCATGATTCAATCAGTCTATCAGCAGTATACCACTCGCATCGGCACGGGCCGGATCAATCGGATCATCACCAGTGCTACGGCACGAACCGAGCCCCCTTTACACAAAGGTCGCCGTTTAAAATTTTACTACACCACTCAAATCGCCGACAAGCCGCCGACATTCGTCAGTTTTGTCAACTATCCCGGTGCTGTTCACTTTTCCTACCAACGCTATTTGATCAATCAAATCCGCAATGAAACCGGACTGGATCGGGTTCCGGTGAGACTCCAATTTCGTCAGCGCAGCGGGAAAATAGTATTCAAGAAAAAGAAAAAAAGCAGGCGGACAAATTTTTAAATTGTCATTGCCGGTGCTCCTCTGATATGCTTATTTAAATTTTCTTATATGTTTTCAGAATTTTATCGTTTGATCCCTCTGACATTCAATCGTAACGGCCGCTGGAACGGGCGCCGCAAAGGCGCCTCACGCTAAAGGAGGATCTGGACCATGGCCTGGTATTACAAGCATGGGGACCAAGAGATGGGGCCGGTGGACAAGGCGGATCTGCAGGCCCTGATCAAAGCAAAGAAAATCAGTGGTAAGACGCTGGTACGCAGCGCAGACACGGATCAATGGCGCCCGCTCTCGGAAATGGTTCGGAAAAAGCCGACGCCTGCTGCACCTCCGCCTCCACCGACAGAGCCCTCAGGCGCTGAACAAAACCTGAAAACTTCGGCCGGGACCGACGCAGGCGGAACTGCTGAAGCAGAAGCTGATGCCATGTCCTCTGTCTGCTCTCAATGCGGGCGTGCGATCCCGCACGATCAGGCGTTGACATATGAAGGACAGGTGATTTGCGCGGCCTGCAAACCCATGTTTGTCCAGAAGCTAAAAGAGGGCGTTCATCTGCCAACAGCCCAGAATTACGCAGGGTTCTGGATTCGATTCGTGGCTAAGATAATTGACGGCATCGTGATGGGCATCGCGCAGTGGATTGTCATGATCCCGTTTGGCATGATGATGATGTCGGCCGGCAATTTTGCTTCAGGGGCGGAGCCGTCAGCAGGTTTTTTTGCTCTGATCGGGCTGCAGCAACTGATCGGCATCCTGATTCCAGCCGCCTACAACACGTTTTTTATCGGCCGGTTCGGGGCCACGCTTGGCAAGATGGCCTGCCAGTTGCGCGTCGTGATGCCCGATGGCGGACAGGTAAGTTATATGCGCGCCCTGGGGCGTAACTTCGCCGAGTGGATCAGTGCCGTCATACTTTGTATCGGGTATATCATGGCGGCCTTTGATGATGAAAAGCGCGCTTTGCACGATCGCATCTGCAGTACTCGTGTGGTGCGCAAATAGCCGGTTTGTCACCGGGATGGCCAGAAGTCCCTCCGGGGGGTCGGTTCTAAACCGGCTATCCACGGGCCGCGGCGGCCCGCCGCCGGTCGACAGCTGGAAAACAAACATACCTGAGGGGAGTGTTACTGCACGAGTTGTACTGTGATTGCTTGTCCAAACTGTAGATGCATACTTCCAGTTTCCGCGATCGTTCATGACGGTTTGCACCGTTGTCCGAACTGCCGGAATATTCTGCGTGTCGATGTGTTCAACGCCTTTCACAGTCCCACTGTTCAGGGTACGGTCGGTGAAGCGGTCGGGCAACAGGGGCAGGCCGAATGCTTTTATCACACCGGCAAGCAAGCTGTTGCTGCATGTTCCGCCTGTGGGAGATTGCTTTGCCGTTTGTGCGAGATCGTGCTGGAGGAGCGTACCCTGTGCATTCGCTGCATCGAAAGCGGGCGCAGCGACCGGAAGATCCATACCTTGGAGAACAAACGCATTCTCTACAGCAATATCGCACTGGCGCTGGCGGTATTCCCGGCGCTGATCGTATTTCCGACGCTTTTCACCGGGCCGGCGGCCATCTATGTGGCGCTGCGTTATTGGAAGACACCTGCCAGCATCGTCAAGCGGATGCGTTGGCGGTCGCTTCTGGCGATTCTATTTGGTGTCGGACAAGTATCGGCCTGGGCATTTTTCTTTATTAGGATGATAACGTCATAAGTCATGGCGCAAAAGAAGAGACCATACAGGAAACTGCAAGGATTTTCCTTCAATATTTTCAGCGCTCCCTCTCTCTGGATAGGCCCTGATCATCTGCTGAGTGTAAACGCCGTACTCTTCCAGGAACAGTATCAGCGTTTTTACTATAATGATATCCAGGCCATCGTGATGTGCAGGTCCAATCGGCATCACGCCTGGACCGCCATCTGGTGCGCACTGGCATTGCTCAGCGGGCTTGTCGCTTTTTTCTCCTCAAGCACCGGTTCTGTCAGCTGCGTATTTCTGGCGATTTTCTCTGCGGCGCTGGTTGCGAACCTCGTGCTGGGACCGGCCTGCGATGCCTGTATTCAAACCGCGGTTCAAATTCAGAAACTACGGTCCTTCAGACGCATGCGCAACGCCGGCAAAGCCATGGATCGTATCAAGACCCTGGCGGAACAAGCCCAGGGGCCGCTTGATACAGACGCTTTTACAACATCCGCCACGATACCCTCCACTGCCTCGCCGAGGTCAGATACGCCGCATTCATCATCGACACCTTCGACTCAAGCGGTCGATGTCGCAGGGTCCTTCAGTTTGCTGCCGCATCGCATGCTTTTTGGTCTCCTGACAGTGATGGGAGCAATCGGCGTTGTTCAATTCGGACTGAAAAGTCTGCCGTTAAGTGTGATCGAAACATTCATGCACGCGACAGCCCAGATCATGGCGATCGTCGCTTTGGTGCGGGGGTATCAACCGATAAAAGGGACGTGGCTTGGCAGGTTTTCCTGGATCTCGCTGGTGTTGATTATGCTCGCCAGTGTGACGGGCTATATCCTGTTTATCACGGCATCAACACATTATCCTGAACTGGCCTATAATAATTGGGCATTATACAAGCGCTGTTTCGAAATCGTCAACGGCAATACGCCCTACGTGCTGGCCGTGAGTCTTTTTTTCACTGTCGGTTATCTGCTGCTCGGTTTGGTGGGACTGCTGGCCACGCGCCACTTCTCACAAGATTGACCGGCCATCACCGGATCGTAAACATGCTTGATGCTTCACAGCGAAAGAGCCAAAACCAACCGCTTAGCCAGCAACGGTGCTATCATCACCGCAGCCGTGAGGCGGTTGTACGCTGCCCCGAATGCGGCCGCTTCTTTTGCCGGGAGTGCGTCACCGAACACGATCAGCGAATGCTGTGCAGTACATGCCTGGCCGGAATAAGGCGAAAGCGTTTTGCAGGCGAGCGAATCTGGATCCACACAATGGGCCTGCTGATACAGAGTTGCCTGGGTTTTATGCTGATCTGGTATGCATTCTATTTAATTGGGTTGATGCTGCTGGCCATCCCGGATGCCTTTCATGAAGGGACGGTCTGGGATGCCCGATGGTGGGAAAACCAATGAAACAGCCTGGCACCCGTCACGCACCCCAAGCCTTGTCGTTGCTGGAAGCCGCAATTTTCATGCTTCGCAGGAACTGCAGTGCGGCCCTATCTGAATACTACCTGGGAAGCCTGCCGTTTGTGCTGGCACTGCTCTACTTCTGGTCCGATATGAGTCGCAATCCTTTTGCCGCTTCATATAACGCACCTGCCGCCTTTGGTATGACCGTGCTGTTCGTCTGGATGAAAATCTGGCATGTGCGCTATTGCCGGAGACTGTGGCACACGCTTGAGGGGACCGAGCTTGGCACATGGTCCCGGCGACGTTTCCTGGCGGTGGCGGCAAGGCAAACCGCTATACATGCCAGCGCGGTTTTGCTTCTGCCGCTGGCAGCCATCCTTGCCGTCCCGTTGGGATGGGCTTACGCTTTCTATCAAAACATATGCGTGATGGAGGATAAGGATACCCATTCATCCCGGGAGCTGGTGCGACGGGCCATGGAGCAGTGCATGTTGTGGCCGGGACAGAACCATTTGCTGCTGGCAACGATGGTGCTGTTTGGCGCCATCGTGCTGCTGAATTTGCGGATCGGTTTACTGCTGTTACCCTATCTGGCCAAGTGGCTTTTCGGAGTCGATACCATATTTACATTGAGCGGAGCCCATCTTTTGAACACCACCTATCTGGCGGTATTGTGCGCAGTGACTTATCTGTGCATTGACCCTATTGTCAAAGCGGCATATGTGCTGCGCTGCTTTCACGGTGCAGCTCGATTCAGCGGGATAGACATCCGGGCCGCTCTTCGTCCGTTTATGCCACCCACTGTCGCTTTAATCATCCTTTTCGCTGTATTGGTGCCGTCAGTCAATGGTCGGGATCGTCCTTCTCCGCCGGCGGCAGACTCGCTTCAGCATATCGAAGATGCATTCGATACACAGCGGCTGGATCGTGCCATCGATTCGACGCTGAAACAGAGGCGGTTTGCCTGGAAGCTGCCTGAGAGGGAAGATGATGTCAAGCCATCGGAAAAAGGCTGGTTGGAGCAGACCCTTGCATGGCTTGCCGATGTGTTTCGTCCCGTATTCAAGACAATTGGCGGATGGATAAAGGCATTCTTCGACTGGATAGAAAAGCACTTGCCCAATCCGGATGTCAAAACGCCCGACAGGGCCTCCAATTGGGCCCGCCCCATTCGCATGATTCTCTACCTGTTGACCGGTGGATTGGTCGGTCTTCTGCTTTTCGGGGTCGCACGCATGTGGCGACGACGCACATCGATATCCAAACCTCCGCTTGAAGCCGGCCTTGACTCGACCGTGGATATCGACGATCACAATGTGACAGCAGATGAGTTGCCGGTGGACGGCTGGCTCTCTTTGGCGGAGGGGTTCATCTCCGATAAGGCGTACCGCAGGGCGATACGGGCCTTGTACCTGTCGATCCTTGCGGGATTAGCGGATCAACAGCGTCTGGTGATAGCGCGATACAAATCAAACAGAGACTATGTTGAGGAACTGGACAGGCGCTCGCACGTGGAACCCGATCTGCTCAGGGCGTTTCGCTGGTGTATCCATCACTTTGAGCGATCCTGGTACGGCTTGCATCCGGTATCGCTTGCGCAAGTCGATCAATTCAAGCAGATAAGGAGAACGATCACAGGTGGCGATTCGTTCCGGCCATAAGACTGCGGCATTGGCGGTGATTTGTGTGTTGCTTTTCTTCGCAGGATTGGTTCACTTGCTTTTGCTGCGGTTTGACGTCGGGGATGTCTATCCGGTTTACTCCTCTTTGCGCAGTGATCCTATGGGCATCCAGGTGCTGTTTGAAAGTGTCAATCAGGTGTCGGGGCATTCGGCCGAGCGCAATTATCATACGGTTGATCAAATCGAGCTAAATCCGCAAACGACCCTTGTCGTCAGCGGGTTGCGTCACCACGGCCGCTATTTGAAACATGATACCTGGAAGCGTCTGCTGGATCGTCTGCACGACCGGGGCGGCCGACTCATATTGACATTTACACCGGATTCGCCAGTCAAGGCGGATCGAGGGACAGGGCAGGCCTCCGATTCGTCCGGGCAGGGCGATCCGGCAGACGGCAACCGGACCGATGCGGAGGATCCATTCGATCCGGAAGATGAACGACCGGAGCCCTTCGATCGCAGTGAAGACAAATGGCGCGGCATCGAGAGCATCGGACCGGCGCTTGAACTGTCAAAGGACAAACCGGAGACGAGCACCGCAGTATGCAGCCATGACGGCGGCGGCCGGCTGCCCCTTGACATCCCATGGCCGACGCCCCTTTACTTTGAACCACCGGATGCTGCATGGCAGATCGATTACCGTTGGCAGGATCAAGCGGTGATCATCAATCGAGTCTGGGGCAAAGGAACCATCGTCATGATGGCCGACAGCTATCTGCTGAGCAATGAAGCACTGAGCAAGCATAGGCAGACCGGACTCCTGGCATGGATCCTGGCGCCGCAGCATAAGGTGATTTTTGATGAATCTCATCACGGACTCGTCCGCCGTCCCGGGATTGCAGCTCTGGCGCGTAAATATCGGCTGCACGGTGTTTTCGGTTCACTGGTGTTGATCGCCCTGCTGTTTATCTGGCGGCAGGCGGTCGTATTTGTGCCGGCGCCGGCAGATGATCGTCAGGAGCATCTTTCAGTGACCAGCGGTCTGAACACGCATGAAGGTGTGGTGAATTTAATGCGGCGTCATATCGAGCCGGAAGAACTGCTCAGTGTGTGCCTGCATGTCTGGCGACAAAGCTGCGCATCAAAGGTTTCCGATTCAAAAATGCTGAAGATCGAGCATCTGATTCAAATGGCCGATGACCGGGATCCCGTCCCTGTCTATCGAAATATATGCAAACTGTTGAAACAAGGAAATGACTGATGACCGGTGGCGACCATTTAAAAGAGATTCTGACTCGTGCGAAACATGAGATTGCAAAAGTGATCATCGGCCAGGATCGGGTCGTTGAGAGCGCCCTTATCGCCATTTTTACGGGCCATCACGCCTTGATCGAGGGCGTGCCCGGGGTAGCCAAAACCTTACTGGTCAGGACCCTGGCCCATGTGCTGGGATGCGAGTTCGCCCGTATTCAATTTACACCCGATCTGATGCCGGCCGATATTACCGGCACCCATGTCTTTAATATGCAGAAGAGTAGTTTTTCGTTGGTCAAAGGGCCGATATTTACGACCTTTCTTTTAGCCGACGAGATAAATCGGGCACCGGCAAAAACCCAGTCGGCCCTGCTTCAAGCCATGCAGGAACGTGCGGTGACCATTGACCGGCGAACCCATCCTTTGTCCGAAAACTTCACTGTTTTTGCGACCCAGAATCCCATTGAATATCAAGGCACCTACCCTTTGCCGGAGGCGCAGGTGGATCGGTTCATGCTTAAGATTCCCATGCTTCATCCGGGCCGGGAAGAAGAGCTGACATTGGCCAAACGCATGTTGGGCAGCGATTCTCCCGAAGCGGTGCTCAACAGTGATGCGGTCCGGCCGGTCATATCCGCCTCGGCTCTTGTGGGTTTGCGGCAGCAGCTGGAGAACATTCATGTCGAAGATGAACTGGCGGATTACCTCGTGGACATTGTTCGCCGGACACGCAGGCATCCCGGCGTTCTCGTGGGGGCCGGTCCGCGCGGCACCCAGGCCCTGCTGCTCAGCAGTCGGGCTCATGCTGCGCTGGCGGACCGCGATTTTATAACGCCGGACGACATCAAGGCGCTCGCGGTGCCGGTACTTGGCCATCGCATTATCCTGCGGCCCGAATATGAAATTGAGGGGCTTGCTATCGAAGAGGTGATTGAACAGATCTTGCAGGAAGTGACTGTCCCCAGATGATTGTACCCCGCTACTTGCTTATATGGCTGGCCGCCGGCATTTGTTTGCCTGCCGCAATGGTCGCTGCGGGCTTTGCGGCTTTGACGCTGCCGGCTCTTTTTGCGGTGTCGGCTCTGGTGGCGGCCGCTGCGATGGATGCCTGGCAAAGCCGCCGCCTCAAGGGGCTGCATATCACTATCCCTGCAGTCATTCGCATGACCGTCGGACGACACTCAACAGTCGCCGTTACCATCGATAAACCGGATGCCATGGCCATGAGCCTTCGCGTGGGACTGCCCCTGTCCAAATGGATCGGCTCGAATCAAAAAGATATCACCGTGGATTTGCCAGCCGGGATCGAGGCGGTTCATTTAGATTGGCCCTGCCGACCTCTCAGGCGTGGGAAATACACCGTTGAGCGATGCCATGTGGAGACCGCATCGCGCTGGCGGCTATGGGCGATGCGTTGGACGTATCCTGTTTCCAACGAGATACGTGTCTATCCGGACCTTATCAGTGGCCAACAGAATCTGCTGGGACTGTTTCGGCGGCGCGAGCTTGGGTTGCGCATTGTTCGAAGAGTCGGCAAGGGTCGGGAGTTCGAACAGCTGCGCGATTACATGCCGGGGGACAGCTTTGAAGATATCGATTGGAAGGCGACCGCCAGGCGTCGCCATCTCATCAGCCGGGTGTATCAAGTCGAGCAGGCACAGGAAATTTACGTCCTGGTGGATGCGTCGCGTCTGAGTACCCGCAGCGCAGACTATGTCATCGAGCGGCGAAGCCGGCAGCGGAACGAGGCATCGGGGCAAATGAAAACGATCTTCGAGCAATACATCACTGCGGCGCTGATGATGGCAGTGGTGGCCGAACAGGCAACCGATCGATTCGGCCTGTTGGTTTTCAGCGACAAAGCGGATTGTTTTATTAAAGCCGGACGGGGCAGAGCCAATTACAATGCATGCCGTGACGCGCTCTACCATCGGATACCGCGCTCCGTCTCCCCGGATTTCGATGAGCTGTTCGCTTATATCGGTCTGCGTTTGCGCAAGCGGGCCCTGCTGGTATTTTTGACAAGTCTGGATGACCCGGTTTTAGCGGACGGCTTTGTACGGTCGATGCGGTCTGCGGCCCGACGGCATGTTATGCTGGTGAACATGTTTCGACCGCCGGGAGCGTATCCTTTGTTCAGTTCGGATGAGATCATCGGCCGGCAAGGCATTTACCAGCATCTGGTGGGACATATGCTGTGGGATTCGGTTCGGGAGACCGGCAGGCGGATGCAGGCCCAGGGAGTGGGCTTGCGCCTGTTGGACAGGGAGCAGTTGTGCAGCCAGCTGGTAACTCAGTATATGGAGGTTAAGCAGAGACAGCTGATTTAACGAAATGATCATCGATTTAAAAAAATTCATTCGCAGCGAGCGGCCGTTCTGGAACGAATTGGGTGATGTCCTGGCCAGGTTTGAGCAGGATCCTTATCGCCGCATGGACTTCGACGAGATAAAGCGCCTGCATTACCTCTACCAGAGGGCTTCAGCGGATCTGGCCAGGTTGAAGACATTTTCCATCGAACGGGAGATGTGCGACTACCTCGAAGCATTGGTGGGACGCGCTTATGCGATGATCCATGGGTCGCGACAGAAGGCGGCTCGGCTGTCGATCTGGCAGTGGTTCTGGGCGACATTCCCGCAAACGTTCCGGCGACGTTGGCAAGCCTTCGGACTGGCTCTGGGCATCATGTTCCTGGGTTGTCTGTTCGGTGCGGCCGCCCTGATCGTCGATTCCGATGCCAGACCGGTCTTGATGCCGTTCGAACATCTGATGATGGATCCGGCAGAGCGTGTGGCCAAGGAGGAGGGGCGATCCGATAAGGATCATCTGGAAGGCTCCAAAACCACCTTTTCCGCTTTTTTGATGACCCACAATACGCGGATCTCAATCTTCGTTCTGGCGCTGGGCATTGCCTGGGGGATCGGCACGGTCCTTTTGCTGTTTACCAATGGTGTGATGCTGGGGGCTGTCGCCGCCGATTATATCACCGCCGGCCAATCCATGTTTTTGTGTGGATGGTTATTGCCGCACGGGGTGGTCGAGATTCCTTCGATTCTGGTGGCCGGCCAGGCCGGGCTGCTTCTGGCGCGCGCCCTGATCGGCCGCGGTTCTGACCTGCCCTTGGGCGATCGTCTGAGAAACGCCGCTCCGGATGTGGTGACCCTCATCAGCGGTGTAGCCCTGATGCTGGTCTGGGCCGGGATCGTCGAGGCCTTCTTTTCCCAATATCATGCACCGGTGCTGCCTTACAGCATCAAGATCGCTTTCGGCCTGGTGGAGCTGGGGCTGCTGTGCACATTTTTCACCATAGCCGGACGCAAAGCGGTCAAGCCTCTGTCGATCGAGAGAATCAAGTCGATGCTTGCGATGAGGCGCAAACGTCAAATACCGTCCGATCGGCAAATCCAGGGGCAACCATAGTGCAGGATCACCAGTTGACCATAAGAACCCCGGAGGGCGTCACATTCAATCTGCTTTTGGCAGGTCCGATCAGCCGATCGCTGGCCTGGCTGATGGATGCGGCGGCCATTGCAACGGCTGCATTGGCCCTGATGGCTGTTTTCAGTGCCTTGGGGAAATTCAGCGCGGATATTTCTACAGCGCTGTTTTTGGTCGCCATGTTTGTTGTGAACCTGGGGTATGCCATGGTTCTGGAGTGGTTCTGGAACGGGCAGACGCTGGGAAAACGGTTGCTTGGGCTGCGCGTCATGGATGTTCGAGGACTGCGGCTGCAGCCCTACCAGATCATCATCCGGAATCTGCTGCGTGCGGTTGACAGCCTTCCCGTGGCCTATCTTCTCGGCGGGTTGACTTGCCTGTCCAGTCGGCACGCCCAGAGGTTGGGCGATCTGGCGGCCAATACCGTCGTCATCCGTGAGCGCAGGCCGGAGGAGCCGGACCTGGACCTCATACTGGAAAAAGTGCATTATAGCAGTCTCAGGGACTATCCTCATCTTGCGGCCCGCCTGCGTCAGTATGCGAGTCCCGAAGAGGCCGAACTGGCCCTGCAGGCCTTGATGCGACGGGATGCCCTGACACCTGAAGCCCGGGTGGCGCTGTTTGAAGAGCTGGCGGCACATTTTCGGCAAAAGGTCGCCTTCCCGCAGGAAGCCCTGGAAGGGGTTTCCGATGAGCAGTATGTACGGAACGTTGTGGATGTGTTGTTCAAGACAGGTTGATCGTCTCTTTATGGAGGAGCCGAATATGGTATTCTCGGCCAAAGGCCGAAAATGAAAACCACCAGCGATGCAGGCGGTCGTTGCTGCAATACCTGGTTTTTCAGGATCGATACAACGATCGGATCATTGATTCCTTGAGCGGTTCTGATACAATGCGCGGTCTGAACTAGTGTTGTGGCCCGGAAGATGGGTTAAACATATTTGTTCATTTCGAAGGCCTTTTTCCTTTGCGTCATTCCGGCGCAAGCCGGAATCCAGAGGGTTTTAAGCTGGACTCCGGCTTACGCCGGAGTGACATTGATTTTTGAACTTATATGTAGGACATAACACTGGTTTGCCTGCGCTTAAAGATTCAACGGTGTTAAGCCCGCAATGTGAGAAGGCAGATGACAAAATCCAGGTTCGGAAATCCGCAATCCAAGACGGTCACCATCGAAGCGGTAGGACAGGTGCTGCTCGAACGAAGCCGGCGGGCCAAACGAATCAGCATGACCGTCAGACCCTTCAAAGGCGTGCGGGTGGCCGTGCCTTTGGGTGTGTCGTTTAAACAGGCCCAGGCGGTTGCCCAATCCAACGCCGCCTGGATCGCCAGGCAATTGAGACAGGCAAGGGCTCTGGAGAGCCGGTCGGTCCGTATCAACCGGTACGGCGTCATCAACCGGGCCGTAGCCCGCAGAATTATCGTCCAGCGGCTTGAGACGTTGGCCGAACGACACGGTTTCTCGTTTCGTCGCGTGTTTATCCGCAACCAAAAAACCCGATGGGGCAGCTGCTCCACGCAAAACAACATCAATTTGAACCTTCATCTGGTCTGCCTGCCCTCCGATTTGATGGATTACGTCATCCTGCATGAGCTGGTTCACACCCAAATCAAGGACCACGGCAGCCAATTCTGGGACCGTCTCGCCCAATGCATCGAAGATCCAAAGGCTTTGGATCGTGAGCTGACACGCTTTGAGGCGCTTTTGGCATGAAAGGATTGGTTTCTGGTACCTGGTTCATGGTTTCTGGTTTATGATGAACACGATCCAACGTTTGATCGTCATGCGGACGGCATCAGCTTAAGGTTTGGCAGCAAACCGATATTCAGACGTTCATTGTCGTTCAAACCACAACCAGCAACCAGAAACCAGCAACCACCTTTGTCACTATGGACATGTTCGAATCCCAAGCTGAGCAGGCCATGGCCGAATCGCGGCCTCTGGCCGAACGGATGCGACCACGCAGTCTGGACGATTTTGTCGGACAGAAAGAGGCGGTGGGGCAGGGTACCCTTTTGCGCGAAGCCATTGCCCATGACCGCATCTTTTCCCTGATTTTATGGGGGCCGCCCGGTTGCGGAAAGACCACTCTGGCCCGTATTGTCGCCGGAGAGAGCCGTTCGCATTTTATCCATTTTTCAGCCGTGCTGGCCGGTGTCAAAGAGATCCGAGCCGTCGTCGCCGACGCCCGGGACCAACTCAGGATGCACCGCAGGCGCACCATTTTGTTTGTGGATGAAATTCATCGTTTCAACAAATCCCAACAGGATGCTTTTCTGCACCATGTAGAGAGCGGGTTGCTGACCCTGATCGGCGCGACCACCGAGAATCCATCCTTCGAAATCATTGCGCCACTGCTTTCCCGCTGCCGGGTCATCACCCTCAAACAGTTGGCGGCCGACGACCTCAAATCGATACTCAATCACGCCTTGAGCGATAAATCCCGTGGGCTTGGGCAGCATGGCCTGGCGTTGTCGGAAGAGGCTGCCGAACATCTGGTGGCCATGTCGGACGGTGATGCGCGAAGTGCTTTGAATCATTTGGAAATGGCGGCGTTTTTGGCCATGGCGCGCCGAGCTCCCCAGACTGGGGGCGACAGTCGCACCATCGAAACCGCCGATATCGAGCAGGCGGTTCAGCAGCGCGCCCTGCAATACGACAAGGCCGGTGAGGAGCACTACAACCTGATCTCGGCCTTGCATAAAAGTATGCGCGGCAGCGACCCGGACGCCGCTCTTTACTGGTTGGCTCGAATGCTTTCCGCCGGAGAAGATCCCCTGTATATCGCCCGCCGCATGGTCCGCTTTGCATCGGAAGATATCGGAAATGCCGATCCGCATGCCCTGATCCTTGCCATGTCCGCTATGGAAGCCTTCCGATTTATCGGCCCACCCGAGGGCGAACTCTCATTGGCACAGGCCGCGGTGTACCTGGCTACGGCTCCCAAGAGCAACAGCATCTACTCGGCGTACGGCAAGGTGCAGTCGGACATTCGTAAAACCGGCTCCCTTCCGGTACCCATGCATATCCGAAACGCCCCCACGCGTTTGATGAAAGATCTGGGTTACGGTCGTGATTACAAATATGCGCACAATTATCGTGACGGATTTGTACCGCAGTACTACCTTCCCGAGCAACTCCAGGGAAATATCTACTACCAACCCCAGGAACGCGGCTATGAAAAGCAGATCAAACAGCGGTTGGACCATTGGCGACGACAGTTGAAAAAGAATACATCAACATCCGGATAAAAAATGCTTACCCCCTCTGACATTTGTCGAAACTGGAATTAGATTAATATTTGCTTTAAGAAAACGTTTGATGAATAGACTGAGGAGGGCGTATGTCTCAGTTAATTGCCTGCAAGGCCGACAACCATATCGTTGTGGCGGCCGACAGTAAAGCGGTGGATGTGGATGACTTTGGGAACCTGATTGAACTGCAAATCGATCGATTGCATCAACTATCCGAATATAGTGCCATTTTGACGGGCGGGGCGGCAGCGGGGGAGATCATGTGTCATTCATTGAAGCACTTCGTAAACCAGGAGAACCTGACTTATATAGACGAGATTTATCGGGCGGGTCTTCCCTTGCTATCTACGGAATATGAGCGTTTTATGCGCAAAACCTGCGAGGTCCATCCCATCGACCCCATTCACCAGGTCACCTTTATCCTGGCGGGATACACGCCGAAAGACCCGCAAAACCCATTTCAGATGTACCTCTTATGGACCAAGCGAAAGCTGCCCATGTTGGGCAGCGATGAGATCGGGACTGCCTTCACAGTGCCGCGCAGTTTTCGAATCGAACACCACCTCCATCATCTCGTGTCCCAAAAGGCGGGGTTGGACCGGATGATGACCGAGGTGCGCCACAGCCTTGAAGCGGTGGTCCAATCAAACAATGATGCGGCCGAACCGCTCTCATTCGCCTGGATCGACGAATCTGGGTTCCGACGACTATAAACTTCTAGGAGATATCCATGATCGTGACGTCCACCTCCCGGATCTGATCGCCGCGCTTGACTGTGAGGTGCACCGTTTGACCGATCTGGTATTTTTGCAGACGGCGGACAAACTCGCCGATATTGTTGACCTGTTCCCCATCGACGGACAGGATGATGTCCCCCAGGCTGCGGTTTTCATAGTCGATGCCCCGCAGACCGGCCCGTTCGGAGGATGATCCGGGCATGACACGGTCGATCACGACGCCGACGGCACCCAGCCCGGCGGTCGTTTCATCGTCTAGAATCACGATGCCGATGCCCGGGCGCGGCACCTTCCCCTTGGTGATCAACACCGGGACCACCTGATTGACCACATCCGCCGGGACGGCGAATCCGATACCGGCACTGCTTCCCGATCCAGAGATGATGGCTGTATTGACACCAATAAGACGGCCGGCGGAATCGATCAACGGACCGCCGGAATTGCCCGGGTTGATGGCCGCGTCGGTTTGAATAACGCCGACCACTTCACGTCCCGTCTGGGTCGGCAGGCGTCGATCCAGGGCGCTGATGACACCGGTCGTCAAGGTTCGCGACAGCCCGAAAGGGTTCCCGATGGCAAAAACCGCCTGGCCCACACGCAGATCGCTGCTGGATCCGACCGGGATGGGCTGCATGTCGGAGGGTTTACTGCGCAGGCGTACGACAGCCAGGTCGTAATCCTCCGAACCGCCGACATAGGTGGCCTCGATCGCCTCGCCGGAATCGAGCCGGACCTGGATGCGCTGCGCGCCTTGGATAACGTGGTAATTGGTAACGACGTGGCCGTATGTGTCCCAGAGAAAACCGGAGCCTGCACCCTGACGGACTTCACGCATCCCGAAAAATCCGCGCACGGCATTTTCGGTAAAGATGTATACCACGGAGGGTGAGGCGCGATCGAAGATTTCAATGGTTGCTTTCTCAAAATTGGCCAGTTCCCCCCGCGGCTCCACCGTACGCGGTCGACTGTCGATGCGGCGATCGGGGCCGGTGAGATGTTCGAACAGGGAAACGATGCCGACGATCGCCACCACGGCGATAATCCACTTCAGCACGTTGTTGCGCTGGATCATGTTCCGATCGTCCTTTCAGCCGCAACTACAAGGTTATAAAATAGCGGTGAAACAGGTCGTCGCCGTTTAATTCAGGATGAAACGTCGTCACCATGATTCGTTCATCCTGGACAAACACCGGATCACCACCGTATCGCGCGTGAACCGCCAGGTGAGCAGCCAGATCCTCTATCTTGGGCGCACGGATAAAGATCGCCGGATAGCTTCCCTGATCGAACAACGGAATTTCGATCCAATTCTGGCTGCTGGCGATCTGGCGGCCATAAGCATTGCGTTTGACGCGGATGGGCAGTGCCCGAACCGGGCCGGGACTGCCGTCGATGCGATCGGAGAGTACGATGGCGCCGGCACAGACGCCCCACACCGGCATACCGCCCGCGATACGCTCTTTCAGGGGCTCCAGCATGCCGAATTCATGCAAGAACTTGATCATTACGGTGCTTTCGCCCCCTGGAATGATCAATCGGTCGATTTTCGTCAACGTATGCGGGTCGGACACGATGCAATGGTCCACTCCGCAGCGCTTCAGATGGGCGATATGGTCCAGAAAGGCCCCTTGAAGTCCCAAAAGTCCGACACGCATGGCAGTCAGACCCCCCGCTCCGCCATTTTTACATCCAGGGAGCTGTTTTCAAGACCAATCATCGCCGTGCCCAGTCCTTTGGAAATCTCGACCAGTTTGGCCGGATCTTGATAATGGATAACAGACTGGACAATGGCATGCGCCATTTTCGGTGGATTTTCAGATTTGAAAATCCCTGATCCGACGAAGACGCCGTCGGAACCTAAAGCCATCATCAACGCTGCATCGGCCGGAGTGGCAATCCCCCCGGCTGCGAAATTGACCACCGACAGACGTCCCAGATCGCGGGTTTGCTCGACCAATTCCAGCGGCACGCGCATCTCACCGGCGGCATGGGTCAATTGGTGCTTATCCATTCCCTTGAGCGCATCAATCTGCTCGTTGATGGCCCGCATATGGGTCACGGCGTTGACGATGTTTCCCGTTCCGGCCTCGCCTTTGGTTCGGATCATGGCGGCACCTTCATTGATGCGGCGCAGCGCCTCTCCCAGGTTGCGCGCCCCGCATACAAAGGGAACATCAAAACCTGACTTGTCCACATGCCGGACTTCGTCGGCAGGTGTCAAGACTTCGCTTTCATCCACAAAATCAACGCCCATAGCCTGAAGGATGCGGGCCTCCATGAAATGACCGATGCGGACCTTGGCCATGACCGGGATGCTGACCGCATCCATAATGGCCTGTATCATCGCCGGATCGCTCATGCGGGCCACCTGGCCGTCGCTGCGAATATCCGAGGGGACACGCTCCAGGGCCATCACGGAACACGCACCGGCATCTTCGGCGATGCGGGCCTGTTCCGCATTGGTAACATCCATGATGACGCCGTTTTTGAACATTTCGGCGAACCCTTTGTTGATTTTTTCGCGCTCCATAATTTTTGTCCTTTCTATCTACGTCTTAAAACAGAGCTTGCATTATGTATTACATTTATTCTATTAACTTAGTACAAATATGTAAATGTATTAATTCTGTCAAGTATGAATGCCATGCCGTCCAGATATAAATCCATCGCTCAGACCATTCGTTCACGCATTGAGGCCGGAGACTATACGCCCGGGGGCAAAATTCCTTCGATCCGCCAGTTCGCCTCGGAGTTCCAATGCAACAAACTCACAGTCCTACGTGCATTCGAGCAGTTGAAAAACGACGGGTTGATCGACAATCGGGTCGGCAGTGGTTCCTATGTCCGTTTTCCCGAAACGATCCAGACGGCTTCAGGTATCTTTGATTTTCGCACCGACTATCTGGATGAGAGCCTTTTCCCCTACGAGCAGATCCAGGAAATTTTCAACCGGCTGTTTACAGATGAAAAAGCACACGCCCTGGCTCCCACACCGGCACAGGGAGATCCGGAACTGATTCATGTGCTCAGCCAATATTATCATGTACCGTCCGAGCGCATGGTGATGATATCGGGAGCCCAGCAGGGACTGGATCTCGTGGCCAAAGTCTTTGCCGCGGATATTTCGGAGACCATGCTGTTCGAGGATCCCACTTATCCCGGAGCGATCTCGCTGTTCAAGGCGCGCCATTTTGTGCCCCTCGATGAAAATGGACCGGATCTTGACCAGCTTGGGCGTAAACTGGCGGGTGAGATCCGACTTTTCTACACCATGCCGACGGTTCATAATCCAACAGGGACCGGCTATGGTGACTCAAGGAAGGCGGCCGTCGCGCGGTGTGCCCAGCAGCATCATTTTTATATTATCGAGGATGATTTTCTTTCCGAGTTTCGTCCGGCGGCCGGTCCTCGTTTTATCGATATTTGTCCTGAAAAGACGATCCATATCAAGTCGTTGTCCCAGACCACCGTGGCCGGTATCCGTCTTGGCTTCATGGTGGTCCCTGAAGATCTGTATGATCGGTTTTTATATGCCAAGTTCATATCCGACATTGGCTCATTCGGTCTGATGCAGCGCTGCATGCGGGTGTTTATCAAATCGGGATTATACCGGCAACATCTGGACAACGTGTCGAACATTATTGAATCACGCAAGCGGCGCCTGCTGCAGATCATCGATACAAAGGGTCATCTGCAGGCCAATACGCGGCAGGCGGGTTTCAGCCTGTGGGTGAAAAGCAACAAACCTCTGCCCGCAGACAACGTGCCGTGGAGCCGTGGCGAAGAGTTCTCGTTTTCGCCTTCGGCTCGCTTCTATTTTCGCCTTTCGTTCATGAATCTGGACCATCAGGCCTTTGAACGAGGGGCGGCCTATCTGCAATCAATTCTTTGATAAAGGATTGAAACACGCGCTTCAATAGTATATATTCACTAGCTTGACCTCCGCGTTCACCATAACATGATTATAAGTTAACTAACTGAATATAAAAGATTATGAGGAGGTATACTTTGAAAACGATTCTGGTAAAAGACGTGATGGTTCCGCTTTCCGAGTATGCGACGGTATCCCAGGATGCCACCCTCAGCCAAGCGGTGCTGGAACTGAAAAAAGTTCAGGCCTCCTTCGATAGAGCAAAGTACCGCCATCGCGCCATCCTTATCTATGACGAGAACAAGCGGATCGTGGGAAAAGTGAGTTTCATAT
The DNA here is from genome assembly GCA_050291625.1 of Desulfobacteraceae bacterium. Taxonomy (GTDB): domain Bacteria; phylum Desulfobacterota; class Desulfobacteria; order Desulfobacterales; family Desulfosarcinaceae; genus JARRKU01. The sequence continues at coordinate 24,468 of JBNKKC010000149.1, forward strand.
CCATTCTCAGGGGGCTGGAGCCCAAGTACGACTCCATGCTTTCCGATAAAGGTCCGATGCACCTTGGATTTACAAAATCATTTCAACGAGCCCTCATTGACCAATTGAAGCTCTGGGAGGAACCGTTGGACGATCTGTGCGCAAAATCCGCCAATGTTAAAGTCAAGAGCTTCATGGCCGCGCTGGGGCCCGATGAACAGGTATCGTTGGACGCTACGTTGAATGAAGCGATTCACTACCTGGTCATGGGACATCATCAATCACTGATGGTGATGGACGGGGACGATGTCGTCGGTTTACTGCGTTTGACCGATGTATTCGAGTTGGTCGCCGATGCCGTCTCAAAATGCGGTGATTAGCTATAGGAGAAGATTTTATGTCAACCGATGCCGCAACCTTCCATAGCAATACTTTCGATTGGCAAAAATATATATTCATGGGAATCGGGATACTCTTATTTTGTCTGGCTTACTACAGCCCTCCATGGCCCGATGCCGTTGATCCCAACGGCAAGCATTTTGAACTGAGCCTGGAAGCCAAGGGTGCCATCGCCGTTTTTTTGCTGGCCGCCACCTGGTGGGTATTCGAAGTGGTTCCCATCGGAGTGACCAGTCTGACCATCGGCGTGCTGCAGGTCCTGTTTCTGATCCGTCCGGCAAAAGAAGCTTTCAGGGATTTCATGGATCCAAACGTTTTGTTCATATTCGGTTCCATCGTCGTGGGTCTGGTCTTTACCAAAACCGGATTGACACGGCGCATCGCTTATAAAATGCTCGCCATTGCCGGCGAAAAGACCAGCATGATTTACCTGGGCTGCTTTATTCTCACCTCGGCGCTGACACATATCATGGCCCATACAGCCGTGGCGGCTACCATCTATCCGCTTCTGGTCGCCATATACGCCATGTACGGTGAAGGCGACAAGCAGACCAAATTCGGCAAAGGTCTCTTTATCGGAATGGCCTATGTGGCCGGTGCCGGCTCGATCGTGACCCTGCTGGGCGCTGCCCGGGGCGCCGTGGCTTTGGGATTTTTCAATGAAGTCACAGGAAAATCCATTGGTTTTTTCGAATTGAGCTATTACATGTTTCCCATCGGGTGGTTGATGACCTTTGCCTTGTGGGGCTTTTTCATGGTGGTCCTGAAGCCCGAGAAGAAAACCATTCCCGGCCTCCGCGAACGAGCCAAAATGTTGAATGCTCAACTGGGAAAGATTACACGGAAAGAGGTGATGGCGGCGGTTATAGTCGGGTCGGCCATTCTGGTTCTGGGCGTCAGCGCTGTTTTAAAATCCGCCATCCCCGGATTTACACCACCGCATAAAACCGCCGTGCTGCTGCTTTCCACCATTCTTTTCTTTGTGACAAATCTTCTGGACATCCACGACCTGGAAGAGGTTCCCTGGAACATCATCTTGCTCTTTGCAGGCGCGATGAGTATCGGCTATTGCCTCTGGCAGACAGGGGCGGCCAACTGGATGGCCATTAACTGGCTGACCATGTTCAAGGACTCCGGTCCTTTCATCTTCGTGATGAGTATCTCATTTTTCGTCATGATAATGACCAATTTCATCATGAATGTGGCGGCCATCGCCATATCATTGCCGGTTGCCCTGGTTATTGCTCCTTATCTTGGCGTGGCCGGCGAAGTCATTCTATTCGCGTCCCTGGTGACGGCCGGCATGCCTTTCCTGCTGCTGGTGGGCGCGGCCCCCAACGCCATTGCCTACGACTCGAAGCAATTCACCACCGGCGAGTTCTTCATGTGGGGGATTCCGGCCAGTATCATCCTGATGATCGTTACGGCGTTTGCCGTAAAGATCCTGTGGCCGTTGATGGGAATGCCGGCTATGAGTTAAACGTGTTGCAGTTGGTTTAGCGATATAATGGCGATTAGTCGCTCACCAATACCGAATTGGTTTCAGACAGGTCGATATTCTTCAGCTTTCCGGAGTTTTGCTCCCGTTGAAAGATAATGGAGAAAAGATTTTTACGGGCATTGGCATTATGGGCTTTGATCAGTTCTTTGGTCCTGGCCACATCCTTGATGCGCACCGCTTCATAGATGTGTTCGTGTTCCTCAACGATTTTTCGAATGCGTTCGATGCGCAGATCTTCAGTACGGAAGCGCAAAAATATCTTTTGGCAGATATCCCTGTATTTAGCGGCCAGAATGGCGTTGCCGGTCATCTCGATCATTCCGGCGTGGAATTCCGTATCGAGGATGAACAGCTTTCGCTGCACTCGATCGGTAATGGCATCTTCGTAGTCCTGCTTGCGGCGTTTGAAAATAGTCAGTTTCTCGTCACCCATGTGGCGGATCGCCTTGCCGATGGTGCCCACTTCGAGAATTTCCCTTATTTCATAGAGGGCCTCGGCTTCTTCCAGGGTCAAACGGTGCACGGAGTATCCCTGGTTGGGGACGAAGTCAAGGTAACCTTCTTTGGCTAAAATGCTGAGCGCATTGTTGACCGGGGTACGGCTGACTCCCAGTTGCTCGGCCAGATCCACGAAGACCAATCTCTGACCGGGCACGATTTCGTAGTTGAGCATCATATCTTTAATGCGGTAATAGACGGCCAATGTTAAATTCTTTTGTTTTTTCAAATGTCGACTCCCCTTAATCGATGGTCGCAGGATTCGCTGCAGCGGCCGCCCGACGACGTCAGTACGGAATTGCGGCATCCACGAGAAACCAGCACAAGAATCAGGATACTGGACCAAGTTGGCACATTGTAACAACAGGCATTGCTTAAGATATTGCATGTAACATTTGAATCCGATGAAGCACTTATAGCATTAAATTTATCATCGATCAAGCGGGGCGGCCGCAACGGCCAGTTCGATCTCTTATCTCGGATGCGGTACCGGCATAGCGTCGGTCCGATAATAGATTAAACTGCCATTTCCGTGAATTGCAGATTCAGATGACCTTTCGGCAGGCAGCATTCAGATGGTGCCGGACCTTGGCTGACAGGGAATTTACACCATTGAATGGTCACCGGCAGAGAGGCAGTCTAGGTGGAGAGGGCACTTCAAAATCGTGACGTGGAGCTGAAATGGGATTGACATCACCTATATTGCATGTAATAAAATATGAAAAATCGGGATTGATGATCTCGCACAATCCATTTAAGGAGCCATAATGGTATCCAGACCTTCCAATCAGTGGCATATCCGCTCCAAACTTTGGCTGGAGATCGAAGGCCATCCGGTCATTGGTGAGGGACGCCTGACGATGCTGGAGGCCATTCATCGACATCAATCCATGCTTGAGGCCTCCCGCGAAACCGGGATTTCCTACCGCCGCATGCGGGGCGCGATTCGCGATATGGAGCGAGTCATCGGCTGCGCCTTAGTAGCGACTTATCGGGGTGGCACCGCCGGCGGCAGGTCGGAACTGACACCTACGGCTCTGGCATTGCTTAATTCGTTCAAAGCTCTGACAGACGGTTTTCGCAGTGAGGCCGATGTCCGATTTCATAAATATTTCGATACGTTTGCGAGGCGATTGGCATATTCTGCCGATCGCTGTTCCAAGGAGACACCCTCATGATTCAAGTCGTAAAGATCGAAGACGCAGTTGGTTTTCCATTGGCCCACGATATTACCGAGATCAGGCCCGGTCAATTTAAAGGGGCGGCTTTTCTCAAAGGGCAAATCCTGAAGGACCGGGATTTGGATCACTTGCGCAGGCTGGGAAAAAATCATCTCTATATCCTCAAAACCGAGCAAAACCAAATGCATGAAGATGAAGCAGCCGTGGCTATTGCGGACGCCCTGTGCGGAGAGGGCGTCCACTGGAACGGCGCACCGAGGGAAGGGAAACTGTCGTTGAAGGCGACACACGATGGTTTGCTGAAGGTGGATGTGGCGGCGCTGATGCAATTCAATCTGCTGGGCGACGTCATGTGCGCCTCGCGTCACACAAACTCCTGCGTCAGCAGGGGCGATACGGTTGCCGCTACCCGGGCCGTTCCTCTGGTGGTCGATAGAGCGACAATCGACGCCGCCGTAGCAGCGGCCGGTTCGGCCAAGCACGGGGTATTGCGCGTGCTGCCCATGCAAAAGGCCAGTGTCGGAGTGATGATTACCGGCAATGAGGTGTATTATGGGCGCATCCAGGATAAATTCGAGCCCATCATCCGTCAGAAAGTGACAGCTTTTGGTGGGCGGGTGCTGGAGGTGGTCTTTTTGCCGGATGACGACCAGATGATTGCGGCGGCCGCCTCTCGATTATGCAGCGCGGGTGCCAATCTGCTGATTACCACTGGCGGCATGTCCGTTGATCCGGATGATCGGACACGCTACGGCCTGCTAAAAGCCGGAGCATGTGATATGGTCTATGGATCCGCTGTTTTGCCGGGTGCCATGTTCATGATATGCTATCTGGACAAGACTCCTGTCCTTGGCATACCGGCTTGCGGTATGTTTGCTTCACGCACCATTCTCGATCTGATTTATCCGCGCGTGCTGGCCGGAGAAAAAATAACCCGCTCTGACGTGGCTGCACTCGGCCATGGCGGTTTGTGCCTGAAATGCAAATCGTGCACCTTTCCGGTGTGTCCGTTTGGTAAATAGATCGTGAGGCTGATGCCATACAGCAGACAGGCTGCAGCAACAATGCAAAGCTTCGGCATAAGACGTGTTAAGTGTAAAGTTTTAAGTGCTAAGTAAAGGATATTACCGATTTTATAACAGTCTAATAACGATTGCTTCCGATAGTAATTAGACATTCGGTGGAGAGTGGCCGTGGTTCGAACATTGCCCGTGGGACTGGATCAAGCCCTGAAAATGACCCTGGAACGGGTTCGTCCGTTGCCCGTCGAACGGGTTGAACTGCTCGACGGATTGAATCGGGTTTTGGCTCAGGATGTCGTCGCCAAGGTCGACTCACCATCCATCGACGCGTCTCTCAAGGACGGGTATGCCGTCATCTCCAGCCAAGTGGAGGAGGCGAGCAAGGAGCGCCCCGTCAGGCTTGAGATGATTGGCAGCATAGCCGCAGGCGGAAGTGACGATCTTTTGGTGCGGCCCGGCACAACGGTTCGTGTTCTGACCGGCGCGAAGATTCCGCAAGGTGCCAATGCCGTAGTAGCAGAGGAGTTTGTGGTCGTCGACAACGCCTCCATTCTCGTTCAAATCGATGCTGAGCCGGGACGCAATATTCTTCCGAAAAGCAGTGACGTGGCCAGCGGACAGATCGTCGCACGCCGGGGAACGCTTCTGACGCCCGGGCTGGTGGGGCTGCTGGCCGCCGCAGGTCACAGCCATGTTGACGTGATACGCCGGCCCGGGGTGGCCATCATCGCTACTGGAGATGAGGTCGTTGCGCCGGGGAGACCACTGCCTGACGGAAAATTGTACGCAAGCAATATTACCACACTTGGCGGTTGGTGCCGCAGATATGGGCTCGATGTTCATTTAAGCGTGGTCGAAGATGATCCGGAAAAAATTTATACCGCTTTACAGCAGGCGGTCGCCGCATTCGACGCGGTGGTGACCAGCGGCGGCGCCTGGACCGGCGACAGGGACCTGGTGGCCCATACGCTTGAGCGGCTGGGATGGCGGCAGGCCTTTCATCGCATCCGCATCGGACCAGGAAAGGCTGTTGGATTCGGGATCCTGGGATCCACACCGGTTTTTATCCTTCCCGGCGGGCCGCCCTCAACTCTCATGGGGTTTTTGCAGATCACCCTTCCCGGGTTGCACAAGCTCAGCGGTTTACAACAAACAGGGCTGCCGCAGGCCAACGTACGCCTGGCGGCCGAGCTGACCGGTCGCTTCGCTGATTGGACGCAATTCATCTATGGTGTCTTGGATCGCAATTCGGATCCGGCCGTCTTTCATCGTCTGGACAATAGAAGCCGGCTGCGCTCCATGGCCGAAGCGCAGGCCATCGTGGCCATACCCGAAGGCCAGACCGTGTTGCCGTCAGGCAGTTTGGTGTCGGCGCAACTGTTGGATTAAATCGGGAGGCTGAGACGTGACAGACCGACCCGAAAAAAACGACTGTTGCGCGGTGATCCTGGCCGGCGGTCTAAACACCCGTATGGCGGGCCGGAACAAGGCGTTTCTCGATGTGGGCGGCCAATCCATACTGAACCGGTTGCTTAAAAGCCTGCAAGTCTGTTTTGATGAAATAGTGCTGGTTACCCGTCAACCGGAGCTCTATAGCGATTATCCCGTGCGAGTCGTAGAAGATATTTATCCCTATCGATCATCATTGACCGGCATTCATGCCGGGCTGGTAAATGCCAAGGCGCCTTACACCTTTGTGGTACCCTGCGATGCACCCTTTTTGCAGCCGGACATGATTCGGTTGCTTCTCGATCAGATTCAACCATCTCTGGATATTGTCGTTCCATATTTTGATAATCATTACCAGCCGTTATGTTCGATCTACTCCAGGCGCTGCCTGCCGGCCATCGAATCACAGCTTGACCATGAGGATTATAAAATTATAAATATATTCGACCGAATGAGAACGAAAAAGGTATACGCCCGGGAATTGAAGCAAGCCGATCCTAAGATGCTTTCCTTCTACAATGTGAATACACCTGCTGCCTATGAAGCTTGTCGGGATCTAATTCAAGATTAATTGTCATCCATTTTTCCAATAAGAAAGTGAACAGGAGGAGAACAAGATGCGAGATGTTGTCATCGTTTCCGGCGCGCGGACGCCGGTGGGTAATTTCAACGGCAGTTTACAAGATGTCCCCGTGGTTCAAATGGGGGCGCTGGTTCTGAAAGAGACCCTCAAAAAGGCTGGTCTCAAACCCGTCGCTACCGACGCTCAAAAAGAGGTGGCCCCCGATGCGCTGAAAGATCAGGGAATGGTGGAGTTGGAAACCAGTGCCTATGATTATGCCGATGATCTGCAGCCTCTCGTCGTCGATGAGGTGATCATGGGCAATGTGGTCGGCGCCGGCCAGGGGCAGAATCCGGCCCGCCAGGCCATGATTTATGCGGGGCTGCCCAAGGAGAGCCCGGCATTTACGGTCAACAAGGTTTGCGCTTCCGGCATGAAGGCCGTCTCCCTGGCCGCGCAGTCGATCCAGGTGGGCGCGGCGGACATCGTGCTGGCCGGCGGAATGGAGAACATGAGCCGTATCCCCTATGCCTTGCCCAGCGCCCGCTGGGGGGCCCGTATGGGTAATGTGGAGATGACAGACCTGGTGGTCTTTGACGGTCTGTTCGAGATTTTTTACGGCTACCACATGGGGATCACTGCGGAAAATATTGCCTCCCGGTTCGATATCTCCCGGGAGGCCCAGGACGAACTCGGTGCTTTAAGCCACCAGCGGGCGCGAACAGCCATCACCGAAGGGCTGTTCAAGGAGGAGATCGTGCCGGTTAGCATTCCCCAGCGCAAAGGCGACCCCCTGGTTTTCGATACGGATGAACGGCCCATGGAGACCAGTGCCGAAAAAATGGCCAAGCTGCGTCCGGCGTTCAAAAAAGACGGAACGGTGACGGCCGGCAACGCTTCCGGTATCAATGACGGGGCCGCGGCCCTGCTGCTCATGTCGGCGGACAAGGCATCTGAACTGGGGCTCAAACCGCTGGCAAAGATTCGAGCCTACAGCTCTGGCGGCCTCGATCCGGCCTACATGGGGCTGGGGCCGGTGCCGGCGGTTCGCAAAATTCTAAAAAGTGAGAACCTGACCATCAATGACTTCGGCGCCATCGAACTCAATGAAGCATTTGCCTCCCAGGCCATTGCCTGCATGCGCGAGCTTGGCTGCACCGAGGAGAAAACGAACCAGCTGGGCAGCGGCATCTCCATCGGCCATCCCATTGGCTGCACGGGCGCGCGCATTCTGGTGACGCTGATGAACACCATGCTGAGAGACGGACATGCGCTGGGGCTGGCCTCGCTGTGTATCGGCGGGGGACAGGGGATGGCGACGGTGCTGGAGCAGGTATAAATTGGTGTGAATCGATTCATTGCATCGGAGGCGACGCTGCTGGATGAGGAGTTTGCCCGCGCACGTCGCCTCCGGGCTGGTTATTTCAATATTAATAACCAAAGAACAACAGGGGAGGGTGTGTACCATGCAGGGGAAAAAGATTACTGAAATAAGTGTCGGAGATACGGCGGAGTTCTCCAAGACGATTTCCGAAGCCGATATTTATCTGTTTGCCGGCATCACCGGTGATTTGAATCCGTTTCATGTCAATGAAGAGTATGCCAAGCAAACCTTTTTCAAGGGGCGCATCGCCCACGGGATGCTGCTGGCCGGCTTTATATCCACCGTGGTCGGCTGTTATCTTCCCGGTCCGGGAGCCATCTACGTCAAGCAGGACCTGAAATTTCTGGCCCCCGCGCGTATCGGCGACACCATCACCGCAAAAGCAGTCGTGACCGAGGTGATGGAAGAGAAGAACCGTATCGTCATGGATACTTTCTGTTTGAATCAGGACGGCGAAAAAGTGCTTGACGGACAGGCCATGATGAGTCCGAGGAAAGTGTAAACATCCTATCCGTCCTTCTGATCTCTGCTACCACGCTTCCGCTCGAGGACACCTGTTCGGCTCCGGTTCTGAACAACTGTTTTTCTATATAGTGCAATCACCAATCAACATGTTGAACATGCGGAATGTCAAAAATTTCTTTAATGATGGTATGTTTGTTTTTTATCCTTCGGCTGCGGATGTTTAAAGTCAGGGTTTTTTGTTGAGTTTTCGCATCGGCCGAAATAGATGTATTTTGAACCGTTATCGGGTACTTTTTTAATATCTCATGACACTGTGCCTCAATTTCCTCTGCCGGGTTTACTTCTGATATTATAGTAATTTGGCTGTATTTGACCGACGGGATTTTGTGGCCGATGGGATCGAGTCCAATGAGCACTAAAAAACCAACAATTGTTCCCATTGCCGCAGGGATGTACAGACCCAAACCAACCACAATCCCCACGGCTGCAATAAACCAGACACATGCCGCTGTCGTCAGACCACGAATTAAATCTTTTGACTTCAGTATTGTTCCGCCGCCTAGAAAACCGATTCCAGTGACGATTCCGGCAGCCAGTCGCCAGGGATCAATACGGAAAACAGAATCCGAACCTTGAAGC